>NZ_JBQEPV010000008.1:0-382381 GCF_052045935.1 Paraburkholderia sp. 22098 | reverse complement strand
AGCACGGGACGCACGATCATTTCGACGGTCCGGCTTTTCGCGGTCCAGATGCCGAGCGGCACGCGCAGCGCACGCTCGACGCCGGGGCTCGCGAACACGCCGCCTTGCACGGGCGCGAAATATTCGCCGATGGTCTGCTGCATCTCGGTCAACCCATGCGCGAACGGCACGATGTTCCGCTCGGCGGCGCCAGGCAGGATCTTCATCAGCACGAGGTGGCACAGATGCGCGGCAAGTTTCTGAGGAAACGGCGCGAGCGCGGCGAGGCCGCGCCGTTCGTCAGCGCCGTGCAGACCTTCGCGTGAATTGTCGCTGACGAGCAGCACGCGCCAGTCGTCGGGAAACGGCTGGCGTGCGAGCAGCGGCGGCACGCCCGGATGCAGATCGCCCGACGGGCCGCCGTCCACCAGCAGGCCACCGGAATCGAAGCCGAGCACGCCGATGCCCGAGCGCGCGCCGCGTCCGAGCAGGGCCGCGAGTTCGGCGCTCGGCGCGACGTCGCCGAGCAGCCGGACGAACGCCGCGCCGACTGCGAGCGCGAGCTGCGTCCCGGATCCGAGGCCGGTGTGGGCGCGCGGCGTCTGGGTGACGTCGATCGCGACAGGCGTGGGGTCGTAGGCGGCGTGCAGCCGTTCGAGACATACCGCGATGCGCTCGCGTTCCGCATCGGACACCGGGCCGTCGATGCGGTCGCGTTCAGCGAGCCGCGCTTCCACGCGAGTGCCGCCGCCGTCGATCACCAGTCCGACGCTGCCAAACGCGCGTCCGAGCGACGCATTCGGGTCGAGAAAGCCCAGATGCAACCGCGCGGGGGCGTCGACCGTCACGGTGGCGTCAGGCGGAAGGCGGCGAACGTGAAGCTGCATCGCAAGTGTCCTTGTTCGGGCGTGATCCAGTGTAGACCGCGCACGGCGAGCCGCACACGCCGCCATGGCGACGGCGTGTGCCGTCGCGTGGGCGGCCGGCGCAGGACGTCAAGCGAAAGCCGTACCAGGCACGTGCGGGGACGTCCGCTTTCAGACGTACCAGATGACGTGCGGGCCGCTTCCGCTGTCGTCCGCTGTCGCTCGCTGTCGCTCGCTGTCGCTCGCTGTCGCCGCCCGCGCGTCAGCCACCCTCGGCCGTTCCCTCCGCTTTGGGCGCGTCGTACTTGATGTAGCGAAAGCGCTGGTCGTCGCTCGGCGTGCCTTCCAGCGGGCCGCCTTCGGTGGCCGGCTGCCACTGGATGAACGACTCGATCTTGTTGGCGAGGGCAAAGTCCTTGTCGGTGATGCCTTTTGCGGAGTGGGTCTTCAGCTTCACGATCACGAATGCATAGGAGACCGTGAGATCGGGGTGATGCCATGCGGCTTCCGCGAGATGGCCCACTGCGTTCACCACCATCAACGTTCCCTTCCAGCCCTCGGTGCGGTATTTGCGCCGCAGCCAGCCGTCTTCCACGTACCAGTGCTGGAGCGGTCCGACGAGCCGTTGCTGGATCTCCTCGTCGGTATAGGTCTTTTCGGTTTTTGCCATGATCGCTTCTCCGCGGATGTTGGTTCGATCGATAACACTCATGTTGCGCTGCAAATGACCCGCCACTGGATGCGCCGTACTCGCGCGAACCCGATACAGCGCTTTTGCGAAGCGGTTCTCCCGCGGCCTGCGACGCGACGGACACGCTTCGTATCGGGCAATGACACAGTATGTTCCACATGCCCGGATTAAGTGGTGTGACGGCGTGACACCGCTGAACGGCGTCTCGCGTCATTGCCGTTTGATACAGCCTGCGCACGGCGACTCGAACGGTACCCGACGCACGGCGCGTAGCCTGATGCGGTGTGCCTGTGCGGCGTTTTCAGACCGGCTTGTGGCGGCGAACGTGGTCGGCGCCGCTGCGCGACCGGCATGGAATATGCGTTGGCCGTCATGCGCCGCAAACCCGACAACGATTGGGAATGGCGCTGATCGTTACCCTGCATCCGTGGAGGGCGCGCCCGGTGCGACGAGGTAGCGTGGGTCATTCGTGCGTTGAACAGCAAGACCATTCTGGAGGAGACATGAACTTACGCACCACGGTTCTTGGGCTCGCGATCCTCGCGTCGGCAGCCATGAGCTCTATCGTTGCACAGGCCGATTCGCAGCTCGATGGGCTCATGAAAAGTCCGTCGAACTGGGCGGCGCAGGCAGGCGATTATGCGAATCACCGCTACAGCCCTCTCAAGCAGATCAACGAGAACAACGTCGGCAAACTACAGGTCGCGTGGACCATGTCGACCGGCGTGCTGCGCGGCCATGAAGGCGCGCCGCTCGTGATCGGCGACACCATGTATATCCACTCGCCGTTCCCTAACAAGGTGATTGCGATCAACCTGAAGGATCAAACATTCCTCTGGCAGTACCAGCCGAAGCAGGACGATTCGGTTGTCTCCGTGATGTGCTGCGACACAGTCAATCGCGGGCTCGCCTATGGCGACGGCAAGATCTTCCTGCAACAAGCCGATACCAAGCTCGTCGCGTTGAACGCCAAAACGGGCGACGTGGTCTGGACCGCGCAGAACGGCAACTCCAAAGCCGGCGAAACGAACACCAACGCGCCGCACGTTTTCGGCGACAAGGTGTTGACGGGCATCTCGGGCGGCGAGTTCGGCGTGCGTGGACGTCTGATCGCGTATGACATCAAGACCGGCAAACCGGCCTGGACCGCGTACAGCACGGGTCCGGATAAAGACATGCTGATGGACCCCGACAAAACGATGACCTACGCCGACGGCAAGATGGTGCCGGTGGGCGCGGACTCGTCGCTGAAGTCCTGGAAGGGCGATCAGTGGAAGCTGGGCGGCGGCACCACGTGGGGCTGGTATGCGTGGGATCCGAAGCTCAACCTTGTCTACTACGGCACCGGCAATCCCGGCACATGGAACCCGACGCAACGTCCGGGCGACAACAAGTGGTCGATGTCGATCATGGCCCGCGACCTGAATACCGGCATGGCGAAGTGGGTCTATCAGATGACGCCTCACGACGAGTGGGACTACGACGGCGTCAATGAAATGATCCTGTCGGATCTGACAATCGACGGCAAGAAGGTACCCGCCATCGTTCACTTCGACCGCAATGGCTTCGGCTATACGTTGAACCGCGAGAGCGGCCAACTGCTCGTTGCTCAGAAGTTCGACCCGGCCGTGAACTGGGCCGACAGCGTCGACCTGAAGAGCGGCAAGCCGATTCGTAACGCGGCGTATTCGACGCAGGCAGCGGGTTCGGACCACAACGTGAAGGGCATCTGTCCGGCGGCGCTCGGCTCGAAGGATCAGCAGCCCGCAGCGTACGACCCGAACTCAAGCCTTTTCCTCGTGCCGACGAATCACGTTTGCATGGACTACGAACCGTTCGATGTCGACTATGTGTCAGGTCAGCCGTATGTGGGCGCGACGCTGTCGATGTATCCGGGTCCGAACGAGAACAATGCGATGGGCAATTTCATCGCGTGGGATGCGGCGAAGGGCAAGATCGTCTGGTCCAAGCCGGAGAAGTTCTCGGTGTGGTCGGGCGCGCTCGCGACCGCCGGCGGCATTGCGTTCTACGGCACGCTGGAAGGCTACCTCAAGGCGGTTCGCATCAAGGACGGCAAGGAGTTGTGGCGCTTCAAGACCCCGTCGGGGATTATCGGCAACGTGTTCACGTACCAGTATCAGGGCAAGCAGTACGTCGGCGTCTACTCGGGCATTGGCGGCTGGGCCGGCATCGGCATGGCGGCAGGACTCGAGAAATCGACGGAAGGCCTCGGCGCGGTGGGCGGTTATCGCGAGCTCGCGAAGTACACGGCGCTCGGCGGTACGCTCTTCGTGTTCGCCATTCCTGGCGGCAACAGCTGAGCGCAGGTCGTTCGAATCGCGCGGCCGGTTCGCTCCTGGTGAAGCACTGGGGGCAGCCGGCGGCGCCGGTTCGGTCAGAACGGTTCAATGCGGGTTCGAACCACGAGTTGCATAAGAATCGCATACGAGTCACATACGAGTTACCAGGTCCGCGCGCTTGCAGAGATGCAGCAATGCGTCGATGAAACGCATCGGCGCGCGGCTCTAACATCAGGAGACATCTGTCTATGAAACGCCGAGCAATCTTGTTGCGGGCGGCACTGCCCGTCGTTTTCGTCATGCTGCCTGTCACGTACGCCCAGACCAATCCCGCGATGGCCCAGGTGGCGTACAAGGTGGTCGACGGCAGCAAGGTGGACGCCAATACGTTGCAAGGATGGAAGACCTGGCGCGCGCTTGCATGCGAACGCTGCCACGGCGCGCAGCAGCAGGGCATGGTGGGACCCTCGCTTGTCGACGCCTTCAAGACGCTCGACAAGAACGAGTTTCACCGCACGGTGTTCGGTGGGCGGGTCGACAAGGGCATGCCTGACTTCAGTTCGAGCCAGATGATGCAAAAGAACTGGGAGAACCTTTACGCCTATCTGAAAGGGCGCTCCGACGGGCAGATCAAGCCCGGCGATCTGCAGGCCATCGACGCGAAATAACGCCGGCGCCACAACTTCAGGAGGTGATCGATGCGTCATCGCAAACTCATGCACGCGCATGCCGCACTCGTGGCAGGCGCGCTGTGCTATGCGGCGCTCGCAAGCGGCGCGGTACGCGCCCAGGGCGAGGCGGCGCTGCCGAACAACGACGGCGCCGACGGCGTTCTGCGAGTGTGCGCGGACCCGAACAACATGCCCCTGTCGAACAACAAGGGCGAGGGTTACGAGAACCGCATTGCGAGCCAGATGGCGAGCGACTTCGGCTACAAGCTCGAATACACGTATTTTCCGCAGCGCATGGGCTTCGTGCGTCACACGCTGCGCGAGAAGGTGGCCGACAGCGAGCGCTACAAATGCGATCTGATCATCGGCGTGCCGAAAGGCTACGACATGACTTCGACGACGCAGCCGTATCTGCGCTCCACCTATGCAATGGTGTTCAAGAAGCGGCCCGAGCTGGCCGGCATCAATACGCCGGACGATCTGCTCAAGCTGCCGCCTGATCAATTGCACAAGCTGCGCTTCGGCATCTTCTCGCAGACGCCCGCGGTCGACTGGCTGCTCGGTCATAACCTGATCGATCAGGCTGTGTCGTATCAGGTGCAAAGCGGCGATCCGCAGGAATATCCCGGCCAGATGATCGAAAAGGATCTGCAGGCTGGCAACGTGGACGTCGTGTTCCTGTGGGGGCCGATTGCCGGCTACTTTGCGAAACGTTCCGGCGATTCGGTGAAGCTCGTGCCTTTTCCGGCCACGCCGGGCATCCGTTTCGACTATACGATCTCGATGGGCGTGCGCTACGGCGAGAAGGCGTGGAAAGACAAGGTCGATCAATGGATCGGCGCGAACCACGACAAGATCGACAGCATCCTGACCAGTTATGAAGTACCGCTTCTGAAGCCCGTCGATGCGCCGTCCGGCAAGCCCGCGGACGCATCGCCATGACGGCGGCGCAAGCCGGTGTGCGACGTGAATGGCGGCGCATGCTTGCGGCAGGCGCTGCGAGCATCGCGTGCTTTACGGGATTTGCGTGCCTGATCGGCGACGCGCACGCGGCAGCGCCTGCCGCGGGCAGCAGCGAGATATCGCCGGCCGAGCGGCTGATCTTCACGACCGATCATCTGCATGGCGTCGCGCAGCAAACCGAACTCGACTACGCGCTGCTCAGTTCCGACCCGCCCGCGCGCGGCACCGACATCGTCAAGGTGCTCGTGACGAGCCCGGACAACGCGAAGGGCGACGCCCAGGTGTCGGATCACAGCGGGGCCGTATCGTTGCCGAACGGCGGCTTGCAGTGCAACCCGGTGATCATCTATTTCCTCGAGCGCGACATCGCCGAAATGGAGCAGTTGACGGGCGGACAACGGCGCTATTTCCAGCAGCGCTTGCGGCTCGCGCTTGCCGCCGGGCCGAAGATCGAAACGGTGACGAGCCAGATCGACGGCAAGCCGGTGAAGGCTCAGCAGATCGTCGTACAGCCCTATCTCGACGATCCCAATGCCGAACGTTTCGCTCAGTACACCGCGAAGCGCTACACGTTCCTGATCGCCAGTACGGTACCGGGCGAGGTCGCGTTGATTCGCACGGAGGTGCCCGGCGCGAACAACGACTTCGCGCATCCGCTGCATAGCCGCACCCTGAGCTTCCAGGCTGCGTTGCGCAAGCTGCCGCCGCCGGGGAATGCGCCGAACGTACCGAACACACCGAACGCGCCCGTCAAGTCGTCGAACGCGCCGCGCGCGAGCCGGTAGCGGACGCGCGGCCGTGAACTTCATCCGCTCGCTCACGCTGCGTCAATTGCAGATCTTCGTCGTGGCGAGCCGCTATACGAGTTTTGCGCGAGCCGCCGAAGAATTGCATCTGACGCAGCCCGCGGTGTCGATGCAGATTCATCAACTGGAAGAGGCGGTCGGCCTGCGTCTCTTCGAGCGGATCGCGCGTAAGCTCGCGCTGACCGAGGCCGGCGAGAAGTTCAGCCATCACGCGAGCCGGATTCTCGGTGAGATCAAGGACGCGGAGGACGCGATGAGTTCGCTCAAGCAGGCCGATAGCGGCTCTATTGCAGTGGGCATCGTCAGTTCCGCAACCTATTTCGCGCCCAAGTTGCTCGCGATGTATTCGCATCTCTATCCGAAAGTCGACGTGCACTTCTCGGTCGGCAACCGCGATGCGCTGTTGCGCCTGCTTCAGGACAACGCGATCGATCTCGCGATCATGGGACGTCCGCCGCCGGAACTGGATACGACAACGGAGCCGCTCGCGTGGCATCCGCAAGTGGTCATCGCGCCGGTTGACCATCCTCTCGCGGGCGCGCAGCGCTTTGACTTGCAGGAGTTGCGCGGCGACACGTTTCTTCTGCGAGAACCCGGCTCGGGCACCCGCATGGCCGCGGAGGAAATGTTCCGGCAGCATCTCTTCACGCCCGCGAAAGTCGTCACGCTCGGCAGCAACGAAACGATCAAGCAGGCAGTGATCGCCGGAATGGGCGTGAGCCTGATTTCGCTGCATACGCTGCTGCTGGAATTGCGGACGAAAGAACTCGCATTGCTCGATGTGAACGGCACGCCGATCGAGCGCACGTGGCAGATCGTGCATTTGCGCGCCAAGCAGCTTTCGCCGACCTGCATGATGTTCCGGCAGTTTCTGCTGGAACAGGCCGCGGCTTATCTGGAGCGCGAGTATGCGGTATTCGTACGGCCGCCCAGCAGGCCGAAGGTCCTCATACCCGCAGTCGACGATGCGTCCGCGTGACTCGCAATTTTGCCGGCGGCGCAGGGTGTGCCGGCCATAGGAGATTGCACCGATGGGATCCAGCGAACAGCTTCAGGACTGGCGTCTGCATGCGCTGCAGATCGAGGAGGAAGTCGCGAGCGCCGTGATTGGCCAGGCGGAGGTGATCCGGCTCATCACCGTTGCGTTGTTCGCGCGCGGGCATGTGCTGCTCGAAGGCGGCGTGGGCGTCGGCAAGACGACGGTGCTGCGCGCGTTTGCGCGTGTCGTAGGCGGCGATTTCGAGCGCGTGGAAGGCACGATCGACCTGATGCCGGGAGATCTCGTGTATCACACGTATGTCGATGCCGAGGGCAGGCCGCGTATCGATCCAGGCCCGCTTCTGCGACACGGCGAGGGTCTCACGACGTTCTTCTTCAACGAAATCAATCGGGCGCGTCCGCAGGTTCAGTCGCTATTGTTGCGCGCGATGGCCGAGCGCTCCGTCTGGGCGTTCGACCGCGAATACCGCTTCCCGCACATGACGGTGTTCGCCGATCGCAACAAGGTCGAGAAAGAGGAAACCTTCGAGCTGGCCTCGGCGGCGCGCGATCGTTTTCTGTTCGAACTGAGCATGCCGACACCGGACGACACCGACGTGCGGCGCGCGTTGGTGTTCGATGCGGATTATCACGACGTCGACCGGCTGCTGGCACGGCTTTCTGCGGCTATCGTGCCGTGGGAGCAGCTGAACCAGGCTGGCGCGGCCATTCAGCACAGCGTGCAGTCGAGCGAAACGATCGAACGTTATGTGCTGGACATCTGGCAGGCAACCGAAACGCCGCAGCGTTTCGGTATCGCACTCGACGGCGTGGACATGGATCGGCTCATTCTGGCGGGCGCGAGCCCGCGCGGCATGAGCGCGCTGTTGCGCGCGGCGCGTGTGGTGGCGTGGCTCGCGGGACGCACGCATCTGATTCCCGAGGACATTCACGCGGTGTTGCTGCCGGCGCTCGGCCACCGCGTGTTCTTCACGCCGATCTACGAATTGCGCCGTCAGGAACTCGCGGAGGCGCTGACCGCGCAGATCGTCGACAGGCTTGCAGTGCCCTGATCCATGAAAGAAATCGCGGAATTCCATTACCGTTTGCCGATGCGTTCCTCGGGATTTCGGCCCGGCTCGCATCGCGGATCGAGCTTTGGTGCCGGCCAGGAATTCGCAATGCATGGCCGCCTGTTCGACTATCCGGATCCACGTCGCATCGATCTGCGGGCAAGCGTGCGCGCGGCCCGTTCCGAGTGGCTCGTGAGAGTGCATCTGCAGCGCGCCGCGGTGCCCGTGCAGGTGCTTGTGGATGTGTCGGCGTCAATGCGTTTCGGCACGCGCCGCAGCAAGTTGCAGGTGGCTGCGGATTTCGTCGAAGCATTGGGGCACAGCGCGTTTCGCGTCGGCGATCCGTTGGGGATGCTCGCGTTCGATAGCGGCGCGCGCGACGACCTCTTTATGCCGCCACGCTCCGGGCGCGGCATCGGCAATTTGCTCGCGGGGATGTTGCGCGAGAGCGCAGGTGTGGACTCGGGCACGGGCGCGGACTTCGCTGCTGCAGCGGTCTCGGTTAACCGCAGCGGCAGCGGCAGCGGCGATGGCAGTGGCATTGGCAAGCGCAACGGCAGCGGCAGCGTCGGCGCGCTGCAACGTATTGCGTCGACGCTAGCGGGCCGTCAGGCGCTGGTCTTTCTCGTCTCCGATTTCCATTGGCCGCTTACAGCATTGCCGGCGGTGCTCGATCTGCTGGTGCATGCGTATGTGGTGCCCATCGTCGTGTGGGATGCTGCCGAGATAGCGCCGCCTGCGGGCGGTCCGCTGCTTGCAGTGAGGGACGCCGAGTCGGGTGCGCGGCGCACGCTCTGGTTAAGCGCCGGCGCGCGTGAACGCTGGCACGAAGGCGTTGCACGGCGCCGCGCGGAACTCTCGCAGATGTTCGGCAAACGCGCGATGCAACCGTTCTACATCGAAGGCGAGTTCGACCCCGAAGCGATGTCACGCTATTTTCTGGAGGCAATCGCATGAGAGCAAATGGTTCGTCGCGCCGCCTCCGGTTCGCCTTCTTGCTAGCTGTCTCACTGATGCCGGCCACGATGCCGTCCACCAGCAGCGCAGCGGCGAGCGGCGCGGCCTTGCAGCCGACGGTGCAGGAACCGCGCGCATTCGGCTATCTGCTGGGCGACGTCCTCACGCAACGCATTCTGCTGAAAGGCGACGGCTACGATATCGGCACCGTAACGCCGCCTTCGCTCGGTCGCACCGATTCGTGGCTCGAACGCCGGCGGGTTCGTAGCGAAACCGACGCCGACGGTCGCCGGTGGATGGCGATCGACTACCAGGTCGTCAACGTGCCGACGACACTCACGCAGGTTGCGTTGCCTGCGTTGTCGCTGACGTCGTCGTCCGGCGCGACGCTTCAGGTCGGCGAATGGCCGCTCAGCATCGGTCCGGCAACGCCCGCAAATCCGTTCAACGTCGGCGACCTGCAAGCGCTGCGTCCGGACCGCCAGGCGCCTGCGGTGCCTACAGCGCCGCTTCGGCGGCAGGCGGGCTTCGCGCTTGGCTTGCTCATGCTGACCGTGTTGTCGTGGGCTGGCTGGTGGTTCTGGCGCAACGCGCGCGAGTCGGCGCGTCTGCCGTTTGCACGCGCCTGGCGGGAGTTGCGGCACATGCAGCGAAAGCCACGAGCGAGCGGGCCGCCTGGGGACGCGTCTGCCGAGGCATGGCTTTGCCTGCATCGCGCGGTGAACGAAACGGCGGGCCACGTAGTGCATGTCGGCGCGCTGTCGGGCCTTTTCGTTCGAGCGCCCTATCTGCAACCGTTGCGCGCGCAACTGGAGCAGTTCTACCGGCAATCGGCCGAGCGCTTTTTCACGCCTGCGCCGACGGGCGACGCCTATCCGCTGCGCACTCTGTGCGAGGCGCTGTATCGCGCGGAGCGGCGCCACCAGCGATGAACGATATGGCGCTCGACCTGGCTCAGCCCTGGCTGCTGGCGCTGCTGCCGCTCGTGTTGCTGCCGCTGTTGCCTCGCCGCGCCGACACGCTCCCGTTCTCGTGGATCGCATGGCTGCCCGACGATCGCGCCGGGCGATGGATCGGTGCCGTCGCGCAGGGCAGTGCGGTGCTGGCGATGCTGGCGATTGTCATCGGTCTGGCTGGTCCTGGGCGTTCGCCTCGGGAAGTGGTGCGCACGGGCAGCGGCGCGCAGATTCTGATTCTGATGGATCGCAGTGCCAGCATGGACGAGCCGATGAACAGCAAAGGTGTCGAGGTGAGCGCAGGGGAATCGAAGAACAGAGTGGCGCGCGCTTCGTTGACGCAGTTCGTCGCCCAAAGGCCGAATGACCGGCTCGCATTCATGATGTTCGGCACGAGCCCGTTGCTTGCAATGCCGTTCACCTACGACCATCGCGCGATCGACGCCGCTATCGCCGGTACTGCGGTGGGCCGCGGCATGCCCGATACGCAACTGGATCTCGGGCTGCTCACGGCAATCGGTGAATTCAATCAGCAGCATTCGTCGAGCCGCCGCGCGATCGTTCTCGTTTCGGACGGCGGCGCGAAGCTCGACGCGCGCGAGCGGCAGTTGATCGAGGACGGCCTGCTGCGCAACGAGATTGCGCTTTACTTCATCTATTTGCGCAGCAGCGTTTACAGCCCCGATCTGAACGCGGCCGTACCTGCGAGCGAGTCTTCCGCTGAAGCTGAGCTGCACCGTTATTTCCTGTCGCTGAAGACACCTTATCGTTTGTTCCAGACCGGTAACGCAAAAGCAATGAGGGACGCGATGGCCGAGATTAACCGCCAGCAAAATGCGCTGACTACGTTTATCGAGCGTTTGCCTCGCGAGGACTTCGGTCCGTACTGCTTCGCGGTCGCGCTTGCAAGTTGCGTGCTGCTGATGGCGTTGCGGCTCTTTCAGGTGCGGGTGTGGTCATGAAGCGCTCGTCGGTACATATGATCTTCGGAGCCGTGTCGCTGTGCTGCGCGGCCGTAGCGGCTTACAACTGGATCGAAGTGCAGCGGGCGGAGCAGGTGAACCGGACCGTTGCGGCAACCGTCGTGGCGAACAAAGCGGGGTCCAAAGATGCGAAGCGCAACGTTGCCAGCACCGACGATGTGCCCCAGGTCAGGCTCGCGCGCGCAGTGGCGTTGTCGAAAGACGGCGCCTACGATGCGGCGGGCCCACTCTTCGAGTCGCTGATTCGAGAGCAGCCCGAAGGCGAGGTCGGACGCGGGGCGCTGTTCGATCTCGGCAACCTGTACCTGCGGCAGGGCATCGGACATAGCCCTTCCGGCGCGATCGAATCGCTTGCAATGGTCGAGGAAGCCAAGGCGCGCTACCGCAGCCTGCTACGCATTGCACCGGACGATTGGGATGCGCGCTACAACCTGGAACGGGCGTTGTGGCTCGCCCCCGAAACGCGTTCCGCGTCGGGCGCGCCGGACGTCAAGGAGCAGCACGACGTCAAGGTGCGCGATCCCGAAAGCAAGGATTTGCCGTGAGCCTCGGGGCACAAACACGTGGTTTTCTCGCAGGCCGTCACTGGACGATGCCAGCCGCGCTCGTGCTGCTGATTCTCGCGCTTACCTTGCCGCCGGTGGCGTTGCCGCGCGACACGTCGAGCTATGTTGTCACGTTCGATATCACGCAGAGCATGTACGTTGAGGACGTCGTGCTGAACGGCGCGCCGGTGAGCCGGCTCGCGTTCGCGCGCGCCGCGATGCGCGAGGCACTCGGTCAATTGCCGTGCGGCTCGAAAGTCGGCTGGAGTGCGTTCACCGGGCAGCGGAGTTTTCTGCTCGTGGCGCCGGTCGAAGTCTGCGGCAACTACGACGCGCTGCTGTCGTCGCTCGATCGGATCGACGGGCACATGCGCTGGACGAACTACAGCCGTATTGCCGAAGGCGGTGTGTATTCGGCGGTTCGCGTGGCGCAGGAGATCGGCGACAGCACGGCCGTCGTGTTCCTCACCGATGGTCAGGAGGCGCCGCCGCTGCTGCCCTCCGACGCGCTGAAGCAGGATATCAATCCCGCTCACGTGAAGGGCTGGTTGATCGGCGTGGGCGGCGATCAACCCGCGCCTATTCCGCGCAGCGATGCCCATGGAAATCGCATCGGCTTCTGGCAGGCGGACCAGGTGGTACAGGTCCCGCAGATGCACGCGTCCGCGACTCATGCCGAGAGTCGCGAGGAGTTGTCGGCGTTGCAAGGGCACTATCTGTCGTCGGTGGCGGGGCAAGTCGGTTTCGGCTATGGGCGCCTCATCGACGCCGCGTCATTGCGCGATGCGCTGCTCGATTCGCGGCTCGCTCACCGGGAAAGCGTGCCGACCGATTTGCGCTGGTGTCCCGCAGCGCTCGCGCTGCTGCTGCTCGTCTGGCGCTTCATGCCGGATACTGCCGTTGTCTCTGCGTGGATGCGCGCCGGCGCGCGCCTTTTCCGTCCTGCGCGAGGCGCTCGCGCAGATAGCGCACCGCTTGCTGGCAACGTGCGGACAGCGGCCACCCGAAGCGAGGGATCGATCACGACGTAGCAATGACAGCTGCGCCTCGTTCTTCACCGCTGTTTCAGTGAGGATACAGATACCGACGCTTCAGATGGTCCCCGCGACTTCTTTCAGTATGCTCATCGGACCGCGCGTCCGGATGATGTCCATTTGTGTTTCGTCGCGCACGAAAAGCGATCCGGCAAACCCCAACGCGTTAATCGAAATGCCCTCGCTGTGTTCGGCGCGGCGAGGCACGAGCATCATCCATCGCGTGGTGACGAGCAGGTTATAAGGTGCCGATTGCAGCGGTTCACCGTTCACATCGACAGCGTGCAATCCGGTTGCGGCGAGCAACGACATGTACCGCTCGAATGCACTGTGCGCCAGTTCCAACGGACGCGATACAAGCGCCGGATCGAAGCCGACAAACGCATGCGCAAAGCCGAGGCCTGGCACCGCACCGACGGAGCCGTCCATGCGCGCCGACGCCAGCAGCGGTTCTATCGGCAGTGGTGACGTAGTGTCATCGAGCGGCAAGGGCGCGATCTGTAAATGCTTATGAAGCTGACTTGCGCCGGCTTCGGGGCCGCCGTTGTAAAAGCCGAGACTGTCGAACTGCGTCATGCAAGTGAAGAGCGCGCGGAAGTCCGCGAGATTCAACAGCGCTCGCTGTAGCTCGAAGCGGCGCGTAACGATCAGCACATGGTGATCGATCACGTTGAATTTATTGAGCAGGACGAGATGCGTGTCGGAAATGTCGGCGACGAACAGATCCGGGTCGTAGGGCAGGAAAGGGTTGGACGCGCGAGCGCCGCTCGATCCGGCTTTGCGCTGCTGCGCGTCCTTTTCTTTGCGGGCGAGGCTTGAGATTTGCCGGACCACGAACCGCACGCCGCCGTCATCGATGGTAGTGCGGCTCGTTTGTATCGGAAGCAGCGCGCCGCGATCGAGCGCATGCGCGGTTTGGCGGAGGATGGCCGGCCATAACGCGCCGGCTTGCTCGGGAAGGGACGTGTTCATCGAAAGAGGCAAGCCCTGTTTGGACGACATGCAGCTTCCTTTATACACTCGGCCGACCTGCCTCGCGCGGAGAAGGTGCCGCCTGTCACCGTTCAGTTCTCTGCGACGAGTTAGCGCCTCAGTTCTGCGATGATTTTCTCCGCGAGAAAATCGCACGGCGGCCGTTTCGAAGCCGTGCTTCGCGCGAGCACGACTTCGAGCGCTGCGATTTCGGGCAGCCCCTGCGCATGACCGAGCAGCGCGAAATGCGCGGGTACGGCGCATTGTGCGAGCGGAACGATCGCAAGGCCGGCTTCGGCCATCGACACGAGGCCCATCAGACTCGGACTTTCATACGAGGTCCGGTAGCTGATCTTCGCGTGTTCGAGGCTGCGGATCGCATTCTCCCGCGCGACGCTGCCGGGCAAAAACACGGCTATCGGCAACGGCCTTTCGCGCCAGATGTCGTGTGCGCTCGGCGACGCCGCCCAGACCATCGGCTCGAGCCGCAAAAACTCGCCCGACAACCCTTTGACCCGCGTTGCGCACACGAGATCGACGGAACCGTCCTTCACCATGGGCGCGAGCGCGACGCTTGGCAGGCCGACCACCCGGATTTCGACCTTCGGATAGGTTGCGGAGAATTTTTTGAGGATTGGCGGCAGCAGCGAGGACGCGTAGTCGTCCGGCACGCCGATACTGACGCGGCCGGTGACGTCGGGCCGAACCACGGCGGCCCAGGCTTCGTCGCGCAGCGCCAGCATGCGCCGCGCGTAAGCAAGCAGCACTTCGCCGTCTTGTGTCGGTATGACGTTCCTCGGCTTGCGCACGAAAAGCGGCTTGCCGAGCGCGGTTTCGAGCGTCTTGATCTGCATGCTCACCGCCGATTGCGAGCGGTGCACGACTTCCGCCGCGCGGCTGATATTGCCGGTGTCCGCGACGGCGACGATCATCGTCATCACATCGAGATCGAGTGCTTTCAAAGTCTGGTATCAGAAAATCAAATAGATTCCATCAATATTACGCGATTTTCTTAAATGTTGACGTGCGGCATAGTGCAGGCAAAGGAGCCAGTGTATGAACGCCCGAACCGATTTCTCCCTGCTTGCCGCGCCCGAACTCTCGTTTGCGACCATCGCATCGGGCATTAGCGTGCCGTATGTCGAGTGCGGAACGGGAGAGCCGCTCGTCTTCGTGCATGGCTCGCTGTGCGACTACCGCTACTGGAGTGCGCAGACAGCCGCGCTGTCCAGGCATTTCCGCTGCATCTCGGTGAGCTTGAGCCACTACTGGCCCGCAGCCTACGCGTGCATTCAGGGTGAGTTCGGCTGGCAGACGCATGTTGCCGAACTGGCCGAATTCATCGAGGCGCTCGGCATCGCGCCTGTGCACCTGGTCGGCCACTCGCGCGGCGGTTGCGTCGCGTTCAACCTGGCGCGCGAGTACCCGCGACTCGTGAAGACGCTTACGCTTGCGGACCCTGGCGGTCCGTTACAGATAGACGGCATGCCCGACGCGTCGCTGCCGACCGCGACGAACGCGCTGCGCGCACGCGTTGTGGACTTGATAGAAGCAGGCGAGATCGACGCGGGTCTTGAACTGTTTGTGGACTCGGTCAGCGCGCCGGGATCATGGCGCAAGAGTTCTGTAGCCTTTCGCACGATGGCCACGGACAACGCGGCCACCCTGCCGAAACAGCTGCGTGACCCGTTGCCCGCATATTCACGCGACGCGGCGCGCGGTGTGAAATGCCGAACGCTGTTGATCGAAGGGCAACGCAGCCCTCGCATGTTCCGCAATAACGTCGAAAAACTCGCGGACTGGATCGACTACGCGGACAAGCAGACCATTGCGGGCGCGTCGCATGGAATGAATGTGTCGAACGCTGGAGCTTTCAATCGGCTCGTGCATTCGTTTGCGAGCTTTTGAAGGTGCTTCTAAAGCCGGCCGCCTTGCGCTGAAACGCCTCGCGGCGGCGTCAATCCTCAAACACTTCCCGGCTCTGCTGCGGGAGCCCTCGTCCTCGCTCTGAGGAACCGGCCGCGAATCCAGTCCCTCAACGGAGCGACCAGCCGCTCCTGGAAATACACGGCCGCAATCACCGTTCCGATCAGATACAGCGGATAAGTCGCCATACTGGGTATGACTTCTTTGGAAGCCGCGACGCATTCGGAGAAGTGCGAAGCGCACCATAGGGGCGATTTGCCAATAGACAGCAGTTTCAACACCTTCATCATGACGAGGAAGATCGGCACATGAATCGCAAATAGCGAGAGTGCCGAGTTCCCTAAACGAGTCGATAGCGCCGCGAATCTGGACGGAACCGAAAGGCCGGCGAATACGGCGACGAGCAACAGCTCAGCGGGCATCAACGCGCCGTTATGAACGAGATAACGTGTATTGATGGATCCATGCGACTCGAACCACGCAGCGGCTGCGAACGAGCCTGCAAACACCAGCAACGCTGCGGCAAGCTTCATGCCGCTGCGGTGAATGGCGGTCAGATGTCCCTCGCGAAACAGTCCATACAGGACGATACCGCCCAGAAATTCGGGCAGTCGCAGCACCGGGTTGCGGGTGACTATGCCGACCGCGGCGGGACCGTACCAGTGCATCAGCGTCGCAAGCACAGGCGGGACGAGGTAAAGCACCCATAAAATCAGTAACAGCCGGTGTTTGTTTCGGGCTTTGAGAAGCCGCGGCGCGAAAAACGGAAACGCCAGATAGAAGAAAAACAATGTCGCGAGCGACCAGGATGGCGGATTAACCGACCCGTATAGCGGATTCCACACCTGCAGCAAGAACAGGTTCAGCACGAAATTAATAGCGGTCTCGGTGGGGCCGAGCGTAACGTAGTGCTCTGCGTCGTCGAGCGACATGATCGCGAACTGCTGGTATCCGCGCGTGCCTGCCGCCGAGACGAGAAGCACCAGTACGAGCGCAATGAGATGCACGGGGTAAAGATTGGAAAGGCGCTTCACAAAAAACTCGCGCGTGCCGCCCCGCAACTCGACGCTTCGCCCGAAGTAGACGTGGGCCAGAATGAAGCCCGACAAGATGAAGAACGAACTCGTGGCGAAGCCGCCCAGGTTGGCCAACTCAACGAACGGAAGCGTCACGTACTGCGGATACTGATGTATCGAATGAAACACCATCAAATACACAGCCAGCGCGAAACGCAGTACATCCAGGCCAACGAACTTGTTCATCATCACTTCCATGCAAATTGTTGCGGTGACATCAGGTGCAACGCACCGGGCATGCTTTAAAGATCGAAACGAACCGCAAACAACAATTCAACTTGTTTCGGATGACTAAAGGCGACGACGGGCAAGAGGATTCGCAATGTAACGAACGGCGAAATCGGAGAGCGTCGAGAAAGGCAGCAAACAGAGACTCGACAAAGCGAGCGTGCCAATCTTTTTCTTGTAGCTCCAGAACGGGTTCCCTACGATCGAGCGGAAGTAGCTGTGCGACTGCCGGCTGACCCATCGCCAGCGTTTCGTGAACGGCGCCTGATAAACGGCAGAGCAGAAATGGGCCTTCTCAAGCGAAAAGTCATGAAACGACAGCGGAAGTTCGATCCCCAGACGCGCGCGCGCCATTTGCCGCAGAATGGCCCAGCGTTTGGTCAGCGCCTTTGGCGCTTTGTCGTTGCTTTCGGAGTTTGCGAAATCAATGCCCGAGTTCTCGGTGCGATGCACGCGGTAAGCACCGAGCGATTCCGGAATCGTTGCGACGGCTCCTAACAGGGCGACGCCGTAGATCGCATAGAAGTCCGCTCCGTAGCGATTGATATCGGCCTCTGGAACGGGAAATATCTTCTTTAATGCGCTTGTGCGGTAAGCGTTGCCCGATGCAGGCGGCGACGGATATAACCATCCCTGGCGCAAAGGGCTGCCGCAGTCGCTGGGAGCCGCGGAGTGCGGTACGTATGTACCCGACGGCTTGCCTGCGGGATCGATGACGTCGAGCCGGAATTGGACCTTGACGAAGTTGCCGCTATCGAACACGCGCATGACTTTCGACACCGCGTGAGAATAAAGCAGATCGTCGGAATCGAGCAAAATGACAAATTCTGTCTCAATCAGGTTCACTGCATCGTTATATGCGGATACCTGGCCGCCATTTTGCTTGTAAAGCGCTTTAACGCGGCAGCCGTAACTTTCTATGATTTCACGCGAGCCGTCGGTCGATCCGTCGTCGATTACGAGCACCTGAGTAGCCGGATAATCCTGATCGAGGGCTGAGTTGATGGCCTTAGCGAGGAAGCGGCCATAGTTGTAATTGCAGATGACGATTGTCACGTTTTGCATATTTATTCACCACCTGTCATGAACCGGGAGCGCAGCGTACCGGCGACTACTGCCCGCCTTGGGTTCGCTCGCGCTGGCCTCTGAAGCCAGCACGAATCAATTTACCTTTCCGTTCGTTGCCCCGCCAACGGGCGGTAGTGCGATATGTGCGGTTGATAACACAACTGGACGCGGCTCGCGTGAGCTTCGGTAAAGCGGGGAATATGCCCTTATGCGGCGCGCGTTACCTGACAAAAGTTGCCGAAATAAACCGGCAAACGTTACGCCGGTTGCGTCGACGGAATCGGTAAAGGCGGCCTTGCTGAAAGGAATGCGTCGGGCACGAGTTTTCCCCACTCGTAGTCGATCTTGTCAGGCGTGAATGGCAGTACGCCCGCGCCGGGCGTAAACGTCAATTCGCCGAAGTAAATCTGGTTATCCGGCGCATAGAGGTCCACGCGAACATAATCGAAATCGCTGCATAGCCTGGTGGCGGCGTCCAGAATGGCTTCCAGGTTCTCCGGGCGGGGTGACGGCTCTGCACTGGGTTTGTAGGCGCCAATCGCCATGTCCAGATGGTTCCAGTTCGCGTCGTATATGTCGCCATGCGTATTCGAGCCGAACCGGTCCGAGATCACCAGAATGTAAATGGTAGGCCTTCCACTTCGGCCGCCGAAGCAGTGCAGTTTGTAGTCGGCGGGAATCTGGCCGCTCTTGTCGAGCAACAGGTGTTCGAAGAAAACGCGTGGCTCGATTTGGCGATAGTGTTTCTCTCGCGCGATCTTGTAGAAGTCGAGTGTCAACCAGTGATCGGCAAGCTCTCGCAGTTCTTCGAAAGAGCGTGTGGACTTGTCTCTCACCACCTCCACATAGCTGCTGCCGTGATTGGCTTTCATCACGAACGAGTTCGGCAGCGCATCGAATACTTCTTTCGAAAAGGTGTCTGGCGCTGCGAGCAACGGAATTACGTGCTCCTCGCCCAGCACTCTCGCTACATATTTTCTAACCGTAAGCTTGTCGGTCAGCTCCGCGAACCACGGATCGGGCCGCAGGCTTTTACGCAAGATCTTCTCATTGAAGGTAGTAGGGCGCAGCAGGCTCGGATAGCGGCCAATTTCTTTGTGATGCAGCAAGCTCAGGAACAGTGGCGCCGGTAATAGTGACTTGGCCGCTTCCTTTATCTTGCGAACTGTCGATTGGCGGCGCAGTGGGGCGGTACTTGTGGACGATGGCGCTTTTTGTTGAGGTACAGAAGGGCCGGATTCACCCGGAAACTGGACTGAATTGGTCGTCGTCATTTTTCGAATTCCCGTAAGTTATTCGCGCTACATCAGGGGCCCGGCCAGGCCTGCCGATGTATCACGATGCGAGGTTAACGTACGGAAGTCGCGCTAATTGCCAGCGTCGCTAAACGAAGGTGTTTTGGCCTAATCCCATGAAGGCGGCCGATTGTGCGCGAACATGTTTTCGAACCGAAAGCATGTGACTGCAGGGTACCGCGCGCCTTGCGGGGCGTTGGCCCTTAAGGATGAAACCTTTCGGTTTGTTATTTTTAAGAACGATTAAGGACTTGGACAAGGACTCGGCGCAAGCCCGTCGATAGACTGCATTCCAGTTTTTCCTCGCTTGTGAAGCGAATGCGGCATGTTTTCCCTGTTCAGCAAACCCTTATCGACACTTAGGACGTACAAAGCCATGGCTAATCCGAAACTGCAAGTCCTCACGCCTGCGAACTCGCAGATCATCTTTATCGATCACCAGCCGCAAATGGCTTTCGGCGTCCAGTCGATCGACCGGCAGGTGCTGAAGAACAACGTGGTTGGCCTTGCCAAGGCCGCACGCGTGTTCAACATTCCCACGACCATCACGACGGTGGAATCGGAAAGCTTCTCCGGCTATACGTACCCGGAGCTGCTGGACGTGTTCCCCGGCCACAAGGTGCTGGAACGCACGTCGATGAATTCGTGGGACGACCAGAAGGTTCGCGACTCGCTCGCCGCCAACGGCCGCAAGAAAGTGGTGGTGGCGGGTCTGTGGACCGAGGTCTGCAACAACACCTTCTCGCTGTGCGCAATGGACGAAGGCGACTACGAGATCTACATGGTGGCAGACGCGTCGGGCGGCACCTCCAAGGAAGCGCATGAATATTCGATGCAGCGCATGATCCAGGCCGGCGTTGTTCCGGTGACGTGGCAACAGGTGCTGCTCGAATGGCAACGCGACTGGGCTCACAAAGAGACGTACGACGCAGTCATGGGCATCGTCAAGGAACATTCCGGCGCCTACGGCATGGGCGTTGACTACGCGTACACGATGGTCCACAAGTCGGCGCAGCGCGCGGTCGGAACGCACGAAGTTCTCGCGCCCGTGCCTGCACGCAAGTAAGCGCTTAGGCCGCATGTTGCGGCCAGCGCGTCGCATTGCCCGGCTTCAGGTCTGGACATGCGGCGCGTAAATCACGGCCGGATCCCGCTGGATCGGGTCATGCAGCGCCTGCACGAGTTCAGCGCGGTGCGTGAGCACGGCGCGCTGATTGATCGAGCCTTTGTCGGTTATTTCGCCGAGATCGAGCGACGGCGCGACGTCGAGCAGACGCATCCGTGCGATCGTGGTCGCGCCGCCTGTCGACTCGCGATTGAGCCGATCGAGCAATTCGACGAAGAACTGCCGCACGGCGGGCGCGCTCACGACTTCGGACGCGCTCGCCGACGAAGGCAGTTGCGCGAGGCGCCGGCAGTCGTCGAGTCGCGGGAACACGAGCAAGCCCACGTCGTCGCAATTCAATCCAGAGACGACCACGTCCTGCACATACGGCGCGCCCGCCGAAATAACACGCGCGCGCATCGGGCCGACGCTGACAAAGGTGCCGGAGCTGAGCTTGAAGTCTTCGGCAATGCGGCCGTCAAACATCAAACCCAGTTCGGGCTGTTGCGGGTCGACGAACTTCAGTGCGTCGCCACTGCAGTAATAGCCTTCGTCGTCGAATGATTTCTCAGTGGCTGCACCGTCCATTCGCCAATAGCCGCGCATGACGTGGGGACCGCGAAAGCGCGCCTCCAGCTTGTCTCCGATGGGCACGAGCTTCACTTCGCAGCCCGGCGCGGGTACGCCCACATAACCGGCGGCCTTCGCGGGCAGCGTCGTGAAGAGGCACGACGGCGAAGTCTCCGTCATGCCGAGACCCGCCATGATGCGAATACGCTCGCCGCAAAAGCGTTCCGTAACCTGTTGCAGCCGATCCCACGCGGCTTGCGAGAGTCCCGCTCCCGCAAAGAAATACACCTTCACACGTGAGAAAAATGTCTCGCGCAGCTTGGCGTCGGTTTCAAGCGCGCTCGTCAGTTCTTCCCAGCCCTTGGGCACATTGAAGTAAATCGTCGGAGCGATCTCGCGAAGATTGCGCAGCGTTTCTTCGAACTTCTTGCCGACGGGCTTGCCGTCGTCGATATAAAGCGTGCCGCCGTTATAGAGCGCGATGCCCGCGTTGTGACTGCCGCCGAACGTGTGATTCCACGGCAGCCAGTCGACGAGTACCGGCGGCTCGTCGGCGAACTCGGGAAATGTTTCGCGCAGCATCTGCTGGTTGCTGCATAGCATGCGATGCGTCGTCGGAACGGCCTTCGGCAGCGTCGTCGAGCCTGACGTGAAGAGGAATTTGGCTATGCTGTCCGGATCGATCGCTTCGTGCGCGGTATCGACCGTAATGGGCGTTGTGTCGAGCAGCGCCGACAGCTTCGTCACAGGGCGGGCACAGGAGCCCGTGGACGCCACGACTTCGACATCGGCCGCAACAGTTGCGTCGATTGCAGCGGCAAATGCAGAGGCATCGGTCGCGAAGACAAGACCGGGCGTGAGCACATCGAGCGTATGCCTCAGCTTGCCAAAATCGCTGGAAACGAGCGAGTACGCCGGCGAAATGGGCGCGTACGGTACGCCGGCCCACATTGCGCCGAGCGCGATCATCATGTGTTCGAGATCGTTGCCGGAGAGGATCGCAACGGGCCGCTCGGCCGACAGGTTGCGCTCGAGCAGCGCCTGGCCGATGGCACGCGCACGCTGCAGCATTTGCGCGTAGCTGATGCCTTGCCATTCCCCGTTCGCGCCGCGGCGCGCGACGAGCCAGCGGTCCGGATGCGCACGCGCGCCGCTTGCCAGCCGGTCGGTCAGGCGCTGCGGATAGTTGCCGGGCATCGCGGCGGACTCCATGTACCACACGTCGCCGTCACGGCGAACGCGAGCGGGCGCCGAACCGATCCGCACTTCGCGATAGCGCACGGGCGTTTCTCTATCGACACTGGATTGCGTCGGCTGCAAATTCACTTATTGTCTCCTTCCCGCAGTCTTCGTCTGCTGCGAAGCATGCGGGATTCGAATGATGCCGCTGAACGGCATTCGTGTCAGATCGAGATGTGTTTGATCGAGCGGCCTAGATCGGATAGTGACGCGGACCCGTCTGGATCGTAATCCAACGCAGATCCGTGAACTCGGCAATCGACGCCTTACTGCCGAAACGTCCGTAACCGCTTCCCTTCACGCCTCCGAACGGCATCTGCGCTTCATCATGAACGGTCGGTCCATTGATGTGGCATATGCCCGACTCCACACGTTTCGCGACGCTCATCGCGCGTGCGATATCGCGGCTGAAGACAGCGGCGGACAGGCCGAACTCGCTGTCATTCGCCACTTTCACGGCTTCGTCGTCGGTATCCACGCGCAGCACGGTCACGACCGGCGCAAACGATTCTTCGGCGTAGAGCTTCATAGCCGGGAGAACGCCGTCGACGATGGTCGGCTGCATGATTGCGCCAGTCAACGTGCCGCCGCCGAGTACTTTCGCGCCGTGTTCGCGGGCGTCCTGCACGAGCGCCGTTGCGCGTTGCGCGGCTTGCGCGCTGACCATCGCGCCGAGCTTGGCATCCTTCGCGGTGGGAGCGCCGGCAACCAGCGTGCGCGCTTTCTCAGCAAGCTTGTCGACGAGCGCATCGGCTACGCTGCGATGCGCGATCACGCGTTCCGTCGACATGCAGATCTGCCCTTGATTGAAGAAGGCGCCGAACGCAATGGCGTCCACGGCCGCGTCGAGATCCGCGTCTTCGAGTACGAGAACGGGTGCCTTACCGCCGAGTTCGAGCAGTGCGGGCTTGAGATGTTTGGCTGCATGCATCGCGATGATGCGGCCCACGTGGGTCGATCCCGTGAAGTTCACGCGACGCACGGCGGGGTGCGCGATCAGCCGTTCGACGATGGCAGGCGCGTCGTCCGGCGCGTTCGTCACCACGTTGACGACGCCGTCGCCGAGTCCCGCATCCTGCAGCACGCTGCCGATCATTCTGTGCACGGCCGGACAGGCCTCCGATGCCTTCAGCACGACGGTGTTACCGCACGCGAGCGGCATCGCGACAGCGCGCGTGCCGAGAATCACCGGCGCATTCCACGGCGCAATGCCGAGTACGACGCCGCACGGCTGGCGCACCGCGAGAGCAATGTTGTCAGGCGTGTCGGTCGGAATCACGCTGCCGTCGATCTGTGTGGTCATGGCTGCGGCTTCGCGCAACATGTTGGCTGCGAGATGCACGTTGAAGCCGTACCAGTTGGCCATCGCGCCGGTTTCGGCCATGCCGCATTCGATGAACGCGCCCGCTCGCGCGTCCATGAGGTCGGCGGCTTTCAGCAGGCGCGCACGGCGTTCGGTCGGCCGTAGCGCGGACCACGCCGGAAACGCGGCGGCGGCGGCTTCGACAGCGGCGTCCGCATCGGCGAGCGTCGCAGCAGGCGCGCGCGAAGCCACGCCGCCGGTAACCGGATCAATCCGCTCGAAGGTGGCGCCGCCCGACGCCGGACAGTCCTTGCCCCCGATCAACATACTTACTTCGTTCACGATGGCTGTCTCCTTTGCATGCTTATTCCCGTGCTGCGCGCAGGTGCGGGCAGGCTACGGGATCAATATTTACCTGTTCGTCACTCAGTGCGCTTATACGCCTGAAGGCCAGGCTTGATCGATTTCTGGTCGAGGAATTGCCGCAAGCCTTCTTCACGTCCTTTCTCGGGATCGCGCAATTGCGCCTGGTCGAGCTTCGCATACAGATAGTCTTCGTTCTGCTCCCACGTCAGTTCGCGCGAGCGTTTGAAACCGTGCTTGGCGGCGCGCAGAACGACAGGATTTTTCTCGAGCAGCTTCGCGGCCAACGCGACCGTTTTGGCACGCAGTTGTTCGAGCGGCACGCTGCTGTTGACGAGTCCCATTGCAGCGGCTTCTTTCCCGTCGAACGTGTCGCCGGTCATGATGTAGTACAGCGCCTGACGATGCCCGACCGTATCCGCCATTGCCTTGCTGACCAGATTGCCCGGCGGAATGCCCCAGTTGATTTCGGAGAGGCCGAACACGGCTTCGTCGGCCGCGATAGCCAAATCGCACGCGACGAGCGGAGAGAAGCCGCCGCCGAAACACCAGCCGTTGACCATGGCGATAGTCGGCTTCGAGTACATGCGCAGCAGTTTCCACTGCCATTGGCATGCGTCGCGGCGAATCTTTTCCTGCAGGATCTCCGGACCTGCATCGACTTCGCGGAAGTACTCCTTCAAGTCCATGCCCGCCGTCCATGCGTCGCCGGCGCCTGTCAGCACCAGTACCTTTGCGTCCGCGTCCAGTTCCAGCGTCTCCAGTACCTGGATCATTTCGCTGTTGAGCGTGGGACTCATTGCATTGCGTTTCTCGGGGCGATTGAACGTCACCCATGCGATGCCTTCCTGGACTTTCACGTCCACCGTCTTCCACCGACCCTCATAACTTGCCATTTCGTAGCTCCAGCGCGCCTGTGCGCGTATCGATGTTTGTCGTGATGTGCGAGCGCCCGGTGGCGTTTGCATTAAGGCTTCAATGCATGCGCCGTATCAGGTAGCCTGATACAAGTCTATTATCAAGCGGCTTTGGACACAATCGCCGCGTGATCGGTGAAAACCCTTGCGTTGAATGTACCTGGGGTATTCACCAAAGACGCTCACCTTGTTTTGTCAGGTCGCCTGATATTTAATATGCTCCATCGCGACTGACCGTAGCGCGTTCTCATGAACGCGCTTTTGTTCACCCATGATGTCAGGGAACCTGATACATGGGGCGATAAGGATGCATCGGCGGCCATCGACACAATAAACAGCAATCAACTTGCATTGACCGGAGCAGGACGCGAAAGCGGCGGCTCCGGCCGACAGGAGACAGACATGAAATCCACCAGAACAGCACTGCCGGCAGACGGCATGGCGCAAGCCACCGCGCGAACGGGCGCCGCCGTCACGTTGAGTCTTTGTTTTGCGGTTGCCTTGCTCGAGGGGCTCGACCTTCAATCGGTTGGCGTCGCGGCGCCGCGCATGGCGCGCGAGTTCGGCCTGAGCGTCGCGCAAATGGGGCTTGCGTTCAGCGCGGGCACCTTCGGGCTATTGCCGGGCGCGATGTTGGGCGGAAGGCTCGCCGACCGCATCGGTCGCAAGCGGATACTGATTCTGTGCGCGTGTCTGTTTGGTCTGCTGTCTATTGCGACTGCGTTCGTCAGCAGCTTCGGCATGCTTGTTTTCGTCCGCGTGTTGACGGGTATCGGGCTGGGCGGCGCGTTGCCGAACCTGATCGCGCTATCGTCGGAGGCGGTCTCGCCGAAGTTGCGCAATACCGCCGTTAGCGTGATGTATTGCGGTATCCCCTTCGGCGGAGTGATCGCCTCGATTGTCGGCATTGTGAGCATCGGCGATACGCAATGGCGACACATCTTCTATGTGGGCGGCGCGGGGCCACTCATTCTGGTGCCGCTTCTGCTCGCATTCCTGCCTGAGTCCTCCGCGTTCCGCCGCGCGTCACACGGCATGAACGCGAAGCCCGCGCCCGTCGGCGAAGTGCTGTTCGGCGGGAGCCGGGGGCTCTCAACGCTGCAAATCTGGATCAGCTACTTCTGCACGCTGATCGTTCTGTACTTCCTGCTGAACTGGTTGCCCTCGTTGATGGCGGCACGCGGACTCGCGCGCGCGGAAGTCGGTTATGTGCAGATCTTCTTCAACATCGGCGGCGGCCTGGGCGCGCTTTTCATCGGCATGTTGATGGACCGTTTGCGCGGCGGTGTGGTGGTGTCAGGCATGTACATCGGCATTATCGCGTCGCTCGCGGCGTTGTCGATCGCGCCGGGTTTCGCGGCGCTGACGGTATCCGCGTTCTTCGCAGGGATGTTCGTGATCGGCGGCCAATCGGTGCTGTATGCGCTCTCTGCTGCGTTCTATCCGACAGCGATGCGAGGCACCGGTGTCGGAGCAGCGGTCGCAGTGGGGCGCGTCGGCTCGGTGGTCGGCCCGCTTGCGGCGGGCCAGTTGCTGGCCATGGGCCGCAGTTCGTCGACGGTGATCGGCGCGAGCATTCCGGTCACGCTGATTGCCGCGGCGGCGGCTCTGATGCTGATCCGCCGTCCGCGCGCGAACGACTGATCAGACATCCTTATCAAATCAACTGAAAAAGAAAACACAACGTTTGGAGATGACAACGATGCAAACAGTCACGACCCGCCTTTTTATATCCGGCGCCCTGTGCGCGCTGAGTACGACCGCGCTCGCGCAGTCGAGCGTCACGCTGTACGGGATCATCGATACCGGTGTGGAATACGTATCGCATGCGAATGCCGCAGGCGGCCATGTGTTTCGCATGCCGGCGGTAACGGGCGAGCTGCCTTCGCGTTGGGGCCTGCGCGGTACCGAGGATCTCGGCGGCGGCTATAGCGCCGTCTTCACACTGGAAAGCGGGTTCAACGTTCGCGACGGCAGTTCCGGCCAGGGCGGGCGGCTGTTTGGACGGCAGGCGTTTGTCGGCCTCAAGGGGCCATACGGGACCATGGCATTTGGCCGGCAATACACGATGACGTACCTCGCGCTGCAAGGCGCCGACATTATCGGCCCGGACATCTACGGCATGGGTTCGCTCGACGCATATGTGCCCAATGCGCGTGCCGATAATTCGGTGACGTACATGGGCACGTACAAGGGCTTCACGCTCGGCGCCGGGTATTCGTTCGGCCGCGATTCGGCCGGCACGGGCAACTCGCCAGGGCAGGGCACTTGCGCGGGTTCGGTAGCGGGCCACCCGACCGAGTGCCGCGACTGGTCGGTAATGCTCAAATACGACGCGCCGAACTTCGGCGTTGCAGCTTCGTATGAGGAGCAACGCGGCGGCACAAATGCGCAGGCGAACTTCTTCGACGGCGTCGCTCCCACGCCGCTTGGCAACGCCGCCGACAAGGACGCCCGCACACATGTGAGCGCCTATGCGCAGTACGCGGGCGCGAAGCTCGGCGCGGGCTGGCTTGGTCGGCGCGTCGTGACGGACTCGCCAGCGGTGCCGAACGTGCGCTCGGATCTGTTCTTCGTCGGCGCGTCGTACTTCGTGACGCCCGCGTTCCTGGTCGACGGAGAAGTGTTCCGCATCGTCAACAGTGTGCACGACTCCCGCGCGACGATGGGCGCGCTGCGAACCACGTATCTGTTGAGTAAGCGCTCGTCCGTGTATGCGCAGGCCGCCTATCTGGCCAATAGCGCGAAGGCGCGCTATTCGGTAAGCGGCGGCGGTGGCGGCACGACGCCCGCCGCCGGCATCGGTCAGACAGGTGTAATGGTCGGCATCAAGCACGCGTTCTAGGAGACATCGAATGAGAAAGTCTGTAATTGCGGTATCCGTGTGCGCGACGCTTGGAGCATGCGGCGGCTCTTCCGATAACACATTGACGTTGCCGCACCTGAGCGCGGCGACACCGGCAACGCTCGTCGGAAGCTGCGCGGCGCTGGCGAGCAAATTGTCCTTCGCCAACACCACGTTCAATTCCGTGCAGGATGTACCGGCCGGAACGCTGACGGTGGCGAGCAAGCCAATCGCCGAGCATTGTGTCGTTCAAGGGCAGATGAATCAGCGCGTGAGCGCTGTCGACGGAAAGACCTACGCAATCGGCTTCGAGATGCGTCTGCCCGTTGCATGGAACGGAAGGTTTTTCTATCAGGCCAACGGCGGGCTCGACGGCAACGTGGTGACGGCAACCGGCGAGATCGGCGGAGGCGGACCGCTCAACGATGCACTGAACATGGGGTTTGCCGTGATCAGTTCCGACGCGGGACACTCGTCGTCGCAGAATCCGCTATTCGGCCTCGATCCTCAGGCGCGTATCGACTACGGCTATAACGCGGTAGCGACGCTCACGCCGATGGCCAAGCAGGTCATTCGCACCGCCTACGGCAAGGCGCCGGATCGCAGTTATTTCGACGGTTGCTCGAACGGCGGACGTCACGCGATGGTGGCGGCGGCGAGATCGTCGGCCGAATACGACGGGATCATTGCGGGCGATCCGGGCTTTCATTTGCCGAAGGCGGCCATCGGCGAAATGTGGGGCGCGCAGCAATTCGCAAAGGTCGCGACTGCGACAACCGCGAATGGCCTGCCCGACATCAAGACCGGCTTTACTGCCGCCGAACGCCAACTGGTGGCGTCGAGGATCATTGCAAAGTGCGATGCACTAGATGGTGTCGCCGACGGCATGGTGCAGGACATTAAGGCATGCCAGGCGAATTTCAACCTGTCCGCGGACTTGCCGACCTGCTCGGGCAACGTACGCGACGGAACGTGCCTGACCACCGCGCAAAAAGAAGCGATCGGCAACGTGTTTTCGGGCGCGCGCAACAGCGCCGGCACCGCGTTGTACGCGAGCTTTCCCTACGATGCGGGCGTGAGCGGCGCGGGCTGGTCGGCATGGAAGCAGAGCAACTCCATCACGCTCGACCCCGCCGCCGCTGCATTTACGTTCACGACGCCGCCGCAAAGCGCTTCGCTGCTGAGCCAGTTGTCATCGTATGCATTGAACTTCAGCATGGACACCGACGCACCGAAGATCTTTGCGACGAGCGGCGCGTACACGGAATCGTCGTGGTCGTTCATGACGCCGCCCGACGAGGCCAATCTCAGCGCGCTCAGGCAACGCGGCGCGAAGCTGATGGTGTATCACGGCACGAGCGACCCAGTGTTTTCGTCGAACGATACGACCGACTGGTATCAACGCGTGATGGCGGCCAATGGCGGCGATGCGAGCAGCTTCGCGCGGCTCTTCACGGTCGCGGGAATGAACCATTGCTCGGGCGGCCCCGCAGCCGATCAGTTCGACATGCTCACGCCGATGGTCGCCTGGGTGGAGCAGGGCAAGGCACCGGATAGCGTCATCGCGACCGCTCGCGATGCGAGCAATGCGATCCCGAATAGCGAAGTGCCTGCGCAGTGGGGAGCGGGCCGCACACGGCCGCTGTGTCCGTATCCGAAAGTCGCGCGCTATAAGGGCGGCGATGTGAATTCAGCGGCGAGCTTCTCGTGTAGTTGATGCATGCGCGAGCCGCGGTTCCACGGCCCGTTACTGGTGACGACAGTAATGATGTTTGCGGTCTTGCGGCGTCGGCTGGACGCGTTGAGCGTCACCGCCGTCGCCGCTATTGTCCGCACACCGCGCATGCCGCGAACGTTTCAGTTATTGCGACTCGTACCACGAGTATGTCGGAAGCGAGCTGATTGGCGGCGTGCCGATCTGCAATGTGACGTCGCGCAACGAGGTCAACTCGATATTGCGCAGATCGCCCATGTAACGGCGCGAATCGCCGTTGTCGTTGATATACGCCACGACGTTCCCGGTGATGCCCGCGACGTTCGTGCTGGAGAGCGGCTGCCCCCAGATGTCGAAGAACTGACCCAGCGTGAACGTCTTCAGGGTCGGCGTTTCGATATGAATGATGCCGGTCTGGTCGTGCGTGTGCATTTCATAGTTGCACTGCGACAGTATGCCCACGTTCGCCGGCATGGCGAGCCATTGGCCGTCCTTGATGATCGCGAGATGCGCATGCACGTGGTACAGCTCGCTCATCCCGGCAGCACAGATCAAACCGTCGACCGTGGCGCCGTTCCCGCCGGTCGCCGTATTGCCGGCCGGCCAGTACTGGCTTCCCACCACGCCCAGATAGGCGAGCGTGACCGGATTCGGGTCGAAGGGCGGCGGATCGGTCCATGTGTAGGTGGGGATCTGCGTCAACGGCGTGCCGGTCATGATGGTGACTTCGCCATGCGGCGGAAGCACGAGACTCGCGGGATCGCCCTTGTATTGCGAAAGCGTGCCGCCGTCGTTCACATAGATCGTAACGGGTGATCCGCTCAGGCCCGCGACGTTCGATGCACCGAGCGTTTCGCCCCATATCGCAAAGAACTGGCCGAGTGTGTAGGACGCGCCGGTGGTCGTATCCATGCGAATCTTGCCGCTTGCGTCGACGGTGTGCAGCGGATACGCGCAACCTGTCTGCGCAGTCATGGTCGGTCCGACCGTGCCGATGTTGGCGGGCACCGAGAGCAGGCGGCCGTTCTGATAGATCGACAGATGCGTGTAGGTATAGGCATTGCTGCGCAACCCGCAATTCAGCCCGCCGACCGGCTGTCCGAGGCCGCCCGACGATGTCGAGCCCGTGGGCCAGTTTGCATCGCCAAGCGTCGTGCCGTCGATCACAGGCGTAGCGGCGGCCAGTGTCGGTGTAGTCGCGCTCGTGCCCGATGCGCCGGATGCCGGTGCAGCGGCGCCCGTGTTCGAGGCACCCCCGCCGCCTCCGCCGCCGCAACCTGCGACGATCAGTAAAACACCAATGGCGACAAACCGTGAGCCCAGCCGTTCCAACATCGCTTACTCCATGCGGTGGTTGAAGATGAATTCGTAGAAGTAGATATCGCGCAGACGTCGCGGAGTCGCTTCGCTGCGTGGAGCAGCTGCGAAAGAAAGGCGGCGATGAAGCCGGCGCATGCTCGCGAGCCCGCACGAAATCGGCAGGTTGAGGGTAGCAGATGCGGTTAAAAAACGAACCCGATGAATCACAACGTTTTGCGACTATTTCTGTCGCATTTAGGGGTGTCGGGCGATGCATCGATGCGATTCACTTGAAATGCACTTATGGTTCAGCGGCACTTCGTCGAGTGCTTTTTAGGCGCATTGGTTAATGGCGCATTGAGTTATCGGCAAGCTCCCAGAAAAGAGTGCATGCCTCCATTAGCGGAGCACTTCGTTCCGATACAAGTAAAATGCCGCAGTCGCCGCATCCTGCCGGCGTGGAACTGTCCGGTCAGCGATGCATGTCGATCTCCTCACCCTTTACCTGCTTTTAATCGGAACGCTATTCGCCAGTTCCGGAATGACGCTTTGGGAACACCAAAGCCATCCGCGGCGAAGCCGGGAGTTGCGAGTACTGGCAGCGGGATATGCGACGCTCGCAACCGGTTGCGCAGCGGCCGTGTTTCGTCACGATCTGCCCGCCCCGTGGGGCTCCGCGCTGAGCAATCTGGTCATTCTGACGGGCTACCTGCTGGTCCTGCACGGTGCCGCGTTGCTAAACGGGCGTCGATACCCGGCCGGTTCGCTCGCGTTGCTCCTGCTCATGGCGCTGACATGGGCAGTGGGCGGTGCGCGCTGGGAGAGCACCGTGTGGGCATACGTGAGCGCGGTCGCAATCGCGGTGGCGAGCGGCATGACGTCCCGCGAGTTCCTTCGAAGCGACGACTTCAAAGCCTTCCAGTCACGGCGTATCGCGGTGGCGGTGACGGCTATCCACGCGCTTTTCTATGCCTTTCGGGCTCTGGTTCTGCCTTGGCTCGTGACGCGGTACGGAATGGGCCTGCTGCCCACCATCGGCGCAATCACGATGTACGAGGGCGTCCTGTACTCGGTCATTCTGCCGATGACCGTGCTGAAGATGATCCGCGAGGAAACGCATGGCCAACTCCTGCACGAATCGCAAACCGATTACCTGACCCGTCTCGGGAATCGCAGATGGTTCTTCGAGGAAGGGATGCGTGTGCTCGGTGAGGGTCATGAAAGCGGTTCCGTGTCGCTGCTTGCGCTCGACCTCGACCACTTCAAAAAGCTCAACGATCGCTACGGTCACAAGACCGGTGACGAAGTGCTCAAATCATTTGCGGATGTCGCGCGCAGCGTGGTGGGGCGCGAGGCGGTGCTTGCCAGAATCGGCGGAGAAGAGTTCGCTGTGCTGTTGCCGCGCCATGACGAACGCCGCGCGCGCGAGGTGGGCGAGGCTATTGTCAGGCGCTTTGCACAGACCGTTTCGCACAGGGTGGACGGCGTTGATATTCAGGCTACGGTGAGCATCGGCCTCGCGCATTCCGGCGACGCGGGGCAGTCGCTTGCCGAACTGCTGGCCGCAGCCGACGAGGCGCTATACCGCGCCAAATCGTTGGGCGGCAACCGGCTCGAATCGGCACAGAATGCCGCGCGCCTGAGAGTGGTTAGATAAGCGATCTTTCCCCAACGGCAACGTGCGTTTCATCGAGCACCAGGTCTGTCCACCGACGCCCAGTCAGCCTGCCGCCTTTGACCGGCTGAGCCATTCTTCCAGCCCGATGCGGCCGAGGCGCGCTTCGCCCAATGGCACAAGCGATAGCTCCTCGACGCGACCGCCGAAGTAGCGCGCCTCCGGATCGCGCACCACTTCGCGCGGATCTCCGATTGCCTTCAGGTAGCTCGCGATGATTTCGTCGAATGGGGCTCGTTGCGGACCCGCGATCTCGACAATGCCGTTGCGCGGCGCAGCAAGCGCGACATCGGCAACAAAGGCCGCGACGTCGTCGGATGCAATGGGCTGGAAGAGTCCGGGCGAAAGCCTGACCGTGTTGTCCTCGGCGCTCGACGCGGCGATGCCGCCCAGAAATTCCAGGAACTGCGTCGAGCGAATGATGGTGTAGGGAATGCCCGAAGCCTCGATCAGCTTTTCCTGTGCGACCTTGGCGCGGAAATAGCCGTTCTCCGGCGTCCTGTCGGTTCCCACGATAGAAAGGGCGACATGATGGCCGACGCCGGCAGCGGCCTCCGCGGCGTGAAGGTTGCGACCGGAAGTCTCGAAGAATTCGAGCACTGCGCTGTCTTCGAACGACGGCGAATTGGCCAGGTCGATGACCACTTGCGCGCCTTGGAGCGCCTCCTGAAGGCCTTCTCCTGTGAGCGTGTTGATACCGCTTCTGGGCGACGCAGCGAGAACGTCGTGGCCGGCGTCGCGCAGAATCGTGACGGTCTTCGAGCCGATCAGGCCGGTGCCGCCGATAACAACGATCTTCATGATCGAGACCCCTCGTAATTGACGGCAAGACGCCGCATAGCTTCATGGTAGGCGGACGCCGGGCGTGACGCCATGCGCGTGCAGGCACTCACGGTGTTGTCTTTACCGCACCAATCGCGATCCGGCACCGCGCGCTTCCGTCTGACGAACTTGCGGTTCACTCGACCGTCGATAAAGCCGGCGCCGACGTCACCGTCGTGTCGCATGGCGGGTTCATCGCGCGCGTTTGCTCGATCATGTAGTCGACGAACACGCGGATGCGGGCCGGAAGATGCTGGCGGCTCAGATAGCAGATGTAGTGACCTTCGTCGTCGGGCGCATATTGCGCGAGGCAACTCAGCAACTGGCGGTCGCCAAGCAGGTCACGCACCTGATAAGCCGGCAATTGTGCGATGCCGAGACCGTCGAGCACCGCCTGCAGGATCAGGTCAGGGTCGTTGTACGTGTGCTGCGCGGCGGGCTGATGCCGCAGCGGGCTGCCGTCCACCTTGAACTGCCAGTCCTTGACGCGGCCCGAGGCGTTGCGCAGGTTGATGCAACGATGATCCGCAAGCTCGTCGACGTGGCGCGGCAGACCGTGCTGGCGCGCATAGGCGGGCGATGCGCAGACGATCATCTGCATCGCAGTGAGTTGCCGCGCGACGATCCCGCTGTCTTCCATGCGCCCGTCGCGAAACGACACGTCCACGCGGTCGGCGGTGAAGTCGGCGGGGCGATCGTTCAGCAGCAGTTCGAGCGTGATGCCGGGATAGCGCGAGTGAAAGTCTCGCAATAACGGCGCGACGATCTTGCGGCCGAAGCCGGAGGTCGACGCAATGCGCAAATGCCCGCGCGGCGGCCCGCTGCGCAGATCGCGCATGCCGTCGAGCGCCGCCACGATACGCTCGATGCCAGGCTGGCAGCTCTCGTAGAAGAGTTCGCCCTCGCGTGTGAGCGACGTGCTGCGGGTCGTGCGCAGGAACAGGCGCACTTCGAGTTGCGCCTCGAGCTTCTGCACATTGCGGCTAACCGAGGAGCGGCCGATGCCGAGGCGATCGCCCGCGCGGGCGAAACTGCCTTCATTGGCGACGGCCAGGAACGAAACGACGCCGGCATAGGTGGTCGCAAAGCTGCTCGCGAACGGGTCCTGGCTGCCGGCTACAGGGCGAGGTGATCGGTAATCTGACATGCGGCGCGACTCGTGAGGTCTAAAACCGGCTAGACGTATCAGTCGCGCCGTTTGTGACATCGCCCGCGGTTTTGCGTCGCCGGCGCCGCGCGCCGCATGTGGATTCAACCGTTCGAACAGGCCGCGGCAAGGCGCGCGAGCTTCTCGGGATTGCGCTGCACGAGGATGCGGACAATGCGCTCATTGTCCGTTTCGACCGCTTGTGCCGATTCGAGCTTGCCTTCGAAAAAGCGCAGCAGCGCCCACTCACCGTTGAGCACCACGAGCCTGATACTGAGTTCGCTGCCATAGCGGCGCGACGACGCGTAGAACAGCTGCGCGATTCTGCGGCCGCCGAGCATCGGCTGGGGCGCGCTCGGCACTTTGCCGCCGCCGTCGCCGATCAGCATGGCGTCTTCGGCGAGTAACGCGTTGATCGCCGGGAAGTCGCCGCGCTCGACGGCCTGCGCGAACATCCGCAAAAGACGATGATGCGTCTCCTGCGGCACGGCATTACGCGGACGCTCTTCGCGAAGTTGGCCTTTGGCACGGCTCACGAGCTGGCGGCAGGCCGCCTCGCTCTTGCCGATTGCGCGGGCCACTTCGTCGTAGTCGGCATCGAAAACTTCGCGTAAGAGGAAGGCGGCGCGCGCTTCGGGCGTCAGCCGTTCCAGCAGCATCAGGAACGCGACGGACACGTCGTCGCTGCGTTCGACCGCCTCCTCGGGTGTAGCGGGCGAGCCGGTCATTTGCGGTTCGGGCAACCAGATGCCCTTATAGTGCTCGCGCTGCGTTTTGGCAGCGCGCAAACGGTCTATGGACACGCGGGTCGTGACCGCGACGAGCCATGCTTCCACGTTGTCGATTTTTTCGCGCGCGGCCGCATGCCAGCGCAGCCAGACGTCCTGCACGATGTCTTCGGCTTCCGCTACGGAGCCGAGCATTCGATAAGCGATTTTCTGCAAGCGCGGGCGCAGGCCGTTGAAGGCGCTGACGTCGTCGTCCATGGAGGTTTCCTGTTGCGTTGATACAGGCCTCGCTCGAAGAGCGGGCCGGCAACCGAATATTGCCATGGACGATCTGTCTTGCGAGCGACAGCCTTAAACGCCGGGTCGGCTCGACGGGAATCCGGGCAGGATCGGACTCCGGCGCGTGAGCGAACCAGCAGTCGCGCTCACGTGCCGCCTCTGGACCGGTTTCAGCCGAGCGCCACCACGGCGATCTCCACCAGCAATTCCGGCGCGGCAAGCTGCGCTTGCACGGTGGCGCGCGTGGGCGCGCAACCTTGCGGAACCCACGCGTCCCATACCTCGTTCATGCCGCCGAAGTCGCGCGCAATGTCCGAGAGCCATACCTGGGCGGAAACGAGTCTTGTCTTGTCGATGCCGGCCTTCTCCAGGAAGCCGTCGATCTTTTCCAGCACCTTCGCGGTCTGCACTTTCACGTCCGGCGTGTGATCAGCGGAAGTCTGGCCGCCGATGAATACGAGGCCGGCAGCCTTGACGACGCGGCTCATACGTTGATTGGTTTCGATGCGAACAATATCGGTCATGACAATGTCTCTGGTTGAGGTCGAACGAAGCCGCCGCGCGCGCTCATGAAACGCGCGACGGAGCAAAAAGGGAACCGCTTATTGCGTAACGAGATGCGCCGCGCTTGCAGACGAAGACGCAGACGAAGCCGCGCCGCGCTCGAACCGGTCGATTCCGAACGCATCCAGCGAAATGGAAGGCGTGCCGTCGAACATCAGCTCGGACACGAGCTTGCCGCAACCGGGTCCTAGCTGAAAGCCGCTGCCGCAATAGCCGAACGAGTAGTACAGGTTCGACGCCTTGCGGCTTGCGGAAATGACTGGCAGTTCGTCTTCGGTGAAGGCCTCGACGCCGGCCCACGCACGGTTCACGCCGAGATTGCGCAAATGAGGAAAGAGGTCGGTCACCGTCCGTGCACTGCGCACGAGCCGCGCGAAGTCGACTTCGCCGTGACGGTTCGACAGATCGGCGATACCGATCAGCTTCCCGCCGATCACCACGGTACCGTTGTCGAACTGCTTGAACGACAACGGACGGCCGGTTGCACCGAGCGTGGCACGACAGAACGGCGCGACGCGATGCGTGACCATCAGCATCAGACCTTCCGGGTGCACCGGCACGGGCTCGCCCACCTGCTTCGCCAGTTCGCCGGACCACGCGCCCGCGGTGACGAGCAGCTTCTCCGCGCTGAAGGTGCCGCGCGGCGTGAAGGCGAGCCAGCGCGTGCCGCGTTGTTCGATGCGGTGCACGGCGGTGCCTTCCAGGAAACGGGCGCCGAGACGCTGGGCCGCGAGGCGGAATGCCGTCGTGGTTCGAAAGGGCAGCGCGTAGCCGTCACGCTCGACCCAGATTCCGCCTGTGACGTGCCGCGCGAGCGCCGGTTCGAGTTCGAGCACGGTGTCGCGGTCGATTACTTTCTCGTGTGTGAATCCGTGCGATTCGAGCAGCGCAACGCGCTCGCGGCATGCCTGCAGTTCGTCGTCGGTCTCGGCGATCTTCAACTGACCTGAAGGCACGAAGCCGCCATCCTCGCCGAGCAGGTCGGTCATGCCATGCCAGATTTCGCGCGACATCAGAGCGAGCGGAATCTCGGGCAACGGACGGCCCAGCGTTCGCACGCCGCCCGCGTTGACGCCCGACGAATGACGCGCGACGTAATCGGCTTCGAGCACGATCACCTTCGCGCCGCGGCGCGCGAGATGAAGCGCGCTGCTCGTGCCGTGCAGCCCGCCGCCGACCACGAGCACATCGGCTTCCTGGATGACGGTCGTGTCATTCACCGGCCAGTTCTCCAAGCGTGAGCGGCTTGATCGGCGGACGGATGCGGTAGTAGCCGACTTCGGCGGGCGAGACGCGGCGCGCATCGGCGATCACCTCCGTCACCGTCAGACCGCACATGCGCCCCTGGCACGGACCCATGCCGCAGCGTCCGAACGACTTGGCCTGATTCGGCCCGACGCAGCCCAACTCGACAAACTTGCGCAACTCGCCCGCAGTGACTTCCTCGCAACGACACACAATCGTCTCGTCGCGCGGAATACGGTTGATGTCGCGAGGGCGGTACAGGCTGTCGAGAAACGGCCGGATACGCATGACGCCCGCGAGGTCGCGGCGGTGCTCGACGGCTTGCGCGTCGCGTGCGGCGGCGGTGATCGCGCCGAGTTGCGCGGCTGCCGCGAGGCCGGCCAGTGCGCCCTGCAAGGCCGCCGCCTGCGCGCCGCCAATGCCCGCACCATCGCCGGCGATGAAAATGCCGGGCACGTCCAGTTCGCCCCACGCGTCCACTTTCGGGGTGAAGCAGAGTTGGTCGTTGTCCCAGCGGTGCGACGCGCGCAGCGCCTGCGTGAATTGCGTGTTCGGCACCACGCCCTGATGCAGAAGAATCACGTCGGCTTCAAGACGATGCGCGTTGCCTTGGGTCGTGAAGTGCAGCGCGGCGGCGCGCTCCACATGATCTGCGCCGACGCGCGCTTCCACGCGCAAGTCGTCGGCCGCCTCGAAAATGGGCACGCCGGCATTGCGCAGCGTTCGGATTAGTTGCAGGCCTTTGCTCAGGAACGGCCATGCGCGCAGCGCCGAAAGCATGTGACGTTTCGCGCGCCAGCGATCCTCGTGGCGCGTGGTATCGACGAGCGCGCGGATCGGCACGCCGGCGCGGACGTATTGCCAGCCGAGCAGATACAGCAGCGGTCCGCAGCCCGCCAGCACCGGCGGTGCGGCAGGCCCTTCGCCCGCGCTCTTCAAAAGGATCTGCGCGGCGCCCGCCGTCAGCACTCCCGGCAGCGTCCAGCCGGGAATCGGAAACGGGCGCTCGAGTGCGCCGCTCGCGAGAATCACGCGTTGGGCGTCGAAGCTGCCGATCTTGCCGTCCTTCAGATAATTGATGCCCCGCTCGCGCGTGACTTGCCACACAGTTGCACTGGTCACGTGACGCGCGCCGGAGGCGGCGAATGCATCGGCGATCGCCGCGCCCGCCGCGTAATCTGGTCCAAGTATCTCCTTGCGGCGCGCATCGGCGCGGCCGATGCCGCGATAGATCTGGCCGCCCACGGCGTCCTGTTCGTCGATCAGCACCGTCTTCAGTCCGGCGCGCGCCGTGCGCGTGGCCGCGCTCATGCCGGCGGGACCGGCGCCGATCACGACGACGTCCACTGCTTCGGAAACAAAATCAGCGGCCATGGGCGTTCTCCAAAGGTACATCTGTCAAATCTGCGGGCGGCAGATCGCGCGCGCCCTCCTGCGAGCGGATTCGCATGCCCGCCTTGACCTCGACCATGCAGGCCTGGCGGCTCGGCACGCCGTCTATCTCGACGAGGCATTCGAAGCACGCGCCCATCATGCAGAACGGTGCGCGCGGAGCGCCCGACACCGGCGTCGCGCGAAACCGCGAAACGCCCGCGGCAAGCAGCGCTGCCGCGACGGAGCGGCCATCCGGCACGGTCAGCGGCTGATCGTTGAACCAGATTGCGACGGGTGTGGCGGCCGCGCCTTGCGCGCCGTCGAGCGGCTTGAAAAGGGCGTGAGTCGGCATTTGAGTCGATTGAGTAGTCATGTCGAATTCAATGTGCGGGAATCAGCTCTCGCGCGTGCTCGAAGCGTCGCGCGGAGAAGGTGGGCAGTTCGCCGGGCATCGGCGCGCCCATGATCCACGGCGCGACGCGCAGCGCATGCGCAGCTGCCAGCGTCACGCCGCTATGACAAGTGACGACGAACGCGCCGGGATGCGCCACGGACTGGTCGTAGATCGGAAAGCCGTCAGGACTGTAGACGCGCAACGCGGCCCACATGCGCACGAGCCGCACGTGTTGCAGCATCGGGAATGCACGCACGCCACGCCGGGCGATGTCGGCAAGCACATGGGTAGTCGTGAAATCGTCGAAGCCGACTTCTTCCATCGAATCGCCGAACTGCAGGCTGCCCTCGTCGGTCTGGCGCACGTTGAGCGTCGGATAGTGGAGAAACGGCGCAACGCGCTCGCTCACCAGCACCTGGCCGCGATTGGGCGCGACCGGCGCGTCGAGCCCGACGAACGGCGCGAGCACGCGATTGCCGAGTCCCGCCGCAAGCACGACCTTTGCAGCACGATAGGTCCCGCGTTTCCCGTGCACGACGAAGCCGTGCGCTTGCGGTTCGATGCGCTGCGCCCGCTCGCTCGACACGAGGCGCACGCCGCGAGCCTGCATTGCGGTGTGCAGCGCGCGCAACAGCTTGAGCGGGTTCACGTGGCCGTCCATCGGCGTGTAGCTCGCGCCGATTACTGCAGGCCCGACTTGCGGAATGCGCGCGCGGACTTCGGCGGCATCGAGCATCTGATACGGGTAATCGCCCAGTTCGGCTTGCAGGGTAGAGAGGCGCTTGTCGCGTTCGGCGAGTTCTTCGTCGTTGAAGCAGAAGTGGAAGCCGCCCGGCTGCTTCAGCGCGACGTCGATGCCGCTCTCCTCCAGCAGCGCCTTCGCGAGTTGCGGCCAGCGCGTGGCCGAACTGCGCGACCAGCGTGCGTATGGAGACAGGCCGTAACCCTTGCCCTGGATCCAGACAAGGCCGAAATTGCCGCGTGACGCGCGAAAGCCGCCGTCGTCCTCGTCCAGCACGGTTACGCGCGCGCCTTCGCGGGCAAGTCCGTAGGCCACGGCCGAACCCACGAGGCCGCCGCCTATGACGACTACGTCCGCGAGCGTATCGGGACTCGCGGCGGTGCTTGTCAATGTCATTGCGCTTCTCCGATCAGAATGCGGTCCAGTCCGACCATGCGGTCGAGCAGAACCATCAGCAGGACCGTGCCCACGATCAGCACCGCCGACACCGAAGCGACGAGCGGATCGATCGTCTGCGCGATCTGGTTGTACATGGCGACGGGCAGGGTGGTTGTGCCCGGAGTTGCGACGAAGATGGTCATCGTGAGTTCGTCGAAACTCTGGATGAACGAGAGCACCCAGCCGCCCGCTACGCCGGTGCGGATCATCGGAAGGACCACGCGGCGAAACGCGGTAAAGCGGCTTGCACCGCAGGAGAGCGCGGCGCGTTGCGCATCGCGATCGAGTCCGACTGCCGACGACAACGCGAGACGCAGCGCATACGGCAGCACGATGACCACATGCGCGCACACCAGCGACCAGAACGAGCCCGACAGATGCAGCAGCGACAGAAAACGCAGGAACGCGATGCCGAGCACGACGGCGGGAATCATCATCGGTGAAAGAAAGAAGCTCGTGAGCGCGGCGCGGCCAGGAAAGCGATAGCGCGCGATGGCGAGCGCGGCGGGCACCGCGAGCAACACGCCGATGGTCGCGGCCGCGAACGCAAGCCGCACCGATAGCCAGAAGGCCGAGACAATGTCGCCGTTCTCGATGATCGCGCGAAACCAGCGCAGCGACGCGCCGTCGAAAGGCATCGAGATAAAGCCCTTGTCGGTGAAAGCGACGAGCATCACCACGACGAGGGGCGCAAGAATGAAGCTCAGGAAAAACGCGTTGTAGACGAGCCCGAGAATGCCGTTCTGTTTCATGATCGCTCTCCTTCGCTCAATCGAAGATGTGCCGGAAACGGCGTTCGGCGACTCGACTGCAGCCCATCACGATGGCCACGTTGGCAATCAGCAGCAGCACGGCGATGCTCGCGCCGAGCGGCCAGTTGAGCGTGCCGAGGAATTCGTCGTAGGCGGCGGTGGCGACCACCTTCAGGCGCCGCCCGCCGATCAGCGCAGGCGTGGCGAAAGCGGACGCCGACAGCGCGAACACGATGATCGAGCCCGACAGCACGCCCGGCATGATCTGCGGCAGCACCACGCGGCGAAACACCGCGAACGGCGAGCCGCCGAGCGAGCGGCCGGCCCATTCAACTTGCGGATCGAGCTTCTGCATGGTCGCCCAGACCGACATCACCATGAACGGCACGAGCACATGGGTGAGCGCGATGATCATGCCCGTCATGGTGAATACCAGACGGATCGGCTCGCTGGTGACGTGCAGCGACTGGAGAACGTTGTTGAGCACACCGTTGTTGCCGAGCAGAATCTGCCAGCCGAGCGTGCGCACCACCACCGAGATGAGCAGAGGCCCCAGTACGACCAGCAGACACAGCGACTGCCACGGGCGCTTCATCCGTGCGAGCACGATGGTCTCGGGCACGCCGAGCACGATGGACAGCAGCGTGACGGCGAAGGCCAGACCCGCGGTGCGCAGGAAGATCGTGCCGTAGTACGGGTCGCTGACCACCTCCCAGTAGTTCTTCAGCGTATAGGCTGCGGTGACGCCGGCCGTATCGCTGAACACGCGGAACGACAGCATCAGTGTGAGCAGCAGCGGCACCAGTAAGAGACCGACAAAGAGCAGCAGCGCCGGCCCCGACAGCAACCACGGCGCCGCGCCGGGGCGATCGTCGTCAAGCGTGGCCATGAGCGCCCTCCGGACGGTCTTGCGTCAGCACGCGCAGGTCGTCGTCGGTCCATGCGAGGCCCACTTCATGGCCTTCCTCGGGCGGCGGCGCACCGTGGTTCGGCTGCGCGACCCGCAGCTTGCCGAGCTCGGTGTCTACCTCGAGCAGCCACTGATTACCGACGAACACACGCGTCGCGATGCGTCCGCGCAGCCGGGCATCGCCGTTGGCAAGGTGCACTTTCTCCGGCCGGATATACACATGCACTGCGCCGTCCACATGGCGGCCTTCGTGCGGAACATGCAGTGTCGTGCCCGCGACGTCGACCTCCGCGCAACGTGGATTACGGCGCAACACCTCGCCGGAGAACGCGTTGGTGCGGCCGAGAAACGTGGACGCAAAAGGCGTGGCGGGGCGCTCATAGGCGTCGTAGGGCGTGCTCAGTTGCGCAATGACGCCGCGATGCATGACGGCGATGCGATCGCTCATGGTCATTGCCTCGACCTGGTCGTGCGTGACCAGAATCGTCGTGATGCCGAGGCGCTTCTGGATCGCGCGCAGTTCGATGTGCATCTCTTCGCGCAGCTTGGCGTCGAGGTTGGACATCGGCTCGTCGAGCAGCAGCAGTTCGGGTTCCATGGCAATGGCGCGTGCAATTGCGACGCGTTGCCGCTGGCCGCCCGACAGTTCCTTCGGATAGCGATGCCCGAGGCCCTTGAGGCGCACGAGAGACAGCGCTTCGGCAACACGCTCCTCGCGCTCCTTGCGCCTGACCTTGCGCATCTCGAGCCCGAAGCCGACGTTGCCTGCGACCGTCATGTGCGGAAACAGCGCGTAGCTCTGGAACACGACGCCGATGCCGCGCTTCTCAGGACGCTCGTTCGTGATGTCGCGTCCGTCGAGCAGAATGCGGCCGGTGGTCGGCGAGACGAACCCGGCGACCATCTGCAGCGTGGTGGTCTTGCCGCAGCCGGACGGGCCGAGCAGCGCAAGCAGCTCGCCGCGTTCGACGTCCAGATCGATGTGCTCGATCGCGGTGAAATCGCCGTAGCGTTTCGAAATGCCTTGCAGAGTCAGGAAGGCCATACGCCTCGCTCCTTCATCAGATCGCGCGCCGCGCGAGGGACTTGCCGGTGCCGCGCATCAGCGCTCGACCGAACGGTTCCAGCGCTCCGTCCATTCCGTGCGATGCTGGTTGATGGTCGCCCAGTCCATCGAGGTCAGCTTCGAGATCTGATCGGGACCATAGGGCACGCGCGCAGCGATTTCCGGCGTCAGCTTCACCGTCTTGTTGACCGGACCGAGACCGATGCCTTGCGCCTGCACGGTTTGCACTTCCGGGCTCAACAGGTATTGCACGAACTGTTGCGACAACTGCGGCTGCGCATTCTCGGCGACGACGCACGCCGCTACCTGCAACGCGACCGCGCCTTCCTTCGGGTAGATGAATTTCAGCGGAAAGCCGGTGTTCTGCAATGCCACCGCGCGGCCACTGCCATACGGCGCGAGAATCACGTCGCCGGATTGCATATGGCCGTCCATCTCGCCGGGCGTCGGCGCCCAGGACAGCACGTTCGGCGCGACCTGTTTCGTCATTGCGGCAAAGCCCGGATCGATATTTTTTTCGCCGCCGCCGGACAGACGCGCGAGCATCACGAGCGTGTGCAGGCCGTATGTGTTGGTGATCGGCGGCACGCCAAGCTTGCCTTTGATGCGACTGTCCGTGAGCGACTTCCACGAGTCGGGCGGCGGCAAGCCAGCCTTTTTAAATGCTTCCTCGTTGTAGCCAATGCCCGTTGCGACCATGCCTACGCCTATCGCCGTGGGGCCGAGCCTCGCGAGCGGGTAGACGTCCTGCATCACGGGCGCGTCGTCGAGCTTTGCGCACAGATTCAATTGCATCGCCTGATACATGGGGCCGTCGTCCATTACCGCGACGTTGATCTGCTGGTGGCCTTTCTGCGCCTGGAGCTTGGCGAGCGTATCGCTCGAATTTCCCGCGACGTAGACGATCTTGACGTTATGCGCCTTTTCGAACGCCGGAATGATTTTTTGCCGGTAGACCTGCTCGTTCGAACCGCCAACGTTGGCGACATAAAGAGTAGTCTCGGCTTGCGCGAGAAGCGGCGCGGCGAGGCTCAAGGCGAAGGAAACGGCCGCGATTGCGGTGTGGGACGGGGCGGACAGACGGCGATGCAACGCTCTTTTCATGACGACGATCTCCAGTTCCGATGTGTGGGGGCGGGCTTCGCTGCCCGTCGGTGAAAAGCAGTGTCGCGCCGGCTGGTCATGTCGTCCAATACGAATAAAATACCTATCCATGCATGGATGATATGGATTAGCACGCATTAGCCTGGGGAAAACACGCATGAATCTGAAGCATATCGAGGCGTTTCGCGCGGTGATGGTGTCGGGGTCGATGACCGCCGCGGCCAAGGCTCTCTTCACGTCGCAGCCGAACGTGAGCCGCCTCATCGCACAACTGGAACGGGATACCGGCTTGCAACTTTTTCAGCGCAGCGGCGTGCGTCTGATTCCGACGAGCGAGGGCGAGGCGTTCTTTCGCGAAGTCGACCGCGCTTTCGTCGGCTTGCAGGGGTTGGCGAATGCGGCCGCGCAGATTCGCAACCTCGGCAGCGGACGGCTGCGCATCGCAGCCATGCCTTCAGCGGGCATGACGCTGGTGCCGCATGCGATCAAACGCTTTGTCGAGCTATTTCCCGACGTGACGGTGTCGCTTCATGTGAATACGTCGGCCACGGTTAACCATTGGACGGCTTCGCAGTTTTGCGACCTGGGTGTGGCGGTGTACGTGAGCGAGGCATCCGATTGCGAGGTCGAGCAGCTTTCGGACGTGGCCGCCGTGTGCGTGATGCCGGCTGCGCATCGGCTCGCGGCAAAACGCATCATCAAGCCGGAGGACCTGGAGGGCGAGTCGTTCATCTCGCTTTGTCACGGTGACGGCACGCGCGCCTTGATGGACGAGGTGTTCCTGCGTGCGGGCGTGCAGCGCGTGCTGGCAATCGAGGCGCAATACACGGCAATGTGCTGCGAGATGGTCCGTCACGGGATGGGCGTGACGCTCGCGCATCCGATCGTCGCGCGCGACTATGCCGGGCCGGACATCGCCATTCGCCCGTTCGTGCCGGCCACGCGCTTTCAGACCTATCTGCTGTTTCCGCCGCACAGGCCGCGGGAGCGGCTCGCGTTGGCGTTCGTGGAAGTCTTGCGCGGCTTGCATGACGAGCTGCTCGCGGAGGTTGTGCCGCCGGCGCGCAGCGGCGCGCCGCGCGGGCGTGTAAAGCAGCGGGTGGGAGTTTGACGGGTTTCGCCTTCAGGGGCGCGGGTCAACCGTTCGCCACGCTGACAAGCGTCCGAATTTCTTCGCCGGTCCAGCGCTTGACCGTGCCGCGTCGATATCGAACAGATCGGGAACACGTCCAGACGTGTGATCGATAGCGCCGCTGATTCCCACCACGACACGTTTGCGTCGGTCCATGTTCATCGTCTGTCGTTGATACGCAGTGCGGCATGTTCGTGTGTCCGTCCGCTCAGGTTGTATGACATGCGCCGCGTCGTTCAAACGAAATCTGTTCATGCACGGCATGAGGTCTTCGCATTGACCTCAGATGAAATCCGTTCATGACGTATATGAGAAATCAGCGTTTGCGAGGGGAGGGCGTTCTGCCTCAGTCTGCGCTCACCGCAATGGGAGCGTCGCGCGCGGCTGCGCGCGGTCTGCGGTCCTTGACCCCGCAGGTCTGCGCACGCCGCCTGGAGCGACGACGCTCCGGCGTACCCGCGGTGGACGACGCAGGAAACGTCACGCCCTGCACGTCCCGCCAGATCAATAGAACGACATCGATGGAGGAGATATGGACGAAAAAGGAGGAGCGGTCACCGCTCTACGCGCAGGCAATCTGACGCGCTCGCTGGCGGCATTCACGCTGCTGGGACTGTCGAGCGGCGCGGCTCACGCGCAGAGCAGCGTCACGTTATACGGCTCGCTCGACGGCGGCTTGCGCAATCTGGTGAACGGAACCAAGGCGGGCGGCGCGGCCCTTTCCATGGCGTCCAACGGCGTCTACAACTCGAACCGTTGGGGCTTCGAAGGCAAGGAAGACCTGGGCGGGGGCTACTATGCACGCTTTAATCTGGAAGCTGGCTTCGTGCTTTCTACCGGCGCGAACAACAACACGAACAATCAGATCTTCCAGCGCACCTCGACTGTCGGCGTAGGCGGACCCTTCGGGCAGATCGACATTGGCCGCCAGTTCACGTTGCAGCATTTCCTGATCAAGGACTTCGAGCCGTTCGACTTTCATTACCTCGGTATTACCGAGTCGACCGCGGTGTCGGGCGGCAACACCGGACGCGACGACAATGACATCAACTATCGTGGCATCTTCGGACCGTGGGTTGTCCGCGGCGAGTATGCGCTGGGCGGCGTGCCGGGCAGCGCCGCACATGGGTCGACGCTGGCCGGCGGCCTGAATTACCGTGGCCAGACCATCAAACTCGGCGCGGGCTACACGCATAAGTCGAATCCGCTCACGGCGACTTCGAGCGAGTACTTCGGCAATGATCAGTACACGGCGGGCGGCACGGTGACAGTGGGACCGGTCGACGTCATGGCCGGATATTCGCTCAATTTGCAGGACACCCCGGTCTCGGCGCGAAGCATGACGCGCAATCAGTATTTGTGGGGCGGCGTACGTTATCAGGCCACGCCGTTTTTCAGCGTGACTGCCGCGTACTACGACAACAAGAACAAAACAGGCGGCGTCGACGGCAGGAAGGACGTGGCGATTCTCGGCATCGACTATCTGCTATCGAAGCGCACCGAGTTGTATGCGGATATCGACTACACGCATTTCACCGGCGTTTATGTCACCAATGCAACGTTGAACCCGTCGGGCCACCAGAAGCAGACCGGCATCTCGTTCGGCATGAATCACTGGTTCTAGCAGTACCTTCCTTTCTGCTCGATGCAGAAGAAAGCCGGTTGGAACCTCGCAGGTTTCAACCGGCTTTTTCTTGCGCATTGCCCGTTGCGCGCCGTCGCAAGTGTCATGGCACGTTCGTTCGCAGCCGATGAATCGTTTTCATGCTTTACATGAAAGATCGTCGTTTGCCGCGTCTGTGGGCAACCCGCAATATCCGGCTGCGGGCTCGAAAACCTGAACTCGAACCCATCCGACAGCCAGTGGAGTACGCAATGAATCAACCGGCCAATCCCGATGTCGTGTCGTCGCACGTTGCCGTGCGCGACGGTACGCGAATCGGCTACAGCCTCTACGGCGCGAAAGAAAACACGGTGCGCGTGGTGCTCGTGCATTCGCTCGCGATGGACCGTCACTTCTGGACGCCGGTGGTCGAGCGGCTGCGGCCGCGCGCATCGGTGCTCACAATCGATGCGCGCGGTCACGGCGCGTCGGACAAGCCGGCAGGTCCATACACGGTCGCGCTTTTCGCGGAAGACGTGTACGACGTGCTGCGCGCGGTGAATTTTCGCAACGTGGTGATAGCGGGTGCGTCGATGGGCGGTTGTGTCGCGCTGCAGTTCGCAGCCACCTGTCCGGACGCGATTGCCGCAGGCCTGATCGACACGACCGCGTGGTACGGCGAAAGCGCGCCGCAAGACTGGAACGAGCGCGCTCAAAAAGCCGAGACCGGCGGCCTCGCGCCGCTGGTCGGCTTCCAGACGACACGCTGGTTCAGCGACGCTTTCCGCGCGGAGCACCCAGACGTCGTCCAGCGCTGCGTCGATACGTTTTTGCGCAATGACGTTGCTGCGTTCGCAGCCACGGGACGCATGCTCGGTTCGTTCGACGGTCGTGCTCTGATGGCGGACGTCAAAGTGCCGACCTGTGTGATCGTCGGCGAAGAGGACTATGCGGCGACACCCGCGATGGCACGCGTGCTCCATGCCGGCATTGCCGGCTCGACGCTGACCGAGATTCCGAAAGCGCGGCACCTCACGCCGCTGGAGACGCCGGACATTGTCGCTCGCGAACTTCACGCGCTGCTGGATCGCGCGGACTGTGCCCGCTAGTGTCCACTAGCGCCGGCTACTGCCCGCCAGATCGACTGACACACGCGCAGGAAAACATGCAAAAACACGCGCAACAAGGAGTGCTTTAAATGATTCCGTTTGAGCTCGCGAGGCCGCGGTCGCTGAAAGAAGCGATCGCGCTGCTGGACCCGGAAGACCCGGACATCCGTCCGATGGGCGGCGGCACAGCGGTCATGTTGATGATGAAGGCCGGCGTGCTGCGGCCAACCCGCCTCGTCAGTTTGCGCGACATCGAGCCGCAGTTTGCACAGGTACGTGCCGGCGAAAACGGCGAGTTGCGTATTGGCGGTTTGACTCGACTTGCGACGCTCGAACATTCGCCGCTCGTGAAGGAAGGCTGGCCGCTAATCGCCCGCACGTTGCGCACGCTGTCGAATGTGCGCGTGCGCAATGTCGCAACCATCGGCGGCAATCTCGGCCACGCCGATCCTCATATGGACATGCCGCCGGTGCTCACGTCTCTCGGCGCACGCGTGACAATCACGGGTCCCCGGGGCGAACGGACGTTGCCGGTGGAAGACCTGTGCACCGGTTACTACGAAACGGTGCTCGCTCGCGACGAACTGATTTCCGAAGTGAACGTGCCGCAGCAAGCGGGGCGGCCGGCTGCGTACATGAAGGTCACCACGCGCGCGGCGCACGACTGGCCCGCGCTCGGCGTCGCGGTAGTGCTCGACATGCAGGGAGAGCGCATTGGCCGCGCAAGCGTGATCGTCGGCGCGGCGACGGATCGGCCGACGCGGCTTACGCAGGCCGAGGCGCTCCTTTGCGGCGCACTGCCCAACGACGCGATCCTGCGCGAAGCGGGCGAGGCCGGTGCGGCGCAACTCGACATCGTCGGCGATCCTCATGGGTCTGCGAGCTACAAGAAAGGGCTGTTGAAGGTCTATCTGGGCCGCGCGGTGCGCACGGCGCTGGCCACCGCGAGTGGGCGCGCCGCTCAACTCGGGGAGCGCGTGTAATGAAGATCGACAAGACGTTGGAAAAAAAGCCGGCTGACAAACAGGTGGGCCGGGCATTGAACCGGCTCGAAGCGCGTTCGAAGGTGACGGGCCGCGCCGAGTACATTCACAACCTCGTGCTGCCGCGCATGCTGTACGGCAAAATTTTTCGCAGCACGGTGGCGCACGGCAAGATCGTCAATATTGACACGAGCGCGGCCAGCGAAATGGAAGGCGTGTTCGCGGTGTACACCGGCGAAGATATCCGTAGAGTGATTCCGGAGCCGTACTATGGCCCCGCGTTTCACGACCAGCCGATTCTCGCGCTGGACAAGGTGCGCTATATCGGCGAGCCGGTGGCCGTCGTGCTTGCGGCCGACCCGCATGTCGCCGAAGAGGCGACGCATCTGATCATGGCCGAGTACGAAGAATTGCCGGCCGTGTTCAACGAAGTGGAGGCCGCGCAATCGGAAGTTCTGGTCCACGAATTTCTGCGCCCTGCAGGTACGTTCCCCGATCTGAAGCATCTGGCGGGGCGCAAGGGCACGAATGTGGCGCTCGACTTCCAGTTGCGTCGTGGCGACGTCGAGGCGGCCTTTGCGACCGCCGCGCATGTATTCGACGACACGTTTACGACCCAGCAGGTCATGCACACGCCGCTCGAGCCGATGGTGTCGCTTGCCGAGCCCGATCTGGGCACCGGCATGCTCACCGTGCACACTGCTTCGCAGAGTCCGTCTTTCGTGCGCATCGAGATTGCACGTCTGCTCGGCTGGGACGAAAACCGTGTACGCGTGAAAACGGCGTTGCTCGGCGGCGGCTTCGGCGCGAAGCTCTATATCAAGCTGGAAGCGCTCGTCGTCGCGCTTGCGTTGCTGTCGCGGCGCAGCGTGAAGATTTCGCTGACCATGGAAGAGCAGTTTTTCACGATCACCAAGCATGCGACCACGTTTCGCATGAAAACGGCCGTGAACGAAGCAGGGCGCATTACGGCGCGCAAATGCCAGGTGTGGTGGAACGGCGGCGCGTATGCGGATATAGGCCCGCGCGTCACGCAGAAGTCCGGCTTCACCGCTTCCGGCCCGTACGATATCGAGAACGTGTGGATCGATTCGTATCAGGTGTACACGAATTTGCCGCCCGCCGGCGCATTTCGCGGCTTCGGTATTCCGCAGATGGTGTGGGCATACGAGAGTCATGCCGACATGATTTCACGCGCGTTGCGCATCGATCCGCTCGAATTCCGCCGCCGCAATATTTTGCGCGAAGGCCGTCCGCATGCAACCGGTACGCCGATGCATGACGCGGCGATCGACCTGGTGCTGGAACGGGTCGCGACGCGGTTGAACTGGGCGGCTCCGTTCGAGCGCGGCACAGGCGCACTGCGGCGTGGGCGAGGCATTGGCGTCGGCTTCAAGGCGCTGGTTGCGCCGACAACGTCAATGGCAATGGTGAGCCTCGCGGGCGACGGCAGCTGCACGGTCTATTCGAGCACGGTGGACATGGGGCAGGCGTCGGAAACCGCGATCGCATTGATGGCCGGCGAAGTGCTGGGCATTCCCGCCGAACGCATCCGCGTGATGCGGCCGGACACCGACATCACGCCTTACGACATGGCGACGCTCGGGTCGCGCTCGACGTTCCACATGGGCCACGCCGTGCGTCTCGCCGCCGAAGACGTAAATCGCAAGCTCATCGAACTTGCCGATGAACTGGGCGTGCCGGCCGTGCCCGCGAGTCGCGCGGGCGAACTGCTGCGACGCAAGTATGGGATGCAGGCGGGCAACATCGTGGGTATCGGCAGTTTCATTCCTTCGTACAAGTCGCCGGAACACGAGACGGGGCAGTCGGAGAACATCACGCCGAACTGGATGGTGGGCGGCTGCGGCGTCGAAGTCGAAGTGGATACGGAGACGGGCCACTTCAAGCTATTACGCTTCGAGCATGTGGTCGATTGCGGCACGCCGATCAATCCGAAGGTAGTCGACACGCAGATTTCCGGCGCGGCCATCATGCAGCTCGGCATTACGCTCTTCGAGCGCATGGAGTTCGATGGGGTCGGGCAACTGCGCAATGCGTCGTTCGCGGAATACAAGATTCCGGGTATCCACGACATCCCGCCGGATATCGGGCGCGAGACCGTGGACTCCGTGCAGAACAACGGACCGTTCGGCGCGAAAGGCGTGGGCGAGAGTGCGACGTTCGGCGTCGCGTCCGCAATCGCGGAAGCCATTGAAGACGCGGTCGGCGTGCGTCTGAAGTCGCTGCCGCTCACGCCCGAGGGTGTGTACCGCGCGCTGTGCGCCGCGCGCAACGAACCGCTATCAGAGGAATAAACATGAGCGCCACTTCCATCAAGATCCAGTTCAAGCTGAACGGTGAGCGCGTTAGCGCCGACGTCGAGCCGCATTACACCATTCTCGAAGTGCTGCGTCAGCAATTTGCGCTGTATGGCGCCCGCGAAAGCTGCGGTCAGGGGCTGTGCGGATGTTGCACTTTGATCGTCAACGGTGAGAGCGTGTCCGGCTGCCTTTATCTTGCTGCGATGGCCGACGGCGGCGAAGTCTGCACTGTCGAAGGACTGGACGCCGACGGCGAGCTCGACGTGGTGCAGCAGGCGTTCATCGAGTGCGGTGCGTTTCAGTGCGGGTTTTGCACGTCAGGCTTCATCCTCATGAGCCGCCAGTTGCTCGAGCGCAATCCCGATCCGAGTGAAGCGGAGATCCGGCATTTCCTGTCGGGCAATTTATGCCGCTGCGCTGCATATCCCGAGATCATTCAGGCGGTGAAGCTCGCCGCGCAAATGCGCAAGTCCACAACGCCTGGTGTTCCCGCGTAGCGCAAAGCGCGCAAACGCAACGAGGCTCACGCAGTAACGCAGCGCAACGCACTTCAATGCACTAAGTGCGACTGCAGAACAACGGACGGCATGGCGCACACCATGTCAGCGAGGAGACAGGCGATGCAGCAACCTCTGAAAGAGGGGCGCGGCGGCGGCACACGCGGCTTGCGTACGGAGGCTTGCGTCGCCGCAGACGCTGCACCGGAAACAGTGTGGTATCGCTCGATCAACCGGCAGCAGTGGAGCGGGCTGATCGCGTCCAACCTCGGCTGGTTCTTCGACGGATACGAAACCTATGCCCTGGTTCTCACCGTGGGCGGCGCACTCGGCCAGTTGCTCGCGCCTTCCGAGCACGCGCAGATTCCGTTCTACGCTGGGCTCGTGATCGCGTTGACGTTGCTCGGCTGGGGCATCGGCGGATTGATCGGCGGCATTCTGACCGACTATATCGGTCGCAAGCGGATGATGATGTTCGCGATTCTGGCGTATTCGCTAACCACGGGCCTGAGCGCGCTTTCATGGAACTGGGCTTCGTTCGCAGCACTGCGCTTCGTCGTCGGTCTGGCGATGGGCTCGGAGTGGGCGACGGGCACGGCGATGACCGCCGAAATCTGGCCCGACCGGCATCGCGGCAAGGGTGCGGGGCTCATGCAATGCGGGCTTGGTACCGGCTTTTTCGTGGCGTCGCTGATATGGCTTTTCATGAGCAGCGCGGGCGAGCACGCGTGGCGCTACATGTATCTGATCGGCGTGCTGCCGGGCCTCGCGACCTTGTGGATGCGCGCGGGCATTCCCGAGTCGGAGCAATGGCAGCATGTGAACAAACAGCGCAAGGCGACGCTCGCGCAGGGAGGCAGGGGCGGCGCTCGACGAGCGGGAACAGGCGCTTGCACGCTTTACCCTTGTCGATCTGCTGGCCGACCCGAAACTGCGCCGCCGCACGTGGATCGCCGTGCTGATGTCGCTCAGCACGACGCTTGGCTGGTGGGGCATCTCCACATGGGTGCCGCCCTACATCGGCTCCGTCGCGGCACGTGCGGGACTTCACGCGGCCTCCTGGGCGAGCTTCGCGGGCATGGCCTATAACGTCGGTGCGATCAGCGGTTATATCGGCCTGGGGTTTCTCGCCGACGCGTATGGCCGCAAGCGAATCACCTGTCTTTTCTTTGCGATGGCGTTCGTGCTGACGCCGGTGCTCTTCATGTGGACGCACAACGTCGGTCTGCTGCTCGCAGTGGCTTGCGTGGCCGGCATTTTTAGCCTGGGGCAATATACGTGGATGCCGACATGGCTGCCGGAGCTTTATCCGACGCGCGTGCGCGGCACCGCCATTGCGCTGTGCTTCAACGTTCCGCGCTTTCTGGCATGGACCGGGCCGCTCGTTGCCGGCACGCTGATTACCCGCTTCGGCGGCTACGGTCATGCGGCGGTTACGGTCGGTTTCATTTATCTGGTGGGCCTTGCGCTCGCGCCGTGGCTACCGGAAACGCGCGGCCAACCCTTACCTGAAGAGATATGAATCATGAATTTCATCTTTACCGACAAGGTGCCGGCTCCCGGCGGACACTATTCGCAGGCCGTGCAGGCGGGCGGCTTCACGTTCGTGTCAGGCATGTTGCCGGGCCCTGGCGTGGCTACCGAGGGCCCAGACAACTTCGAACGTCAGGTGCGCGCAACGCTCACGCATTGCGAACGGGTGCTGGAGCAAGCGGGCTGTGCGCTGACTGACGTCGTGCAGTGCACCGCCTATATCGTCGACGTGAAGAACTGGCCGGAGTTCAACCGGCTCTACGCGGAGCATTTCGGCACGCATAAGCCCTCGCGCGCGGTTGTGCCGGTGCCCGAGTTGCACCACGGCTTCCTCGTCGAGCTACAGATGGTCGCCTATCGCGACCAATAGGCGCGCCGCTTTACTCCTGTTCCGGCTCCGATTCCGACACATCTCTTCGCGCGTTGACGATTCCCCACCACTGTTGACGCAGCACGTCGCGCAGGATCTTGCCGCGCGCGCTGCGCGGCAGTCCAGCAACCGGATAGATGTCCTTCGGCATTTTTTCGCGCGGCAGTTGCCGGCGGCAATGCGCGCGCAGTGCTTCAAGGTTGAACGCCACGCCCGGCTGAAGGACCACGAAACAGATGGTTTCCTGCCCGTACACAGGGTCGGGCACACCGAGCGCCGCGACGTCCTGCACATGCACATGCGTGCGCATTACATCTTCGATTTCCTGCGGCGCGATCTTCACGCCGCCTCGAATGATTATGTCGTCCATGCGGGCTGCCATGCGCACGAAGCCGTCGCTATCGCGTGAAGCGATGTCCCGCGTAAAGTACGGCGCGCCGCGAATCGGCAGCAGTGAGCCGTCCTGCTGCAACACGCCGAGCGCGAGCTTTTCACCGTCTACGACAACCTGGCCTTCGACGTCCGCGGCGCATGGCATGCCGTGCGCGTCGACGATATCGAAGCGGATATGCGGCGCCGGACGACCGACCGTTCCGAGCTTTCGATGTTGCAGCCGGTTGCCGCACATCCATCCCGCTTCCGACGACCCATACAGGTTCAGGATACGGATGCCATACAGTTCTTCAAAACGCATCCATTGAACCGGCGATAGCGGCGCGGTGCTGCATGTCATCGCGCGCAGTGACGCGAAGGTCTGGGCACTCGCATCGAGCGGCGCTTCCAGCAGCATGTTCAGGACAGTCGGCACGCCTGCGCACACAGTAATACGCTGCTCACGAATCCATTCGCCGAACTGGCTGCGCGAGAAACGGCGCGCGACGCACAGCGTCGAACCGAGTTGAAGGAACGGAATGAAACTGAGTATTTGTGCGGAGTACCAGTCGAACGAACGGTATTCGAGCATGCGGTCGTCGCGGCCCGAACCTAGCAAGTGGATGCTGTCGAGGCCATTGAGCCAGTATGACCGGTGGTCGTAGACGACGATCTTCGGAATGCCCGTTGTGCCGGAGGTGCAGCACATCGACGCAACGTCGTCGGGCGTGCACAGGGTTGCGCCGTCGGGTAGCGGCGCGGCGTCATGCGTTTTGTTCTGCAACGAGATCGTATCGCCAACGCCGAGGTCAGCGTCTTCGTGCACCTGAGCGGCGCGGGTCCACGAAACGAAACGCACGACCGGCACGTTCGGCCCCGCGACGGAGACGTCCGCGGCGTCGGCGGAGAACACGACGAGCGTAGGCCGGATCGTGTCGAGTAGCGTGCGCGCGATGTCTTTACCGACGAAGGGCACGTCGAGCGGACATACGACTGCACCGAGCCGCCACGCGCCGAGCCACAGCAGCAGTTTGTCGGGCGCATCGCAGTCGGCGAGCACGACACGAGTGCCTCGGCTCACGCCGCGCCGCGCGAACTGGCTCGCGATCACGTCGACGGAGTGCGCCAGTTCTTCGAAGCTCATGCTCACCCGCTGTTCTACATCGACGATGGCGGGCTTGTCAGGCGTTGCCCGGCGGTGCTCGTCGAGCAGGACAGCGACGCTGCGAAAAGGCGGATCGTTGGTGAGCGGATGAGTGCTGGACATGAACTCAGCAGGGCTCGGGCACAGAGGGCGAGGCGGCCTCGCGTTGTGCCGCGTCGCTGTCGCGATCGCGATTTTCCCCGAGCCGCGAGAGCGCCCACTCGCGGAACGCTTCGACTTTTCTCGTGCGCGCCTTGTCGACAGGGGACGAAATGAAATACGCGGAGTTCGACGGCACGCGCACGTCGAACGGCGCAACGAGTTTGCCGCTCGCGAGATCGGCGTTCACAAGAGGCGTGCGGCCGATTGCAATGCCGACCCCGTCGACAGCCGCGGCGAGCGAGGTGAGCTGCAGATGGAAAACGGACTCGCCGGCAAATTCGACAGGCTCCTGTACCGCCGCTTCGAGCCATGCAGGCCAGTCGTCCTGATACATCGAATAAAAGTACGTGCGTACCTGCCGCATGCGCGAAAGCGCTTCTTCCACCGATTGGAACTCGCCGGCTTCCGCCAGCACCGCGGGCGAGCACACCGGGAAAAATTCTTCGTCATGCAGCCGGTCAGAGCGCGCGGACGCCCAGCGCCCCGAGCCATAACGGATCGCGACGTCGTAACTGTTGCGGTCGAACTCGTTGAAAGTCGAACTGGTTGCCAGATGCACCGTGATGTCCGGATGTGCGCGCTGGAATTCCGGCAGCGCGGGAATCAGGCATTTGACTGCGTAAGTGGGCAGACACGTGACCGTGAGCACGGTGCTCGGTTTTTTCTTGCGTGCATGTGCCGTGGCGATGGACAGCAGATTGATCGCCTCATGCACGGAATGCAGGTACTCGCGTGCGGCCGGAGTCAGCGCGAGCACGTTGCGGCGGCGCACGAACAGCTTCACCTCGAGGCGGTCTTCCAGTGTCTTGATCTGGTGGCTGATGGCCGTTTGTGTCAACTCGAGTTCTTGTGCCGCGCGGGTGAAGCTCAGATGCCGCGAGGCGGCTTCGAACGCGAGCAGGCTTTGAAGCGAGGGAATGTAGGGTCTCATGTGATGTCAGCGCAATGCAAGGACGCCTGGTGGTTGTCGTAACGGGTCTCATCGGCGCGTGCGGCGCCTGGCACAGGCGCGGGGTACTGGTCGGCGGCCCAGGCGGAAAGCTGCACGAATGCTTGGATGATCGGCTGCTTACGGACCCCGAGGAAATGAAACTTTTTCATGCCGGCATGAAAGAAGTTAGTTTGCGCGCGTCGAAAGCGCTCATGCACTCTTGGTCCAGTCGAGCGAAGCGTCGTCTATCGGCGGACATTAATCAATCGTTACAAACCCGGAACGCGAACAGGCCGCGCCGCGTGGGAATAACGGGAAGTGCGGGGCAGTAGGGCCCGCTCACGCGTGTAAGGGAGAGAACAACAGTGGATATCGATGAGCTGGAAAATCCGTTTCTTGCCAGCCTCGGGCTGTCGCGCACGGCGTGGCGCGATGGCTATGCGGAGTTCCGCCTGCGCCTGCAGCCCGGATTGCTGAACCGGCAACGGGTACTGCAAGGCGGCGTGGTGGCGACGTTGCTCGATGCGGCGTGCGGTTACGCAGGTCTTTATAGCGCCGACCCGCAGCGGCCGATACACGCGGTGACCCTGTCGTTGACGCTGAACTTCCTCGATAAGGGAGTGGGCGATACGCTGATCGGCAAGGGCTTTCTCGAGCGCAAGGGCAGATCGGTGTACTTCGCGCGCGGCGAGGCGTGGATCGATTCGAAGACGCTGATCGCGACCGCGCAGGGCACCTTCAAGTATGCGGGCGGCTACGGCCGGCGTGAGCCGTCCGGTGTAACGCTTGGCGAACTCGATTGACGTGCTGACTGCGCATCGTTCGTTCTCGCAACGGCGTCCGCATCCGGGCGGTCTCATGAATCGTTCTCATCCCTGTTATGAACGATGGTCGCTTGCACGCTGCACAGCGTTGCTTCAATGTGGCGATCAATGAGTAGACGGGCAGCGCACGACGACGCGAAGCCCGCTTTACGAGTACGAGCACAAGTACGAACACGAGCAAAGAAATCGCAAATCTATCGGAGACACACGACGTGACAGAGAGTTCGGCTTCCCATCCGCTCGATCTGCGAGCATGGCTCGACGAGGCGCGTGCGCTCGGCGAATTGACCGATGTATCGGGCGCAGACTGGAATCTCGAACTCGGCGCGATCAGCGAGTTGAACGTAAAGAAAGAGCGGCCCTCGGCGCTGCTCTTCGACGATATCCCGGGGTATCCGAAGGGACATCGCGTGTTGACGTGCAGCACCGCGAGTCCTGCGCGGTTGTCGTCGATCCTGCGTGTGGGACATCAGGCAACGCATCGCGCGCTCGTCGAAACACTGCGTGGCAGGCCAAAGCAATGGCAGGCGCACGCGCCCGAATACGATCCCGTGCCCGGTGCGAGCGGCCCTGTGTTCCAAAACGTGCAGTCGGGCGAGGAGGTCGATCTTTTCTCGTTTCCCGCACCGCTGTGGCACGAAAAGGATGGCGGCCGATATATCGGCACTGGCTGCATGGTGGTGACGAAAGACCTCGACTCCGACTGGATCAATGTCGGCACTTACCGAGTGATGATCCACGATCGCAACCACGTTGGCCTCGACATGATTCCGGGCAAGCACGGCGCCATCCAGTACGACAAACACATGAAAGCGGGCAAGCCGTTTCCGGTCGCGATCGTGATCGGCTGCGATCCGCTCGGCTATCTGATTTCAGGTATCGAAGTGCCGTTCGGCATGTGCGAGTACAACTACATTGGCGCGATCCTGAAGAAGCCTGTCTCGGTAATGAAGGGACAAGTGACCGGACTGCCGTTTCCGGGCGCGTCGGAGATCGTGATCGAAGGCTATGCGCATCCGGGCGATGTGAGGATCGAAGGGCCGTTCGGTGAATTCCACGGCTATTACCCCGGCAAGGCGGAGACGGCGCCGGTCGTGACCATCGAGCGGATCTACTATCGCAACAACCCGATCATCATGGGGAGCCCGCCCGCAAAGCCGCCAAACGACTATTCGTATTCGAAAGCCGTGATGCGCTCGGCGCTTCTCGTCGACGCGCTGCAGGCAGCCGGCGTGCCGGACGTCGCCGGCGTATGGGCACACGAGATCGGCGGCGCGCGCATGTTCAATGTGGTGTCGATCCGTCAGCGCTATGCGGGGCACGCGCGGCAGGCCGCACACATTCTCAGCCAGTGCGGCGTGGGTGCGTACATGTCGCGCTATTCGATCGTGGTCGACGACGACATCGATCCAGCCAATCTGCAGGAAGTCATGTGGGCAGTCGCAACGCGCACGGACCCGGACATCGATATCGACATTGTGAAGCGCGGCATGGGTTCGAAGAACGACCCGATGTCGATCGCGAACCCGTACAAGGCGCCGTTCAACTCGAAGGCCATTATCGACGCGTGCCGTCCGTTCGATTTTCTCGCGGAATTCCCGCAGGTCGCCGAGGCGAGCAAGGAACTGCAGGATAAAACGCGGGCGAAGTGGGAACACATTCTCGGCTGACGCGTTTGCAACACAACACCAGACCACACAACGCAACGTGGCGGCCCAATAAACGTTATGCAAGCCGCCGTTCATGACAGGGCGCAGCTAGCGCAACGGCGACGGCTGGCGACAAGGAGATTTGCACATGGAACTGACAGGTGAACAGATTCTGCCGCTGCCGCGCGAACGCGTGTGGGCCGCATTGAACGACCCTGAAATCCTCAAGGCCTCGGTACCCGGTTGCGAGTCGTTTGAACGTCTCGACGACAATCAGTTTCAGATGGTGATGGCCGCTTCGGTCGGTCCGATCAAAGCACGCTTCAAGGGAAAGATGGTGCTGACCGATCTGCAGCCGCCCCAGTCCTATTCGATGACCTTCGAAGGATCGGGCGGCGCGGCCGGATTCGGCAAGGGCGGCGCGCACGTCGATCTGCTCACCGATAGCAGGGGGACCCGCCTCGTGTACCGGTCCCATGCGCAGGTGGGCGGACGTCTCGCGCAGGTCGGCGCGAGGTTGATCGACGGCGTCGCGCGGAAAATGGCGGAGGACTTCTTCGGGCGCTTCACGACTGCCGTTGTCGGACCGCAGCCCGCAGCAGCAGCAGCAGCGAGCGCCGCACCGCTTGCGCAAGATGCGGAACCGAACGCGGCCACGCCGTCGGGCGACGCTCGCGCGGCCGCACAAGGCGCCGCAGCTGCCGCACCTGCCGCGTCTGTCGCGGGCGCCAAAAACTGGACATGGACGCTCGGTGTGGTGGTGGTCCTCGCGCTGATCGCCGTATACGCATTGCACTGATAACAACGACGGGGGTGCTGAAGCACGGCGTTGGGCGTCGTCGCCCGAACGCTGCACAGTGCGCTCGCAACAGGAGACGAAGATGCAGGAAGGCAATGCGCTGCAGGGGGCGGCAAGACGCGACGAAACGCATACGGCAGCCGCAGATGCGGGAGTGGATGCCGCAAGCGCGGCGCTCATTCGTCGCATCGAGGGCGTGCCGTTTTCGCGCTGGCATACGAAGGCGCGAATCATTGTCGGCAGCGCGACGTTTTTCGACGCATTCGACGCGCTCTCTATCGCGTTCGTGCTTCCGGTGTTGATCGGCCTTTGGCATATCGAGCCCCTTGAAATCGGCGTGCTGATTGGCGCGAGCTACGTGGGGCAGTTCATCGGAGCACTCACGTTCGGTTGGTACGCGGAGCGGCGCGGGCGGATTCGCAGTGCAACCATCGCCATCGCGATCATGTCGGTGATGAGCATGGGGTGTGCGCTAAGCGGCAGTTTCGCGATGCTGCTCGTGTGCAGGTTCATTCAGGGAATCGGCGTGGGCGGCGAGATGCCGGTCGCGGCAACGTACATTAGCGAGCTTTCCAACGCGCACGGTCGCGGCAAATACTTTCTGCTGTATGAGTTGATCTTCCCGGTCGGGCTGATGGCAACCGGACAGATCGGCGCGTGGCTCGTGCCTGTCATAGGCTGGAAAATCATGTTCTGGATCGGTGCGGTGCCTGGCCTTCTCGTCGCAATGCTTATCGCACGTTTGCCCGAATCGCCGCGTTGGCTAATTTCCAAAGGGCGTTTGAGTGAAGCTGAAATCGTCGTGCAGGACATGGAAGCGAGCACCGACCGCCGCATCGAACCCGGCCGGCACCAGCCGACCAACAGAGGTGTTGTGAATGCGCGTGCGGGTTGGCGCGAACTGCTTTCGCCGTTCTATCGGGGGCGCACGCTCGTCGTGTGGGTATTGTGGGCCACTGCGTTTTTCATCGCGAACAGTTTGAACAACTGGCTGCCGACGCTGTATCGATCCGTTTATCACCTGCCGCTGCAAACGGCACTACGCGCTGCGTCGATGACTAACGTCGCGCAAGTGGCGCTGCTGCTGGTCTGTGCGTACGTGATCGATCGCGTGGGGCGCCGTAACTGGACGGTGTCCGCTTTCTGTCTGGCCGCAGTTCTGTTTGCATGTCTCGGACTCTTCGCCGCGCACGACGTGTGGAGCGCAATGGTGCTCGGCACGCTGAGTTATGGACTGATCGGTTCCATTGCCGCGGTGCTGTACCTGTACACGCCCGAGGTCTATCCGACCAGAATGCGCGCGACGAGTACGGGGCTCGCCACGTCATGGCTGCGGCTCGCGTCCGCCGTCGGTCCTTCGCTTGCCGGACTGCTTCTTCACAAGAAGGGTATTGGCTCGGTCTTCGTCATGTTCGCGGTGGTCGCGGTAGTCGGCGCGATCTGCGCATTGAAGATGACCGAGACACGCGAACGAAGTCTCGAAGAAATTGCACCTTGAAATAGATCGTACTGACGCCGCCGCTTATGCAGATCGCTGGAATCAATACGTTACATGCATTGATTGGCGCGACGGCGGCTCGTCGCGCGATCGACAAAGATTAAAACAGCTTGCGCCACTGATCGTCCTGCATGTCGGCGCGAGTGTTGACCTCGATCAGCAGGCCGCCAGGCGCGCGGCAGAAGAACCGCGATCCGCGTGTGTTATTGAACACGCCCGTTTCCATTTGCACGCCGCCCTGCAGGAATTCGTCATGCAAAGTATGGAGATCGTCCAGACTGGCAACCTCCAGCCCGAAATGGAAGTTGTTCGGCCAGACAGGTGCTTCGCCCGTGGTGTGCTCCAGAACAATGTCGAAACCATTGCGCTTGAGCAGACGGTGCTCGCCGGCGGCGACGACTTCGCAGCCCAGGTATTTTTCGAAAAAGGCAGCGGTCTCGGCTACGTCGGTAGTGGGAAAGCTCAGGTGGTTGAGCTTCGCTTCTTTGTGAAGATTCATGATTGCGCTCGCAGAATACGTTGAAGATGTCGTGGAGAACGCGGCGTCCGGCCTATAACCGGCTGACCCAACTGTGTTGCTCCCCACGGAATCCATTTTGCGAGTGATCGCTCAGTTTTCAAACTCGCATTGCGCAGCGCGTTTTCACGTCTGCTACGGCCAGCACTGGCAAGGGCTGCGCAGTGTTGAGACGTTTTCAATCCGAGCGTTTGCTCGTATTTGAGCGCGTTGTTCATTTACGGGATCGCGGCTTCTCAGGCTGTCGATCCCCGATACCCAAATATCCGCTCAATGCCCGGCCGACCCGTGCTTCCAAACCCGCACGATCCGATTCTCCACGTTCGCCCGCACCGTCCACGATTGCACGGATGATCGCAACGAGATCGTCCGTGGCGATCTGCATGTCGGTCTGCGGCGGAATATCGTCGCGCGCCAGAATCTGCTCGATCACCTCGCGAAATGCTGCTTTCGATTTGGCGAGTTCTCTCGCGATAGCAGGGCGGTTTTCTTCGAAGTCGAGCACACGGGCCAGCGCGGGGCGACGCAGCTGCTGGCGCACGGAGACGGTGACCAGGTGCTTCAACGCGCTCTGACCCGTCGGCTCGTGCAACGCGCCTTGCGCTTCCGCAAAGAAGACGGCCAGCTCCCGTTTGCTCAGCGCAACGATAAGCGAGTCCTTGTTGGGGAAATACTGATACAGCGTGCCGACACTGACGCCCGCACGCTGCGCGACGAGATTGGTATTCAGACCGTCCGACCCTTTGACTTCGAGAACGAGCGCTGCCGCTTCGAGAATGGTGGCGACGGTTTGCTGGGCGCGGGATTGCTGCGGAACCTTGCGCGGTTTAAGTGACTGGCGCCTGCTTGTCTTCACGATGCTGCCTGGTAAAAGCGAGTGTAGGCTCGGATTTTACCGTGCAGCAGTCCGCCTGCAAGTTGACCCCGGACCGCTGGCGGCTTTCCAATTGCTCGCGCCGCGTGTTGACGAACCGCGCGTTGCCTACGTGAGTTCGGCTTCTGTCGATACGGGCTCGAAACGGCGCGATGCGTCATGAAGCGGGTTCTCGGCCGGCGCGAACGCGTGGAACGTGAGCCATTCGCCATAACCGGCGACCAGAAAACCGCCGGATCGCTCGATGTATTGCTCGCGGGACGCTTGATAGACAGTTTTCAGCGCGAACCACGGCACATGCGGCAAGTCGTGATGGACCAGATGAAAATTGTTATTCAAAAAGAGCAGCCGCCAGAAGAGGGCCGCCTCGTTCAAAACCGTGCGATGTTCAATATCGTTTGCGGCGCGGTGCTCGCGGAACGAACGAATCGAGCCGAGCGACATCGACCCATACCCCACGCCGACGATGAACACCCACGCCGGAATAAAGCACACATAGTGCAGCCACGCGGTGAGCGCGGCCAATGCGATCAAGTGCGCGAGCCAGGCGGGCACGTCGCGCCAGTCGCCGAGCTTTACCTTGCGCAATGCATCGACGCCGGTTGCCGCAATCGCAAACGCCGGTCCCACGACCAGGCGGCCTACAAACGTATTGCGCCAGATGAGCAGCGCGCGCATCGCCCAGCCTGCGCGGTGCCACACACGAGCATCGACGAAATAGCTCTCCGGATCGCGCCCGGGCTGCGTCAAATGCGCGTCGTCATGATGCTGAAGATGCGACTCGCGATACACGCGATACGGAAACCACACGGCCAGCGGCGCGAAGCCAAACAATGCATTCACGCGCGCTGAGCATGTCGGGTGGCCGTGGAGCAGTTCATGTTGCAGCGACATGTACCACGCGCTGACCAACGCGAGCAGGGTTGCGGTCAGTGGCAGGCCGAGCACGCGCGCATGGGTTGCAACGCCGAACCATGCGCTGTAGATCGCGACGATCAGTAGCCATGTGGGCCATTGCGTGCGCCAGGTCCAACTCGTTGCCAGCCTTGCGATGGCTTTGCGTTGCGTGTCGTCGAGGTAGATCGCCATCGGCTGAATCGGTCGGATGCATGTTTGAAGCGATCCTACCGAGCCATGCGCCGCGTCTGAACCAATTTGTTCAGGATTGCATTTTCGCCGCGACGGGTAAGGGCGGCCAGGGTCCGGCCCGACTGCGACCGGGCAACGACCGGGGCAAATTCACTTTGTCGGAATAGTGAACGATCCTTCTGGATACTGGCTGCACATGAACTCCACGAAGGCCCGCACTTTGGGGCTTTGCAAACGACGGGACGTGTGCAGGACCCAAAGCTCGACGTCGTTGCCCGCGATTCCCCATGTCACCAGTTTGCCGTCCTCAAGCAGACCGCCGATGATCGACTCCGGCAACATGGCCGCCCCTGCGCCGGCGGCAATGGCGTCGCGGACCATCAACAGCGAAGACAGCCGAAGAACAGGTTGCGGCTCGACGGTGAATTGACCATTGCGGACAGACCAGACATCTCCGTCGCGATAGCTCGGCATGACGACGGCCGGAACCGGGACAGGTTTATCGCCGCTGCCTCGCGGCATTTGAACCGATGGTGCAGCGGCAAGTACCAGCCGGTCCTTGGCGAAGCACCTGCCGACCAATGTGCTGTCGCTGTGTGGATTGATGCGGATGGCCGCGTCGAAATGCTCGTCGACGAGATCGACGGGGCGATCGTCCGCGACCACTTCGAGTTCCACTTCGGGATAGCTGGCAATGAACTGAGCGGCGAGGTGCCCTAGCGCCATCTGCGAAAACAGCAACGGTGCCGCGACGCGTAGGCGGCCCCGCGGCGTGGCGAGCCCGTCTCGTGCCGCCGCGACTGCTTCGGCTACCTCGTGCATCGGCCCTTCGGTTCGGGTCAGCAGCAACTGGCCGGCCTCGGTCAACTCCAGGCTACGAGTGCCTCGCTCGATGAGCCGAACGCCCAACGCTTCTTCGAGGTCGGCGACGCGGCGCGACAGCGTGGCTTTGGAACGGCCGCTGGCGCGGCTCGCTTTGCCAAAACCGCCGTGAGCCGCCACGAGTTGAAAGTCGTCTAGCGCGTTCAGGTCCATGGGTGTCTCAATTGTGATACGGCTGGTCTCGATTTTATGGTCTTTGTTTTGAATGTGAAACTCCTTATTGTTGGGGTGTACGGCAACCAAACGCTCAAAGGAGTTTCTTATGAACAACGTTCGCGCAGTCGTCCTGACTAGATACGGCGGCCCCGACGCCATCACGATTTCTTCCGTCGCCGCACCGGTGGCGGAAGCTGGCCAGGTTCTCGTCCGTGTGCATGCCGCCGGTGTCAATGGACTGGATTGGAAGGTTCGGGAGGGTTACGTGAGGGACGCTTTTCCGCTGGAGTTGCCGACCGTTCTCGGCATCGAGCTGGCCGGCGTCGTGGAAGAAGTGGGCTCCGGCGTCACCCGGTTGCGCAAAGGCGACCGCGTCATGGGTGCGCCGGGCGCGCTGGGCGCCTATGCCGAGCTGGTGGCGGTGAACGCGGCCAACCTCGCCACGATGCCCGACTCGATGAGCTTCGTGCAGGCAGCAGCGTTACCCGTCGCAGCGGTGGCGGCATGGCAAAGCCTTAACTTCGCCGGACCGATACGTGCCGGACAGCGCATCCTGATTCAGGGCGCGGCCGGCGGTCTGGGCGGATTCGCGGTGCAGTACGCGCATCGGGCCGGCGCCGAGGTGTTTGCGACCGCCCTAAGCGGCGATGTGGACTATGTCCGCAGCCTCGGCGCGGACCATGTCATCGCCTACGACCAGCAGCAGTTCGAAACCTTGGTAAGCGGCGTAGATCTTGTTCTCGACTATGTCGGCGGCGACGTGCTTGCTCGCTCTTGGTCCGTGCTTTCTGCAGATGGGGTCGTGGTGAGCACTGCGTCGCCGGACATTCTGACGAGCGCCCCGGCCGGGCGTCGCGGCTTGTGGTTCGTGAACACGCCGGATGCCGCGCGGCTGCAACAGATCGCCGACGACGTGACGCACGGGCGTTTGCAGTCCAAGGTCAGTGCCGTCGTGCGCTTCGAAGAGTTGCCCACGGCGATCGAACGCAATCGGACCCAGCCACAGGTCGGCAAAACCGTGGGGGATTTTTTCCTTTAAATCGACTTTCCAGAATTGGAGCAAATCATGAGTATTCTCGTCACCGGTGCATCGGGCACCGTAGGTATGCAGATCGTCCAGCGCCTCGCTTCCAGCGGGGTCGAAGTCAAAGCGCTGGTTCGAGCGCCGGGTAAAACGGCGCTTCCGTCGGGCGTGGCGGAAGTCGTCGGCGACATGAGCAATGTGAGTTCGATGCGCGCGGCGTTGTCGTCGGTGCGCACGCTGTTTCTGCTCAACGCGGTCGTCCCGGACGAAGTCACGCAGGCATTGGTCACGTTGAACCTGGCGCGAGATGCGGGCATCGAGCGCATCGTCTATCTGTCAGTGATTCACGCCGACCTCTATACCAATGTGCCTCATTTCACAGGCAAGCACACCGTCGAGCGGATGATCCAAAGCCTCGATATGCCCGCGACCATTCTGCGTCCCGCCTACTTCATACAGAACGACGAGCGCATCAAATCTGTCGTCGAGAGCCACGGCATTTATCCGATGCCTATTGGCCACGCTGGCGTGAACATGGTCGACGTGCGGGACATTGCCGACACCGCCGCGGCCGAACTGCTGGCGCGGCACCGCGCACCCGATGCACTGCCCGGCCGCACGCTCGAAGTTGTGGGCCCCGAAGCGTTGACCGGTGAGTCGGTCGCACGCATCTGGAGCGAAGCGTTGCAGCGCGAAATCCGCTACGCAGGCGATGACCTGGACGGTTTCGAGCAGCAACTGGCGGGAAATGGACCCGACTGGATGGCCTACGACATGCGTCTGATGATGGCTGGTATCCAGCGCCACGGTATGCGCGCGGATGACAATGCAGTGGATGAACTCTCGAAAATGCTCGGACGGCCATTGCGGACCTATCGTGATGCCGTGCACGAGATGCTTGGCTCGAGTGAGTAGTCGGCGGGTGACGGAGCGTGATGAGTGGGCGGCGGAACGGCCGAAGGGGCGGGTAGTGGCGAAACGCGTTAGCGAACCGGTCGCGCAGCGCATATCGTTATGTGATGGACACGCGTCCGTTACCGAGCCCGCCTCCCGGCGTATCGTGCAGTACGCCGGCCTGCTGCTCATCCGGCGAATGGGCGCGACCAAACGTGTGAAGAGAATGCCGATGATAGGCAGCTAGCGTCCGCGACGGGGCATCGACCGGAAACACATCATGTTAGTCGAATGGAAGCAACGGCTCAGGCTCTTCGTACGGCGATTCTGGCAGCCGACCAGCGCATGTATGACGTGCATGCCCGGGAGTTGGGGCAATCTGCTGAGCCTCGCGCATTGGGCGATTGCACTGCAGACTGGACTGTTCACCGGCGTGCTCGCCGTACTGCTGACTTTCACACCGGCGAGGAAACTCTATGCGCACCGATACGGCAATGCATTGGTCGTCGGCTGCCTGACAGCGATTGGCGATGCCTATTCGCATCCGAGTCACTACCGCATCCCCGTCGTCGAGCATGTGTTGACGGGCATCATCTCAGGTCTATTCGCGCTGGGCGGCTCATATCTCTTCGAAGATCGCGGGCGGCGCATCCGCGCGGCCTGGGCGCGGTTTTTTGGTTAGCTCGTGCGCGGCCTGCGTGCTTCGCAGGGTAAGACGTCGAAGCAAATTCTCCACTGTTTGTCTAAACGCGGCGCGCAATGCTGGGCCTATACAGCGCCGCGCAACGACCACGCGTGGCCGCCCACAACCGTAATGGCCCCCAATTTTCATGTTGCACCGCATCCAAAATAAGCCTATAACAATCCCATTGGATGGTATTCGGATGGAAACATGGAAAACTCGACAGCAAACCTCGCGACTCGTCCGAAGGGCGGTGAGTCGGAAAAAATCACGATCAACCTCGGCCCCGTTGACTTGGGGCAAATCGATCTGCTGGTGCAGGAAGGTTTCTATTCGAACCGGACCGACCTGATCCGCACGGCTATCCGCAACCAGCTTGCGCTGCACGCGCAGGTTGTTCAGGAGACCGTGAGCCGCCGCGCGCTCGTGCTCGGGCTACAGCATTTTTCGCGAGAGGATCTCGAGGCGGTTCGTGCGGCGCATCAGCGTCTCACGATCCAGGTGCTCGGACTGGCCAGCATTGCTGCCGACGTCACCCCCGAACTCGCGCTTGCGACCATTGACAGCGTTGTCGTGCTCGGAGCGTTTCACGCATCCGCTGCGGTCAAGACGGCGCTCGCCGGCAGAATCCGCTAACTGCCGACGCACGACACTCAACACTTTTACCGGACAAGACAGATGAAACTCGATGAAGGTTTTTTGACCTCGATGCGCGAAGCAATGACCTTGCTGCGCACCCGTGGACCCGCCGAAGCGACTGAAGCAATACAACGTGCTCTGGGCGGCAACGTCGAGGGCTCTACGCATGGAACGGCGTCCTGGCATGCCACGCCGGAAGCGTTCACCGTTCCGTTCGAGCGGCCGGCGGCAAAGCACGCCGAGACGGTCAATGCGCGCGAAGCCCGCGCCGATATCCAGGACCGGGGACACTTCAGCACGCACGCGTTTTCGAACGCCGCCGGTCGCCGGCAATATCGGCTGTATGTGCCGGCGGAAAGCCAGGGCGAGCCGCTTCCGTTGATCGTCATGCTGCACGGTTGCACACAGAACGCCGACGATTTCGCCGCGGGCACACAGATGAACGCACTTGCGGAGCGACATCGATTTCTGGTCGCTTACCCCGAGCAGCCGCAGCAGGCCAATCCGTCGAAATGCTGGAACTGGTTCAAGCCCGGTGACCAGCAATGCGAACGCGGCGAGCCCTCGTTGATCGCCGGCATCACGCGCGAGATCATCTCGGAGCAGAACGTCGATCCCACGCGCGTGTACGTCGCGGGGCTCTCGGCCGGTGGCGCAATGGCGGCGATCATGGTTGCCGAATATCCGGAACTCTATGCGGCGGCCGGCGTGCATTCAGGTCTTGCGGCACGATGCGCGCACGATCTTCCGTCCGCACTCGCAGCGATGAAAGGCGGCAAGCGTCCGGTACAGGCACGGCGCGGCGCGCACGGCACCGCTTCGTTACCGAAGCGGCCGGTGATCGTCTTTCACGGTGACGCCGACGCCACGGTTAACATACGCAATGCGGCGCAACTCGTCGACGGCTTCTCAGCGCGGCCGCAAGGCGACGGCGAACAGCGTCGGACCGATGCAGGCGGACGCGCGTGTACCGTCTCGCGGCTCGTGTCAGCGGACGGTATCGACGCAGAACTGTGGACCATTCACGGCGCCCCGCACGCATGGGCCGGCGGCAATGCGCGGGGCAGCTACACGGATCCCGCAGGTCCTGACGCGAGCGCGGAAATGCTGCGATTCTTTCTTGAACATCCGCAGCGGCGATAGTGCGGTTGGTTTTCGATTCGCGTGCGGTTGGCGTGCGGTTGGCGCGCGGTGGGCGATCCCGCCGACCGATGAATTGCTGTCACTCTGGACAAAGGCAACATGAGACGACTACTAGTTGCTGCGCTCGCAGCCATCTCTTTAGCCACTGGCGTTCATGCGCAAAGCAACGACTCGGGCCCGCTCGATACGCCGTCGGGCAAACTGCAATTCGTTCGCGCAGGGCATGATTTCACGGCGATGCTCGACAACGAAGTGTTCGATCGCTTCAACGCCAATACGCTCACGCATTTCGACGACATGGGCAACGCCGATGACGCCGTCAGACGCATGCTCGTGCAGACCGATTCGGGCCCGGTGCTATACGACTTTCGCCACCGTCCTGCACTTGTGCAGCGCATTGGCGCGCGTATGACGGTCAAGCGCGTGTTCTGGCAAGGCGAGGAAGTCGTGATGCAAGGTTCGCAAGGCTGGTTCGCGTTCAGACGCGGCGTGCTGACGAAACTGCAGTCGTCCACGACCACTTACCACTGATACCCGCAGCAGCAAACAGCACAGACGCAAAGCTACATCGATCCTTTAGCACAGAACGTCTCTAGCTTTTCACTAAACCTTGGTTGGGCGGCGAATTACCGGTTGCTACCATCTCGCGCTCAGACAACCACGGCCGATACAACAATGAAAAGCTCGAGTTCGCATCCGGCGGCGTTCCTCACCATTCCCAGGCTGCGGGCACTCGGTGCCGCCGTTGCCAGTATCGTTGCGCTTGCATCGTGTTCCGGCGAGGTTTCTCCAACACCGCCGGCTGCCACGCCGGTGGCCGCGAAACGCCCGAACATTCTGTACATCATGGCGGACGATCTCGGCTACTCGGACATTCACGCGTTCGGCGGCGACATCGACACGCCGAATCTCGATGCGCTCGTGCAATCCGGACGCATTCTCACGAACCATCACACAGGCACGGTTTGCGCGATCACGCGAGCGATGCTGATTTCGGGCACCGACCACCACCTGGTCGGCGAAGGCACGATGGGTGTGCCGACCGACGAGCGCAAAGGTCTGCCCGGCTACGAAGGCTATCTGAACGATCGCGCGCTGTCGGTCGCACAACTGCTCAAGGACGCCGGCTATCACACGTACATGGCGGGCAAGTGGCATATCGGCTCGGGCATTGTGGGCAGCGCGACGGGCAGTGGACAGACGCCGGACCAATGGGGCTTCGAGCATAGTTACGCGCTGCTCGGCGGCGCCGCCACGAATCACTTCGCACACGAGCCCGCCGGCTCGAAGAACTACACCGAAGACGGGCAGTACGTTCAGCCCGGTCAGCCGGGACAACCGGGCGGCGCGGGCGGCAGTCCGGCCGTGTTCTATTCGACCGATTTCTATACGCAAAGACTGATCTCGTACATCGATTCGCACAAAGGCGACGGCAAGCCGTTTTTTGCGTATGCGGCGTACACGTCGCCGCATTGGCCGCTGCAGGTGCCTGAGCCGTATCTGCACAAGTATGCGGGCAAATACGACGCCGGCTACGACGCGGTTCGAGCAGCGCGCATCGCGCGACAAAAGGCGCTCGGCATCATTCCCGCCGATTTCAACCCGTATGCAGGCGCGCCTGAAACGCTCGCGGCTACGCCGGCGACCGCGGGCAACGGCACCGTCAACGCGAAATACGTCAGCGCCGTCCATAGCGCCGCGCAAGGTTATAGCGACTACGGTCCGGGCAATGTGAACAAGTCGTGGGCCAGTTTGTCAGCCGATGAAAAGAAAGCGCAGGCGCGCTACATGGAAATCTATGCCGGCATGGTCGACAACCTCGATCACAACATCGGCCTGCTGATCCAGCATCTGAAGGACATCGGCGAGTACGACAACACGTTCATCATGTTCCAGTCGGACAACGGGGCCGAAGGCTGGCCGATCGACTCCGGCGCGGACCCGACGGCGACGGATACGGCGAACGCAGCGGAGCCGGTCTACTCGACGCTCGGCACCGACAACGGGCTGCAGAACGCGAAGCGCTTGCAGTACGGACTGCGCTGGGCCGAAGTCAGCGCGGCGCCGTTCCGTCTGACCAAGGGCTATTCCGGCGAGGGCGGCGTATCGACGCCGTTGATCGTGCATTTGCCCGGGCAGACCGTGCAGAAAACGACCTTGCGTGTCTTCACGCACGTCACCGACAACACGGCCACGTTCCTTGCCGTCGCGGGCGTTACGCCGCCCGCGCAGCCTGCTCCGCCGCTGATCAACTCGCTGACGGGCGTCGATCAGAACAAGGGCAAGGTGGTCTACAACAACCGCTACGTGTATCCCGTCACGGGGCAATCGTTGCTGGCGGTTCTCAACGACCAGTCGAACAGCGCCGTGCATACGGCGTCGTTCGGCGATGAAGCGTACGGCCGCGGCTATCTGCGCAGCGCAGACGGCAAATGGAAGGCGTTGTGGACGGAGCCGCCGCTCGGTCCCGTCGATGGCCACTGGCAGTTGTATGACATGACCTCGGACAGAGGCGAGACGACAGACGTGGCGGCGCAGAATCCGTCGATCATCGACGGACTCGTGCAGCAGTGGAACGCATACATGTCCACTGTCGGCGGCGTCGAACCGCTGCGGCCGCGCGGCTACTACTGAGCGGAATTGCCACGGTCATGAGCATCGGAGCAAGAACGCTTGCCGGCTTTGGCGGCCTGTTCGCCGCCGTTTTCTGCGTGGCGTTCGCGGTCGCGGCGTGGCCCGCGCGAACGGCGGGCTTCGACGATCTGAACCACGCGCGCTCGCTTGCGCCGCTCGGCTCAGAAGCGCAGTGCGAGCGCTACGCGGGTCTGCCCGCCGGCTGGCGCGATGACGCGAAGGCCGGCATGGTGCATCTGCATGGCGGCACCTTCGTGCTCGGCAGCACACGCGGTTATGCAAACGAGCGGCCGGCGGGCGACGGTCTTACGCGCGTCGGCGGTTTCTGGATCGATCAGACCGATGTGACGAATGCGCAATTCGCCGAGTTCGTCCGCGCGACCGGCTACGTCACTGACGCCGAAAAGCAGGGCGGCGCTGCAGTCTTTCACATTCCGACGCGGGAAGAAATGAACGCACGCGACCTTGCGTGGTGGAGCTGGGTCAAGGGGGCATCATGGCGGCATCCGACGGGCGAGGGCAGCAACATCGACGCGCAGATGAGTCAACCGGTGACGCTCGTCACGCAAGCCGATGCGTTCGCGTATGCACGGTGGCTCGGCCGCGACTTGCCGACCGAGGCCGAATGGGAATACGCGGCGAAGGGCGGGCAGGAGGGCGCGGACCTCGACACAGCACCGCGCGATGCGCACGGCAAGCCCGCCGCAAATTACTGGCAAGGCGTGTTCCCCGTTCTCAATACCAACGAGGACAAGCATGTGGGTCTGTCGCCCGTCGGCTGTTATGCGGCCAACGGGTTCAAGCTGTACGACATGATCGGCAATGCATGGGAGTGGACCAGGGACGTCTACACGGGCGAACACCAATCGCATACGAATGGCGATACCGCGGCAATTGCACCAGCCACGCGCAGACACGACACGCCGATGGTCATCAAGGGCGGCTCGTTCCTGTGCTCGCGAGATTACTGCGTGCGCTACAGGGCGTCTTCGCGCGAGCAACAGGAAGCGGACCTGCCGGCATCGCATATCGGTTTCAGGACCATCTTGCGGGACACCAAAGGATGAATCCGCGACGTGTTGTTAACGCAGCGATCAGCGCGGTATTGATCGGCGCGGCGGCTATGTGCGGATCGGCAGTTTTCGCGGATGCCGCGCAGCCGGCCGTGAAAGTAGGCGTCAGGCGCGGCACGCATGCCGAAATCATGAACGAAGTGCGGCGCGTCGCAACCGCTCGCGGACTCGACGTCGACGTGGTGACGTTCGATAGCGGTGCGCAGATCGACGCGGCGCTTGCCGCGCATCGTATCGACGCCGCGAGCTTCGAAGACGGCCCAGGTTTTGAAGCGTCGCGCAGAAAACACGGCTATCCGCTTTATGAAGTGGCGACGACGGTCACCCTTCCCATGGCGCTCTACTCGCGCCAGCTGACGAGCCTCGCGCAAATCCGGCGTGGCGCGAGTGTCGTCATTCCTGACGACCGGGAAGGCATGGCGCGGGCGCTAGTCCTGCTGCAGAACTACACGCTGCTAACGTTCGACGACCGCGCCGGCCTTCACGCGACGTTGCGAGATGTGACGGGCAATCGCCTGAACCTGACGCTGCGTGCGCTGCCCCGCAACCGGCTCGTCGCGGCGTTGAATGCGGCAACGATTGTCGTGATGGACAACGAGAGCGCGCAACGGGCCGGACTTTATCCTGCACGCGACAGCATCGGCATTGAGGACGCCCGCTCACCGTACGCCGGCGTGCTGGCGGTGCGCGAGGCCGAGCGGGGCGAGCCGTGGGTCGCGCAACTGGTGTCGGCTTATCACTCGAACGATGTAGCGCATTTCATTCTGACGCGCTATCAGGACTCGGTGCGCCGGCCATGGTGAGCGCGTTCCCGCTCGCATCCTGCACGCGCACAGGACCGGCTCTCGAATCCGCTGCTGCTATGAGGCGTCGGCCACGTGGCATGAGTGATCGAGCAGACCTTCGGCAGACCCGCTGCCATTGTCCGCGTCGAGGCCGCTGTTCACGACGAGCCAGCCATCTTTCTCTGCCGATGGTCCCGCACCCGTGACAAGGATGGTTTGCAGCGCCATTGCATCGGCGTTACGGTTGTCGCGCGAAACAATGCGAAACGGATCGCTCGTGCCGCTCAGCGCGGTGATTCGCATGATCCGGTAACGGTTGCCGTCGAGCGTGTCCCAATGCCATTCGCCGGGCGCGTCTTTCGCGTGGCGCGCGAGCGCGTCGCTGATATCGCGGCGCATGCAATCGATATGAATATGCAACTGGTTTTGCGAGCGGCGGAATTGGGAGTTGATTTCAAGCCCCAACTGATCGTCGCGCAGCGTCCGCTTGACTGAGCGATTCACGTAGTCGCGTGAGGCCCACGCGTCGGCCCAATAACTCTGCGCATGTGGCGCGAGCACGAGCGGACTTTCAATGCCGCTGATACGGTCGGTCGGAATCAGCAGATACTGCGAGCGGCCGACAATATCCTTCAGGATTGCATAGCGTTTGTCGAGATCCACGAACGTGCATTGACCGGGCGTGCCGGTCGCCTGTTGCGAAGGCACGCAGCGCATGTCGACGATCTTCCATAACGCATTGGAATCGACGGCCGCAAGACGCGCGCATCCGGCGGCGGCAAGCGCGATGCCCAGCGCCGCAACGACGCGCCGGAAGTAACGCGCGCGTTTCTCCGTTGGTCGGCGACCATCGGATCCGGAAAATCGAGGCGTATCTGGAGGTGTTTTTATCGGCGCTTGAGCCTGAACTGGGGCGTGAGCTTGAGGGCGAGTTATTTCTATCGGCATGTTTTGTTTTGCTTAAAGCACGGGCGGCGGCAATGTGCCCAGTAACTGTTCGAACGCCACGCCGATGGCGAGCAGACGCCTGTCGCTGCCAAGCGGTCCATCCAGTTCGAGACCGACCGGCAAACCGTGTGCGCTCATTCCCGCGGGCAAGGACAGTCCGGGAATGCCCGACGTGCTGGCCGGATCGGTATTGCGCAGGAACGCTTCCATCGTATCGATGGGCGGCGCGCCGTCGATGGAGACCGTCGATGAACCGTTGATCTCGTCCATCGGCACCGCAGTGAGCCGTGTGGTGGGAAACAGCAGCGCTTCGAGACGTTCGTCGGCGAAAGTAGCGGCGATATAGGCCTGCAGCAATGGCCGCCAGTGATTGAGCGCCGCCTCGTAGTGCGCGTCGAGCGAGCCTGCGATCACCGCGTCATAAATTGCACGCACATCGGGGCTCGCGATGCGAGCCGCCAGTTCGCTGATGGTCTGCACCGGCGCCTGGTTGGCGACGAGCCAGGCGTTCACATCGTCGCGCGCTTCGTGAATAGCGATCGGGCCGCCGACCATGCCGTTGAGGTCGTTCAGTTCGCTCATCGCCACCGGCACGAAAACAACGCCCGCTGCTTCGAGCCGTTTCAGCGCGGCGCGCGCCACGTCCTCGACCTGCTGCGCGAGACCTTCCCACAGCGGCGCCGGCAAGCCGATGCGCAAGCCGTTCAGCGCGACGGTGGGCAACGCACCCTCGCCGGTTATCACGCCGTCGAGCAGCGCGATATCGGCTACTGTGCGCGCCATCGGCCCCACGGTGTCGCGGGTATGGCTGATCGGCACCACGGCGTCAGGGTCGTTATAGCGCCGCTCGGCACCGCCATTGCCAACCGACGGACGAAAGCCTGCGGTGCCGGTCAACGCGGCGGGGATGCGAGTCGAGCCGCCGGTGTCGGTGCCGAGCCCCGCGGGCGCGATGCGTGCGGCGATTGCCACCGCCGTGCCGCCCGACGAGCCTCCGGGAATCAGCGTGGGATCGTACGGATTGCGCACCGGCCGGGCATGCGTCGCGAGATTGGTACTCGTGATGCCGAACGCGAGCTCGTGCATGTTGGCCTTGCCGAGAATGATCGCCCCGGCGTCGATGAGACGTTGCACCGAACGCGCGTTGGTGCCCGGGACAAAACCTTCGAGAGCAGGCGTGCCTGCGGAGGTCTGCAGTCCCGCGGTATTGATGTTGTCCTTGACGACGATCGGCAGTCCGGCAAGCGGCAGTTGCGCTCTCGCTGACGCGGGCAGCGCGTCGATGCGCCGGCCGGCGGCAAGTGCGCCGTCGAGATCGATCACGGTCAGCGCGTTGAGCGTGCCGAGCGCCGCCGCTCGCGCGAGAAGTGTCGCGACGTAATCTGTTGCCTTGAGCCTGCTCGACTGGATCGCGGCGACTGCGTCGGTTGCACTCAACGCAAGCTGTTCATCGACGGTCCATGTCATGGACGTGCTCCTTATCATGCAGTGTTTGTTCGACGCGAACGGGTGATGAAGCGCAACACGAATCGCGCGAGCGTGGGCACGAGCCGCGGACGCAGCAGCCGCACGTCGTAGCCGCTCATGCGGCGCTCGTTCTCCGCGAGGCATAGCTCGATGAGTTCTGGCGTTTCGAGCCCTTTGCCGATCACACTGCTGTTCGCGGGCAGGAAGTTCGAGTCGTGCGCGACGCCGTTCGCGTCGATGCCTCTCGCAATCGCCACGCGCTCCCAGATCAGCACGGCCCAGATCGCGGCCACGCGCAACGCGTGCCACGGCCTGCGCCACAGCGGCATGTTATGTCGATGCCACGCGACCCAATTAACGAAAAACAGAATGTGACGCGCTTCTTCCTGGATCACGGGCTCGAAAGTTTCGACGAGTGCTTCGGGAAAGTAGCCTGACTGCTGCGCGGCGCGAAACAGGCCGAACGCAAAGAAACTGTCGATGCATTCGCTGTAGCCCGTGCGCATCCATGCCCATTCGGGATCGCGCGGCGGCGGATAGTGCGGTTCGGGCGCGATCTCGATGCCGTATGCCGCAATCAGTTTTGCAAGCACGCGTTTGTGACGGGCCTCTTCGTCGCCGTCCATCGTGATGGCTTCGCGAAGCAGCGGGTCGCTCAGTTGCTCGGCGTAAGTGTGAACGTTGATCGACGCGCGGCCTTCGGTCTGCACCGCAATGTCCCAGATGGGCAGCGAGCACAGCCGCTCGAGCGCATCGGGCGACAGCGCAGGCCAGTCGATCACGGCGGGTTTGTAGGGATCGTGAGTCTCGAGCAACATGCGGCAGAACATGTGCTTGTGCGCCTCGGAGCCGATCTTCACGCGGGCGGTGCCGGTGAAGGTCCAGTGGCGCAGGCTGTGGTCTTCGGCTACATCTATCAATGAGTCGGACATGGCAAGCGTACAGAGAGCGAACTCGATGTGTCGCCTATTCTGTCACATTGCCCCGGGATACGGCGCCTGCGGTGCACTGCAGGCGCCTGATGATTGTGGCCGCTGGACGGCACTGCGGGTCACTGCGGGGTCACTGCTGATTATCGACCCACATGCGTCCCCAGCGAAACGCGTAGTCGAGCGCATGTTCTTCGTCGAAGAAATAATCGAGCGCGTCGAAACAATATGCCTGGCTGCGGCTCGCGCTGGCTTTTTCGATGGTCAGGTTGGCGGCGAACAGCCCATTGGGCAAACGTTGCGCGGCCGGTGCAACTTCGTAGCCCTTGTAGCGAATATGTGAATTCATAGTTGTGGCAGTGAAGATGCCCGCTTATGTTGCAAGGAGCCGGTGCATATGACGCCACGCGTTTGCGTGGGCATCAGGCGGCGGATGAGTCGGCGGGCAGGCTCAAGCGTAGGCCGCACTGAAGGGCCCGTGAACCAATCTTTCTTCGCAAGCAAATTAGCGGAGGTCCGGAACGCTTGTCAGAAGACCGGGTAACGGCATGTTTGCCGGGTTCGGACACACTATCCCGCGCGCAACGTTATTAGTCTGTTATGTGGCGCACGGTTCGTACAAGCGCGAGTACCCCGGTCCGCGAATGCGGCCGGGGGCGTCGTAGGCGAGGGGATTAAACCGCGTGCAGCAGACGTGCGGGTTGCGCGTGCTGCTGTGAGGTGCCCGATGCATTCGGGCTTGCCACGCGATGCGCGTTGAAGGCCAGCGCGAATTGCGCGGCTTGCTGGCCGACAGTAGCGAGTTGATCGACCACCTTTGGGTCGGAACAGGTGTCGACACTATCGAAACGCGTTTCGAGCGTGTTGATGCCGGCCCCGAATGGCGTCGGCCAGCCGCGCAACGCGTGCACGATCGAGCGCAGAGACGTCAGCACAGAACCCGCGGCTTGCCAGCCATAGGCGGTCACGATGCAGCCGACCGCGCGGCCGTCCAGATACGGACGCTCGTCGGCGCGTAGTTCCTCCAGCGTGTCGAGCGCGTTCTTGACGAGTCCGGAGACGCCGCCGTGATAGCCCGGCGTCGCGATGATCAGGGCGTCGGCGTGGCGCACGGCTTCGATCAGTTCGAGTTGTTCGTCGGTGCGTTCGCTGTGTTCCGGCGCGTAATGCGGCAGGCTATGCAGGAACGTGCCGCCGAACAGCCGGGTGGTGGCACCCGCCGCCTGGGCGCCGCGCAGCGCAAAGCCGAGCGCTCGCTCGGTCGACGAGGCCGCCCGCGTCGTGCCGCCAATGCCGACAACGAGCGGCCGGCGGTTATGGTCGAAACTGGTCAACGAAATGCTCCTTCTGTAGCGGATCACGGCGCTTTTGCGCGAGTCCGCGCTGAGGCGGGCCCGGCTAAACCGGACTTTGAAGCACCATCTTAATGAGCGCGAGGCCCCGCACGAAGCGACTTTTTGTTCTAACCATATAACCGCGAGCCGTGGGTGTGCGCTTGGGTGGCTCCGCCCGTGTCGATTTGCGCCGATCGCATCTGATTGTCCGCACTTCACCGGCCCCGATAAGCATATGGCGAACAATTGGTTGGGGGCGCAAGTGGTGGCCGCCGCTATGATCGAAGCGTCTCCTCCATGACACTCCTTGACATGGGACTCGGCCTCGCTACGTTAGTGGCGGGGCTTTTTTTTGTCCGCCGGTTCGCACGACGTGCAGACGCCGCGCGTTCACGGTCCAGCCGTTTACCGCGTGCTACGATGGTCCGCGACACGATACCCGGCGAGTTCGAGCAGGCAAATGGCAACCCTCTATGACACCCTCGGCGTGCCCATGCACGCCACCGGCGAAGAAATCAAACGCGCGTACCGCAAGGCCGCGATGAAGTGGCATCCCGACCGCAACGTGGGCTCCGAGGAAGTTGCGCGCGCCACCTTCCAGGAGATTCGCGACGCCTACGCGATTCTGTCCGACGCGCAGCAACGCAAGGTGTACGACGCGGTCTACGCCGAGCAGATGGGGGAATGGGAGCGGCAGCGCTCGCGCCATCAACAGGCACAGGCGGAGCGCGAGGCAGCGGCACGCGCGGCAGAAGAGGCGGCTTACGCCAGAATGGTCGCACTTGCAATGCGTTTCGCCGACGAAGGCCATAACCGCGATGTCGTGTTCGGCGTACTGCTCGGGCGGGAATGCGATCCCGCGCGCGCCGCGCAGATCGCGGATAGCGTGGCGGCGTTGCAGGCTTCGCGGCGCGAGACAACGGTGAACGCAACTGCTACTGAGGCCGCGTCCGGCGAAGCGAGCGCCGACAGGTCATTTGAACCGGCAACGGCGGGCGCTCATAGCGGAGAGACTGCCGATCGCGACGCGCATGCCGCTCGCGCAGCCCACGGCAAACGCGAGGAAGCGGCAGGGGAGACACACCCGGCCGGAGGCCTGGGCGGGCTGTGGTTTCAGTTCCTCAATGGGCTGAAGTTCTGATTATCTGGCCTCGCTCGCCCTCTTCAGGGCGTTTCCAGGGGCAAATTCCCGTAGCGCGCGGATTAAAGACATCGTACTGTCACGGGGGCGCAAGACTCAGCGGGCACAATCGCACATAGAAGATACAAAAACAGAGTACGGGGTAAGCGTGACCAGGAAATATAAAGTGCTGTTTCTCTGTCGTGAGAATTCAGCACGCAGCATCATGGCGGAAGCTTTGCTTCGGGAACTGGCTGGGCACCGGTTCGAGGCATTCAGCGCAGGGCCCGAGCCGGCCTTGCGGGTTCATCCATTGACGGTCGCGCAATTGCGGCCCGGCGTGTCGGACCTCGGCGTGCTATGCCCGAAAAGCTGGCTTGAATTCACAGGCGAATGGGCGCCCCGCATGGACCTCGTGGTCGCGCTCGACGCGAGCGTTGCGGTTCCGCATGCGCCCGCCTTTCCGGGAGACCCCGAACTCGCTGCCTGGCATTTTGCCAATCCGCTCGCCGACGGTATATCCGAGTCAGAGCGCGTTCGCCTGTTTCAAAAGGTGTTCTGGCAAATCGTGCGTCAGTTAAGCGCCTTTATTGAAGCGCCGCAAGATGCGCTGCTGTCGCGAGCGATGTCGGCCCGCGGTGCACGCACTCGTGCTCCTGCCAGTTTGCCCAACCTGTAACGTGTAGCGATAGCGCGGCGCCGGCCACTCAGTGCTCGTTCGAGCGCGCGAGCGGACTGCCTGCAAATGGATCGTTCTTCCAGTCGACGCGCTTTTTCGGCTGCGGCGCGGGTGCGGGCGGAGCCGATAATTCAAAATGGTCGATTGATTGGCCTGCGCTGATTGCCTGCTTGAGCCATTGGGGCATTTCCCCCTGGCCGTCCCAGCTGTCTCCTGTCGCGCTGCGGTAGCGTGCGTTCTTTTGCGCGGCAGGTTCGGATGCTAGCAGGGCGGCAAGGTCTTCCGGTTTGATGCCAAACTCTTCCATGCGATGGCGGAGATACGCAATCATGCTATCTCGCTTCCTTTCGTCCATAAGATATTAGTCCTTCTAAAGCGTCCAGCGTTCTGTCAAATGCAGATTGCGAGGAAAACCCGCGAGAGCTTCGAGTCCAATTAAATGGCGCCGGTCCGCGGTGAGGTTATTGATCGAAATTGGAAACAACGATGATGACGATGCACTGATTTGGGCGGCTGGTCTCGCGTCCACGCACTGTCTTACGACGGCGTTCCGCGCGCGGCCCTTTCTTGTGGTTATGACAGCATCATAACGCACTGCGCGCGCAATGCACGCACCGTTTTAACTGATTTTGTCGCATTTGAACGCTCATGCGAAGGTTGTTCGCTCCGCCCCCAGTATTGTTCACCGTTTCCGTGCGCCAATTTGAATTCCGTGGCGGCCGAACTATAAAAGAATAGCGGAGAGAACAATCCGTGTTTTCCAGCCTGAGGCGCCTGATCCCGCATCGTACTAGCGTATCCGGCGCCGGCCAGGGCGCGGGCGACTCGTTGCTGGTTGCATTCGACGGGTCGACGCAGCGGGCCCGCGTCGCTATTGGCACTTGCGTCGGCCTCCATCGGCCAGAAAGTTTTTTACGCAGATCGATTATTGGGGAGGGGCGATACTGCTGCGCCGGATTCAAGGAGTCTGGACCATGAAACTTCGTTTATTGATGGCGGTGGTGACCGCCATTCTTTTCCTCGCGCCGCGAGCCGCAAACGCCGACGACGCGCCAACTCAGCCGGGCGCCGGCACAACTTCCGGCCACAGGCTGATGCAGCACGCGAACGAATCGGCACAGGCAACGACCGACATGTCGTTGATAGAACCCGCGGGAACGGCTTCTCAGTCCGTTCAGAATGTCTCTTATGGCGGGACGGCGGCAGGGCGCTCAGAATCGGGAACCCGGCAAAATATGCCCTGTTCGGGCGGCCCGCAATGCAGGATTTACTTCGGGCGGTAAGCCGCGCAATACGTCGAGGTGGCACGCTCCCAGCGGGCGCACCGCCTCGCGTTTCCGTTCATGCCAGCGCGGGTTGCGCGGTTGTGTCTTCGGAGCTTTCGACGATGCGGCTCACCATCGCCTCGACTCCCGGTCCTTGCATCGCGGCCCGCTCGCCGAAGCGGCGGAATTCGTCGAGCAGCGAACGCCACGACGCATGCCAGCGCGTTTCCTTGATACATGTACCCGACGGATCGGCGATCCGCAATATGCCGCTGTCGGGATAAAAGGTCAGGGTGACCGGCATGCCGTCGATGACGCAGGTCGCGGTGCAGGGGCGGGTGCTAACCATGTTCAAATTCCTTTGAGTGAGCGATGAGTGCGCTAGATGCTGTCCGCGCATTCAGCAAGCGTCATGCCCAACGCTGCCGTGCGTCGCCGTCGCAGGAAAGGTGAGCGCACAACGACGCTCGATTCGCTCGAATAACCCCACCCGCAACTGCAATTTTTCGCAGGGCTCAGCGAGCGATTTAATACGATGTTAAGGTGTGTTCCGTCCAGCATGCACCCACCACTTCGTCGATCGAAATTCAGAGCAGGCCAATATGGCCTGCTTTTTTACTCGTGCCGTACAGCCTGCGAGTCGATCTTCGAAGGTGATTAGCAATGTGCAGTCGCTCTAATCCCATTCGTTGTTAATAACTCGCAAACAATACTATGTTAAGAGAAGATAATCTGCCGGCGAGCGCCGTCGCGCCCGGCGATGCGCCATCGTCGTCGCTACGTTCGTGGCTCGCAGTCGTGGCCGTTGCGATCGGCGCCTTCGCGTTCGTCACCACAGAGTTTTTGCCGGTCGGCCTGCTGCCGCGCATCGCCGCGGATCTCGGCGTGTCTGCCGGTACGGCCGGTTTAATGGTCACTGTGCCCGGCGTTATCGCCGCGATCTCGGCGCCCGGCTTGATGCTGGTCGCCGGTCGAATGGATCGGCGGCTAGTGTTTCTGTTACTCACGGCCCTATTGCTTGCGTCGAATCTGATTTCCGCGTTTGCGCCGAACTTCGGTTTGATGCTGGTGGGCCGCGCATTACTCGGCGCCGCGCTGGGCGGTTTCTGGACACTTGCGACTGCGGCGTCCGGGCGCCTCGTGCAACCGAAAGACTCGGCCCGCGCAATGGCCACCATTCTCACCGGCGTGACCTGTGCGACGGTGATCGGCGTGCCGCTCGGAACCTTCATTGCGAGTTTCGCGTCGTGGCGCGCGTCGTTTATGGCAACTGGCGGTCTCGTCGCGGCTGCGCTCATCGCGCAGTTCCTGTTCGTGCCGTCGTTGCCGTCGAGCGTCGCATTGCGGCTAAACGATCTGGTTTCGCTGCTGCGCAGGCCCTATCCGCGCCGGAGCATGTTGATGGTCGGGCTTGTGTTCGGCGCGCATTTCTCGTCGTACACGTACATCACGCCGTTCCTGCTGCGCAATGCAAATCTCTCGATGGCGACTGTCACCTGGTTGTTGCTTGGCTTCGGCATCATCGGGTTCTCCTCGAACTTTGCGGTTTCGTCGACGGTCACGCGCAGCCTGAAAATCTCGCTCGGCGCAATGATCTCGCTGCTGATGTTCGCGCTCATTCTGCTGCCCATGTTGCAGCATTCGTCGATCGGCGTCGTCGCGCTCGTGCTCGCGTGGGGCGTTTCTTTTGGCGCGTTGCCGCTGTGCTTCAGCATCTGGATTCAGCAGGCAACGCCAGATTCACCGGAAGCGGGCTCTGCGCTCTTTGTGAGCATCATTCAGGTGGCGATCGCGGTGGGCTCGCTAGTCGGCGGTATCGTAGTCGATCAGGTCGGCATTTCCACCGACTTCCTGTTCGGTAGCGGCCTCGCGTTGCTCGGCCTGGCGGCGCTCGTCAGCTTCGGCCGAAGCGGCGCGGGCAAACTCGCGCCGAAAGCGGTAGCTTGCGCCGAGTGCAGTGCGGCGTGTGGAGACTAGTCACGCAACCAGGCCTGCGGGCGTCGATGCGGTATTGATTTTCAAGCGCGCGCCCGCAATTTCGTTTGCTGACTATCTATACATTTGACACGCCCGGCGAGTGCTGATGAACGAAGCACAAGCCGTAAGCCAGGCGAAAGCCGGACGCCACCCACGCAAAAGACAAGCGGATGAAACACACGGAATCGACACGACCCTCTGCCACGCGCGCGGAACTGCTGTGCTTCCTCGTAGCGATCGCAGCGGCCTCCTATGCACTCAGTGCGGACTGGCGTGTGGATCACGTCGTCCAATGCTGCCGCCAGTGGCTCGCGAAAAACAACATGAGCATGGACTGGCTCGAACGCGTGAACATCGGGCAACTCGCTTTGAAGATCGCGAGCCGGGATCTGAAGGACGCGGGCGTTGCCGTGCGACTGTCGAATGTACAGGCGCTCTTCACCAGCGAAATGGAGCTGAACGAAGCAAGCACGATGGTTCAGCGAATGATGGCGCTTTGCCAGGAAGCGCTTTGACTTGGCCTTATTGATGCACGGTCGCGACGGTGCTCGCGGCCAGACCTCGCAGTTGCCGTAACCTTTCCCCCAGTCCTTTCCCAAAGTCCTGTCGCATTGGCACCTTGCGCGCCGCCACGCCCCGATCCGCTTTTGTTATCGACCTTTCCAATTCTCGGATTGTTGAGGCATCGCGTCGCTCGTATATTGGCGTGAAGCGCAACACGGACGCTAACGGCTACAACAACTTGGGCGCACGTGAACCGTGCGACAGGAGACACAAATGAATCGAATCGATCTGGACGGACGCGTTGTCGCCATTACCGGTGGCGCTCGCGGCATCGGCTACGCGGTGGCGCAACGGGCGCTGCAATCGGGCGCGTCGGTCGCCCTATGGGACGTCGACGCCGAACGCCTCGCGCGCAGTCAGCGCGAACTCAGCGAACTCGGCAAGGTGACGGCAGTGACCGTCGAGCTCACACAGGAATCGGCTGTGGCGCAAGCTGTCGAACGGACCGTCGCCGATCACGGCGCGATCGACGTACTCGTCAACTGCGCGGGCATTACTGGCGGCAACGGCACTACGTGGGAACTGGAGCCGGACGTCTGGCGCCGCGTGATCGACGTGAACCTGATCGGCCCGTACCTCACGTGCCGCGCGGTCGTTCCGCAGATGCTGAAGCAGGGCTATGGACGCATCGTTAACATCGCGTCGGTGGCGGGCAAAGAGGGCAACCCGAACGCCTCGCATTACAGCGCGTCGAAGGCGGGGCTGATCGGCCTCACGAAGTCGCTCGGCAAAGAACTTGCGACGAAGAACATTCTCGTCAACGCGGTCACGCCCGCTGCGGCCAAGACCGAGATTTTCGATTCGATGTCGCAGCAGCACATCGACTACATGCTCTCGAAGATTCCGATGAACCGTTTTCTGTTGCCCGAGGAAGCGGCGTCGCTCATTCTTTGGCTCGCATCCGAAGACTGCGCGTTCAGCACCGGTTCGGTATTCGACCTTTCGGGCGGACGCGCCACTTACTGATCATTCGCGCGGGCGTCGCGCGGATATACGGCGCCCCGGAAATACGAGCCGCAAGCAGCACGATATACAAGAACCGCGCAGCCGCCAACGCGAGTTGCGCGAAGGAGACGACATGGACCCGCATGCGAGCGCTTCACTGGAGGCGATCAACAGCAAGGTAATGCGCCGGCTGTTGCCGTTCCTGCTGCTGATGTACGTGCTGGCGTTTCTCGACCGCGCGAACATCGGCTTCGCGCAAAAAGCGCTGCAACACGACACGGGGCTCTCGAACGCGGCGTTCGCATTCGGCGCGGGCGTGTTCTTTGTTGGCTATGCATTGTTCGAAGTGCCAAGTAATCTGCTGCTGCATCGTGTCGGCGCGCGTGCGTGGATGTGCCGCATCATGGTGACATGGGGACTCGTGTCGGCAGCAATGTGTCTCGCTCATACCGCCACCACGTTCTACGCGCTGCGCTTCTTGCTGGGCGTTGCCGAAGCAGGTTTTTTCCCCGGCGTGATCTATTACCTGACGCACTGGTTTCCGCAGCGCGCGCGTGCCCGGGCCGTCGGCATGTTTTATTTCGGCGCACCGTTGGCGTTCATTTTCGGCAGTCCATTGTCGGGCTTGCTGCTCGAACTGAATGGCTCGCTGGGTCTCGCGGGCTGGCAGTGGCTTTTTCTCGTCGAAGGCATTCTGGCGACGCTCGTCGGCGTCTGGGCGTTCTGGTATCTCGACAATCGTCCGGAAAACGCCCGCTGGCTTAACGAGCAGGAGCGCACAAGCCTGCGCTCGGCCCTCGACGAAGACGCGCGTGCGGCGTCCGCGCATGGGCCGCATCGCCTTCTCGCCGCGCTAGTGGATCGTCGCGTGCTGCTGCTCTCGCTGATCTATCTGCTGATTCAAATGAGCGTGTACGGCGTGATCTTTTATCTGCCGCAACAAGTCGCAGCTCTGCTCGGCACGACGGTGGGATTTCATGTCGGCCTCGTCGCGGCATTGCCCTGGCTGTGCGCGCTCGTGGTGACCTGGTATGTGCCGCGCCGCGCGGATCGCACGGGCGGACACCGTCTGTGGGCGTCGGCATTGCTTGTCGTCGCGGGCCTTGGCATCGGCGTGTCGGGTCTCGCTCATGACCCCGCGATCGGGCTTGTTGCGTTGTGTTGCGCGGCGAGCGGCTTCATCGCGGCTCAACCGCTTTTCTGGACCTTCCCGACACGCCTGCTAACCGGTGCGGCCGCCGCGGGCGGCATCGCGCTGATCAACTCGCTCGGCAGCCTCGGCGGCTTTATTGCGCCCAGCTTGCGCACCGCTGCGGAACACGCGTTTTCCTCGACATCTGCGGGACTGGTCGTGCTGGGCGCGTCGAGTCTCATCGCCGCGCTGCTGATCGGCACGCTGCTGCGTGGTCACGCACAGGCACCCGGCAAAACCCACGACTTGCTGCACCGCGCCCGCTAAGGGCACATTTCCGGCGACACGTTCGACGCCTATCACGGAGCCCCTCTCTCATGGCCATGCCTACTATCCGGCACGTGCGTGCCTTCATCGTCCGCGGCGGCGGCGCGGACTACCACGATCAGCCCGGCGGACACTGGATCGACGATCACATCTCGACGCCGATGGCGCGCTATCCCGAGTATCGTCAGAGCCGCCAGTCGTTCGGCATCAATGTGCTGGGCACGCTGGTGGTCGAGATAGAAGCAAGCGACGGCACGGTCGGCTTCGCGGTGACGACGGGCGGCGAAATCGGCGCGTTCATCGTCGAGAAACACCTCGCGCGTTTTCTTGAAGGTCAGCTCGTGACCGACATCGAGAAGATGTGGGATCAAATGTACTACGCGACGCTTTACTACGGGCGCAAAGGCGTGGTTCTCAATACGATCTCCGGCGTCGATCTCGCCTTGTGGGATCTGCTCGCAAAGGTGCGCGAGGAGCCTGTGTATCAGCTATTGGGCGGTCCCGTGCGCGACGAACTCATGTTCTATGCGACCGGCGCACGTCCCGACCTGGCGAAGGAGATGGGTTTCATCGGCGGAAAACTGCCGTTGCAGCATAGCCCGGCAGAAGGGGAAGCCGGGCTCAAACTCAACCTCGAAAAGCTCGCGGACATGCGCAGCCGCGTGGGCGACGACTTCTGGCTGATGTACGACTGCTGGATGAGTCTCGACGTGCCGTACGCAACGCGCCTCGCGCACGCCGCGCACGAGTACGGGCTCAAATGGATCGAAGAGTGCCTGTCGCCCGACGACTACTGGGGTTACGCCGAACTGCGCCGCAACGTGCCGCGCGGCATGATGGTGTCCACGGGCGAACACGAGGCGACGCGCTGGGGCTTTCGCATGCTGCTTGAAATGCAATGCTGCGATCTGATCCAGCCGGACGTGGGCTGGTGCGGCGGCATCACCGAACTGATCAAGATATCGGCACTTGCGGATGCTCATAACGTGATGGTGGTGCCGCATGGTTCGTCCGTGTATAGCTACCATTTTGTCGTCACGCGTCATAACTCGCCTTTCTCCGAGTTCCTGATGATGGCGCCCAAGGCCGACGAAGTGGTGCCCATGTTCACGCCGCTTCTGCTCGACGAACCGGTGCCCGTCAATGGACGAATGAAGGTGCCGGACACACCGGGCTTCGGCGTGAGGCTCAATCCGGAATGTGCGCTGGTGCGGCCTTATCCGCGTTGATGGGCCGCAGTCAGGATCACCCAGCAAAGGAGAGTGACGTGCTTCTCAAGGATAAGGTCGTGATCGTCACAGGCGGCTCACGCGGCATTGGCCGCGCGATAGCCGTTGCGTGCGCAACGGAAGGCGCGGATGTGGCGATCAACTACTGGGGCGATAACGACGCGTCGTACGGACGCCGTTCCGCGGTCGCCGAAGTGGTCGAGCAGATCGAAGCGCTCGGACGGCGCGTGATCGCAGTGGAAGGCAACGTTGCCGCGCGCGAAACGGGTCAGCTACTCGTGCGCCAGACCGTCGAAGCGTTCGGCAAGGTCGACGTGCTCGCGAGCAACGCGGGCATTTGTCCGTTCCATGCGTTTCTCGACATGCCGGCGGAGGTGCTGGAGTCTACGGTCGCGGTCAATCTGAACGGCGCGTTCTACGTCACGCAGGCGGCCGCGCAGCAGATGAAAGCGCAAGGCACCGGCGGGGCGATTGTGGCGACCAGTTCGATCAGCGCGCTAGTGGGCGGCGGCATGCAGACGCATTACACGCCGACCAAAGCAGGCGTTCATTCGCTGATGCAGTCATGCGCGGTTGCGTTAGGACCGTACGGCATCCGCTGCAATTCCGTTATGCCCGGCACGATCGCAACAGATCTGAACGCCGAAGATCTCGCCGACGAAGCGAAGAAGGCCTACTTCGAAAAGCGCATTCCGCTGGGCCGACTGGGCCGTCCCGAAGACGTGGCCGAATGCGTGGTGTTCCTCGCGTCCGACCGCGCGCGTTATGTGACGGGCGCGTCGTTACTGGTGGACGGCGGCCTGTTCGTCAATCTGCAATGACGCGCGATGCCGAAATCAACTGACCGGAGCGGACGCAGCAGCGGCTTGCACGGACGCAGCGGTATCTTCGCGTGCCAGAAGCCGCGAGAAGCCGCGCAGCAGTTCGATGAAGCGCAGCGCGGGTTCGGCGAGCGTTTCTTCCTTGCGCGTAAGAATGCCGAAGCCCGCAAGGCTCTTGCCGATCTCGAGCGGCAGCGCAACGAGCAGCTTGCCGCGCAAATGATCGCGCACTACCGACTCCGGCAGCATCGCCACGGCGTCGTAGTTTTCCAGCAGCTGCAGTGTGGCGAAGATCGACGCGCATTCGGTGAGATTGACCGGCGTGGCAAGTCCTGCACGCGCGAGTTCTTCCTCGAACAGCACGCGCGCCGGACTGCTTACCGGCTGCGCAACCCAAGGCCAGTCGATCAGTTCGCGCAATGTCATGCGCGCGCGGCTCGCAAGCGGATGCACCGAACGCACGACGAGCAGCAAGGTCTCGCGCGCGAGGGGCTCGAAACTGAAATCGTTGTGTTGCAACGGACTCGTCAGTCGTCCAAGCGCAAGGTCGACTTCGCGGCGATGCAGCAATTGCACCACCTGGTCGCTGGTCTCGCCGAGAATGCGCACGTTCAGCAACGGGCTTTCGGTTTTCAACGCGGCGACGGCCATTGCCAACAGATCGGGCGCCGCGCCCATGATCGCGCCAACGGTCAACTGTCCATGTCCGCCGCGTCGTTTGACTTCCAGGTCTTCGGCGAAACGCGTGAGTTCGGCGAGCGCACGCCGTGCGTAGGCCAGCGTGACGACGCCCAGCGGCGTGGGCGTCATGCCGCGCGCGTTGCGCTCGAACAGCAGAAAGCCGAACGCCTCTTCGATATCGCCCAACATGCGGCTGGCGCTCGGCTGTGCAACGTTCACCGCTTCGGCAGCCTGGTGGAGGTTGCGTGCGTCGTCGAGCGCGACGAGCAGTGCAAGGTGCTTGAACTTGAGCCGATTGACGAGTGCGACAGTTGCTGAGAGTTGGCTCATGGTTGCCGTGCGATTCGGTTTGTGGATCGCCCAATCCCAACTACGGATTGAGATGCTATCGACGCACGAATTATAGTCTTTGCAGGCGCTTCGCCGCGAAGGCGCCAATAACGACGAGACAGCCGCAATGGAGACAATCGCTTTCCGGATGGTGCTCAACCCCGGCATGCGCGAGGAGTACGAGCGCCGTCACGCCGAGATCTGGCCAGAACTTGTTGACGCGTTGCACAACGCGGGCGTGCGCGAGTACCGGATTTTCTTCGACCCCGGCACCGATCATCTGTTCGCCGTGCTCACGCGAACCACGCATCACACGATGGACGCGCTCCCTGAACTCGAAGTCATGCGCAAATGGTGGGATTACATGGCCGACATCATGCATACAGCGCCGGACCACACGCCGCATCAGCAACCGCTCGAACAGGTGTTTCGTCTGAGTTCGCTCGGCTGAAGTTCGAGCTGACGTTCACGCTGAATTGCACGCTTGAAACGACGGAGGCATCGCATGCAGGTTGTCGATTCGCATATTCACTTGTGGGACCTGAAGACGCATCGCTATCCGTGGCTTGAAAATCCCGGCGTGTCGTTTGTTGGCGATGCGCGCGACCTGAAGCACGACTATCTGCTCGCCGATCTGCTCGGCGAAGCCGGGGATATCGATGTGAAGAAAGTCGTGCACGTGGAAGCGAATCACGATCCCGCCGACCCCGTCGAGGAAACGCGCTGGCTGCAAGGCATTGCGGATCGTCATGAATCGCGCGGCATGCCGAACGCGATTGTCGCCGCGGTGGACCTGTCTTCAGCGGATGCGCCCGCGTTGCTCGAAGCGCATGCGTCGTTCGCCAATACGCGCGGCATCCGGCAGATTCTCAACGTGCACGAGAACACGCTGTTCGACTATGTGGGCCGCCATTTCATGCGCGAGCCGCAATGGCGTGAGAACTTTGCGTTGCTGCGCCGTTACGACATGTCGTTCGACCTGCAACTTTATCCGTCGCAAATGGAAGAGGCCGCGGCGTTGGCGCGCGCTTATGGCGACACCCGCTTCGCCGTCAACCATGCAGGCATGTTCGTCGATCGCGACAGCGTCGCCGGTTACCGCGCATGGCGCGACGGCATGCGCATGCTGGCGGATTGCGAGAACGTCTGCGTGAAGATCAGCGGACTTGCGATGTTCGATCATCAGTGGACCGTGGAAAGCCTGCGGCCCTACGTGCTCGAAACGATCGACGCGTTCGGAGTCGAGCGCGCAATGTTCGCGTCGAACTTTCCCGTCGACCGCTTGTTCGGCTCCTACGCGGGTTTGTGGCATGCGTATGCAGCGATTGTCGAAGGTGCGAGCGCTGCAGAAAAAGAGGCGCTTTTTTGCGGTAACGCCGAGCGTTTCTATCGCATCTGAAGCGGGTCGCGTGGACACAAGCAGGACGGGCACGCCATAACGTAAAAGAAGGAGACACGCAGTGCAGCAACCTATATCCGCCGTGCCGAGGCTCGAATTGCGGCACGCGAGCAAATCGTTCGGCCGGGTCCGCGCGCTATCGGACGGCGATCTCTCGTTGTGGCCGGGGGAAGTGCACGCGCTGCTCGGCGAGAACGGCGCGGGCAAGTCGACGCTCGTCAAAATCCTTGCAGGCGTGCATCAGCCGGATAGCGGCGAACTGCTGGTGGACGGCGTCGCGCGCCGCTTCGCCACGCCTGCTCAAGCGCGCGATGCCGGGCTCGCGGTGATCTATCAGGAACCTACGCTGTTCTTCGACTTGTCGATCGCGGAAAACATTTTCATGGGACGGCAACCGGTCGACCGGTTCGGGCGCATTCAATACGACGCGATGCGCCGCGAGGTAGACGGACTGCTCGCCTCGCTCGGCGTCGATCTGCGCGCGGATCAACTGGTGCGCGGCTTGTCCATTGCAGATCAGCAAGTCATCGAAATCGCAAAGGCGTTGTCGCTGAACGCCAATGTACTGATCATGGACGAACCGACGGCGGCCTTGTCGCTGACGGAAGTGGAACGTCTTTTTGCGATCGTGCGCAAGCTGCGCGAGCGCGACGTGGCGATACTCTTCATCACGCACCGTCTCGATGAAGTCTTTGCGCTGACCCAACGGGTCACCATCATGCGCGACGGCGCGAAGGTGTTCGACGGCATGACTGCCGATCTGAACACCGACGCCATCGTGTCAAAAATGGTCGGCCGCGATCTTGAGACGTTCTATCCGAAAGCGGAGCGGCCGCCTGGCGAAGTGCGCCTGTCGGTGCGAGGGCTCACGCGCGTGGGCGTTTTCAAGGACATTTCATTCGACGTGCGGGCAGGCGAAATCGTGGCGCTGGCGGGGCTGGTCGGCGCGGGTCGCAGCGAAGTCGCGCGTGCGATTTTCGGCATCGACCCGCTCGACGCCGGCCACATCCAGATAGGCGGCAAGCCACTTACGGCCGGCAGTCCCGCTGCTGCCGTGCGCGCCGGCCTCGCGCTCGTACCGGAAGACCGCCGGCAGCAAGGACTCGCGCTGGAGTTGAGCATCGCGCGCAACGCGTCGATGACAGTGCTCGGCCGTCTCGTCAGACATGGTCTCATCACGACACGCAGCGAGACGCAGCTCGCGAACCAGTGGGGCACGCGCCTACGGCTGAAAGCGGGCGATCCCAACGCGCCGGTCGGCACGCTGTCGGGCGGCAATCAGCAGAAAGTCGTGCTGGGCAAGTGGCTCGCCACGAACCCGAAAGTTCTGATCATCGACGAACCCACTCGCGGTATCGACGTCGGCGCGAAAGCGGAGGTGTATAGCGCGCTTGCCGAACTGGTGCGCGACGGCATGGCAGTGCTGATGATTTCGAGCGAATTGCCGGAAGTACTGGGCATGGCCGACCGCGTACTGGTCATGCACGAGGGGCGTATCAGTGCGGACATTGCACGTGCCGAGGCCGACGAAGAACGCATCATGGCCGCGGCGCTGGGACAACCGATTCCACCGTTAGGGAACGCGGCATGATGCGCCATTCTTCGACTCACCCCGCGCCGGTCCAGGCGCCGCCGCCTTCCAAGCGCCCGCCGGCCACAGCGGGCGGCTTCGCAGCGAACCTCGCAAAGAGCCGCGAGACGACGCTGTTCGTCGTGCTGATTCTACTGATCGTGGGCACCGCTCTCGCGAGACCGCAGTTCCTGAACCTGCAGAATCTGCGCGACGTGCTGCTCAATGTGTCGATCATTAGTCTGCTGACCGCGGGCATGACAGTGGTCATTCTGATGCGCCATATCGATCTGTCGGTGGGCTCGACGGTCGGCATCAGCGCCTATGCAGTGGGCAGCCTGTACGTCGCGTTTCCGCAGATGCCGGTGGTCGTCGCGCTCGCGGCGGGGCTCGGCATCGGTCTCGTGGCAGGCGGCATCAATGCGCTGCTCGTGGCGGTGGGGCGCGTGCCGTCGCTCGTTGCGACGCTGTCCACACTTTATATATTTCGGGGTGCAGATTATGCGTGGGTGCACGGCGGACAGATCAACGCCACCAGTCTGCCCGATACCTTTTCGCGGCTTGCGACCGGCACCTTCTTCGGCATACCGACGCTTGCGCTGATCGCGCTCGTCGTGCTGCTTGCTCTCGCTATTTACCTCAAGCAGTTTCGCGGCGGCCGTGAGCATTATGCGATCGGCTCGAATCCCGAGGCGGCGCGGCTCGCGGGCGTCAACGTCGAACGGCGGGTCATGGCGGGTTTTCTGCTGTCCGGTGCAATTGCGGGCTTCGCGGGCGCACTGTGGCTTGCGCGTTTCGGCACCGTCGACGCCAGCACCGCAAAGGGCATCGAGCTGCAGGTCGTCGCGGCTGCCGTTGTCGGCAGCGTCGCGATCACGGGCGGCGTCGGTACGATACTCGGTGCGACGCTCGGCGCGCTCGTGCTGGGCGTGATCAGCATTGCACTGGTCGTGCTGCACGTCTCTCCATTCTGGGAGCAGGCGATCGAAGGCGCGCTGATCGTCGCGGCTATTACCGCCGATACGTTGCTCGCCCGCTCCGTCGCCAAACGCATGATGAGGAAACGCGATCATGGCTAAACCCGATTCCGCGCTGCTCACGCGCAAACGCGAAACGCCGCTGCAATGGGAAGTATTGCTCGTGATCGTGCTGATTCTGTCGATCGCGCTCGGGCGAGTGCTGTCGCCGGTCTTTCTGACCGGTGCGAATCTCAGCAACGTGTTGGCGGATCTCACCGAGATCGCGTTGATGGCACTGCCGATGACGTTGATTATCGTTGCCGCTGAAATCGATCTGTCGGTGGCTTCGGTACTCGGTGCATCCAGCGCGTTAATGGGTGTGCTGTGGCACATGGGCTTGCCGATGCCTGTCGTGATCGCGCTCGTATTGGTTGCCGGCGCTTTGGCGGGCCTGCTGAACGGGCTTGTGATCGTCAAGCTGAACCTGCCATCGCTCGCGGTGACCATCGGCACGCTCGCGCTCTTTCGCGGGCTTGCCTACGTGCTTCTCGGCGACCAGGCCGTCGCCGATTTTCCCCCGGCCTATACGGCGTTCGGCATGGATACGCTCGGCGGAACTTTTATCCCGTTGCCGTTTGCGATCGTGATTGTCGGCGCAGTGCTGTTTACCGTGTTGCTGCAGTCCACAGCGTTTGGCCGCAGCTTGTACGCAATCGGCGCCAATCCGACTGCCGCCGCGTTCTCCGGCATCGAAGTCACGAAGATAAGGTTGCGTCTTTTCGTGCTGTCCGGTCTGATGAGCGCGCTTGCGGGTGTGGTCTACACGCTGCGTTTCACCAGCGCACGGGGCGACAACGGCGAGGGCTTCGAGTTGTCGGTGATCGCAGCGGTACTGTTCGGCGGCGTGAGCATTTTCGGTGGACGCGGCTCGATGATCGGCGTGCTGCTGTCGCTGCTGATTATCGGTGTGCTCAAGAACGCATTGACGCTCGACGACGTTTCGAGCGAGACGCTCACCATCGTCACCGGCGTATTGCTGCTTGCATCCGTGCTGATACCCAATCTGGTTGCGCGCTGGCGCGCGGCGCGTGACCGGCGCTTCATCGCGAGGTCCGCTTCTTCTCAATAACGTCATCATCAAACCCGGACAGTACAACGTCCAACTACACGGCAGGAGACACTTCATGTTCAAACCACTACGTCACACCGGCGCGGCGGCGCTCTGCGTTGCGTTGCTCGCGATCAGTTGCGCGGCGTCCGCCGCGGGCCTGAAAAACGGCCTGAAGATCGCATTCGTGCCGAAGCAGATCAACAACCCATACGAAGTGATTGCCGACGACGGCGGCCTCGCCGCAATCAAGGAATTCGGAGGCGTGGGCAAGGTGGTGGGGCCGTCGGATGCCGGGGCGTCGTCGCAGGTGCAGTACATCAACACGCTGATCACCCAGCGTCAGGATGCAATCGTGATTGCCGCCAACGACGCCAACGCGGTCGTGCCCTATCTGAAGAAGGCGATGTCGCAAGGCATCAAGGTCGTCACCTTCGATTCGGACACGGCACCCGAGGGTCGTCAACTGTTCGTGAATCAGGCGAACGCGGAAGGCATCGGCCGTGGTCAGATTCAACTCGTGTCGAAACTAATGGGCGGCGAGGGCGAATTCGCGGTGCTATCCGCGACGCCGAACGCGACCAATCAGAACACGTGGATCAAGTGGATGCAGGAGGAGTTGAAAAAGCCCGAGTACTCGAAGATCAAACTGGTGAAAATCGCTTACGGCAATGACGACGATCAGAAGTCGTTTGTCGAAACGCAGGGTTTGCTGCAGGCGTATCCGAACCTGAAGGCGATTGTCGCGCCCACTACGGTCGGCATTGCGGCGGCGGCGCGTTACATCTCGTCGTCGTCCAGCAAGGGCAAGGTCGCGGTAACGGGCCTCGGCACGCCGAACCAGATGCGCGCGTTCGTGAAAAACGGCACGGTCAAGGCATTCCAGTTGTGGGACCCGAACGAATTGGGCTATCTCGCCGGCTACGCGGCAGCAGCGCTTGCGTCGGGAACAATTAACGGTAAGGAGGGCGAATCGTTCGATGCGGGCAAGCTCGGCAAGCGCACCATCGGTCCGCAAGGCGAGATCATTCTCGGACCGCCGACAACGTTCGATGCGAGCAATATCGACAAGTTTGATTTCTGAGCGCGGCGTTCGGGGCGGAGAGCGAGGTGCGCAGGGAGCGGGCCGATAGACCGCTGGTGCGCCTCGCGGATTGTTTTGATGACACCGACCTGAATATCCGCTTCTATCGCCTTTACCTTGCTCCGGATCGGAGTTCGCGCCCGGTATGCAAGCTTATCGTCGAACTTCGAATGCACGCGCAAAATCAGCCGACGGCGTCGCGCTGTCCCACACCTTGCCGTCCATGAACGTTCGCGCGTTCTCTTGCGCGGGCACCGCCACCTTTACCTGCGCGGCGGCTTCGCGATAAAGCTGCGTCTGGTTGATGCTCTCCGCGATCTGCGTGTAATCGCTGCGTGCGTCGATCATGCCCCAGCGCTCGAACTGCGTCAGGAACCACGCGCCTTCGAATGCGTGCGGGTAGTTCACCTCGCCGTTGTCGAAGAAGCGCATTGGCAAACCGCGCGGCACGGAGGCAGGAATTTTGTCGCCAAAGCGCGCCGCGATCAGGGCCTCGTCGATGCCGATATAGTCCGGCCGGGCAAGCCAGCGCGCGATTTCAGAGCGATGACCGGGGCCGTCGAGCCAGCGGCACGCTTCGAGCATCGTCTGTACGAGCGCGCGCGCCGTATTCGGATACGCGCTCACAAAATCGCGCCGGCACGCGAGCACTTTCTCGGGGTGATCGGGCCACACTTCGCTCGTATACGCGACCGTTCTGCCGACGCCTTCCGCTTCGGCCATCGCGTTCCACGGCTCGCCGACACACAGGCCGTCGAGCTTGTCTTCCGCGAGCGCCGCGACCATTTGCGGCGGCGGAATCACCACGCTTTCGATGTCGCGCAACGGGTGCACATCTTGCGCAGCGAGCCAGTAATACAGCCACATCGCGTGCGTACCGGTCGGGAACGTCTGCGCGAATACCGGCTTGCGTCCGAGTGTAGCGAGCGCCTTGGGCAAGTTGCCATGTTCGGCGAGTGCATCCGCGAGACGGCTTGACAGTGTGACCGCCTGGCCGTTGCGGTTGAGTACCATCAACACGGCCATGTCGGTTTGCGGACCGCCCAGCCCGAGTTGCACTCCGTAGACGAGGCCGTAAAGCGTGTGCGCCGCGTCGAGATCGCCGGATAGCAGCTTGTCACGCACGGCTGCCCACGAAGGCTGGCGCGACAGTTCGAGCGTGAGGCCGTGCGCGTGACCGAATTCAAGCAGCTTCGCGGCGACGAGCGGCGCGGCATCGGCGAGCGCCACGAAGCCGAGCCGCAAGTGGGTCTTCTCCAACGGCGCTAAGGCTGACGATGCAAGGTGACTGGGAGTGTTCATGGACGTGCTTCACTTGAGCGATTCAGCCGACGCGACGACCGCGCGCGCGACCTCGGCGAGCTTGACGCCCTGATTCATCGCGCGTTTGCGCAGCGTGGCGTAGGCGGCGTGCTCGGTGATTTTCTGCTGATCCATCAGCAGGCGTTTGGCGCGGTCGATCAGCTTGCGCTCCGCAAGTTCGTTTTCGACTTGCGCGAGGCGTTCGCGCAACTGCGATTCCTGCGCGAACCGCGCAAGCGCGACTTCGAGAATCGGCGCAAGCCGTTCGGTTGCCAGCCCTTCGACGAGATAGGCGGTCACGCCCGCGCCGACGGCGTCGCGGATCAACTGCTGGTTGGCGTCGTGACTGAACATCAGGACCGGGCGCGGCGCGGTCGCGTTCATCACCGCGAGCTGTTCGAGCGTATCGCGCGAAGGCGAGTCCGTATCGATGATGATGACGTCCGGCCGTTCGCTCTGAACTACGCTATGCAACGCGTGCGGCGTCGCGGTGCTGGCGAGCATCTCGTAGCCGAGGCGTGCGAGCGCGTCACGCAGGTCGCCTATCGGCTTGTCGGTATCGGTGACGAGGAGAACACGCAGCATGGAGTAGTGGCAATCGACGACTGACCATCATTCAAGCAACGTCTATGCCATTACCCGCGAAGCCTTTGTACGCGCGGCGTCTCGGGGATTCAACGCAAGCTTGATGACTGAGTCATGCACCACAAATGGGCGTGCAAGAGCCATGCACCGAAGCGGCGCGAAAAGAAGCGAGCATGGGGTTCAGCCAAACGGCAGGAGCGCATCAAGCGCGATTGACATCGCAACGATCGTCGCGACGAACTGCTGAGATAAAGCGCCGCCGCTGCGCGCCGCTCAGATTCGACTGGAGCCGAACCGGAGAAGGCGCGCGAAAGGCTTCGCGAACAACGTTGCTGCAGGGCACGCCAGCTAGCCCGAACGGGGCCGCGTGCCGTTCGCCTTAACGGCGACGGAATTGCGAGTTGCTACGGGCAGCGCCGCCACCGCCTGCGCGCTCGTCTTTGTGACGGAAGTTGATCCGTCCTTTGGTCAGGTCGTAGACCGACAGTTCCAGCGTCACGCGGTCGCCCGCGAGAATACGAATATGGTTCTTGCGCATGCGTCCGGACGCGTAAGCGCCAACTACGACGCCGTTGTCGAGCGTCACGCGGTAACGACTGTCCGGAAGTACTTCGTCGACGATACCGTCAAGTTCAAGCAGTTCTTCTTTCGCCATGCATAACTCCTGGTCGATGGGATAAGGGGTGCGCGACGCCTTGCGGCGGCGCTGCATCTGATACGGTTGCCAGCGGGTTCGAGCCCGCCGCTTGCGGCACCGGCTTATGCGCCGATTTATGCGCCGATACTAGTGCCGCGCGTGTTGCCGCGGCTCGTGCCGCTCAAAGATCGGCGACCGACTGGCCGTCCACGCGGCCGTCGATCAGTTGTTCGGCGTGAGCCATGCACGCAATGCGCGCCTTGCCCGTGCCGTCGAACGGAAACAGATACTGCAGGCGGAACACCCGGCCTTCGGCCGCCGCATTGGCGCCGACACGGCAGATGCGCACCGACGCGTCGTAGCCTGCGTCCGGATTGCGGCTCGTCTGACCGTCTGTAGGACGGCGCGGATAGACGAGCGGGTGAATCTCATAACCCTTGTACGTCTTGACTGCTGAGTTCATAAGCATATAAGTATCCTGTATTACGTGGCCGGTGTGTCACGCGTGTTACGCGCGGCACGATTGGCCGGGCAGCGCAGCACCTTGAGGCGCGCCGCCATGGAAAAAGGTTGGCACAGGCCCAACGGGAAGGGCTTGAGCGCGCCGCGCAAAGTCGCGGATTCGATGGAGAAAAAACACGCTGATGTCGCGCGGACAGCGGGTGGGAAGCGGAAACCCGTTGAACAACACAGCTGCACAACTCGCGACGGCTAATGCAGGCGGCGCATTGCCGGAGTGACGGGATCGCCGGCGGGCGGCGGCCGAACAGTCGGGGGTGTTGCGGAGATGCCGCGAAAAATGCCGGGTTGAGACTGCCAGTGCTGCAAATGCGGAATACGACTATTCCAATATGATGCACTAAATAGGGCTAATTGGATAGCAAAAAGTTCCCCGCACGAACAGACCGCCCGCCCGAAGGGCTTCCGGCGGGACGCCAGAAAGCCCGAAAGAGCGGAAAAGACCGGGAAAGCCTAGGAAAGACCGGAAAAGCCAGTTAGCCGGACGTTTCGGCAATGCGCTTCTGTAATTCGCGGGATGCCGCGAGCGGAATGCGCGCGTCGTCCCACGCGGCGAGCCATTCGACTTCCTTCGACGTAAAAATCTGTCCGTGATTGCGCAGCGCGTATTGCAGCGAATCGATGATGTGGTTGCGAATGATTTCCGGCGTTCTCTTGTCGTCGAGCACGGCGCGAAATGCTTCGAGCGTTGCCATCTGCTGCTCCGTGAAGTAGATCGCCTGTTATCGCACGAAAAAATAGCGCTTGCCACGAGGACAAAATTCGCCGCGCTCCGCCGGCCATGCGGGGGTGGCTACAATGGCGAGTTGCCGGGCGGGCCGCACAACGCTGGAACTGCCCGATTTTCGATCATTCGCCTCCAACACAGCGCCCTCGAACGCTGCCATTTTCAATGCGCCAGACAACCGTGTCTCCTGTGAAAGACCTGCTGCTCGAGCGTTACGCTCCCATCGCCGACGGCATCGCTGCGCTTTTCTACCCGTGCGCGGAGGTTGTGATTCACGACTTGCGGGATCAGACCATCGCCTACCTCGTGAACAATCTGTCGAAGCTGGAAGTAGGCGGCCCCTCGGTGCTGGACGAAGTGCACTATGCGGCGCGCGGCCGCACCATCGGCCCGTACGAGAAGCTCAATTGGGACGGCCGGCGCATGCGTTGCGTGAGCAACATTCTGTTCGACGACAACGGCAAGCCCGCCGGCCTGCTGTGCATCAACTTCAATCTTGCCGTGTTCGAGGACGTGCGCTCCACGCTCGATCTGTTTATCCGCGGTGGCAATCTGACCGATGCACCTGCCGAAGACCTCTTTCGCGACGACTGGCAGGACCGGATCAACACTTACCTGCATACGTGGCTGCGCGAGCGGCAAATCGGCATCAACGCGCTCACGCGCGAGCATAAGCGTGAAATCGTCGAGGCGCTGCATGCGCAGGGCGCGTTTCGCGGACGCAGTTCGGCGAATTACGTCGCCGCCGTGCTGACGATGGGGCGCGCGACCGTCTATAAAATTCTGAAGCAGATGAAAGAGGGCGGCTGAATCTGGCGCTTTCTCACAAGGACAATTGAATGGTGCAGACCACACGTTACCGGCATTACAAAGGCGGTATTTACGAACTGATATGCGAGGCGACGCTGGAGTCGGATCCGGCTATCACGATGATCGTCTACAAGGCGGCCAACGGCACGATCTGGACGCGCCCGGCGTCGGTGTTCTTCGAGCAAGTGGAGCATGAGGGCGCGAAGGTGCCGCGCTTTGCTGCGATCGAGTGAACGCGCGCACACCGGACGCACCCGCATGGGGGAACTTTCGCCGCGCTGTTTAGCGTGATGGCGGGACTTCTGTCGCTTCCGGTACTTCAATCACTACGTCCGTTTCGGCGATCGCAACGCACGGCAAGATGTAGCCTTCCTGTTTTTCCTCACGACTAAGTCCCGGCCATTCGATCGTATAGCGCACGCGACCAGCTGTCATTTTGCACAGACATGTTCGGCAAGTACCGTTGCGGCACGAGCGGGGCAGACGCAGGTTCGCAAAGCCGGCGGCTTCGAGAATCGTCAGTGTATCGGGTGCTTCGAAGCTGCAGCCGAGCGGCTCCACGCGAACGAGAGGCGGGCGGTTTTGATCGGACATCGTGTGAATGTGTTGCTGGACGCGTCACACTTTACACGGCGGATGGAGAATGCGCGGGGCCAATAGGCGGGCGGCGCCGTGAACCGGCCGCCACGCGGTTGCCGACCGCAGTGCGAAGCTTATGAGGCGAACACTCGACGAGCAGCACTCGGCTAGCAGCATGCGGCTGGCGGCACGCGGTGACACGGTCGCAGCGAGAGCACTAAGCTACCACCCCGCACCAACAACACCTAATGAGCCGCCCCACCGCGCCGCAAATACCGGTACACCGTATTGCGCGCGAGCCCCAGTTCTCGTGCCGCGGCCGACACGTTGCCGTCGAGGCGCGCCAGCGTCTGCGCGATCAGCGCGGCTTGCCAGTCGTCCATTCGCGAAGGCTGAGGCGTGTGCGCGCTGCCTGCATCGCCCGTCGCATCATCAACGGCTTTAAGCGTTGACGGCGCGTTCTCGTCGGCCGCCGCGTCGTCGCAATCGTGCAGAAAGTCTTCCGGTAAATCGTCGAGTTCGATCTGATCCGTGCCCTCGGCCATGATGCTTGCGGTGCGCAGTACATTGGCCAGTTGCCGCAGATTGCCGGGCCAGCGGCATTGCATGAAGCGCTCGAGAACCGCCGCGGAAACGCGGCGCGGCAAGCCGTCGGCCTCGGGCTGGAGTTCGAGCATCCGCTCGACCAGCGCGGCGAGATCCGTGCGCTCGCGCAGTGCGGGCAAGGTCACTACGAGTCCATTGATCCGGTAGTACAGATCTTCGCGGAAGGTGCCTTCTGCGATCATCGCGCGCAGATTGCGGTGCGTCGCGCACACGATCCGCAGGTCCACGGGAATCGCGCGAGTACCGCCGAGCGGCAGCACCGTGCGTTCCTGCAGCACGCGCATCAGCCGCACTTGCTGGGCGAGCGGCATATCGCCGATTTCATCGAGAAACAGCGTCCCGCCGTCGGCCTGCACGATCTTGCCGACGCTGCCCCGCTTTTTAGCGCCGGTGAACGCGCCGTCCTCATAGCCGAACAACTCAGCTTCGATCAACGTATCGGGCAGCGATGCGCAATTCAACGCGACGAACGGCGCCGCGCGCCGCGGCGAATCGTGATGGATCGCGCGCGCGAGCCACTCCTTGCCGGTGCCCGTTTTGCCGAGAATCAAAATGGGAATGTCGCGACCGCGAACCTTGGCCACGCGCGCCAGAATCGCGGCCACTTTCGCGTCGCCGGTATCGAGCGTTTCAAGCGTAGCGAGCGGCGCCGGATCGGGGGTATGCGGCACACCACGCGCACTTTTCGACGCAACGCCGCGCGACCCTTCCGTCTCGCCGATTGACGGCGTCACATAACGCTGCGCGGAATATTCGCCGCGCGCGACGACCCGCACGCCGCTCGGCAAAGTGAGCACGGTGTTCTCACCGGGCGCGCGCGCGATCTGCTGCAGCACGTGGGCGAATGGGACGCCGAACAGTGCGTGGAACGGTTGTCTCTGCAAAGCGGCGAGCGGCTGGCCGAACTGGAACAGCGCGCTCCTGTTTGCCGAGAGAAACGTACCGTCCGCGCCGAACGCGGCAAGTCCTTCGAAGAGCGTACCGATGAATTCGGCGCGCGCGTGGAAGTGCACGCGAACCGCATCGGCGAATTGATTGGAGAACAGATGATTTTCGATCATCTGCGCGGACATGCGCACGAGCGCGAGCGTGTGTTTGTGAAAGCCGCGTGTGTCGCCGCTGACGTCGAGTGCGCCGATGGTGTGCCCGAACGGATCGGCAATCGGCGCGCATGAACAGGTGAGAATACGGTTAGCGTGCAGAAAGTGTTCATCTGCGTGAACGACGGTCGGCTGCGCGTCGACGAGCGCAGTGCCGATAGCATTCGTGCCGCGATCGGCCTCCGCCCACGACACACCCGGACAGAGCGCGACACGGTTCGCCTTCTCGACGAAGTCGCTGTCCCCGAGACTGTGCAGGATCACGCCGCGGCTGTCGGTCAGCAGCACCATGCTTTGCGTGTCGACGATCTGCGCGTGCAGCGTTTCCATGACCGGCAATGCGTGCGTATAAAGCGACTGATTGCGATCCACCAGTTCACGCAGTGCAAGCCGGTTCAGCGGATGAAAATCCGGCGTTTCCGATGCGCGCAGCCCGAGTTCGACCGAGCGCGCGTGAGCTTGCGCGATGACGTCGGGCCGACCCACGGTGGGCGGCGTTGCAGTGCGATGGGTCAAGGCATGTCTCCGGTAATCGGACAGGCGGGTACATTGCCCGCCTTTCGATGCCGCAGCGCAGCATGCACGCTTGCGGCCCAACACCGATAGTACAGGACGTCAACGCTTGTGCGCGGCAGGGAAAATACCGCGGCGGCACGACGCACCGTGCACAATCTGTGCGCGCGCCGCACCGCGATCAGGCAAACAAAAAGGAAAACTTGCGCCGCGCGCGAACTCGTCTAAAGTGAATCAAATCATCCTCGCGGGGCGCGAACTGCGTCCGCATGCGACAGATGACGAGCCCGCGTCGCCAGCATCAGACAAGGAGGAAGAAGCTGAAGGCGCGACCAGCTGCAACCGGCGTGCGCATTACCCATGCGAATCATGCGCAGTGCCCAACTTCCAGGTGACTCCCATGCAGATACTTTTCCCGAACGAAAGTCCTGAATATTCAGGTCGCGAACTCACCCTGGCGTTTCCGGCGCTGGTCGATGGGCAGAGGGTCGAGTGCATGATCACCGCAGAAGCGCTGGAAGATCATTTTGGCGCCGCCTCACCGCGTCTCGAAGACATGGTGGGCGCATTCGACACGCACCGTGAGCGAATCGAAGCAGCCACGCGGCGCCTCCTGTCGGAAACGAGCGCGCAGTGCGTCGTGCTGCGAAGCGGCTATGTGCGCTTTTATGAAGCGAACTGGCGTGCCTGAGGAGAGCGGCACGCCGGGCCCGGTGTGAACTTACTCGCTGCCTAGATAGAAGTAGCGGAACAGAAAAATCGCGGCGATGATCCACACCACCAGCTTCACCTGACGCGCGCGGCCCGTGAGCAGCTTCAGCCCCGCATACGAGATGAAACCGAACGCCACGCCATTGGCGATGGAGTAGGTGAACGGCATCAGCAATGCGGTGAGCGCGGCCGGTACGACTTCGGTTGCGTCGTCCCACGGCAGGTCAACCATTTCGCGCAGCATCAGGCACGACACGTAGAGCAGCGCCGGCGCCGTCGCGTAACCGGGCACCACGCCCGCGAGCGGCGCGAAAAACAGCGCCGCGAGGAACAGCACGGCCACGGTAATCGCGGTGATGCCGGTGCGCCCGCCTGCCTGGACGCCCGACGCGCTCTCGATGTAAGCCGTGGTGGACGATGTGCCCAGCATCGAGCCGGCCAGAATGGCAGTGCTGTCAGCGAGCAGCGCGCGGTTCAGGCGGTGCATCTTGCCTTCCACCAGCAAGCCCGCGCGATTGGCCACGCCCATCAGCGTGCCGGTTGCATCGAACAATTCGACGAGGAAAAACACCAGAATCACGTTCAGCACACCGGTAGACAATGCGCCGCGAATGTCGAGTTGAAACAGTGTCGGCGAAATTGACGGCGGCGCCGAGACGATGCCGTGAAACTGGTTGCCGCCGAAGAAAAAGCTCAGCACCGTCACGCCGACAATGCCGATCAGAATTGCGCCGCGCACGCGTAGGTAGTCGAGCGTGACGATGGCAAAGAAGCCGATGACCGCGAGCACCACATGCGGGTTATGCAGATCGCCGAGCGTGACGAGCGTGGCCGGATTGCCGACCACTACGCCGGCCGTCTTCAGCGAAATGATCGCGAGAAAGAGGCCGATGCCGCCGGTAATCGCAATGCGTATGGAGTGCGGAATCCCGGTGACGATCACTTCGCGCACGCGAAACAGCGTGACCACGAGGAATAGGCAACCGGAAATGAACACTGCGCCGAGCGCGGCTTGCCACGTGAAACCCATGCCCTTGACCACGGTGTACGCGAAGTACGCGTTCAACCCCATGCCGGGCGCGAGCGCTATCGGGTAGTTCGCATAAAGGCCCATGATCAGCGAGGCCAGCGCCGCGACCAGACAGGTCGCAACGAACACGGCGTCTTTCGGCATCCCTGCGTCGCCCAGAATTGCCGGGTTGACGAAGATGATGTAAGCCATGGTCAGAAAAGTCGTCAGGCCGGCCAGCACTTCCGTGCGCAGGTTTGTGCCGGCCGCGTCGAGGCCAAAGTAGCGTTTTATGGAATCCATATGGCGGGTCTCTCGTCGTAGGGGCGAGATGATACCTTGCCAGCGCCCCGGTCGGAGCCGCAAGCGAATTTACGATGTCGCGTTGAGATGGCCGAGATGGCCGGAGATGGCCGAAGCCGGGGTCAAACGAAGAACGGCAGGCCGCTTCCGAGCCACCCGCCGCTCGCGACCGTTGCGATCGCGGTGCGGGCAGCGCAGCCTGCCGTTCGGCAGCAAGACGCTTATTGCGTGACGCTCGGCGCCGGCTGCTGCGAGCGCCGTTCGGCGACGATGCTCGCGGCGCGCTGCGCGTTGTACGGGTAATCGATCCAGTCGAGCGGGTCGTAGCCGGCGGCGAGCCACTCGACCAGATCGGCCTTGACCTCGGCGCGCGTCTTCGGCGCGGAGGGGTCGTAAGGCCGTGCTGACGACTGCGCAAACGCGGCGCTCATGCTGGCGGCGGCCAATAGCGCGCCGAGTACAAATCGAAAGAACACTTTCATGACAGGCTCCTTGGGAGCGGTAATAGACGATTCGAACATTTTAAATTTCGCAGGTATCCGGAATAAGGCGTTGCGAGGCAATGCACCGTTTCATCCGGTGAGCGAAAGCAGGGTGCGGGATCAAGGCGGCGGCGGTCTGGTGAGACGCTCGACCACCGTGTTCAGCAGGTCGACCGGTAACGGGAAAACGATGGTCGAGTTCTTGTCGGCGGCAATCGTCGTGAGGGTTTGCAGATAGCGCAACTGCATCGCCTGCGGCTCGCGCGCGAGCGTCTGCGCTGCTTGCAGCAGTTGTTGCGACGCCTGCAATTCGCCTTCCGCGTGAATCACCTTGGCGCGCCGTTCGCGCTCCGCTTCGGCCTGACGGGCAATCGCGCGGATCATGGTTTCGTTGATATCGACATGTTTGATTTCGACGATCGCGACCTTGATGCCCCACGCATCGGTCTGCGCGTCGAGCACTTTCTGGATGTCGGCGTTCAGTTGCTCGCGGTCCGCGAGGAGTTCATCGAGTTCATGTTTGCCGAGCACTGCGCGTAGCGTGGTTTGCGATAGCTGGCTGGTCGCCTCGAAATAGCGCGCCACCTGAATCACAGCTTTTTCCGGATCGACGACGCGAAAGTACACGACGGCGTTGACCTTCACCGAGACGTTGTCGCGCGTGATGACATCCTGCGGCGGCACGTCGAATACGACGGTGCGCAGATCCATGCGCACAGCCTGCTGGACGACCGGAATGATAAGCACGAGCCCCGGCCCCTTGACCTTCCAGAAGCGCCCGAGCATGAACACGACGCCGCGTTCGTACTCGCGAAAGATCCTGATTGACGAAGCGATGAGCGCGGCCGCCATCAGGATCAGAATGCTGGAGAAACCAAAAGTGAACCCAATCATGAACTGTCTCCCATGCAGAGCGGTCGACCAGAGTTAGCGCTTCAGCGCTTACTCCGATCCCACGCGAGCTCCTTGCTCCACCATTCCCTCAACGGGCGCCACGGGCACAACCGTTAGCGTCAGCCCATTGCGCGCGGTTACTCGCACCGCCTGGCCCGCCGCAACGGGAACCGCGCTCGACACCTGCCAGCGCTCGCCCTTGACCTGCGCCCAGCCGGCGGCCATGCCATTGGCCTTGGTGGTGCCAACAGGCAGACCGCCTTCGAGCACCACGCCCACGCTGCCGATCAACCCTTCCGAACCGGTCACGACCGGCCTGCGCCGCGCGCGCAGCGCGAGCCTCGACACGCCCAGCACGAACAGCACACTGAATACGACGACGGCGGCGATCATCGGCAATGGGATGCCGTAACCGGGCACATCGGTGTCCATCAACATCAACGCGCCGATCACGAACGCGACGATCCCGCCGAAGCCAAGCGAACCGAACGTCGGCAGGAATGCCTCGCCGATCAGAAACGCAATGCCGAGAAAGATCAAACCGAGGCCGACGTAGCTGATCGGCAGCATCTGCATGGCAAACAGACCGATCAGCAAGCTGATTGCGCCGACCACGCCCGGCAGCACGAAGCCAGGATTGGCAAACTCGAAGAAGAGGCCGTACATGCCCAGCATCAGCAACATCAGCGCGACGTTCGGATCGGTGATCACCGCGAGAAAATGGCTGCGCCAGTCGGCCTCGAGCATCACGACGGGGGCCTGGGCTGTCGCGAGCTTGACGTTGCCGGTGGTCGTCGTGACCGTGCGGCCATTGAGCTGGCGCAGCAGATCCGGCACGTCGCGCGCGGTCAGATCCACGACATGTTGCGCGAGCGCGTCGCTTGCGCTCAGGCTTACCGCTTCGCGCACCGCACGTTCGGCCCAATCGGCGTTGCGACCGCGCATTTGCGCGAGGCCGCGGATGTAGGCAGCGGCGTCGTGGACCTGCTTGCGCAGTTCTGTCGATTGAGTGTCGAGCGGGAGCGCGCTTGCGGCGCCGGTGGCGGCGTCACTTGCCGCGCCGCGCGAAGCGTTGCCCGAAGCGCCGGCGGATGCAGTGCCGGAAGCAGCGCCCGCTGGACCGGTCGGCGCCTTCGGCTGCCGGTCGTCCGTGCCGGGCAAGCCGGGCAGTCCCGGTTTGTCGCGGCCTGGCGGCTCCGCGCCGCCAATGCCCATCTGGATCGGCGTCGCCGCACCGAGATTGGTGCCCGGCGCCATCGCCGCAATGTGGCTCGCATAGACGATGTAGGTGCCCGCGCTCGCCGCCCGCGCGCCGCTCGGGGCGATGAACGTCGCGACCGGCACCGGCGAGCCGAGTATTGCCTTGATGATCTGCCGCATGGACGTATCGAGCCCGCCCGGCGTATCCAGTTGCAGCACCGCGAGCTGGGCGTGGTCGTCGGCGGCGCGCTGCAGGCTGCGCACAATGAAGTCGGCGCTTGCCGGACCGATCGCGCCGCTCACCGGAATCACGACGACGCTATTGGGCACATGCCCGGTGGCGGCCTGTGTAGTGACCGGCGCCGCCTGGGCCGCGGGCGCCAACGAGTATTCGCGCGACGCGAACAGGAAGCCGGACACCCACGCAAGCGCGACCCCGATTACGAACGCCAAAAGCATGCCGCGCGCGGTCATGCCGCGCATGAGCCGGCGCACAACACCGCCGTGGATAAACGGCCGATGCGCGCCGGATTGCCGGAACGGGCGACGCGGATACGTGCTCATCGCTAAGGGCGCCGCGCGCCGTCGACGGGTATCGACCGGCGCGGGCCGACACTCCAGTAAGACTGGCCTGCTGCTTACAGCTTAGTCCGATTCCAGGCGCCGCGTGAAGTCCGCACGCACCGGCCTGTAGTCGGTGGGCCGCATGCCTGTCCATTTGCGGAATGCGCGATGAAATGCGCTCGGCTCGGCGAAGCCTACCGACGCGGCGATGTCCGCGATCGTCCGCCTGGATTGCTGCAGTTCGCCGATTGCAATGTCGCGCCGCAGGTCGTCCTTGATCGACTGATAGGTATGACCTTCCTGTTTCAGCCGCCGCCGCATCGTCGCCTCGGCGACGTGCAGGCGCGCGGCCATCTCGTCAGCTGCGGGCCAGTTCATCATGGGCAGCGCGCGCAGCGTCTTGCGAACGCGCGCCGCGAACGAGCCGGGATTACGGTATTTGACGATGAAGCTTGCCGGCGCGTCCCGCAGGAACGGCTTGGCCGACTTCGCCGTCTGGATCACGGGCAGCTCGGCGAATACGGGTGAGAGATCCACGTACGACTCCGGTTGCGCGAATGCCATGTCGTCGCAGAACATGAGCCGGTACTCGTGCGCAGCGGGAGGTTCCGCGCAGCGAAAGCGCGCCTCGATCAACGGTATGCGGCGTCCGACGAGCCAGCACAGGAGCCCGTAGACGACGATGAAATACGTCGCATAAGCGAACATCGTCGGCGGCTTTGCGCCTTTGCGTTCGACGAAGCGTAGCCGCACGCGCTGGGCGTCCGTCTCGATGCACGCGCCCAGGTCGTCCAGCACGAGCCGCATGAAGCCAACCGCTCGCGCCAGCGCCTGCGCGCCGTTGCGCGCCGTGAGCGCCGTCTGCGTCATCGCGATAAAGCTGCCGCATTTCATGCGATGCGAGTCCTGACCGAAGAACTCGTCGTCGAGCGCGCGTGCTATGCCCGCCCACAGCGCGCCGTATTGCGCGGACGACACGCGGCTTTTCGGCGACGCCAGCATGGGTGCGGCGATGCCGGCCGCTTCGGCGAGCGGGAGCGCGTCGAAACCGCGTGCCCTGGCAAGCGCGAGTGTTTCCTCGACGAGACTCACGGAGATCGTGCCTTTATCGGTCTTCATCAGCAGTTGTTCGCAAGCATGGCAGAGTGGCAATCGCGCTCAACGTTTTCCCTATGGTGACTCGACACCGGGCGAGAGAGCGGCCGCGTGGCAGTACTGCATCGTACCAGTATGGCAAACGCGCTCACACACAATGATCGGGCTGAGCATCGAAGCCGGCGAGTCGCTTGCCTACACTTGGCCTCGAACGCAAGCAAAGGACTCGGACCCATGGACAGCTTCTACACCGAAGAACAACGCATGATCCGCGACGCCGCGCGCGACTTCGCAACCGAGCGCCTCGCGCCGAACGCTGCCCAATGGGATCGCGACGCGCAACTGCCGGCGGACGTGGTCAGGCAAATGGGCGATCTGGGGTTTCTCGGCATGAACGTGCCGTCGCAGTGGGGCGGCTCGTACACCGACTACGTGGCCTACGCGCTCGCCCTGGAGGAAATCGCCGCGGGCTGCGCCGCGTGCGCGACGCTGATGAGCGTGCATAACTCGGTCGGCTGCGGGCCGATCCTGAACTTCGGCAGCGACGCGCAAAAAGACCGCCATTTGCACGACCTTGCGACCGGTCGGCGCATCGGCGCGTTCTGCCTGACCGAGCCGCAGGCGGGCTCCGAAGCGAACAATCTGCGCACGCGTGCGGTGCTCTGCGACGGCAAATGGATACTCAACGGCAGCAAGCAGTTCGTGACCAACGGCGCGCGAGCCGACATCGCGATCGTGTTCGCGGTCACAGATCCCGACCGCGGCAAGCGTGGCCTGTCCGCGTTCATCGTGCCGACGGATACGCCGGGTTTCAACGTCGGCAAGCCGGAACACAAGCTCGGCATTCGCGCCTCCGACACGTGTCCGATTTCACTCGACGACTGCGCGGTGCCTGAAGCGAATCTGCTCGGCGAACCGGGCGAGGGCTTGCGCATCGCGCTGTCGAATCTCGAAGGCGGGCGCATCGGCATCGCGGCGCAAGCCGTGGGTATTGCGCGAGCCGCGTTCGACGCCGCGCGAGCCTATGCGAGCGAGCGCATGCAATTCGGCAAGGCGCTGAAAGACCACCAGACCATCGCGAACATGCTCGCCGACATGGCCACGCGCCTGAACGCCGCGCGTCTGCTCGTGCATCACGCGGCGCGCCTGCGCTCGGCGGGCGAGCCGTGCTTGTCGGAGGCATCGCAGGCGAAACTGTTCGCCTCCGAGGTCGCAGAAGAAGTCTGCTCGAACGCGATCCAGATTCACGGCGGCTATGGCTATCTGGAGGATTACGCGGTGGAACGCCACTACCGCGACGCTCGCATCACGCAGATTTATGAAGGCACCAGCGAAGTGCAGCGCATGGTGATCGCGCGTCACGTTTGAACGCTGCGCGAACGGCGTTTGAGCGCAAAATAGCTTGCGGATAAAACTAAACCCGAGCAAACGCGGATTCATACCGCGCCCATCAGGAGACGACCATGACTGCAGCGAAAGCCTTTTTCGACGCGCGTGACCTGTTATTGCGCCATCGAACCGATTACGAGCGCGCTTACCGCGAATTTGCATGGCCCGCGTTGGAACAGTTCAACTGGGCTCTCGACTACTTCGACGTCATCGCACGCGACAACGACAACACCGCGCTGTGGATCGTCGACGACCCGGCCAGCGAAGGGCTGCGTCTCTCGTATGCGCAAATGTCGGAGCGCTCCGCGCGCATGGCGAACTTCCTGCGCAGCGTCGGGGTGAAACGCGGCGACCGTGTGCTGCTGATGCTGCCCAATCGCGTCGAACTGTGGGACGTCATGCTCGCCGCAATGAAGCTCGGCGCGATCGTGCTGCCGGCCACGACCCAGCTTTCCGCGGACGATGTGCGCGACCGCGTGCAGATCGGCGGCGCGAACTTCGTGGTGGTCGACAGTGCCGAGCTATCCAAATTCGATTCGCTCGACGTGCCGTTGACGCGTCTCTCAGTGGGCGCGCGGCGCGACGGCTGGATCGATCTTGCGGCGGCGTATGACGCATCGCCGCAATTCACGCCTGACGGTGTGACTCGCGCCACCGATCCGCTGCTGCTTTACTTCACGTCGGGCACGACGTCCAAGCCGAAGCTCGTGGAGCATACGCATCAAAGCTATCCGGTCGGCCACCTGTCGACGATGTACTGGATCGGCCTGCAACCGGGCGACATCCATTGGAATATCAGTTCGCCCGGCTGGGCCAAGCACGCGTGGAGCTGCTTCTTTGCGCCGTGGAATGCGCAGGCCTGTGTATTCGTTTTCAACTTTGCGCGCTTCGTGCCGAAAGACACGCTGGATGTGCTGGTGCGCTTCAACGTCACGACGGTGTGCGCGCCGCCCACTGTGTGGCGAATGCTCGTGCAGGAGCGCCTCACCGATTATCCGGTGAAGCTGCGCGAAATCGTCGGCGCGGGCGAGCCGTTGAATCCGGAGATCATCGAGCGCGTGAAGCACGCTTGGGGCATTACGATTCGCGACGGTTTCGGGCAGACCGAGACCACTTGCCAGATCGGCAATTCGCCGGGGCAACCGGTCGTTGCGGGTTCGATGGGCCGTCCGTTGCCGGGCTACAGAATCGAGCTGCTCGATGCCGACGATCAGCCGGTGACCGAAGGCGAGATCGCGTTGCCGATCGGACCCGACGGCAAGCAGCGGCCCCTCGGTCTGATGACAGGCTATGCGAACAGCGAGCAAGCGACCGCGCAAGCCATGCGCAACGGTTTTTACCGCACGTCAGATGTGGCGCTGCGCCGCGAGGACGGCTACTACGTGTATGTCGGTCGCGCAGACGACGTCTTCAAATCGTCCGATTACCGGCTCAGCCCGTTCGAACTCGAAAGCGTACTGATCGAACACGAGGCCATCGGCGAGGCGGCCGTTGTGCCGAGCGCCGATGCGCTGCGCCTGTCGGTGCCCAAGGCATTCGTCACGGTGCGCCACGGCTATCAGGCAGGGCCTGAGCTCGCGCGCGCCGTGTTCGCGTTCTCGCGCGAAAAACTCGCACCGTATAAGCGTATTCGCCGTCTGCAATTCAGCGAGTTGCCGAAGACCATCTCCGGAAAGATTCGCCGCGTCGAGTTGCGGCGCCGTGAAATGGAGCGCCAGGCGGAACCGGCGCGCTTGCCGGACGAATACTGGGAAGAAGATTTCCCGGACCTGCGCTGAGTCGCGCAAAGCGTTATCGAACATTTTCTGTTTTCAGTCACTGTCCGGCCGTCACGCGGCCAACGCACAGGAGTTTCAGCATGAGCGCAATTGCTTCGAATACCGTCAAGCTGCTGATCAACGGTGAGTTCGTCGAATCCAGGACGACCGAATGGCGCGACGTCGTCAACCCGGCGACGCAACAGGTGCTGGCGCGCGTGCCGTTCGCTACCGCCGGTGAAATCGACGAAGCGATCCGCTCGGCGCATGCCGCGTTCAAGACGTGGAAGGACACGCCGATTGGCGCGCGCATGCGCATCATGCTCAAGTATCAGGCGTTGATCCGCGAACACATGCCGCGAATCGCGAAGACGTTGAGCGCCGAGCAGGGCAAAACGATTCCCGATGCAGAAGGCGATATCTTCCGCGGACTCGAAGTGGTCGAACATGCGTGTTCTATCGGTAGCTTGCAGCAAGGCGAATTCGCGGAAAACGTCGCCGGTGGCGTCGACACCTACACGCTGCGCCAGCCGCTCGGCGTGTGCGCCGGCATCACGCCGTTCAACTTTCCCGCGATGATCCCGCTATGGATGTTCCCGATGGCGATCGGATGCGGCAATACGTTCGTGCTGAAGCCTTCTGAGCAGGACCCCATGTCGACAATGCAGCTGGTCGAACTCGCGCTGGAGGCGGGCGTGCCGAAAGGCGTGCTGAACGTGGTGCACGGCGGCAAGGACGTGGTCGATGCGCTCTGCACGCACGAACTGGTAAAAGCGGTCTCGTTCGTCGGCTCGACGGCGGTCGGCACACATGTGTACCGCCTCGGCAGCGAACACGGCAAACGCGTGCAATCGATGATGGGCGCAAAGAATCACGCCGTCGTGCTGCCCGATGCAAACCGCGAGCAGACCTTGAACGCGCTTGCGGGTGCGGGCTTTGGCGCGGCCGGGCAGCGCTGCATGGCGACTTCGGTGGTGGTGCTGGTGGGCGCCGCGCAGCAATGGCTGCCGGACATCGTCGCCAAGGCGAAGACGCTGAAGGTGAACGCGGGCAACGAGCCGAACACCGATATCGGCCCCGTTGTCTCGCGCGCGGCGAAAGAGCGCATTCTCGGCTTGATCGAAGCCGGAGTGAAAGAGGGCGCTACGCTCGCACTCGACGGCCGCGACGTGACTGTGCCCGGCTACGAGCAAGGCAATTTCATTGGCCCGACGATATTCGCGGACGTCAGCACGGAGATGGAGATTTATCGCACGGAGATTTTCGGGCCCGTCCTGCTCGTGCTGAACGCGGCGACGCTCGACGATGCGATCGCGCTCGTCAACAGCAATCCGTTTGGCAATGGCGTCGGGCTCTTCACGCAGAGCGGCGCGGCGGCGCGCAAGTTCCAGAGCGAAATCGACGTGGGCCAGGTCGGCATCAACATTCCGATTCCGGTGCCCGTGCCGTTCTTCAGCTTTACGGGTTCGCGCGGCTCGAAGCTCGGCGACCTCGGCCCCTATGGCAAGCAGGTCGTGCAGTTTTACACGCAAACCAAGACCGTCACCGCGCGCTGGTTCGACGACGACACGGTCAACGACGGCGTGAACACGACCATCAGCCTGCGCTGAACGACGCCGCGAGAACGGAGACGAGATCATGAAAATAGGCTTTATCGGGCTCGGTAACATGGGCGCGCCGATGGCGCACAACCTGCTGAAGGCCGGCCACGCGGTCAATGTATTCGACCTCAATGCGCAAGCGGTGCAGGCGCTCGTCGACGCGGGCGCTCACGCTGCCGCTTCGCCAAAAGCGGTGGTGGCCGACGTCGAATGCGTGATCACGATGCTGCCTGCGGCAGCGCATGTGCGCAGCGTGCTGACCGCGGACGACGGCGTGTTGGCCGGCATCCCGCAAGGCGTGACCATCGTCGATTCGAGCACGATCGATCCGGCAAGCGTGAGGGCGTTTGCCGAACTCGCGCAGCAACGGGGCAACACGTTTGTCGATGCGCCCGTGTCGGGTGGAACCGGCGGTGCGGCTGCGGGCACGTTGACGTTCATGGTCGGCGGCAGTGCGAGTGCGTACGAGAAGGTCAAGCCGGTGTTGTCGGCGATGGGCAGGAACATCGTGCATTGCGGCGATACCGGCACCGGCCAGGTCGCGAAGATCTGCAACAACCTCGTGCTCGGCATCACGATGGCGGGCGTGGCGGAGGCCATGTCGCTGGGTGAAGCACTCGGCATCGACGTGAAAGTGCTGGCCGGCATTATCAATACGTCGACGGGGCGTTGCTGGAGTTCCGACACGTATAACCCGATGCCGGGCGTAATTGATAGTGCGCCGTCGTCGCGGGATTACAGCGGTGGCTTCGGCACCGATCTGATGCTGAAAGACCTCGGACTGGCCACCGACGCCGCCAGGTTCGCGCGTCAACCGGTCTATCTCGGCGCACTCGCGCAGCAGCTTTATCAAACGATGAGCGCAAAAGGCGCGGGTCGTCTGGACTTTTCCGCAGTCATCAAGCTCTATCGTCACGAGACCGCGGAAAACACCGCCAAAGCCACCGGTAATGGAGATGCGCGATGATTGAACTCGACTACGCACATGAGGGCGCCGTCGCGCAACTCACGCTGAAGCGTCCCCCTGCGAACGCATTCACACCTGACGGTCTGTTGCAGTTGCAGCAGACGGTGGAGCGCCTGAACGGCGAGACTCGTGTCCGCGCAATAGTCATTACCGGCGAAGGTCCGAAGTTCTTCAGTGCTGGCGCCGATCTGAATGCTTTCGCCGACGGCAATCGCGAAGTGGCGCGCGTCGCGGCAGTGCGCTTCGGCGCGGCCTTTGAAGCGTTGCAGAATGCGCGGCCCGTGGTGATCGCTGCGATCAACGGCTTTGCGATGGGCGGCGGGCTGGAATGCGCGCTGGCGTGCGACATACGGATCGCCGAACAGCACGCGGTGATGGCGCTGCCCGAAACCGCAGTTGGCCTGCTGCCTTGCGGTTGCGGAACGCAAACGCTGCCGTGGCTCGTCGGCGAAGGCTGGGCGAAACGCATGATTCTCACCGGCGAACGCGTGGATGCAGCGACCGCGCTGCGCATCGGTCTCGTTGAAGAAGTCGTGGAGAAGGGCGCCGCGCGCGAGGCTGCATTGAGCATGGCGGCGCGCGTCGCGACACTGAGCCCGCAGGCAGTCGGCTTCAGCAAGACGCTGATTCATCAGGCGCGCAATGGCGTGCCGCGTTCAGCCGCGCTTGCAGTGGAACGTGAGCACTTTGTCGATCTGTTCGACGGCGCCGATCAGCGCGAGGGCGTCAATGCGTTCCTCGAAAAACGCACGCCGCGCTGGCAGATCGCGCAAGGCGAACACACAACGAGTTCGACGCAAGCAGCACACGCTCGCGGGGAGACGCAACGATGAGCGCCTTGCAGAGCGTCGTGCCCGAGAACGCGTCCGTTACAGGCGGCGAAGCTCAACGAGAAATCCAGTTTCGCGTGATCAACCGAGTCGCCGTCATCACGCTGAACCGGCCGGCAGCGCTTAATGCGCTGTCGCACGCGATGATTCGCGAGCTCGCGGTGCTCGTCGAGCATTGCCGCAACGACGACAGCATTGTCGCGATTGCCTTGAAAGGGGCTGGACACAAGGGCTTTTGTGCGGGCGGCGATGTGCGCGAAGTGCACCGGCTCGCCACAAGCGGCGACAGCCGCTGGCTCGCGTTTTTCGTCGACGAATACCGGCTCGATTACGCATTGCACACTTTCCCGAAGCCGGTGGTGGCAATACTCGACGGTATCGCGATGGGCGGCGGCATGGGCCTCGGACAGGCGGCGCGTTTGCGCGTCGTCACCGAGCGCAGCAAGATTGCGATGCCGGAGACGCGCATCGGCTTCCTGCCGGACGTCGGCGCAACGCGTTTTCTGAGCGTGATGCCCGCGGAGCTCGAGTTGTACGTGGGCCTGACCGGCGCGACTTTGTCCGGCGCCGATGCGTTGCGGCTGCAACTGGCCGATCAATGTGTGCCTGCCGACTGGCTGGTTTCTTGCGAACAGCGATTGCAGCACATGTCGCACGAGGGCGATCTGCTGAGCGCTTTGCGCGGGGTCGTCGAGCCGCCGTGCAACATCGTTCCGCACGCCGCGATCACGCCATTCACGCAACTGATCCAGCGGCACTTCGACCGGCGTTCCGGCGTCGACAGAATCATGGCGACGTTGCGGCACGATCTCGAACGCGACCCGCCGCGCGAAGTCAGGCAGTGGCTGCAGTCCACTTACGACGCGCTCGCCGCGCATTCACCCACCATGCTTTACGTCACACGTGAGGCGCTGTTGCGTGGCCGCCAGATGACGCTTGCCGAGTGTTTCCGGATGGAACTCGGCATCGTGAAGCGCGCAATCGAGGAGGGCGACTTCTGCGAAGGCGTGCGCGCGCAGCTGATCGATAAAGATCGCAAAGGACGCTGGGCGCCTGCCACGCTCGCAGAAGTGCGGCCCGAGCGCGTCAGGCACTTTCTGAGTTCGCCTTGGAAGCAGGAGGCACATCCGTTGGCGGATCTCGGCGCGGAACCGGTGTGATGATCGCGCCGAGGCCGTGCGGTAGGGACCGTAAGCTTCAGCTTTCGCCGACGACCTCACCGTGCACGACCGCGGGTGCCGGTGCGGCGCCGTCGCTGCGCGCGCCTCGAACTCGCGAAACCCACAGCACGCCGGTGAGCGCGACCGCGACCGACACCCATCCGACGGTTCCATAGCCGACTATCTGGCCGGCGGACGAACTGCCGAGCATGAGACCGCCGATCCACGCGCCGCATCCTGTGCCGAGCGCCTGGAGCGCGCTGTTCGCGCTGAGAAACGCGCCGCGTCGATCGGGCTGCGGCACGGTGGTCAAGAGTGCCTGCATCGGCACCATTCGCCCCGACATCAACACCATGAAAACCGGGAAGAACAGAAGCAGCGCATAGAACGGCAGGTCCGGCAGATGAGTGACGAAAAGGACTGGCAGACAGGCAAGCAGCGCCGTGATACGGAAGACGCGCCGTGCACCGAACCGGTCTGCGAGTCTGCCGACCCGTCGCGAGGTGAAGAACGTTGCTGCTCCACCGGCCATGTATAGCCACGACAGTTGTTCGGGCGACACGCCGTGATTGGCAACGAGCACCGGCGAAATGAACGGGATGACCAGCATATGCGCGACCATCATTACGAAGGTCAGTGCAAAGGCCGACATATGCCGTGGGTTGCCGAGAAGCCGCAACAGATCGGGCAGTATTTCGGCGAGCGGCGGTTGGCGCCGGCTGAGATGTCCGGCCAGCGACGGCACCAGTTGCCAGCCCGCCACCCACACGGCGAACGACAGCCCGACCAGCAGGAAGAATGGCGCGGCCCAACTGAAATGCGCGCCTAGCATCACGCCGGCCGGCACGCCGGCGATTGCGGCGAGAGAGAAGGCCGTCATGATCGTGCCGGTTGCGGCGCCGCGTCGTTGCACGGGAATCACGTCGGCGACGATCGCCATGATCACCGATGCCAGCACGCCCCCCGTTATCCCTGCGAAAGCTCGCGCGGCCAGCAGCAACGCGAAGCTGCTCGCCAGCGCGCACGCGAGATTCGACATCGCGAAGAGCGCATACATGGTGAGCAGCAGACGCCGTCTGTCGAAGCGGTCGATGTAGGTAGCCGCAAAAAGTCCGGACAGACCCGAGCACCACGAATACGCCGACACCGCGGTGGCGAAGCCGGCCGGCGCAATGCCAAACGCGTGCATGATCTGTGGACCGAGCGGCATCATCACCATGAAGTCCATGATGATGGTGAACTGGGTCAGCGCGAGCAGCCAGAGCAAACGGCGCTCGTGCTTTGCGTCAATTGAATACATTGGCAAGGTTCCTTGTTGTTGTTATAAGCGCGCCGCTTGCACGCGTCTGGCCACTCATCGCATAAGCCGGATGCTCGTACGGCGCTTAGTCGTCTATCGTTTCATGCACGGCCGCCGCGCCCTGCTTCCAGTAGCTCGCCGCGCGAATCCGCGCTTTGTCGACGCCGCGTTCCATGCACAGATGATGACGAATCGCGCGGATGGTCGCCGACTCGCCCGCAGCCCATACATAGCCTTCGCCGTCTTCGGGCAGATACGTTTCGCGGACCGCTTGCAGCAAAGCCTCGCCGCGAGAGCCGGTTTCGCTGCGATAACGCCACACCAGATGCAACTCGGCCCTAGTCTCGAACTCGATGTGAGCCGACGGGTCGGCCACTTCGATCACGGCGGCCACGCGCTTGCCGGCCGGCAGCTCCTCAAGTCGGCGCGCGATTGCGGGCAGTGCGGTGTCGTCGCCGATCAGCAAATGCCAGTCGAAAGCGGCAGGGATCACGAGCGAGCCACGCGGCCCGCCGATGCCGAGGTACTGCCCGACCTGCGCTTGTGCAGCCCATGTGGCTGCCGGGCCGGCTTCGTGCATGGCGAATTCGATGTCGAGTTCGCGAGCCTCGCGATCGAAGCGACGCGGCGTGAAGTCGCGTGCGGTGGGGCGCCGTCCTTCGGGAAACACCGGACCGTCGGGGCCGGCTTCCGGCAGCACGGGCTTGTCCGCGCCCGGTTCCGGGAAGAACACCTTGATGTGATCGTCGAATGAAGCGGACACGAAGTCGTGCAAGTCTTCGCCGGTAAAGGTCACGCGGATCAGATGCGGTGTCAGCGCCTGCACTTTGCTCACTTGCAGCAGGCGGAATTTGAGCGGGTGCCGCACGCGATGCACGGCGAGGTCGGGTCGGTTTTCTGAAGTCGTCATTGAGCTGGTCCGATGCAAAGCGGTAGGTTCGGTGAGCCGCGTACCGCGCGTTAGCGCGGCGTGCGTGCGGTGAAGAGCGGCGCGTGAGACGCCGGCGTTCGCGATGTCAGGCGGTGGATGCGTCGTCGCTATGACCGCTGCCCGGATTGCGCTCGCCTTCGATCTCCTTCACCGCGCGCATCAGGATCGCGGCAATGCGGCGCTGTTCGTCGGCCGGCGCATTGTCACGACGCAGCAGCGCATTTTTCAGCGCGCGGCGTGCTTCGTTCAGCTCGGGTGCCCAACCGCCTTCGCTGATGTCGGCCGGCTCTTCACCGGCAAACGCGCGGCGCACCGAATCCATCTTGCGCGCGATGTGGCTGAGCTTCGCGAGCATCAACTCGACGCGGTCGCGGTTGGCCGCGAGATAGTCGCGCCCCGCCTGCGCCAGTTCGTAGCGCTTGCGATTGCCTTCGAGTTGCACGGTGACGTAGCCGAGTTCTTCCAGATACGTGAGCGCCGGATAGACCATGCCGGGGCTCGGACTGTAGAAGCCGTTCGAGCGTGTTTCCAGCGCCTTGATGAGTTCGTAGCCGTGGCTCGGTTGCGCGTCGATCAGCGAGAGCAACAGCAGTTGCAGATCGTCGGAGCTGAATTTACGGCCGCGCGGAAATCCGTCGCCTTCGCCGCCGAAGCCGCCCGGCCCGCCGCCGAAATGGCCGCGCCCGCCGCGGTGGTCATGGTGGCGTCCAATCGCATGCCAGAGCGCATGCGGTGAGAAGCGATGGCCCGCATCGGCGTGTTCGCCGGGACCCTGGCCGTGAGCTTCACGATGATGGCCGAACGCATGCCACCACGCGTGCAGCAACCGGCGCTCGAAACCCGCGCCCGAAGGATTGTCGCCGCCGTGCGGGCGGCCTGAACGATGGTGATGACGCATCTCGCACACTCCATTTGTGTCTTAAGATGTGTCGTAAGATATATATCTAAAGATAGGTTGTCAAGTTTTTGAGGGGAGGTATGGGCGCATAACAAAGTCTGCGGGAACGCAAGGCAGCGACCGTGCTTGGTAACAGTGCCCAGATTCTGTGTGCAGCGCTTCCCCAAACGCGACTCTATGCAGAAATCGTCGTCGTCGGCGCGCCACGGAGACAAGACGGCCAGATAAGCGCTGCCTAAAATTCCCGGCATACATACTGTCACTGCGACCTGCTTCCAGTACAGGCGCTTAGCGCGAGTCGTCCCTTGTTGAGTGCATCGGCTTACCTGGGCGCTTGCTCAGCTGGAACAAGCCTCGTAAAGCAAATCGGGAAAGCGGCTTCCAAACCTCCCAAATCAAAAGGAAACAGCATGAGCAACAACATCTTCACTGGCACGATTCCGGCCCTCATGACCCCGTGCACCGCCGACCGCCTGCCCGATTACGACGCACTCGTCGCCAAAGCACGCGAACTGGTTGATCTCGGCATGTCCGCCGTCGTTTACTGCGGTTCGATGGGCGACTGGCCGCTACTGACCGAAGCCCAACGTCAGGAAGGTGTCGCGCGGCTCGTGGCCGCCGGCATCCCCACCATCGTTGGCACGGGCGCGGTCAACTCAAAAGAAGCGATTTCTCACGCTGCGCACGCCGCAAAAGTAGGGGCGAGCGGCTTGATGGTTATCCCGCGCGTGCTGTCTCGCGGGGCGTCGCCCGCCGCGCAGAAAGCGCACTTCGCCGCGATTCTCGAAGCGGCTCCGGCACTACCCGCCGTCATCTATAACAGCCCGTACTATGGTTTCGCTACGCGTGCGGACCTGTTCTTCGAACTGCGCGGCAGGTATCCGAATCTGATCGGCTTCAAGGAGTTTGGCGGTGCTGCCGACATGCGTTACGCAGCCGAGCACATCACGAGCCAGGACGACACCGTGACGCTCATGGCAGGCGTTGACACGCAGGTCTTCCATGGCTTCGTCAACTGCGGCGCCACGGGCGCTATTACCGGCATTGGCAACGCATTGCCGCGCGAAGTCCTCCAACTGGTCGACCTGTGCCGCAAGGCGGCGAAGGGCGATGTCACCGCGCGCCGTCAGGCGCGGGAACTGGAGTCGGCGCTGGCTGTGCTGTCGTCGTTCGATGAAGGAACCGACCTGGTGCTTTACTACAAGTACCTGATGGTGCTCAACGGTGACACGGAATATTCGCTGCATTTCTACGAAACCGATGCGCTGAGCGAGGCGCAGCGTCGTTACGCGCAGACGCAGTACGAGTTGTTCCGCAACTGGTATGCAGAGTGGTCGAAGGAAGTGAATGCTTGAGGCTCGAGCAGTTGCAGTGCATGCAACATCGGAAAGCGCCCCACGTGGGCGCTTTTTTCATTGGAAGCCGCGAGAGAAAACCCTTGGAGACAGCCGCGCCTGCTCCGGTTAAAGCGACGCGCGAGTGCGCCGACGACTATGCAGATTTCTGCCTGGTTGCTGTCGATTTCCCTCAAGACTCCGCGATTTTTGGACTCTTATATTGCTCAAGCCATCCACCGGTCGGACCGGAAGGCGACAGGCATGTGCCTGCCACACAAGTGCGGGCGCGGGTACCGCGGTAATCCACTAAACGAGGAGCACAAGAACAATGCAATTCCATAGGACCGTCATCTCCAGCGCAATCGTCATGGGCCTCGCCCTGGCAGGCGCACCATGCTCCTATGCCGCAACGCCGGTCGATGTCAAGATCGGCTTCGCTGCGCCCCTCACCGGCGGTCAAGCCCACTATGGCGCAGATTTCCGCAGCGGCGTGCAGCTCGCCATCGAGGACATGAACGGGACGAATCCGGTTATCGGGGGCAAGCCTGTGCATTTCGTACTGGATGCGCAGGACGATCAGGCCGATCCTCGCACCGGCACGACGGTTGCACAAAAACTCGTGGACGACGGTGTGGTCGCCGTGATTGGTCACTACAACTCGGGCACCAGCATTCCGGCCGCGCCGATCTACGCGAAAGCGGGCACGCCGCAAGTTGCCATGGCCACTGCCCCCAGCTACACGCGCCTCGGGCTGCCCACCACGTTCCGCCTGCTGACTTCCGATACGCAACTCGGCGCGGTGCTCGGTGACTTCGCTGTGAAGGGGCTCAAGTTCAAGCGCCTCGCGATCGTCGACGATCGCACCGCCTACGGACAAGGCGTGGCCGAAGAGTTCGCCAAGGCCGCGAAGGCGGCGGGCGCGACGGTGGTCACCGAGGAATACACGAACGACAAGGCCGTGGACTTCCGCGCGATTCTCACCAAGATCAAGCAGGCGAATGTCGACGCGGTGTTCTACGGCGGCGCCGACACGCAGGCTGCGCCGATGCTGAAGCAGATGCGCTCGCTCGCAATCAAGTCGACTCTGCTCGGTCCGGACATGCTCCAGTCGGATAACCTGATCAAGATTGCAGGCGAGGCGTCCGAAGGCACGTTGGCCGCATCCGAGGGCAGCCCGCTCTCGCAGATGCCGGGCGGCAAGGCGTTCGCCGAGCGTTACCAGAAGCGCTTCAACCAGCCGGTCGAGCTGTACGCACCGTATGCCTACGACGGCACAATGGCCGTGTTCAATGCGATGAAGAAAGCGGACTCGACCGATCCGCATGTGTTCCTGAGCGCGCTGAAGGCTACGAATATGAAGGGCGTCACTACAAGTGAACTCTCTTACGACCAGTACGGCGACCTCAAGTACGGCGGCGTGACGGTGTACAAGGTCGTCAATGGCACATGGAAGCCGCTGCAAACGGTGGGTACGAAGTAAGTCACCATCGAAGATGGGCGGTGCCCTCAGACACCGCCCGCGCAGACTGCTCACGTCACCGGAAGCGCGGAACACGTGAGCGATTTGCCTCCAGATACCGCGACGATGCCCGTCGAGATTCCCTCGCAAGTTTCTACTCTCGCATAGCTCGCGTGGTTGAGTGCTGGCAGTGCTTACCGGTGGGTCCGGGTGCCGTGGCGCACTTCCCTTTGCTGTGCCCAAATCGTCACTGCCATAGCGGCGTTCGAACAAGACGGCCTTGCGGCCGATGCGTAGGATGGTGGACATGAACTCCATTACCGTTATCGACTCCCACACCGGCGGCGAGCCTACACGGCTCGTCGTCGAAGGCGGCCCTGATCTGGGCCGTGGCCCGCTCGCTGAGCGGCTCGACATATTTCGCCGCGATTTCGATCACGTGCGTGCGGGCGTGGTCAACGAACCGCGCGGCTCCGACGTCATGGTCGGCGCGCTGCTTTGCGAACCGCATGATACGAGGTGCTCGGCGGGCGTGATTTTCTTCAACAACGTCGGTTATCTCGGCATGTGCGGACACGGCACGATCGGCCTGATCGTGTCGCTCGCGCACATGGGTCGCATCAAGCCGGGCGTACATCGCATCGAAACGCCCGTGGGGGTGGTTGAAGCCGAATTGCACGGCGACGGCAGCGTGAGCGTCCGTAACGTGCCCGCGTATCGCTATCGCACGGAAGTGCAGCTCGACGTGCCGGGACTCGGCCGCGTGCATGGCGACATCGCATGGGGTGGCAACTGGTTCTTCCTCGTCGCCGATCACGGGCAGACGCTCGAATTTGCAAACGTCGAATCGCTCACGAATGTCACCTGGGCAATTCGCGCCGCGCTCGAAGCCAACGGCATCACTGGCGAAGGCGGTGCGCTCATCGACCACATCGAATTGTTTGCGGATTCGACCACGCCCGGTGTCGATAGCCGCAACTTCGTGTTGTGTCCCGGCAAGGCGTACGACCGCTCGCCATGCGGCACCGGCACGAGTGCAAAGATCGCTTGCCTCGCCGCCGACGCTCACCTCGCACCCGGCGCGACCTGGCGGCAGGAAAGCATCATCGGCAGCATATTCGAAGCGAGCTACGAGCCTCATGAAGACACGAGTCATAACGTGGACAATGCCAGCCGCCGCTACGTGCGTCCCAGCATTCGCGGCACGGCGCACGTGAGCGCGGAGGCAAAGCTGATTTTCTCCGCCGACGATCCTTTCGCATGGGGCATTCGCGCGTGATTCAGCCGGGTCAGTCGAGTCCCGACGTCGTGGTGGTCGGCGCGGGCATCGTCGGCGCGGCTTGTGCACACGAACTGGCGAAGCAGGGCGCTGACGTGCTCGTGCTCGATCGCGCGGGCGTGGGCGGCGGAGTGACGGCAGCGGGTATGGGCCACCTCGTGCTGATGGACGACTCGCCTGCCGAATTCGCGTTGTCTGCATGGTCGCGCGATCTGTGGCTCGAGCTCGCGCCGCGTCTGAGTGAGCGCGAGGCGTTCGTGCGATGCGGCACGCTTTGGGTCGCCGTAGACGACGAGGAATACGAACTCGCGCAGACGCGCCAGCAGGCGCTTGCGCAGGCGGGCGTCGACTGCTCGTTGCTGGACGCACAGCAGATGCGCGAAGCGGAACCCGAACTGCGCGAAGGCCTGCGTGGCGGCATGATGCTCCCCGACGACGCCGTGGTGTACGCGCCTGCCGCTGCCGCATGGCTACTCGCGCAGCCAGTGAAAGGACGCGTGACGTGCAGGCTCGATACGCAGGTTGCGCGCGTGAATCGCGAGGGCGTCGTGCTCGAGAGCGGTGAGGCGATCGCAGCGGGCGCCGTGCTAGTGGCGAACGGTCTGCAAGCGTCCGATCTGCTGCCCGGGCTACCGATGCAGGCGAAAAAAGGGCATTTGCTGATCACCGATCGTTATCCGGGCACGATCCGTCATCAAATACTTGAACTCGGCTATATCAAGAGCGCCCACAACGCGAGCGGTACGTCGGTGGCGTTCAACGTGCAACCCCGTCCAACCGGTCAGATCCTGATCGGATCGTCACGGCAATTCGACACTGTCGATCCGGTTATCGAACCAGACGTTCTCGCACGCATGCTGCGCCGGGCCGCGGAGTATCTGCCGGCATTGCCGACGCTCAACGCGATTCGGGCCTGGACCGGCTTTCGTCCGGCCACGACTGACGGCTTGCCGTTGATCGGGCCCGCAGCACCGTTCGGGGACGACTCCTGTCACCGTTCTACGTGGCTCGCGACGGGTCACGAGGGCCTCGGCGTCACGACTGCACTCGCCACGGGCAAACTGATCGCCGCGCAGATGCTCGATCTGGGCGACGTGCTGCCAATCGACGCTGCGCCGTACCTGCCTGCACGCTTCGAAAACGTGGGAGCCAGTCATGCGTGACCCCGTGACGATTAGCGTGGACGGACGCGACGTGCAGGTCGAGCGCGGCAGTTCGGTCGTAGCGGCTATCGCGCTCGTAACGGGCGGTGCGGACGTGGTGACGCGTGAATCCGTGAGCGGCGCGCAACGCGGGCCGCTGTGCGGAATGGGCGTTTGCCAGGAATGCCGCGTGACGATCGACGGCGTGCGCCATCGGCTCGCCTGTCAGACGCTCTGCACCGACGGCATGAACATCAGGACAGCAAGGTCTGCATCATGAATTTCGATATCCTGATCATTGGTGCGGGGCCTGCGGGGCTGCATGCTGCAAGTGTCGCAGCGCAAGCAGGCGCTACAGTTGGCATCGTCGACGATAACGCACTGCCTGGCGGTCAGATCTGGCGCCAAGGACCGCATCATCGACCGCAAGGGCGCGGACGCGAAGCAATCGATGCGGTGGCGCAAGCCGCGAACGTCGCGCGTTTGCAGGGTACGCGCGTCGTGCAGGCGCTTCGCGAACACGAGTTGCTCGTGGAGAATGCTACGCGCGGCTATGCGATCGGTTACGACAAGCTCATCATCGCAACCGGCGCGCGCGAGCGTTTTCTGCCGTACCCGGGATGGACACTCCCTGGCGTGACAGGGGCGGGCGGGTTGCAGGCGCTGGTGAAGGGCGGCATGCCGGTGCGTGGCGAGCGCATCGTTATCGCAGGGACAGGCCCGTTATTGTGGGCGGCGGCCGTGACCGCGCGCGAACAGGGCGCGCACGTTGCGGCGATTGTCGAGCAGGCGCCGACGCATGCAGTGCGGCAGTTCGCAATGTCGCTCGTGAGCACGCCAGCGAAACTCGCCCAGGCGGCGCGCATGCGGTTCGCTTTGCGCGCGACGCCATATCTGCGCGGCGCCTATGTGAGCGCCGCACACGGCGATCAGAAGATCACGCAGGTCGTGGTGCAGCAGGGTACGAGGCAAACGCAGATCGACTGCGACAGGCTCGCCTGCGCGTATGGTCTCGTCCCCAACACGATCCCGGGCACGGCGCTTGGTTGCGATGTCGCCGAAACGGACGGCGTGCTCGCCATCGTCGTCGATGATTTTCAGGCAACCACCCAGCCGGGCATCTATGCGGCCGGAGAATGTACGGGCGTCGGCGGCATGGAACTGTCTGCTGTCGAAGGGCGCATCGCCGCGCTTGCTGCGATTGGCAACGCAGCCGATGCGCGTGCTCTCTTTGCGGAGCGCGAACGCTACCGCCGCTTTGCAGCGAAAATGCATACGGCCTTCGCCCTCGATCAGCAACTCCGCGGACTCGCCACCGCAGACACTGTGATGTGCCGCTGTGAGGACGTCAGCTTTGGTGAGGTCGCGCAGCATCGCGGCTGGCGCGATGCCAAGTTGCACACACGCTGCGGCATGGGGCCTTGCCAAGGCAAGATTTGCGGGGAAGCAGCAGCGTTTTGCCTCGGCTGGTCGCGCTATGGGCAGCGTCCGCCGTTCTCGCCTGCACGCGTGAGCACTTTAATGAGCTTCCAGACGCCGGTCTGAACGCCGGGAACCGCGAGCGTTCGAGTGACCTGGGCGTCGGCATAATCAAGCCAATCCTGATCCGCAACACTTAGCCATGAACCAACTGCTCCTTTCCGCTGTCACTGGAAACACGACCCTGCAGCAGATGGTGGCGCATTACGCGCTGCTCGTGCCGCTCTTCGATGCCATGCCCGATGTGGTCTTTTTCGTAAAGGATCACGAGGCACGGTATGTGATCGCCAATGCGACCCTCGCGGCCCGCTGCGGTTACAAGGACCGGCAGTCATTGCTGGGGAAGACAGCAGCAGAAGCATTCCCTTCGCGCTTTGGCCGCATCTATATGGAACAGGACAAGGCGGTTGTGCGAGATAACAACCGGCTGGTCGATCAACTTGAACTGCATCTCTATCCAGGGCGCCAGCCCGGCTGGTGTCTTACCTCGAAAGTACCGCTGCGCGATATAAAGGGACGCGTCCTGGGCGTCGCAGGTATCTCGCGCGATCTTCGAGCGGCTGCAAGTACACATCCCTCGTATCAACGTGTTGCGATTGCAGTAAAGCACATTCAGGATCATTACGCGCATCCGCTGAAGTTGGCGGATCTTGCAGCACTTATCGACATGTCAGTTGCGCAGGTGGAGCGCTATTTCTTCAGAGTCTTTCACCTTACGCCTCGACAGATGCTGCTGAAAACGCGGCTGGATGCAGCTTCGCAATTGCTCGCGGGTGACCTTAACATCACCGACATTGCGACGCGTTGCGGCTACACCGATCACAGTGCATTCACGCGTCAATTCAAGACGACGGTGGGGATTACGCCGACCCAATATCGCTCGTTGCTGCAACCCGCGACGACGTTGGTCAGTAAGTATTGAAAAGCAGTGAGGTCCAGATACCGTTTCGTCGTTGTTGAAGCGTCGCCGCAAAACCCATGGGAGCAGACGAAAGGTTGGGGAATGATCCTTCAACGGTGAACGGCCTCGGGCGACCTGAAATGCGGCTATTGTTTTAGCGCAGCGTTCGAGTCTCACATCGAGCATTTCACCGCTTGTCGATGTCTGCAGCCGCTGGGTCTGCATGACTACGCCATACGACGGCTCGATGACGGAGCGCAAACGCGAACGCGGGAACGCACGACGGGCAAGCATATTCTCTTGGGCGCGCGTCGATGGCCGACCTCTACGAGCGCGGCATCGGCACGGGCAATATGTCGAAGACGCATTCGCTCGCGGGACTACGTCTTGCCTGGATCGCCGGTCCTTCCGCTCTCAGACGGTAAATTCGCTGAATTGAGCGACGGGCCCATTTCCGATTGCACGGCAACAGAACTTGTGCCGAATGCCCAATTGCACGAATGTCTGCCGGTCCGTCGATGAAGCCGTCAGAGCATTGAGCGTCGCGCGCGCCGCACGGCCGGTCGAATCGGTTCCGCTCGCGAACTGGGTGCTGCCGATCACATAGACGTCCGTGCGTTTCGAAAGGTAGTAGTCGAGCGACAAAGACAGCGTGTTGTAGCTCGATGAGCCAATCGTGCCCACACCCGAACCGTGTGTATAGCTGTAGACGAACTCGCTCGCCAGTGCGGGCGTCCAGAAATAGCTTCAAGCCAGAGCCGGGCGTCACCGTGCAGTACACGCAGCGCGCGCCGGTCATGGCGCTGATGCACGAGACGCATCCGCTCGCGAGCAAGGCGAAGGTCGCGCTGAAGGATCTGACGGCATATCCCGTGGTGCTGCAGGACAAGGGCACGACCAACCGCCAGCTCTTCGACATCGCGTGCAATGTCGAGAACATTGAAATCGTGCCGATGATGACGAGCCGCTACGTCGCGGCGCTGTACCGTTTCGCGCTGGTGGTACCGGAGGCGATCATGCCGTCGGGATATGTGTCCGTCGCGAAGCGGCTTGGCGTGGACCGCATGAAGGCGATTCCATTCGATAACCCGCTGCTTACGCAGCGCCGTCTCCAGGTGCTGACGCTTGCGGGCCGCAGCCTGGACGATCTTGCGTCATCGTGTCTTGAATGGATCATCGGTGATCTGAAGCAGGCGTGATCTGTGGTTTGTCGGAGGCTTGCCCTTGTTCCGAGTCGCGGTCGTTGAGCCGTTAGGGCCGGCGAAAATTCGTCTGAACTCCCGATTCGCGGCGTTATTATCGGCAGCGCCGCATGACCGTTTTCCGGAAGCCGCCTTCAATGAACATCGCCTATCCCCTTACGACGCAGTCCGATGCCGAAACACTCGTTGCCATTCGTATCGCCGCGATGCGCGAGAGCCTGGAGCGTGTCGATCGTTTCGACCCGCAGCGCGCGCGGGAGCGGTTTGTAACGTCGTTCGATCCTGCGTTGTGTCGATTCATCGAGGTCAATGGTGTTCGCTCTGGCTTCATTGTCATTCGCCCGCAAGTAGACCACTGGTCACTCGATCACTTTTATATTCTGCCGGAGCACCAGGGAAAGGGTATCGGCGCGACCGTCCTACGCGACGTCTTCACGAGCGCGGACGGGCAAGGCATGCCAGTCCGTCTCGGCGCCTTGCGCGGCAGTGATTCGAACCGCTTTTACAGACGGCACGGCTTCGTACAGACTAGTGAAGACGAATGGGACATCTACTATGCTCGTCAGCCGGCCGAGCGAAAGGCAAGCGGCAAAGCTCCATTCAACTTTATAGGAACAGGCGCGGTTGTATCGCGGTCACAGACCCAGCTGTAAGGGCCGTCCATGCCGCACTGGGACCGGCACCACCCGAAACGGCACGCGTAAGACCTCGGCGTCGGGTTGGATTACAGTTCATACTTTCGACAGATCGGCTGTTCTTCGCATTTCGGCCACAAACTGCTGCTCACATGCGCCGCCTGTAGGCCGCTTAGGCGTCGGCTCTGCTTCGCAACCGGCCATCTGATTGTCACAAGGCGAGTGCTCGTTCATCGGCCAGAAGGCACATCAATCTCTGCGGCCAACGACGCCTAGCTCCGCCGCGCAGGGGCGTCTCCCCTGATAGTCCCTGTCAGCTTGCCGGATTGCGTGCCGTGACGATCCACGCCGCGCCGTCGATCATCACCGACCGCTCACCGGTGAGGCCCGCGAAGGCGGCACGAACCGCGGCCGACGCGCGGGCGCGGATGTCGTCGGGCTGATCAGCGACCACGCGCGACAGCGGGCCGACCTCGAGCGTCATCTTCACCGCGTCGTCAATCGCAGCGTCCCGCGTCCCGCCCTCGCCAAACGGGACGGAAGCATCGAAGGGCGCGATGGCGATATCGGTGAAGCCGGCTGCCGTCAGGATGCGCGACACCCGCCCCCGGTCGCCGAACGAAAATGGGCCGGGCGCTTCGGGATCGGGCGGCGCGCTCGACGGCAGGATGCCCTTGATCGCGCCCATCGGCAGGCGCACCCAAGCGTTCTCGGCCGCGCCGCGCCAGCAGACGAAAGCGACCCGGCCGCCCGGCCGCAGCGCGCGTCGCATATGGGCGAACGCCGCTGTCGGATCGTCGAAGAACATCACGCCGAAACGTGAGAACAGAATGTCGAACGCACCCTCGGGCAGCTCGGCGCTGCTGGCGTCCGCCACCTGGAACAGGGCCGGCGTACCCTGTGGCGCAAGCGCGCGCGCCCGGCCGATCAGCGGTTCGGATATGTCCACGCCCAGCACTTGGCCCTCCGGGCCGACGCGAGCGGCCAGTGCCAGACTCGACGCGCCCGCGCCGCAGCCGACGTCCAGCACGCGTTCGACCGTGACGGGCGCGGCGGCTTCGATCGCGGCTTGGCCGAACACCGACGCCATAGCGTCGAGCCGGGCCTGGTTGGCGACCCAACGCTTCCCGCTTTGACCATTCCAGTCGGCGACCTGATAAGCATTTTGCTCTGCCATGTCATCTCCTTGGGCTGATTCGTTCTTAGCTGAGCCATCCGATCCCAAAGTGCGCATCGTTTCCAGCGATCCCGCCTCCAGCTACCTGGTCACTGGGTGCCGCAGTGCCATCGACTCCAGGTGCGCGACCACGTGTGCGGATGCGCCAATGGATCGCAAACCCTCCAGCCACGGTTCCAACGGGATGTCCATGTAGGTGATTGGACGCCCCAAGACTCTTGTGAAATCTTCGGCGACCTCGCGAAGAGTCTCCGCACGGGGACCGGTCAGCTCGTAAGCCTTTCCAAGGTGAGACCGGGATTCGCCAACACCTCTGTCACGCACCGCGCAAGATTGTGGGCGGCGATTGGCGAGGTCTGCACCAAGTGCTCTCAGCGATTGTGCCCGACCGGCATCCTGGCGGACCATGGTGCGCACCTTCCTCTCAAACCAGCATCGACTGCTGGGCGAAGATGCCCGCCATCGCGCCCTGCGATGACGCCTGGGTGACCGAGGGCAAGAAGGGCGTTGCGAGGTCGCCGGCGGCGTAGATGCCGGGCGTGCTGGTTTGGCGGCGCTCGTCGACCTTGAGAACGATGCCGAGGGGCGTATCCAACGTGGCGAGGCCTAGTGATTCATGCAGTATCGCGGACGGCTTGTTACGCAGATGGGCGAACAGGACGTCGACCGCAACATTGCGGCCTGTATCGAGATTGACGGTGGCGATATGGCCCTCGTGATGGGCGATCTCGACGATACGGCCATCGACGACAGGTATCTTGCGGCGCGCCAGATCGGCCTGGATATCGGATGGAATGTCGTGACCATCGGAGAATACAGTCAACTTGTCGGTCCAATCGTGGAACAGCCTGACAGACTGGTGCGACTGCGGGCCGGACCAAACGAGGCCCCAATGCTGGCCGGCGACTTCAAAGCCATCGCAGTAGGGGCAGGGCACGATGGACGTGCCCCAGCTTTCGGCAAAGCCCGGAACATCAGGCATCTGGTCGGCGACGCCATAGCTCAGGATCAAACGGCGCGCCCCTAGCCTTTCGCTATCATCAGTGACCACGCAGAAATCGTCGATGGCGCCAGACACGCTCTCGGCACGGGCATTGACCAGCCTGATCGTTGGATAGCGCGCAAGTTGCTGCCGCGCCTCGAGCAGTATGTCCAGTGGCGGCTTGTGATCGTGGCCGAAGAGGCCATGGGAGTGGCCAGCAAAGCGGTTGCGCGGACGGCCGGTGTCAAGAACGGTGACGTTGCGGCGGGCACGGCCGAGTTGCAGGGCGGCCGCGAGGCCGGCAAAGCTGCCGCCGATGATGATGACGTCATTCATGGTGATGGGCTCCGTGTTGTGGATGGAGGGGGCTGGGCCTGGTGCGCAATATCGTCCAGCGATCCGCGGTCAAGATGGGCAGCGAGCAGGGCTTCGGCGTCGACGAGAAAGTCGCCCATCACTGTGGACCGGCGGGCCATTGCCGCTTCGATATCACCGGGCGCCCTTTGGGAAAACCTCTTCGGAGGACGCGACCCATTGGCTTGCACATTCAAGATACTGCGTGGTATCGTAATTAAATAATTGAGATACTGTCAAGTACTGGAATTGTCGTGACCGAAAATAAACAGGCCCGACGTGGCCGGCCCGCCAATGAGGCGCTTGCCCAAACGATCGTTGACGCAGCGAGCGAACTGTTTGTGGAATTGGGTTTTCAAGCGACGACGTTGGACAAGGTCGCCCAGCGGGCGAAGATATCCAAGCTCAGCATCTATCGGCACTTCGAGAACAAGGAAGCGCTGTTCAGCGCGGCCATCGCGGCCGGCTGCCATCAGCTGTTTGCACCTCAGGTCCTTCTTGAAGGCGTCGACGGTTCTGTCGAAGATCAGCTCATGGCGGTGGGATCATCACTGCTTCGCACGCTGTTGAGATCAGATGTTCGCAGTGTCGAGGCCATGGTCATGGCCGACAAGACGAATCAAAACTCGTTAAGCAAGCTCCATTACGAAGCTGGCCCCGCCCATGTCATCGCCCAGATCGAGGCCCTGTTGCGTCAATTGCACGCGAAGGCGCTTCTGAACGTGCCCGATCCTCTCCGGTCGGCCCGCTTGTTTGCCGCGCTTTTCAAAGGATCCGATCTTCTGATGGTCGCACGCTTCGATCCGGTGAGAGCAGCGGACGACAACGAAATCGAATCCTATTGCCGGTCGGCCGTCGCCATGTTCATAGCCGCGCACGGTGGCATCTGAAGGTGCGCTATCGTGGCTTGATGAAGAACCCGCAGCAGTTGTTTCGATCCGTTGAACGACAAGCTGATTGGCTCGCGAGCAATTCGTGGGCGAAAGACGTCATTCTTGCAAGGCGTAAGCCTCCTCGCCAAATCACCGATCTGAGCGTCCGCAGAGGCCGATGATTTGTCCTCCAGGCGACGGCCCTGAATGACCGTTCCACTCCGATACCTACCCTTAGAACGGAGACTGCTCGACCAGCTGCAATGGCTCGGGTCCGGAAGTCCTAGCCCAGATGGCATGGGGACGCGCGGCGCTTGAATGGTGATCTTCGGCAACCGGCCAAAAGCGCTCATACTAGGTCGCAGACAATTCGAACGCTTCTTTTGCAACTTCCCATGGCAGGATGTAATCCAGACAGTCCAACGAGGATTGTGCGTGCTGTACTGGGAGGAGCGGCTCCGGCTTGCGCGAAAGGACTCACGTGATGCTACGTAATAGGCGAAACCAACCTGCCGACGCGCAAACGCATGGTGCCGAGCGCGGACTTGACCGCTTCGAGGGATTCAGCGACGCGGTTTTCGCAATCGCGCTGACCCTGCTGATCGTCGAGATCAAGGTCCCCGGATCTCCCGAAGGCACGCATGACTACAGCGACCTGGCGCGCGCCATGGCGGAGCAGTGGCGCGAATTTCTCGCGCTCATTCTCTGCTACGTCGTGATTGGGGCGTACTGGCTGCAACATCATTATTCGGGTCGCATTTACGCCAAGAGTGATCACTGGTTCGGCGTGATCAACCTTCTGTTCCTGCTGGCGATCGTCGTCATTCCTTATCCAATCCGCGTCTGGTGCTTCCACCTCGGCACGGGCTTCGAGCCCGCCGCGTCAGTGACCCTTGTTGCCGGTCTTGCCCTGACCGCCTGCACGTGGATGGCGAAGTGGTTCTACGCAATGCCAGGCCGCCGGCTGATGGACGAACGGCTCGCGCCCGATTTCCTCCAGCAGATGACACGTCGCTACGGAGTCGCGACGCTGCTCCAGATCGCTGCAATTCCCGTCGTCATCGCGGCGTCGCGCATCGGAGTCGCCATTGCACTGCTGTGCGTCGCCTTCTTTCTGCTGCCGCAGCCCACGCCGCGATACAAGCCCAGAGAGGAGCCGAGCGAGGCTGAGAAATTGAACAAGTAGCTATTGCGCGAGGTGAATCCAAAAACAGTGACGCTGCGATGCCGCTCAGAACGCCGTGAACAGGCTCCGCAACACGACTTGCGCGTCGGTGAAGTTCTTCACATCGTCCATGACTTGCTGTGTTTTAGGGCTCGCCAGCGCGTCATGGACGCCTTGTTCCGAGGAAAAGGTGTAGACGCCAATGGATTTCCAGCCATCGGCTTCAGCGTACGGAAAAAACGCCTCCGCAGATTGCATCCCGTACTCTTCCCAGCATGTGCGCGCCAGGTTGAAGTGATCATTCGCGTAGTAATCCCGATCGAACTTCGTGTTGGCGTCGCCGGTGCAGACCACGATCATCTTTGTCATATGCCTTTCTCTCTCCATTACCGTCATAAGGGCAACGTCGCCCGGCCCGCCATCGTTGTTGGGGGGAGGGCCGTGCTGGTCGATCTGATGGATTTGCCGTGGGTGCAACGCCCGGGGAGGTCAGTTGTCCTCTCAGGACATCCACTCAGGCGCTGATGCCGCCATCGACGAGAATGCCCGAACCGGTCACATAAGCGGCACCAGGTCCGGCGAGGAAGGCGACTGCCTCGGCAACCTCCCAGGTCTTGCCATAGCGGGCAATTCCCAGGTTCGGAAGAATGGAAGGCGCGAGCGGGCCGTCGGCGGGATTCATGTCAGTGTCGATCGGGCCGGGGCGCACCAGATTGACGGTGATGTCACGAGGGCCCACTTCACGCGCAAGACCGCGGGTGAAACTCTCCATTGCCGATTTGGTGGCCGAATAGACGGCTATGCCAGGAAACGGGACAGACAGGCCTGCGTTGCTGCCGATTGTGATGATGCGGCCGCCGTTCGGGAGGTGCTTCAACGCAGCCTGGGTCGCCACGAAGACGCCGCGCACATTGACGTTCAACTGCAGATTCATCTCCTCCAGCGACTGCTCGGAGAAGGGGCCGGCGATGAGGACACCAGCGTTGTTCACCAGGATGTCCAACCCGCCAAGATCGGCGACGGCCTGTTCGACCGCGGTCTGCGTGGCGTCCGGGCTGCCGGCGTCGGCCTGGATGGCGACGGCCGTGCGGCCCAGGGCGCGGATTTCAGCGGCGAGCGCCTCGGCCTTTGCGGCCGATTTCTCATAGGTGATCGCGACGTCGGCGCCGTCTTCGGCCAGCTTCAGTGCGATGGCCGCGCCGATGCCACGCGCTGCACCGGTCACAAGCGCGCGCTTGCCGGCGAGAGGAAAGCTGGAACTGTTCATGGCAAGAATTTCTGTGTTTGGATAATTTCGTATCGATCTTGATTCTTCATGATTCCCGGAGTCTCCAACTTAGTCCGGCTGCCAGTGCCAGTGACGCGCCTATGGCCAATGAAGCCACCGCAAAGCCCAGTTGCACGTCCTGAGCGCTTGCACCATCAGGCGCGATCGCGATGAATAGACCGCCGAACAAGGCGACGCTTACTGCAGCGCTGATCTGCAACGTAGCGCTTACCAGGCCCGAGGCCAGCCCCGCCCAACGTGTTTCCACATGGTCTACGTTCAGGCGCACTAGCGCAGGAAGGGCGATACCTTGCCCGGCGCCAATCAAAAACAGGGGCAACGCAAGCCAGGACGACGCACCGGCGAAAGCCAGCGCTGCGACCATGATCAGACCGAGCACCTCCAGACCCATGCCAAATGCGGCAGTGCGGGTGCCCATACGCCGGGCTATGTACGGGCTGCACAGTGGACCGAGGAAGAACCCGATGCCGAGCGGCACGATGGCCAGGCCGGCCGTCAACGCGTCGTGGCGCAGGCTGGCCTGTTCATACACGGCAAACACCAGGAAGAACGCAGCGAGCGCGTAGAAGAAGAACGTTGACGCCAAGCTTTGTCGCAACTTGCGCTCGGCTAGAAGCGAGGGCAGAACGAGAGGAGTTCTGCCGGCGCGCTCCTGTGCCTTTTCATACTGCCAGAAGGCCCATAGCAAGGGCATGCTCAGGACCAGCGGCGCTATGCACCACCACGGCCAGTGGTGTTCTTGCCCTTCGATAAGCGGAACCACGAGCGCCAGCAAGCCAACCGCCAGCAGCAACGCCCCTGGCACGTCCAGGCGAGGCGAACGCTCGGCTCGGCTTTCGCGCAGCAGCATCGTTGCAGCTGGAACGGCAACGATGATGATCGGCAGGTTGATCAAAAATACGCTGCGCCACCCCAGTCCCCACGGACTGGCGGAAACCAGCATTCCCCCCAGCAGCTGACCGCCCACAGAGGCCAGGCCGAATGTCGCGCCGTATAGACTCAACGCGCGATTCTTTTCTCTTTCCGGGAAGATGGCGTGTATCGAGGCCAATGATTGCGGTGCCATGATCGCTGCGGAGATCCCTTGCAGCAGCCGGCCGACGACAAGCATGTCCGACGACGGTGCCAGGCCACACCACGCCGAAGCGACCCCAAAGCCAAGCATGCCAGCGATGAATACGCGCTTGCGGCCATAAAGATCACCGAGGCGACCGCCCAGGATCAGGGTGACGGCATAGGCCGCGGCGTACACCGAGATCACCAGCTGCGAGACATCTGAAGATGCTTGCAGGCCTGTACGTATGGTAGGTAGCGCCACGTTGACGATGAAGAAGTCCAAAGGTGGCAGCAGCGTGCCGGTCAACAGCACGGCCAGGGCGAGCCAGCGCCGGGAGTCGGAGGCTGCTGACCCAGTGGTAACAACCTGCCGGGCTTCGGTATTCATATCTTGAGGTTCCAGATCAGACTGGCTTGGGATTGGCGCGCAGTCGGTTCGCGGGGACATCCGTTTATCGAGCCGTATAGTGCCCCGAACAACATTGTTCGAATACTGACGTCCATGTATATTTGCCGTGCAATTTTGTACGGAGATCGGGCATGGAATGGAACGACGTTCGCATCTTCCTGGCAGTAGCTCGCAGCGGGTCCTTCGGCGAGTCCGCCCGGATGCTGGATGTGAGCCATCCGACAGTGGGTCGGCGAATCAAGGTGCTCGAGGACGAAGCGAAGCAGCCGCTTTTTCGTCGGACAAAGGACGGACTCGTGCTCACGGACGCCGGGGACACCGTGCTCGCGCTGGCAGAATCCATGGAGGATGCCGCGCTGTCCATGGAAAGGCGTCTGAGCGGCAACAACCAACGCCTCGAAGGCATCCTGCGGATCTCATCGGCGGACTGGTTTGCCGGCTATGTACTGGCTCCCGTCCTGGCCGAGTTGACGCGCCGTCATCCCGCTGTCGTGCCGGAAGTGATTGCAAGCTATCGACTACTCGATCTCTCACGTCGTGAGGCGGACGTCGCCTTTCGCATCGTGCCGTTCAGCGAGCCGGACATTGTTCAGCGCCGTCTAATGCGAATTCAATATGGTCTCTATGCGGCGGCGGCAACCGCACAGGCGTTGCAGGACGATCCGGCATCCGTAGGGCTCATTCTCATGAATACCGCGCAGTCGCACTTTCCCGACGTCAGTTGGCTGCTGGAGAGGTTTCCGCTTTCACGACGAGCCTTCACAAGCACAAATCGAACGGTCCAGGCACAGATGTGCCTGAGAGGGGTAGGTATCGCGGTGCTGCCAAGGCCACTTGGCGATGCAATCTCCGGATTGCATCGCATCGACACGCCCGATCAACCTCCCATGCGGGATTTGTGGGTTGGCTATCATCAGGACCTGCGACACATGGACCGCTTGCGCGCGATGCTGGATATCGCCGAGACGATGCTGTCGGATTCCATAACTGCAGCACAGTGAGTAAACCGACCACGATGCTGCACTGATAGCTGGCTCAAGCCCGCCCATTATTTGTTGCCGAGTCGGCTGCACGCGTCGACGCGCGAGTACGCCCGCATTTGGGCCAATGAGCTCGTAGGTGAATAACTACGGGTACTGCAGGATGTTGATGATCGTACCGTCGGGGTCTCGAACCATCGTCGACCGTAAGCCGTCTGCAGAGAGAGGCTTGAGTTTCCATTCGAAGACCGCGCCTTCATTCTCGAGGTGAGATGTGACGGCTTCGAGGCTCGATGTGCGAAAAACGATCGCCTTCGCCCCGGTCCGGTCGATGTGCGGCCCCGGCACAATATTCGCGTCGGGATTGCGAACGGTCGTTGCACGCGAAAGAAGTTCGATCCGCATGTCGTCTCTTTCGAGAATCTGGAAATCGGCCTCGAGTGGTTCGATGTAGGTCGCGTATCGTCGACGAAACCCGAAGAGGCGCCCGTACCAGTCTGCGGATCGATTGATGTCAGTCACCGAGACAGCGACGTTATCGAATTCAATTAGTTGCTGCGTCGGCAACTCCGATTTGCTCAGGTCAGTCATTCATATTTCTCCACAGGCGGCGCGTCGCGTCACTCACGACCGCGCACGCTACGAGTCGGTGTGTTTGCGACGGTGCTGACTTGCGATTTCTTCGTTCGACCACTCGAAGGCTTGGCGACGCGGCCTTCGGGCTCCTTCGATCGTGCGTTCGTGCCCGATTCGTTGCGCACCAGCTCACGTATGCCCGCCGCCGCGAAGCGCACGAGGTCGGAATAGTGCGCCGTCGATTTCCTCGCGCGGTCCCGTGCGCCCAGTCGCATCGCCCGGCCATTGAGTGCATGGGCCTGCTGCCGCGCTCCCACCGAAAACAGATACGCCCACACCGCCTGCTCGCGTGCAATGCCAGGCAAGACCGTATGCAGGGCGTCGATGAATCGCTCCGCGATCGGGTCATAGTAGGTTTCGCGAATGCGCCGTGAACGCTCGTCGCTACCGAGACTGACGGACGCGACGAGTTGCACGTAAAGCGCGAGATTTACCGCATCCTCGCCATGAAAAATATCCGACAGCGGGGTGAAGGCGATCGTCAGCACGTCTTCGACGGTCGCGGTGCTTTCGCTCGCGAACAGGGCGTCGAGCAGCTTGCCACGGTGCTGATTGATCGCCGACGACCGTCGCTCGAACACGGCCTCGTAGAGCTTGTCCTTGGTCGCATAGTGATAATGCACGAGCGCCTGCGCGACGCCCGCTTCCTCTGCGATGTTCCGCATGCTCGCGCCGGCGTAGCCGTGCTCACCGAACACCCGTTCGGCTGCATTCAGGATCGCGGAGAGGCGGGTGCCCGGCGCGTGCTCTGGTTCCTGAGCACTGTTGCTCGTGCGTGCCGACGCTTTCTTTTCGCGTTCTGTCTTCATCCAGGCGACTCCCTCACCGTACTATTCGATCGATCAGTCAGTATATCGCGATCCTCATGCGACGCGATATACCGGGCATCCCACACCGTTATCCGAGAAATTCCGGTTCGGGCAGTCCTTTCACGCCGGGACGTACTGCGAGCACATTGCCCGCGAGCGGTTGCTGCGCGAGCTCCTTCTCGCTCATGCGCCGACGCGCTGTAGTGATGAAGAGGGTGTCGAGATCGGGACCGCCGAAGCACAGGCTGCTCACGCGCCGCACCGGAAGATTGATGACCATGTCGATTCGTCCGCGCGGGTCGTAGCGCGTGACGCACCAGCCGTCCATGTTCGCGCTCCAGAAGCACCCGTCGGCATCGACGGTCGAGCCGTCACAGATGCCACGTCCGAGCGGAACTTCGGCGAACTTGCGGCGGTTATAGATGGCGCCGTCGACGGAGTCGTAGTCGAACACGTCGATCTGGCAACTGAACGAGTCGGTCATGTACATAAGGCGGTTATCCGGGCTAAAGCTGAGCCCGTTGATGCACGTGATGCCTTCCATGATGAGTTTCGGCTTCAGATCGGGATCCAGCCGGAACAAACGTCCGCGCGGGGTGTAGGCGGCCGCTTCCACGGTGCCGGACCAGTAGCGGCCGTGCCTGTCGCATTTGCCGTCATTGAAACGATTCTTCGGACGCTCGGCATCGGGACGCGCAACTTCGGTCAGCTCACCGGTTTCGGGCGAGAAGAAGTAGAAGCCCGAGCGCATGCCTACGATCAGGCCGCCTTTGGCGCGCAGGCCGATGCTGCCGATCTCTTCCTGCATCGGCCAGCTCTTCTTGGCGCCGCTTGAAATGTCGAGGCGATGGATCGATTGACCGATCCCGTCCACCCACCAGAGAAGTTGCGTTTTCTCATCCCAGATGATCGACTCGCCGAGCACATCGGGCGTGGAATCGACCACATCGATGACCGAACCTACCATATCGATCGGTCTGGTAATACTGCTGACAGTCATGCTGCCTCCTTGATTTGTGAAGTGATGCAGATAGGAAGAATCGGGTCCCGCTCAGGCGGCCACTTCTCTCATGCGGGCGATGCCTTCCAGCGCGAGTCCGTATCCGAGCACGTCGTGCAGTCGTGCTTTCAGTTCCTGGTTCAGGCAGGTGCGTGTATAGCGTCGCACGAGACGCGGCTGCTTGAGCATCAGCCTGGCGAGTTCGCGGGCGCGCGGCAAAAGCTCGGCCGACGGCAGCACTTCGTTCACTAATCCCATTTCAAGCGCCGCGCTTGCGGGAATGCTCTGACCTGTCAGAAGAAAGTAATGGCCGCGCGCGCGACCCATCAGCAGCGGCATGATCAGATGCATGCCGTCGCCCGGCACCATGCCTCCCTGGAAGTGTGCGGTGTCCTGGATCGTCGCGGTGTCGGATGCGAGCACGATGTCTCCGAGCAGCGGGATCTCTGCATGCCGCACGGCCGGGCCGTTGATGACGCTGATCACCGGCGCCTCGATGTTGAGCAGGTTGATGAGCAGATGCTTCGCTTCCCAGTAGATCGGATCGTAGACCGTGGGCGTCATCGAATTGCGGTTCTGATGCATGCCGGGCGCAATGGCCGGTCCGCTGAAGGCATCGCCCGTGCCGGTCATGATCACGACCTCGTTGTCCCGATCGCGTCCTACATCGAGAAAAGCCTGCTCGAACTCGCGATGGGCTGTCAGATTCCATACCAGTGGCTCGCCGTGCGTGTGGAAGTGCATCTCCAGTACGCCATCGGTACGTGTCATGCGGATGGTCTCGAATTTGTCTGAGTACTCGTTGAAGGTGCTCACGGCTCTTTCCTCTGATGAAGGTTGAAAAGTCCCTCTGACGCCTGTCGCAAACGTGTGGCTTCTCGCCAGGCGATGTGTCCAGCTGTCGATACTAGTCCTGACTGATCGATCAGTCAACAAGGGAAAGTCCCCGGCGAAATCAGCCGTGTTTCGGGTTGACCGGAAGTTGGCTCGTCGGCTACTGTGCTGACTGTTCGATCGATCAGTTTTCGGCGCGAACGTTCCGCCGCCTTCGGGCGCGCCCGCCAAAAAGAGCAGACGCCGCCGGACCATCTGCGCGCCGACAGGCTCAAGGAGACAGCCTCATGAAACGCTTTCCGTCATTCACGTGCCGTTCCATTCCACTTCATTGAGAGGGTCATCATGTCGCGCAAAATCGCTCTCGATGTACACGCCCCCGCTCAGGTAACGGCCCCGGAAGACGCGCAGCGCGCGCTTTACCTCAAAGTCGCGATGCGGCTCGTGCCGCTTCTGATCGTCTGCTATGTGATCGCGTATCTGGACCGCATCAACGTCGGCTTCGCGAAGCTGCAGATGCAGGACGCGCTCGGCTTCAGCGATGCCGTGTACGGACTAGGCGCGGGAATATTTTTCATCGGCTACTTTCTGTTCGAAGTGCCGAGCAATCTGCTTCTGCAACGCATCGGCGCACGTAAGACCATCACGCGCATCATGGTTCTATGGGGTCTCACCGGCTGCGCAATGCCGACCGTATCGAGCCCGACGGCGTTCTACGTACTGCGCTTTCTGCTCGGCGTGTTCGAGGCGGGCTTTTTTCCCGGCGTCGTCTACTTCCTGAGTCAATGGTTCCCGCGCAACCGTCGCGGGCAGATTCTCGGTCTCTTCATGACCGGATTCCCGATCGCGGGGATGATCGGCGGTCCGGTGTCGGGTTGGGCGATGTCGCGGCTCGCGGGCGTTGCGGGTCTGGCGGGCTGGCAGTGGCTCTATATCGTAGAAGCGGCGCCGGCGGTGCTGCTTGGCATCGTGACCTGGTTCACCCTTTCGGACGACATCGAGCGAGCAAAATGGCTCACCGAACCGGAGCGCGACACCTTGCGCCACGCATTGCGCGACGACGGCCGCGAAGCCGGCGCGGAACACGCCGGGCAGTTGCGGCAAGTCATCGCCGACCCGAAGGTGTACGTGATCAGCTTCGCCTATTTCACCTTTATTTGCGGCACTTATGCGCTGAGCTTCTGGGTGCCGACGGTACTGAAGAGCGCAGGCGCGACGAGCGTGGAGCGCATGGGCTGGCTCTCGGCCATTCCGTACGGCATCGCCACGATCGGCATGGTGCTGATCTGCCGCAACTCGGACAGGCTTCTCGAACGTCGCTGGCACGGCGCACTGGCGGCCCTGGCAGGCGCGACCGCTCTTTCACTGCTACCGCTTCTGGCGCATGATCTGACTGCGACCATCGTGCTCCTGACGATCGCATCGACCACGGTGTTCGTCACGATTCCGCTGTTGTGGTCGCTCGCGTCCGACTATTTCGCCGGGTCGCCCGCCGCTGCTCCGGCGATCGCATTCGTCAACAGCCTTGGTCTGCTCGGCGGTTTCGCCAGTCCGTTCGCGATGGGCTGGCTCAAGACGCTGAGCGGCACACTCAACAGCGGACTTTTTCTGATGACGACACTGCTGGCGCTCGGCGCATGCGCGATGCTCTGCGTGCGCGTGGGACGCCAGGCGAGCCGATGAGCAACCAACGAACGGCGAGGTCCGGGCAATCGGGCCGTCGCGCGACAAACATGGAACAGACTTTCAAGGATGCGTCGCCGGGCAGCCTGCTCGGGGAGAACGTGGCGCGTCTGGACGCAGCGCGCTTCGTTTCGGGGCGCGTCGATTACAGTGCCGATCTCATTCCCGAAGGCGCGCTCCATCTTGCCATCCTGCGCAGCGCTCACGCGTGTGCGACGATCGTCTCGATCGACCTGTCGGGGGCGCTCGCCATGCCGGGTGTCGTCGCGGGCCTCACGGGAGAAGACGCAGCGCGCATGAGCGATGCAATGCCCCCGGCCATGGACCTCCCCGCACAAGGCGCACGCGGGCCTTTACAAAGTCGTTGCCTTGCACTCGAGCACGCGACGTACTTCGGCCAACCGGTCGCGGCGCTCGTGGCGACGTCGGTGCACGACGCGCAAGCCGCGCTCGCGAAGATTCGCGTCGAATACGAGGTGCAACCGGCAACCGCGAACGCGCGCGACGCCCTGCGCGAAGGTGCGCCCGTGGTTCAGCCTGGCTGGGATACCAACCTGTTCGTGCGCGACCGCATTCGTTCGGGGGACGCCGATGCTGCATTCGAGCGCGCGGCGCACATCGCACGAGGCGAACTGACGGTCGGCCCGTCGACCAGTGCGCCAATGGAAACGCTGTGCTACGTCGCCCAGTGGGACGCGCGCGGCGAGCGCTACACGTTGACCGGCACGTTCCAGAACCCTCATACGAGCCGCTGGCTGATTGCAGCGGCGTTGCGTGTGAAGGAGTCGCAGGTCCGCGTGATCGCGCCGCGCATCGGCGGTACGTTCGGGCTCAAGATGGCTGGGCATCCCGAAGAAGTGCTGGTCGCGCTGTTCAGCCGGATCACGAAACGCCCGGTCGCCTGGGTCGAGGAGCGGCGCGAAACACTGCTCGCCGGTGCGCGTTCGCAGCATCACAGCTATGAGATCGCGGCGGATGAGCAAGGCAGGCTCATCGGCTGGCGTGACCGCATCATGGTGGATGTCGGCATCATCGGCGCCGGTCATAGCTGGGCAATGGCGCTCGTCACGCCGGCCGTGTTTCCGACCGTCTATACGATTGAGCACTGCGACGTCGAGTGCTCTCTCGCGATCACCAATCGACCGCCCTGGCAAGCCATACGCGGTTACGGCAAAGAGATCGGCAACCTCGTGCTGGAACATGCAATCGATCGGCTGGCCCGGCAAACTGGCATGGATCCAGTCGAATTGCGCCGTCGCAATCTGGTCGCACGGGAAGCCTTGCCGCGTTTGCTGCCGTCCGGGCTGAACGTGGATAGCGGCGACTATCCGGGCGGCCTTGAGCAGTTGCTGACGATGTTCGATTACGAGCAATGGCAGGAGCGCGCAAGCGCAGCGCGTAACAGCGAGCGTCGCATCGGTATTGGCATTGCGTTCGAACTAACGCCGGAAGGCGGCGCGCGGCCCGGTAACTTCCCCAATGGATACGAGACGTCCACCGTTCGCATGATGCCGTCGGGCGACGTGCAGGTGCTGACGGGCGTGACGTCCCCGGGCAGCGGCAGCGATACCGGCATTGCGCAGATGGTCGCCGGTGAGCTCGGCCTGCGCGCGGACCAGGTCAGCGTGATCGAAGGGGACACGGACGTGACGCCGCTCGGCACCGGCAACGCGAGCAGCCGTGCGCTGATGTACGGCGGGACCGCCGCGTATCTCGCCGCGCAGGAGTTGCGCGCACGGCTCTGTCAGTGCGCCGTCAACCTGCTCGGCGGTACGCCCGAAGACATTTCACTGCGCGACGGTCATGCGTGGCGCGAGTCGAACGGGACGAGGATCGCAGTGGCCGAACTCGCGCTCGGGGCGCATCTGCGGCCATTCACCGTGGCCGCCGGCGTGACGCTGCCGCTCGAAGTGACGCGCAGCTTCGCGCCGCAGAATGTGCGCGTGGAGCCGGATGCGCAAGGCCGTATCGCCACATACCCGACGTTCTCGTATTCCGTGCATGCCGCGGCGCTCGAACTCGACACGGCGACTGGCAACAGCCGGCTGCTCGACTATGCCGTGGTGCACGACTGCGGCGCAATGGTCAATCCGGCGCTCGTCGAAGCGCAACTTAGAGGGGCGGTCGTGATGGGCATCGGTGCCGCGCTGTGGGAACTGATCAAGTTCGATGAACATCAACGCATGATTACCGATCGCTTCAAAAGTTATTTACTACCTCGCGCTAACGATCTTCCGTCCATTCGCGTCGGACATCGCGTGACGCTAAATCCGTTTCATCCGCTCGGCATGAAGGGCGCGGGCGAATCGGGGCTAGGCGGTGCGCTGTCAGCGGTGACCAATGCCGTGGCGAATGCACTCGGTGACGACGCGCGCCTGACGCACGTGCCGGCGACGCCGGCGCGCGTGATGGCGTCCCTCGAGGAGCGACGCGCGTGATCGGCCATTACTTCGATTTTCACCAACCGAGGGACCTCGACGAAGCGGCTGCCTTGCTAGCCGCCTTTCGCGAGGATGCCTCGGTGCTCGGCGGCGGCACGATGCTGGTGCCGTCGATGTCGGCGAATCTCGTGTGTCCCGGACATGTCATCAGTCTCGGTGCGCTCCGTCTGGATGAAATCGCGCTCGACGATACGCATCTGCACATCGGCGCGATGACGACCTATGCGCAATTGCTCGCTTCACCGCTCGTGGCACGCCATGCGCCGCTGCTTGCGGCGATGGCCGCGCAGGTCACCGGTGGTGCATCGATCGTCAATCAGGGCACGCTCGGTGGGGCAGCAAGCTACGCGAATCCTTCGTCCGACGCACCGGGATGTCTCGCGGCGCTAGAGGCAGAGTTCGAATTGCGCTCGTCACAGGGCGTGCGTCATGTCGCTGCGCGAGAGTTTTTTATCGACGCCTTTTGCACCGCGCGCCGCGCAGACGAGTTTCTCATTGGCGTACGCGTGCCGCGCGACACGACGCTCGTCGCCTGTGAGTATCAGAAGTACAAGGCGAGTGCGAGTTCGTGGCCCATCGTGACCGTTGCGTGCTCCCTGCATCGGGGCGAGCAGATCAGTGTGCGGCTTGCAGTCGGCGCGGCCGGCCGACGGCCGGCGTATCGCCGCTTCGCGATCGACGAACAGGTGTTGCTCGCGCCCGATGCGTTTATCGAGCATGCGGCAACGAGTGCGCAAGATCTTGTCGGCGAAGGATGGAGCGATGAACTCGCGGACGCAGACTATCGGCGCGCCGTTGTGCCTGGCGTCGTGAAACGGCATTTGCGCATCCTGCTCACGGGAACGAAGACATGAAAGGAACGATCGAGGTGCGGCTCACGCTCAATGGCGAGCCGCGGTCTGAACGAGTGGACTCGCGACTGTTGCTCGTCGAACTCATCCGCGATGCACTCGATGCGAAAGGCACGCGCATCGGATGCCTGACCGGCGATTGCGGCGCGTGCACAGTGTTGCTCGACGGCGAGGTAAGGAAGTCCTGTCTTGTGCTTGCGGCGTCGATATCTGGAAACGACGTGCGGACGATCGAAGGCATCAGCGGAATCGAGGCGCTGCAGGAGGCGTTCATTGCGGAGAACGGGTTCCAATGCGGATTCTGCACGAGCGGCATGCTGATCGCGGCGGCGGACCTCCTGAGGCATAACTCGTCGCCGAGTCACGAAGAGATACGTCACGCGATCAGCGGCAATCTGTGCCGGTGCACCGGCTACGAGAGCATCGTCAATGCAATCCATCGCGCGGCGCACGGCGAGAGTACGCGCGCGCCGGCCGGCGACGACCCAGGCTAGCAGCGTTCTCGCGGTCTTTATCACGATGCCGATCAGTCCGCTGCGATAAACGGTGAAGCCGCGAGACGCGCCTGAATCTGGCATCGGCGCCCGCGCGCGGCATCACCGGTGCGATGCATCCGATCGATGCCGACTTTCACGCCTTAGTCACTGGAGAACAGCATGTCGGAAGATGCCAACGTCACGATCTATGTCACCTACGAAGGCAAGGCCGGTGCGCGCTTCGATCGCGCGTATTACGTCGACCGTCATTTGCCCCTTGTGATGCATCACTGGTCACGCTACGGCCTTGTCGGGCTCGCGGCCTTTTTCCCCGCCGAGCAGCAGGCCGGGACGCTTGCGATCTGCGAATGCAGGTTTCGTGACGAAGCATCGGTCGATGCGGCTTTTACGTCGCCTGAAGCGCCCGCCGTGATGGCCGACGTGACACGCTTCACGGATATTGCGCCGCGCCGCGTGCGTGCGACGGCGCTATAACGAGGCACTTGTGAAGCGAGTTCGGCCGCAGCGCTCATTTCTTTCCTCGAATGGTTCATCGGGCAGTCCAGGCGACGCCAGACACGCGCGTTGGCTAATACGGTTCATCTGAAACGCAGGCTGAAGCAGCGTCGTCTCATGTTAGGATCGACAAGCTCACTCGTGTGCAAACTTTGTGAACCGCTCCCCGATACCGAACTGATCCGCATGCCCATCAATTACCTTCGCGGTTTCACGGCGCCTGAGCGCAGCGACGTCGCGAATCGTCGCCTCGGGCGATCGCTCGCGTTCGTCGCGGGAGCAGCCAATGCTGGCGGATTCCTCGCTGTGGGCCAGTACACCTCACACATGTCCGGCATTGTTTCGTCGCTTGCCGATAACGTCGCGCTTGGCGACATGAATGTGGCTGTGGCGGGATTGAGTTCCTTGTTGTCCTTTCTGGTCGGCGCGGCCACGTCAGCGATCCTGATCAACTGGGGACGACGCAGGCGCTTGCAGAGCCAATACGCGATGCCGTTGATGCTCGAGGCGTCGCTGCTTCTGATCTTCGGTGTTCTCGGCTCGAACCTCGAATCGCACCACGTGCTCTTCGTGCCGGCTACCGTCTGCCTTCTCTGCTACGTGATGGGACTGCAGAACGCTATGATCACGAAGGTTTCAAAGGCGGAAATCCGGACGACACACGTCACTGGTCTCGTGACCGATATTGGCATCGAGCTTGGTAAGCTGTTCTATTGGAATGTCGGGGCAATGCCCGGCAACCTGGTCTGCGGAGATCGGCAGAAACTAAAGCTTCTCGGATCGCTGTTACTGTCGTTCCTGGTAGGTGGACTTACTGGCGCAGTGGGCTTTAGACACCTGGGATTTGCGTCGACCGTTCCCCTTGCCATCGTCCTTGTTACTCTCGCCGTTGTCCCCATCGTCGACGATGTGCGTGGTTATCGAGGTTAGGCGAAACGCCAGGCTGCATGGCTTGACAGGTGTCTGCATTCGCACGCGAAGCGGACGCAGATCAGCGGTAATTGATCGACGAATCAGGTCGGAGAGCGCCTATCGCCTCGGTTGTCAGCTGACATAACTACTATGCGAAGTCCGACCGGATGTGAATCGGCGGCGGCAGAGAATCCAGGTGGAAGGAGCTGCAGGAGATTTACAGGGACTTCGCCCAGCCGTTGGAGGTGGGCGCTCTTGCCAGGAAGCTGGAATGAGCTTGCGGACTTTTCACGCCAACTTCCGTGCTTTCATGCGGACTTCGCCAATCGACCAATCCGCCGCCACGCCATCACGACGAAAGCCAGCCACGCCCGATAGGCCATGCCAGCAGCTTTCTATACACCGCTATGAGACCGCGAGTCAGTGCAGCGCCAGACATCTTCCATAGCGGAGCAACCAACGCATAGGCTATGCATGCAACGGCGACAGCGCCTGCCATGTCCAGCGGAAAATGCACTCCGACAAACACGCGCGCCCATGCCACGGCCAGACCCGCGAGCAACATCGACAAACCGTAGCGGCGCTCGCCGGCGAGCAGCAAGGTCAAGGCACCGCTTGCCAACACGGTCACGTGGTCGCTCGGAAACGATGAATCTGGCGCGTGCTCGATAAAGGTATGGCCCAAGCCGATCATGAACGGCCGCGGATGCATCCACCCAAGACCGATCAGCTGATTGATGCCGAGCGCCAGCAGAACCGCGCAACACACTCGCACTGCGGCGGCGCGTCGACGTTCGCCGCCCGAGAGCCACAACGCGGCGAGAAAAAGCGGCACGAGATAGATCACATCATCGGCGATAAAGCGGGCTACGTCGATAAGCCAGGCGGGCGCCGACGGTGTCGCGTTGATCGACAGAAAGAGTGCGCGGTTCAGCGCTTCCAGTGCATTCATCGGTCTAGATCGCAGTGAAAATTAGTCGATCTTAGCCGCCAAATCTTATGGGAAGCTTAGGGCGCCACCAGTACAGTTTCGTGGTCCGGCGAGACCCCCGGTGTCCGGCCGCGTGCTTCATCACATTAAACGAGTTTATGATTCGGCATCCTACGGGAAAAGCACGATCTCGAGTCGTTTGGAATTTCGGTACCAAATCAACTGCGTCGAACACATACCGACAGGTTGCCAACGGTCGGTCAGAGACGTCCTTAAGAAAACCTTAAGCAAACCTAACGCTCGCACGCAATTAATTCTTGTGCATCCGGGCAAAATACAGCTAGTTGTAAGTCAACGTTCACGGACTCGACGCAAACACATTGCACATTGATGGTCCGGCAGGTTGTTCTGTTACCCATCAATAAGGACGAGACATGAACCGAAGAAGACCGCAATGGCCGTTGCAAAACGTGTTCTCCACTGTAGCCCTGACGCTGGCAGTATCTTGCGCAGCGCATGCGTCTCCCGCCGAGGACCATCATCGCGGGCAAGACGGCGATCACCGCAGGCACAATGAGGTCGAACATGTGCTTCTCATCAGTTTCGACGGTTTGCACGAACAAGACGTAGCGCGATGCATCGCTTCTAATTCATGTCCCAACATTGCGCTTCTTGCAAAGGCCGGCACCACTTATACGGACGCTCATACGCCGGGTTTGTCGGACTCTTTTCCGGGGGTCGCCGCGCTCGTTACCGGTGGGTCGCCTAAGAGCGCGGGCTTTTCTACGACGTGTCATACGACAGAACGCTATACGCGCCTTCGGATTCGACGTGCAGCGGTCCGCAAGGCTGGAACGTCGTATTCGACGAGACCACCGGCATTGACGCCGAGAATGGCGGCGCACTGACGCATCTCGATGGCGGTGGCGGATTCAATCCACAGGCTATCCCTCACGCAAAGATCGGTGGCGTCTGCAAGCCCGTTTATCCGCACGATTATGTGAAGACCAACACGGTCTTCGAAGTCGTCAAACAAAACCTTCCAGGTGCGCGCACGGCCTGGGCGGACAAGCATGCATGGGGCTATGACTGGCTGAACGGCCCGTCTGGGCGCGGCGTCGACGATCTCATGCGAACCGAGATCAATTCGATCGACCCCGCGACCGGCACCGACTATACGGACGTCTACAGCCATACCGAGAAATTCGACGACTTCCACGTCGCGGCAATCATCAATCAGATCGACGGAAAGACATCGAAGGGCGATGCAGCGGCCAGTGTGCCTGCGGTACTCGGCACGAACTTCCAAACGCTAAGCGTCGCACAGAAGGCGCCGGTGGCGAAGGGTGGTGGCTATCTGGACGAGAGCTTCACGCCCGGCCCGCAAGTTGCGGCGGCCATCGCGTACATCGACGCATCCCTCGGTCGAATGGTGGCCGAATTGAAGCAGCGCGGGCTCTATCAGTCCACCGCGATCATCGTCACATCCAAGCACGGCCAGTCGCCCACGGATCACTCGAAGCTGGTGAAAAATGGCGACACGCTGTCGAAGCTCCTTGAATCGAGCAACTATTTCGATCCGGACGGCAACATTGGACAGGCGAGCACCAAAAGCGGCAACCTCAACGACGGGACCGGACTCACAGGTACGGGCTTCGTACAGACCGACGACGTCGGGCTCGTATGGCTGCGCGATCAGAGTCAGCTCGCCGCCGCCGTCAAGACGCTCAAGGACAACCTGAGTTGCAACGCGCCAGGGATCTGCGCGGACGGCCCGCAGGCATATATTCTGTACGGCCGTCCGCTCGCCGTGCGCTTTGGCGATCCAGCGGGTGGCCGAACCCCGGACATCATCGTTCAGCCGAACCCTGGCGTCATCTACACGACGAGCACGAAGAAGGACGAGGAGCACGGAGGCAATGCGCCGGATGACAGCCATCTGGGCCTTGTCGTCTATATGCCTGGCGCGCCGGGTGCAGGCCGGGAGGTCAGTGAGCGCGTGCAGACAACGCAAGTCGCGCCGACAATACTGCGTGTGCTCGGGCTCGATCCGAAGCTGCTCAATGCAGTGGTAATGGAGGGCACGCAGCCGTTGCCGGGTTTCGACGCGCGAAGGTTCTAGACGGTTCTGCTGCGGACGCCGCTCGCGGCGTCCGCAGCCGCCGGGAACAGTAACGGTCCCCAACAACATGCAATCGCCAGCGCGCCGTTGGCGATTGGTCTCGCAGCAGTGGGGGTCCGTTCACTCCGGCCTCGGTCGCGGCCAATGCGGCTCTGATCTGTCAGGATGCGCCCGGGGTTGATCGCGCGGAGGTGCATCGCCAGATCGACCATGAGGTCGTGGACTTCTTACGTTCAGATTTATACCTCATCGGGGCGGGTATCGTTTCACGGAGACGGCACCATCGACCGGGGCGCCATGACGCGCAGCACCGGACGTCCGTCGACGTTCTTCAGCGGGAAATAGGCACGATGCGTTGATGGATCGACAGCGACCACATGCGCATTGGGTCCGATGCGGCCTTCGCCGATTTTCGACACCGTTGAAGACCCAACGGCAAACATCGACACGATGCCTGCCTCGCCGGCGATATAAAGCGTGCCCGCACCGGGATCGAATGCAATCACGTCGGGATCGGCGCCAACATCGAATGACTGGATGACCTGCCTGGTGAGCAGGTTCAGCGTCAGCAGTCTGTCTTTGCCTTCGCACGCGACGAACGCGAGGTGTGGCTGCGAAACGATATAGAGGCCGTGATTGCCTCGCGCGCCCGGCAGATCGATCCGCGCGACGATTGCGTCGGTCGTTGGATCGATCTCGACGAGTTGTCCTCGTGACTGGACATTGACGAAGATATGACGGGACACTGGGTCGTACTGGGTGTTGCCGACTTCGCCGCCCTACGGGATTGCCTTGATGCGGCGATTGGACTGGGTATCGATTACGGTTTCAGTCCCGCCTGTCTCGTCCGATACATAAAGTTTCCGGGTGTCCGGTGCATAGGCCATTCCGTCCGGATAGACGCCTCCCGGCATACGTGCAGTGATTTTCAGGGTGGTCTCGTCGATGGCAACAACTTCGTTCGTGCCGGTCGCGGACGCGTACACGCGCGACTGTTCACGTACTACCAGGACGCCATGAACGGCGGCGATGTTGCCAATTCGGGCGACAACGCGTGAGTGTTGCGTGTCGAAAACGATTACTTCGCTGTCGCCCAGGTGCGCGATGAACAGCAGATGTCTATCAGGATCGTAGCTTTCGTAATCGAGCCGGGTGGCGCGACCTGGCAGCGGGATGTCGGCGACGTGGGTCAACGGTAGGTCGGCCGTGAGTGGAGTGCCCGCAGCGGCCGCGCTGTTATGGATGGCCATTGCGGCAAGTCCGATCATCGAAAGAACGCCGAGCAGCTTCGCAATGCAGCGGCGGTTCGAGAGGACACGGTCTTTCATGACGAATCTCCGCCGGGCCTGGCATGACGAAATGCGGCGAGTACCAGTACCGGGAGAGCATAGGCAATTTTCAGCACACCGCACGCGACATCGGACGGAATATTTCGAAGCCCGCTCACGTTCTACTACCGAGGTTCGCCTGCACTGGCGAGCTCGGTCCTCATCCGCGATGCATTCACGCGCGCAACGCGTGCAAATCTGCTTGCGCCGTGGCTAACCTTCGGCGCCGGCGAACCCGGCACCGTGGTTCGACGCGTCTCGCGGCAACGCGGCCCTTTCGCGGAGAAACATCATGAACGACAGAAGCCATACCGTTTTTGTCCTGGCGGCGCTTGCGCTCGGCGTTGTGCCGCTGAGCAGTCATGCGGACCAAACGATCCACGTCAAACTCTCGGACAACATGATTCAACTCGATCCCGGCACAGCGAAAGCCGGGCGCGTCACGTTCGAGGTGAACAACGCAGCGAACGGCAATACCGAACATGAGTTCGTGGTGCTGAGGACAGAGCTGGATGACGCGCATCTGCCTGTCCATAAAGGCGTGGTCACGGAGAGCCGGTTCAGGAAGATGGGCGAGGTGGAGGACCTTGCGCAGGGTTCGACCAAGCGCTTGTCATTGAAACTTGCGCCAGGACGCTATGTGCTGATTTGCAATCGGCCGGGGCACTATGAGATGGGCATGCACACATCGTTCGTTGTTGCGCGCTGAGGTTCGGGCCACAAGCGGCGTGACATCCGCCATGACTGCAAAGACGGTCTGGCAACAAAGGCGGTCTGGCATCAAAGGCGGTGATGTGGACATCAGCGTTACGGAACGAGCGGAGCAGGCAGGCACGGAAGGGATCGATGCCAATCCGGGTAAACTGCAGAGAGCCCACTGCCGCACACGGATCCGACAGATGAAAGATGAAAGATTGCTGGAGATGCGTGTCTTCAAGGCGGTCGTGGAGGCCGGGGGCTTCACCGCTGCGGCAAACATGTTGGGAGTGAGCCAACCGTTCGTCAGCCAAAGCGTCAACGCTCTGGAGCGAAGGCTCGGCGTGCAGTTGCTGCATCGTTCAACGCGCACGCAACGGCTGACCCATGAGGGCGAGCGCTTTCTGCTGTCCTGCAACGACATTCTCGAAAGCCTGGAGGAAGCGGAAGCGCAGGTCCGGTCCAGCGAGCCGAGCGGCAATCTGCGCGTCAGCGCGCCTCACGCGTTCGGCATGGATCAACTGGTGGCCGCGCTGCCCGGTTTTCTGTCGTCCTACCCAAAGGTATGCGTGCATTTTTCCCTGTCGGACTCCAACGTCAACCTGATCGAGGATAACTTCGACGTCGCAGTCCGCATGGGCCGGCTGCAGGATTCCTCTTTGCGCAGCCGAAAGCTTTGCGATCTCCAGCGCATCGTCGTGGCGTCTCCGGGCTATCTTGCCGCACACGGCACACCTGTGACTCCGCTCGGCCTGGCGAGGCACGCCTGCCTGACATGGGAGTCGCCGCGCGAGCATCTCAACCTGTGGCCATTCATGATCAACGGCAGGCTCGAACGGGTCGCGGTACAGGGCAGTTTCCGCAGTACCGACGGCACCACGCTTTTTCAGCTCTGCGTGGCCGGCGTGGGCATCATGCGCCTCGCCGAACACCTTGCATTGCCCGCGATCCGCCGAGGGGATCTGGTGCCGCTCCTCCCGGAGTACCAGGCGAAGGACGACACCGCGATCCATGTCGTCTATCTGCCCGAGCGCCAACTGGTGCCGCGCATTCGCGCTTTTATCGACTACTTCGTCGACGTCTTCCGCGAGCCGCCCTGGCAGAAGCCATAGGCGCCGGGGATTTATATGGCGGCGTAATAAATCCTATTGTCCGCCACGCCTAGATCGGCGGCCGGTCTTTCCTTATCGTTAGCGACACACGATCACCGCTACGACAGGAGACAGCATGAGCACCGGCACTGGAAAAATCTATATCAGCGCGCAGCAGGCCGAACTTCGCCGCACGATTTCGCATCCCTCGAACAATTCCATTTATCGCCCGAAGCAGGCAGGGCTGAAGTTTCCCGAGCTGCCCGACTTTTCGTCGTTCGCGCAGGAACGCCAGCACCGCAAGGAACGCCTCGTCGCCGCATGCCGCGCTTTTGCGCTCCATAAGCTCGACTATGGTTTCGCCGGCCACCTTACCGTGCGCGATCCTGAGTTTCCGGAGTTGTACTGGACCAATCCGATGGCCGTGCATTTCTCCCAGGTGAAACTTTCCAACCTGATTCTCGCTGACCATACCGGCAAGGTTGTGGAAGGCAAGTACGCACTCAACCGCGCCGGCTTCGTGCTGCACGCAGCGGTGCATGAAGCCAATCCCGACATTGTTGCGATGTGCCATGCGCACACGGTCTACGGCACTGCGTTCGCGGCGCTCGGACGGCCGCTCGACCCCATCACGCAGGACGCGGCGGCCTTCTATGAGGACCATGTCGTGATCAGGGACGAGGCCGGCGCGGTCGCGGTGGAGGAGGAGGCCGGGCTGTCGGTTGCCGACTATTTCAAGAACGTCAAGGCAGCCATTCACCAGAATCACGGTCTGCTGACGGTGAGCCGCCACAGCATCGAAGCCGCCGCGTTCTGGTTCATCGCGCTGGAGCGCTGCTGTCAGCAGCAGTTACTGGTGGAGGCGACCGGCATCAAGCCCGTCATGGTGCCGGAGCACAGTTCGCGCTACAGCCGTGAACACGTCGGCAGCGAATACATCGGCTGGCTGCATTTCCAGCCGATTTATGACCAGCTCGCGCAGACCAGCCCGGACATGTTCGACTGAACGGCCAGCATAGGCCGTCACATACACAACAGACCGCACCGGCGCGACTAGAGCGCACCGGCCGCGGATCAAGGAGACAACGATGTTGAAGTCCACTTACGGCGATGTCGTCTCGCCGGCTCACAGCGAAGACCGGACCTATGCGAAGGTGACATGGCGGCTGATTCCTTTCCTCTTTCTCTGCTACGTCTTCGCTTACCTCGATCGGGTCAACGTAGGCTTTGCCAAGCTGCAGATGCTGACTGACCTGAAATTCAGCGAAACGATCTACGGCTTAGGCGCGGGGATTTTCTTTATCGGCTATTTCATCTTCGAAGTGCCGAGCAACATCGCGCTGCATCGTTTTGGCGCGCGGAAATGGATCGCCCGCATCATGCTCAGCTGGGGTGTGCTTTCCGGCGCGATGATTTTCGTGAAGACGCCCACCGCCTTTTACGCGTTGCGCTTTTTGCTCGGCGTCGCCGAAGCCGGCTTCTTTCCAGGCATCATCCTCTACCTGACCTATTGGTATCCGTCTTCGCGCCGCGGAAAGATTACCGCGATGTTCATGACCGGAATCCCAATTGCCGGCGTCATTGGCGGTCCGCTGTCGGGCTGGATTCTGAACAGCTTCAGCGGCGTGCACGGCATGGCGGGCTGGCGCTGGCTGTTCCTGCTCGAGGCGTTGCCTTCCATCTTCGGCGGCATTGCCGTGCTGCTGTATCTCGACGACAGGATCAGCGCCGCGAAATGGCTGACCGATGAAGAAAAGTCGCTGCTCGAGACGGGGCTGGCTAAGGAGGCGGGGCACATCGAGGTGCATAGTGCGAGCGGTGCATTCACCAACAAACGCGTCTGGGTGCTGTGCCTGTGCTACTTCGGCATCATCATGGGCCTTTACGGCATCAGCTTCTGGCTTCCCACGCTCATCAAGGCATCCGGCGTAAGCGACGCTTTCAACGTCGGCCTGCTGACGATGATCCCCTACGGCGCCGCGGCCATCGCAATGGTGCTGCTGGGACGCAGTTCGGACCGGAGCAAGGAGCGTCGCTGGCATGTGGCGCTGCCGGCCGTGATCGGCGCGGCCGGCCTCGTGGCGAGCACGCTGGTACCGCACAACGTCACGTCGGCTGTCGTGTCCCTCACGTTCGCCACGATTGGCATTCTGGGAGCACTGTGCCAGTTCTGGTCGATTCCGCCCGCATTCCTCGGAGGCGTGGCAGCGGCCGCGGGTATTGCACTGATCAATTCGGTCGGCAACCTCGCGGGCTTCGTCAGTCCCTATCTGGTCGGCTGGATCAAGGACATGACGCACAGCACCGACATGGGCCTGTATTGCGTGGCGGTCTCGTTGCTCGTGGCGGCAGTCGTTGTGCTGACGATGCCCAAGGGCGTGGTCAACCGCTAAGGTTCTGTGGCAGCCGATCGACCTGAAAAGCGCCCATGTCCGGGCGCTTGCTGCCGCAGCAACCGAGGAGCCGCGCTGGCGCGAGCATGGCGTTGTGCGAATGCATCAGCAGTCACGCGACGAACGGCTCGTCCACCTGAACCCTGCCTTTGGCAAAGCGGCGATCAAATGCCGTAGATGTTCTCGCAAAACGCAACACTGGCGCCCAGCTTCCGGGACAGATCAGCGGCCGCATCCAGTTGCGGCCGATCCAGCTCGCCCGACGTGTGCGCCGCGCTAAGCCGCGACGCGGGACCGGAAAGCGTCAGCGCCGCCATGAACTTGTCGCCGGCGCCGAAGATCGGTACAGCGAACGCTGCTGTGTGCACATCGCGCGCACCCGCGGTGAAGACGGGCAGTGCTGGCGGCTTGCCGTAGATCGGTTCGCCGAGTCCCCAGAAACGTATCACCTGGCTAATGGCCGTGTCGTCGAGCGGCAGAGTCGTTCCGGCGAGCCGCGTTTCACGCAGACCTTCGGACGGCTCGACCCGAAACAGGCACAGCCGCTGCCCATTGTGGTGAACGTAGTACGATGCGCTTTCTTTCGTCACCGTGGCGAGCGCATGCAGCGCCGGTTCCACGACCGTCGAAAGATGGAACGACTGCTCGTACAGCTTGCCCAAGTACAGCACGCGATGTCCGAGCGAATAGTTGCCGGATTGAGCGCGCACGACATAGCCCATTCGCTCCAGCGAGTTCATCAGTCGATAGACCGTCGTCTTGTGCATGCCCGACGCTTGCGCGAGCATCGCGAGCGACTGTGACTCGGCTCCCGGCTTGAAGCAGTCCAACAGCGAAAGCGCTTTCTCGACTGCGACGACACCTTCGTTTCCCATTCCCGCCTCCCGTCATTCATCCCCGCTGATTGTACACAGTAAAACGACGGTTTATACCGTAAAAGGGTAAACGCCAGTGGATCGGCGTGCCTGCTCTGGCTATAGTGATTTCACTCCGTACACTACTGTTGTACACAGTAAAACTCACGAACTGAGGTTGAATCCATGAGCACTATGTCCGCAGGCACTTCTCCCATTAATCGCAATATCGAGCGCGTGTCGCCGGAACTGGTCGAGGCAGCGGCGCGATATCAGGCCGCCATCCTCGCCGACGTCGCCGGCCGTCGCGGCACGCTGCATGGCCGGGTCAAGCCGCTGTCGCCGACCATGAAAGTCGCGGGCCCGGCCGTCACGGTCGAAGTGCGTCCCGGCGACAACCTCGCCATCCACGCCGCGCTGTCCATCGCGAAGCCGGGCGACGTGATCGTCGTCGACGGAAAGGGCGATCTCTCGTGCGCGCTGATCGGCGAGATCATGGCGACGCAGGCAAAGGCGAGCGGTATCGCGGGCATCGTCATCGACGGCGCCGTGCGCGACGCGCACGAACTCGCCAGCGGCGACTACCCGGTCTTCGCGGCCGGCCTGAATCCCTGCGGCCCGACCAAAAGTGTCGCGGGCCTCGTCAATGCGCCGATCTCGGCGGGCGACACGGCCATCAACCCGGGCGATCTCATCGTTGGCGACGCGGACGGAGTCGTCGTGATTCCGCGTAACGACGTCGCACGCATCATCGAACTCGCGCAGAAAAAGCTCGACATGGAAACAGCGCGCATCGCGGCGATTCATAAGGGCGACGTGCGTCCGGGCTGGATCGAGAAGGAACTGCGTGCCGTGGGCATGCTGGCCGAAGGCGAGGCGCTATGATGCAGACGGCTTCGCATAAACCCGTCGTCCTCGTGACGGCCGCCGATCTCGCGCCGCAGGCGCTCGACATGCTGACCCAGTTCGACGTCGTGTTCGCGGGCAAGCAGCCCACCGAAGACGACATCGTCGCGTTGTGCGCCGAGCACAAGCCAGTCGCGATCATCGTCCGATACGGCAAGGTGAACGCCCGCATCATGGATGCCGCCGAAAACCTGCAAGTGATTTCGAAGCATGGCAGCGGCATAGACGTGATCGATCAGGCAGCGGCGGCCGCGCGCGGTATCGCGGTGCGCGCCGCCGTTGGCGCCAACGCGGCCGCCGTCGCGGAGCATGCATGGGCGCTGATTCTCGCGTGCGCGAAGTCCGTGCCGCAACTGGATGCGCGCATGCGCCAAGGCCACTGGGACAAATCCACGCACAAGTCCGTCGAACTGGACGGGCGGACCCTCGGCCTCGTCGGACTGGGCGCGATCGGCCGACGCGTCGCAGCGATCGGCGCGGCGTTCGGCATGAACGTGCTTGCGTTCGATCCGTACGCGAAAGAAGCGCCCGCAGGCGTGAAGCTGGTGTCGCTCGACGAGTTGTACGCGGCTTCCGACGTCGTCTCGCTGCATTGCCCGCTGACAGCGGAAAACCGCCAGATGCTCAACCGCGACACGCTCGCGCGGTTCAAGCGCGGCGCGATCCTCGTCAACACCGCGCGCGGCGGACTGATCGACGAAGCGGCGCTCGCCGAGGCGCTCGCCAGCGGCCAGTTGCGCTTTGCCGGTCTCGACAGCTTCGACGTCGAACCGATGACGCATCCGCATCCGTTCCAGCAGATTCCGAACGCAATCCTGTCGCCGCATATCGGCGGCGTGAGCGATGCCGCGTACGTGAACATGGGTAAGGGCGCAGCCGCCAATGTTCTCGCCGTCGTCGAAGAACACGCCCGCAACGCAGCCTGAAGTCCGCAAGAGAAAACCCATCATGTTCTATCTCATCTCGCCCGAAATACGCACTGCGGAAGTCTTCACGCGTATGCCGGACAAATTCCGCAAAGGCGACGTCCAGACCGATTGGGCGCGCGCCAATCGCGGCGGCGTCGCCACGGACTCGTTTCTCGAAGGCCCCGTGTGGGACCCGGCGGGCTATCTGTTCGTCACGGACATTCCGCACGGCCGTGTCTTCCGGATTTCGCCGTCGGGCGAGTGGGAACTCGTCGTGCAATACGACGGCGAGCCGAACGGAATGAAGCGCTTCGACGATGCGCATCTGCTCATCACCGACTATCGCAACGGCCTGATGCTGCTCGACATCGCGCGCGGCGAAGTGCGCCCGTTTCTCGAGCGGCGCAATTCCGAGCGCTTCAGGGGCGTGAACGATCTCACGTTCGATTCGAACGGGAACCTGTACTTCACCGACCAGGGGCAAACGGGGCTGCACGATCCGACGGGCCGCGTGTACCGGCTGTCGGCGGACGGCAGGCTCGACTTGCTGCTCGGCAATTGCCCGAGCCCCAACGGACTCGTGCTGTCGCCCGACGAAAAGATTCTCTTTGTCGGGATGACGCGCGGCAATTGCGTGTGGCGAGTGCCGCTTCAGGCAGATGGTTCCGTCAGCAAGGTAGGGCAGTTCTTCACGTCGTATGGCCCGAGCGGTCCGGACGGACTGACCATCGACACGCAAGGGCGACTCTTCGTCGCGAATCCGGGGCTTGGTCGCGCGTGGGTGCTGAACCATCGCGCGGAGCCCGTCGAAATTCTGACCAGTCCGGAAGGCGCTTCGCTTACGAATCTGTGTTTCGGCGGCGAGGACATGAAGACGCTGTTCATGACCGAGTCCGTTTCGGGAACGGTTCTCAAAGCTGAAATGACGATTGCCGGACCGCTTCCGAAGCGGGCCGGGCGAACCGTCTGATCGCGCAGCGGGCGCGAGCGCCCGCGATACATCAATACATTTGCGCCGACAGAAGCGCGATGGAGGAGCAAGCATGACCATGTCGCACACCCTGCGCGCCGACGGTGCCACGCGCCAGACAGAAGCGCCGCCCATTGCCGGCATCGCGAGCGAGGACTACGCGGCCAGCGAGCGCACGCTCGCCAAGGCGTTCCGGCGAATCCTGCCGTTCATCTTCATCTGCTACGTCGTCAGCTATCTCGACCGCACCAATGTCGGGTTCGCCGCGCTGACGATGAACAAGGATCTCGGTCTGACCTCCGAGCAGTTCGGCTTCGGCGCAGGACTGTTCTTCGTCGGCTATTTCCTGTTCGAGATTCCGAGCAACCTGATCATGCAGAAGGTCGGTGCGCGCGTGTGGATCGCGCGCATCATGATCACGTGGGGTCTCTTTTCGATGGCGACGGCGTTCGTCGTCGGACCCAAGAGTTTTGCCGCCGCGCGCTTCCTGCTCGGTCTCGCCGAAGCGGGCTTCACGCCCGGCATCTACCTGTATTTCACGCACTGGTTTCCGGGCAAGTGGCGCGCGAAAGTGACGGCTGCGTTTCTGGTCGGCATCCCCGTCGCGAACATGATCGGCTCTCCCGTTTCGGGCGCGCTGCTCGAACTCGGCGGCCTGCATGGATTGCGTAGCTGGCAGTGGTTGCTGCTGATCGAAGGCGGACCGGCCGTGTTGCTAGGCATCGCCTGTCTGTTCGTGCTGGCCGACCGCCCCGAAAAAGCGAAGTGGCTCACCGACGAAGAGAAGTCGTCGCTTGCGAAGCGTCTCGCGCTCGAACAGGGCGACATCGGCGCACGTCACGGCAGCACGCTGCGCGACGCGATGACCAACTGGCGCGTGTTCGTGCTCGCGTTCATCAACTTCTGCGGCATCGTCGGGTCGCTCGGCGTCGGCCTGTGGATGCCGCAGATCATCAAGCAATTCGGCGTCGCACACACGGTCGTGGGCTGGCTCACGGCGATTCCATATGCAATCGGCGCAGTCGTGATGCTCTGGTGGGCGCGCGTCGCGAATCGCTCGCAGAACCGCATTCCGTATGTGGCCGGCGCGCTGGTCGTGGCGGCCGCCGCGCTGTGCGCGAGCACCTTCCTCGACGCGCCCGTGCTGAAGCTCATCGCACTCTGCTTCACGGTGAGCGGCATCCTCGCTTTCCAGGCGACCTACTGGGCCATTCCGTCCAGCTTTCTGACGGGGCGGGCCGCGGCCGGCGGCCTCGCGCTCATCGTGTCCGTGGGCAACCTCGGCGGCTTCGTCGGTCCGTCGATGATCGGCGCGCTCAAGCAGCTCTCGGGCGGGTTCACCGTGCCGCTGCTCGCCGTGTCTGGTGTGCTGCTGCTCGGTGCGCTGACCATCGCCTGGCTCGGTGATCCGGGCGCCGACGCAGGCGAAGCGCCGTCGGCTCACAAGGTCTGATCCACGCATTCAAAACCAATCCATAAAACTCTGTTTGGAGACTCCATGCTGTTCAAAAAAGCCAGCCACAACGTCAACACGAACGTCCGTTTCATGCTCGGCGCAGTCGCCGCCGCAGGCGTCAGTCTTACCTGCGGCGCTGCGCATGCGCAAAGCAGCGTCACGCTGTACGGGATCGCGGATGTTGGCGTCGAACACATCAACAATACGAGCGCTGGCGGCGCACAGACGCGCGAAGTGTCGGGCAACCTGTCCGGCTCGCGCTGGGGATTGAAGGGTGCCGAAGACCTGGGCGGCGGCATGAAGGCCATTTTCCAGTTGGAAAGCGGTTTCAACATCAATGACGGCACGACCGCTCAATCGACCAGAGGTCTGGGCGCCAATGCTGCGACGACCGCCCGGCTATTCGGCCGGCAGGCGTGGGTCGGTCTTTCGTACAAAGGTCAGCAACTGACTTTCGGCCGGCAGAACTCGCTGCTCTACGAACAGGCCGTTGCGTTCGATCCGATGGGCGCATCGTCGCGCTACTCGGTGCTGTCGCTCGACTACGCGATGGCCGGACGCATCGACAACTCGGCGAAGTACACCGGCGTGTTCGGGCCGCTGACGGCGCAGGCGATGTACAGCACGCGCTACGACACGGGCTATGGCGCCGAAGTGCCGGGCGCGGAAATCACGGGGCGCTTCTTCAGCGGCGCGCTGACTTTCGCGCAAGGTCCGTTCGCGGCGAGCGTGTCGTACGAGCAGCGCAACAGCAACACGGTCGCGACCAACACGGGCACCGAGCGTCGCGCGACGGCGGCCGCTTCGTATGTGATCGGACCCGTGAAGGGCTTCGCGGGCTACCGCTATCTGCGTGCATCTAATGCGTTCCTGCCTGTGAACCCGATCGTCGTTGCAAACGGCTCGCAAGCCAGCGCTGCGAATCTCTACTGGGCGGGTGCGCAGTACAACGTGACGCCCGCGTTCATTATCACGGCCACCGGTTACTACCAGGACGTGCATTCGACGGGTGCCGACCCGTGGCTCGCGGTGCTCTGCGCGGACTATTTCCTGTCGAAGCGCACTGACCTTTACGCAACCGCGGGCTTCGCTCACAACAAGGACAAGTCCACGCTTGGTGTCAATGGCTACGGTACGGTCGCGCCCGGATATAACCAGACGGGCATCACGATCGGCATGCGCCAGAAGTTCTGACGAGAAAGCGTAATGCAGATAGTCCATGCGCCCCATCTTCCGGTTCGAGAGGAGTGGCTTGCCTTGCGAAAGGAGCCTGTTCTCGAGCCTGAATTGCCGATTGTCGATGCGCACCATCATCTGTGGGACCGCCAGACCGGGCGGTATCTCGCGGACGAGTTCCGCAACGACGTGGCGAGCGGGCATCGGGTCGTGTCGACGGTCTACGTGCAATGCCGCTCGATGTTGCGCGAGGACGGTCCCGAGGCGATGAAGCCCGTTGGCGAAGTGGAGTTCGCCAACGGAATCGCCGCGATGTCCGCGAGCGGCGCGTATGGACGGACGCGCTGCTGCGAGGCGATCGTCGGCGGTGCGGATCTGACGTTGGGCGCTGAACTCGATGCGGTGCTCGAAGCGATGTTGCAGGTATCCGGCGGACGCCTGCGCGGCATCCGCAATCCGCTCGCGTGGCATGCGAGCCCTGAAGTGAGTTCGAGCCCCGTGACGCCGCCGCGCGACCTGATGGCAAATCCGGCTTACCGGCAGGGTGTGAGGGCGCTCGGCCGCTTTGAGTTGTCGCTCGATGCATGGGTCTATCACACGCAACTCGACGATCTGTATGAACTCGCGCGTGCCGCGGATCGCGTGACGGTCGTTATCGATCATTTTGGCGGTCCGCTGGGTGTCGGTCCGCACGCTGGTCAACGCGCGGCGGTTCGCGCCGAATGGCAGCGAAAACTCGCGCGCCTCGCGAGCTTGCCCAACACGCGCATCAAGCTCGGCGGCGCGGGCATGAACGTATTCGGCTTCGATTTCGCCGCGCGCGAAGTGCCGCCTTCGTCCGAGGAACTGGCCTTTGCGTGGCGGCCGTATTTCGACACGTGCGTCGAACTGTTCGGCGTGAATCGCTGCATGTTCGAAAGCAACTTTCCCGTCGATAAAGGGATGTTCAGTTACGGCGTGCTGTGGAACGCCTTCAAACGACTCGCGTCCGCGATGTCCGCCAATGAAAAAGCCGCCCTGTTCAGCCGGACTGCGGCGGCAACCTATCGCCTCGCGATTGCCGGAGACAACACATGAAAACGAGTGCAACGGTTGCGACAACCGAATTCAAGGACGGTGCCGAAGCCAGGGGATTGAAGAACATCACGGGCATCGAGTGGCGCTCGCTAACACTTGCGGGACTCGGCTGGACGTTTGAAAGCTACGACTCGTTTTTGCTTTCGCTTCTGCTGCCGACGCTCGCTCTTCAGTTCGGTCTGAGCAAGGCGCAGCTCGGCCTGTTCACGAGCATCACGGCGGCAGGGCAGATCGTCGGCGGCATTCTGTTCGGTTATGTATCGGACCGGTTGGGGCGTGTGCGTACCGCGTTGCTCTGCGTCGGCATTTATTCGCTGTTCTCGGGTCTGCTTGCATTCGCGCCGAACGAGCACTGGTTCGCGACGTTGCGCTTCTTCGGCGCGTTGGGCATGGGCGGCACGTGGACGGCGGGCGCCGCGCTGATTGCCGAGACATGGCACGCGAGCCGGCGCGGCAAGGGCGGCGCGCTGATGCAGATGGGATTGCCCATTGGCGCGATCCTCGCCATCACGATTTCAGGCATCGTCAGCGGCGTGAATGACGGACTCGGTGGAAATAGCTGGCGTCTGCTTTTTCTGATCGGTGCGTTGCCGTTCTTCATCCTCTTCTGGGTTGCGCGAAAAACGCCTGAATCGCCGATCTGGCTGGAACGCAAGCAGGCGAAGACATCGGTTAAAAACGTGCACGCGACGAGCAGCGACACGCTCAATGTGCGCGGACTGCTGACGGCGTTCGGCTTCATCTTCTTTCTGCAGTACCTATACTGGGGTGTCTTCACGTGGACACCGACGTTCCTCGTCACGGTGAAGCATCTCGACTTCGTGCATAGCCTGAAATTCGTGCTTGCGCTGCAGTTCGGCGCAATCAGCGGATTCCTGCTGTTTTCTGCTTTCGTCGACCGCCTCGGTCGACGTCCGATGTTCCTTGCCTATCTGCTGGTCGGGGCGGGGGCCGTGGGCGTGTACATCGTGTCGTCGAATGCGCTGCTGCTGATGGTCGCGATCTTCCTGACGGGCTTCAGTGTGAACGGCATTTTCGCGGGTGCTGGTCCGTTCCTCGCGGAGATTATCGGCAATACGGCGTCGCGCGGATTCCTGATGGGCCTCGCGTATAACGGCGGCCGTCTGGGCGGCTTCATCGCGCCGTTGATTATCGGCTCGCTCGCATCGACTTCCGGCGGATTCGTGCTCGGACTCGCGACGACCATCGTCGCATTCGTCGCCGCCGCCGTCGTCGTGTTCTTCGCACCCGAAACGCGCGGCAAGGCGTTGTCATGACGATGACCGCGCAAACCGGTTTCGTCAGCAGACTGTTTCCGGCGCTTGCCGAGGCGTCGCTGCGACGCTATCTGAGCGGACAGGTCGCGTCCGTGCTCGGAAGCTGGACGCAGAACGTCACGCTAAATCTGCTCGTGTATCACCTGTCGGGGTCGGCGGCGATTCTCGCGCTGCTCAATTTTCTGCTGTACGGACCGCAACTGATCGTCGCACCGATCGCCGGCTCGCGCATCAGTTCGGCCAATGCGAAGCGCGCGACGCTGTGCGTGCTCACGGCGTCGCTGGTGCTGACGGCCAGTCTCTTCACGCTGTCGCTGCTCGGCGTGCTCGGCGTGAAGCTGATACTCGCGCATGCGCTCGCCATCGGCGTATCGAGCGCTGTTGAGACGCCCGCGCGCCAGGTTTTGCTGCTGACGAGTCTCGAAGATCCGACGCATACGTCGAACGCCGTGGCGATGAACACGATGGTCTACAACGTCGGCCGGATGGTCGGCCCGACGATTGCGGGTTTCGTCTATCCGACGCTCGGACTGAGAACATCGTTTGTGATTTATGCGGTGGCGCTCTGCTTCATGGCGACATGCGTGCGTTCGATCAGAACGGCCTCGGCGGCTCGGCCCGCGCGCGCGGACAGCAGCCTGCGCGACGCAGTCGGCTACGTGATGTCCGATGCGTTCTCCGCCCGCTATCTGCCGATACTCGCGTGCATCGGTTTGTTCGCGGGCAGTTACCAGACACTCGTGCCGCTGCTCGCGGACCAGGGGTTCCACGACGCGGCGCGTTTTACGGGCGTGTTCTTCGCGTGCGCGGGCGCGGGTTCGCTGAGCGCGGCAATTCTGCTTTCTTCGGCGATCGGCACGTCGGCGTCGCGAAGATTCATCGCGTGGGCGCCGTGGACGGCCGTCGGCGCGCTCGCGTTGCTCGCCGCGACATCGGAGGCGGCAGCCACGGTGCCGGCGTTTTTCGCACTCGGTTTCAGCCTCACGTTCGCGGCCACGTCGACGAACGCGACCATCCAGCGGCAATGCCCGGAACACGTGCGCGGCGGGCTCGTCGGCATGTATGGGATGGCCTACAACGGCACGATGCCATTCGGCTATCTGCTCGTCGGGACCGCGTCCGAAGCGCTGGGCGTACGACACACATTTGCAGCCATGGCGGTGGTGCTCGCCAGCGGTGTCATCGCCGTCATTGCATGGCAACGATTCACGAATCAGCGCGCAGGCGCACAATAAACGGAGACGACGATGCAAACTGGATTCATGGACAAGTCCGCGATCGAGCGCCGGACGATACGAAAGGTCGTCTGGCGACTCATTCCCTTTCTGATGGTGTGCTATCTGCTTGCCTTTATCGACCGGGGCAACGTGGGCATGGCGTCGCTGCAGATGAATCATGACCTTGGCATGTCGGCGAAGGTGTTCGGCTTCGGCAGCAGCCTGTTCTTCATTTCCTACTTCTTTTGCGAAGTGCCGAGCAACCTCGCGCTGCAAAAGTACGGCGCGCGTATCTGGATCGCGCGAATCATGATTACGTGGGGCATCGTGTCTGCAGCGACCGCGCTCGTGCATAGCGCGACGTCGTTCTATGTTCTGCGCTTCCTGCTCGGCGCCGCCGAAGCGGGTTTCTTTCCCGGCGTGCTGCTGTATCTCTCGTACTGGATTCCGGCGTCGTATCGCGCTCGTATCGTCGCGACGTTCATGGTCGCAATTCCCGCCGCGAGCTTCATCGGCTCGCCGATTTCGGCGCTGCTCCTGCAGATGGACGGCTTCTGGGGGCTGCGCGGCTGGCACTGGCTGTTCATTCTCGAAGGCGTCCCGACCGTGCTGCTAGGCGTTGCGTGTCTGTTCATGCTGACCAACAAGCCGGAGAACGCTAAATGGCTCGACGACGACGAGCGCACATGGCTCGTCAATGCGCTCGTCAGCGAGCAAAAGGCTCCGAAGAAGGTGCCGTCGCTTCCGCTCACGCAACTGTTCCGCAATCGCTACGTGTTGTGTCTCGCACTCGTCGACACATGCGCGTCGGCGGCGGGGAGCACGCTGTCCGTGTGGCAGCCGCAACTGCTCAAGTCGTTTGGTTTGTCCGTCATGCAGACAGGCTTGCTGAACTCCGTGCCGTACGCGGTCGCTTCCGTCCTGATGGTGTACTGGGGACGCCGCTCGGACCGGGTCGGCGAGCGTCGCTGGCACACTGTAGTACCGATGCTGCTGATTGGTGTGGGTCTGTTCGCGACGTCGCTGAGCGGCTCACTTGTACCGACGGTCTGCATGCTGTGCGCGGTACTCGTTGGCGCCTATTCGTTCAAGGGCCCATTCTGGGCGCTCGCCACGGACATGCTGTCCAACAGTGCCGTGGCAGCAGGCCTCGCGACGGTGAACGCGATTGCAAATCTGCTTGGCGGCGGACTGATGGTGAACGTATATGGATGGGTGAAGGAGGCGACTGGAAGTTATGCGCTGGCGTTGATGCCGCTCGCTATCCTCACGCTCGTCAGCGTCGCGACCTTGTTGCTGTTGACCCGCAATAATTCGGCAAACCGTCTGGTCAGCAAGACGGGGACCATTTGAGCATGACTGTTCCCACGAGACGCGAATTCCTCCAGTTCGCCGGCGCTGCACTGATGTCGGCAGCGCTGCCGAAGCTGGCCGCCGCTGAAGAAACCTGGTCGAGCGGCACGGACCGGCCGGCGTTCAGGTTGCCCGAAGGCGCCATCGACTGTCACATGCATATTTACGACGATCGCTTCCCGGTCGCGCCGGGCACGACGCTGCGTCCGCCGAATGCCACGGTCGCGCAGTACCGGCTTCTGCAGACGCGCCTGGGTGTGAAGCGCAATGTGGTCGTCACGCCGTCGACGTATGGAACGGATAACCGCTGTACGCTGGAGGCCATCCGGCAGTTCAGCGGCAATGCGCGCGGCGTTGCCGTCATCGACAGTTCCGTGACCGATGCGGAACTGCAGAACCTGGACCAAGGCGGCATTCGCGCGATTCGCTTCAACCTGAGCTATCCGGGCGCAACGACGCTCGACATGCTTGCGCCGCTTGCCACGCGCATAGCCAATCTCGGCTGGCATATCGAACTGGTGGTGCAGGGCGCGCGGCTGCCGGAACTCGAGCGGCATTTGTCGGCACTGCCTTGCCCGCTCGTCATCGACCATATCGCGCATGTTCCGGAACCCGGCGGCCTGTCGTCGGACGCTTTGCGCACCGCGAGGCGCCTGGTCGAGAAAGGCAATACGTGGATCACGTTGTCGGGGCCGTACGTCGACAGCAAGGCGGGCGCGCCGGCATACGAAGACGTTGAGCCTGTCGCGAAAGCGCTGATCGAGATGGCGCCCGAGCGGATGCTGTGGGGTACCGACTGGCCCCATCCGACGGAGAAGACGCATAAGCCGGATGATGCGAGCTTGCTGGACACGATCGCGAACTGGATAGCGCGGCCGGATTGGCAGCATCTGATCTTCGTCGCTAACCCTACGAAGTTGTATGGATTCGCGTAGCGTGCCTCGACCTCGGCACGGGTGCGACGCAAAGCGGTGCGAGGCAGAGCGCGAGTCAGTTCGACGTGACTCTGGCGCTTGGCGGACCCCACGACGCGACCGACGACCACCGAGGTCGCCCGATCTTCCAACTGAAACCGGAACGTAACGTCAATCGCGAAGCAACGGCGGCATCGAGTCAGAAGAATAGGCCGCCGCACACACTTGCATCACTTCTGCGCGAAACCAGCGATGGGCCGGGTCCTGATCGAGGCGCGGATGCCAGATCGCCGAGACGCTGAAGGCGGGCGTGCGCACTGGAAGCTCGAAGCTGTCGAGGCCGTTTGCTAAGGCATGATCGGGCGTGAACGGGTTGGCCAGACACGAATGCGGGACGACGGCGAGCAGGTCCGACTGGCGAGCAATTTGCATCGCACTGGTATAGGTCGGCACCTCCATCAGCACTGTTCGCTGTAGATCCAGTCGTGCCAAAGCCGCATCGACCGCAATGGTGCGTGAGGTGTGCACATGGCCGTATGCACTCCAGCGCTCGAGGCTGATTCCGGTGGTGCCGTCCAGGAGCGGATGGCCACTCCGGCAGACGCCCACATAGCGATCCCTGAAGAGCAGGCGCGTAATCATCTCGGGAGCCGTGGTCCTCACCGTGCCGATCTCCAGATCGATCGCGCCTTCCCGCAGCGGCTGCGCAGCCCAGTCCGGCTTGGGCGTGAATCGAAGCTGCACACCGGGCGCTGCCCGGTGAATCCTGTCCATCAAGGCCGCGCCGAGCAGGTCGATGAAACCCTCACCCGCGCGCACGACGAAGCTTCGATTCAAGGTAGTGAAGTCGAACCGGCGGTCGGCGGGACCAAGTGTCGCCTCCGCTTCGCGGGTCAGTGAAGAGACGCGCTCACGAAGCTCTTCGGCATACGGAGTAAGGATCAGCGCTCGCCCGGCCTGTACCAGCAGCCGGTCTCCAGTGAGGGTGCGCAGCCTGGTCAGCGTGCGGCTCATTGCCGACACGCTGAGGTTCAACTGCCGGGCGGCTCCTGTAACGCTGCGTTCGCTCAGCAGCGCGTCCAGGGCGGGAAGAAGGTTCAGGTCGACACGTGGCATCTGTCGAGGATAGTGCAAATCTGGCTAGGCAGGGCGTGCGGTGCAATCGTCGATTGCAGGCGAGGCGTCTGGTGCAAAGCAGACACCGCAATCAGAATTGCTGAGACCAACCGACGAAGAAGGAAAGCCCTATGCTCGAAGCCGCTCAACCTGCTCATGTTCCTTCCATCCTGCTGATCGGCGCCTCTCGTGGCCTCGGTTACGCAATGGCCGCGGAGTTTCTCAAACGAGGCTGGCACGTCATGGGTACGGTACGTGGCGGGCGCACGTTGCTGCATGACCTAGCCGATGCGCATCCGGGACAGGTCGAGATCGAAACGCTGGACATCACCCGGCCAGACCAGATTCGGGCGCTGCGCGAGCGCCTCGCGGGCCGCACGTTCGACGCGCTGTTCGTAAGCGCCGGCACGACCAATCCGGATCCGACTCAAACAATCGGCGAGGTGTCGACCGAGGATTTCGTGAACCTGATGATCGCGAATGCGCTCAGTCCCATGCGCGTTGTCGAAACCTTGTGCGACCTCGTTGATGCGGCGGGTTTGATCGGCGTGATGTCGTCGGGGCAGGGCAGCATTGCCGACAATGAGTCGGGCCAGCGCGAGGTTTATCGCGGCAGCAAGTCGGCGCTGAACCAGTTCATGCGCAGCTATGCAGCACGTCACGCGGAACCGCCGCGTGCGATGGTGCTGATGGCGCCGGGCTGGGTACGCACAGACCTCGGCGGGCCGGAGGGGCGGTTGTCGGTCGAAGAGAGCGTTCCCGGCGTCGTGGATGTACTGCTGGCCAAACGTGGCCGCCCCGGCCTGGAATTTCTCGATTATCGCGGCCGCACCGTTCGGTGGTGAGGCGGGGGCGGCCGCTCGTTGCGAAGACCGCGCGGCACCCTCCGCTCGGAGCCGGACGCAATTGTCGGAGCGCGCTATTTTTTGCCGTCCACTATTGCGACCACTTCGTCGCGCGTGTACTCCTTGTTCGCAAGTGCGCCGCTCGGCGTTTTCGCAAGGACCGCATCGAGCTCGTCGGGCTTCACTTCCAGCACCGGCATGCGAATGTCGTGCGGCACCTTCTTGCCCGCGAGAACTTGCTGCGTGACCCAGAACGCGAACGACGACGCGCCTGGCGGTATCGTCACCGACATCGTTTCATAGCCGCTCTTGCGCTGCTCCGCCCACCACGCTAGCTCTTCCTGACGATTACCGAGGATGATGATCGGCGTAGGCCGCCCAGCCGCCTTGATTGCCTGCGCGGCACCGTAGCCGTCGCCGCCTTGCGTGACGACGCCATCGATCTTCGGCAGTGTCGGCAGAATGCCCGCGACCTGTTTTTGCGCAACGGTTTGCGTCCAGTCGCCATGCACCGAACCGACGATCTTCATGCCCGGATACTTTTTCATTTCGTCGACGATGCCCTGATGAATCTCGTCGTCGACAGAGACGCCTGCAAGCCCGCGAATTTCCAGCAGATTACCCTTGCCGTTCAGGCGTTTCGCCAGATAGTCGACCTGCATCCGGCCCATGCCCTGAAAGTCTACCGCGATGCGATACGCGCACGGCTCGGTGGCGATGCCATCGAACGATACGACGGTCACGCCTGCGCCGCACGCCTGCTTGATGACGCCGTTGAGCGCGGTCGGCGATACGGCGTCGACGGCAATTGCCTTGAAGCCTTGCAGGATGAGGTTTTGTATCTGCTGGACCTGCTCGGTCGCCTGGCTTTCAGCGGTCGTGAAGCTGGGTGCGGCCGCGACGACTTTCTGTTTAACTGCGGCGTCTGCGACGTTGGCCCAGCTCTTGAGCATCTGCTGACGCCAGCTATTGCCGGCGTAATTGTTCGACAGCGCTATCTTCACTGACGATGTATCGCCGGTCGCGACCTGCGCCGACGCGGATGCAGCCGCCAATGCCATGCATGCCGCCGTCACTACCTTGATGAAAGTGTGCACGTACCGTCTCCTTTGTTATCGATCAGCGCGCCGCGCCCCGCACGCCTACATGCAGCGCATATACGGATGAAGTCGCGGTTATGAAAAGCCGATTGCGCCGCGGCCCGCCGAAGGTCAGGTTCGCAACGACTTCGGGAATCAGGATTTTGCCGAGCAGCGCACCGTCCGGCGCATAGCAATGCACGCCGTCTTCGGCGCTCGTCCATACGTTGCCGTGCTCATCGACACGCATGCCGTCGGGCACGCCGCTTTGCATCTGCACGAACACGCGGCCATTGCGCAATGCGCCGTTGCTCGCGACATCGAATACGCGTATGTGACGTGGCGCATTGTCGTCGTGCGATGCGGCCGAGTCGGCGATATAAAGCTTTGATTCATCCGGCGAAAACGCGAGACCGTTCGGCTTCACGAAGTCGTCGGAAACGAGGCGCACCTGCGGATCGCCGGGCGACACGCGATACACGTTGCATCGCCCGATCTCGCTGTCAGAGCGATATCCTTCGTAGTCACTAATGATTCCGTAGTCGGGGTCGGTGAACCAGATTGCACCTTCGGAATCGACGATCACATCGTTTGGCGAGTTCAGCCGCTTGCCTTCGAAATGCGAGGCGATGACGGTGATGCTGCCGTCATGCTCGGTGCGCGTGACACGCCGCTCACCGTGCTCGCAACTCACGAGCCTGCCTTCGCGATCGCGCGTATTGCCGTTGCTGTAGTTCGACGGCGCGCGGTACACGCCGACGCCCATTCCCGGCGCCCAGCGCAGCATGCGGTTGTTCGGAATGTCGCTCCAGATGAGCAGATCGGTCGCCGGAAAATACACGGGGCCTTCGGCCCACAGGCATTCGCCGGTTAGCTTGTCCATCGACGCGTTCGGCTGAAGCAGCAGCCTGAAGCGTGGATCATGCACTTCGTATTCGTTGTTTTTCATGTCTCCTATTCCTTTTTTGCTGTTTGGACTCAGCGCACGACCTTGCCGCCCGCCGCCACCGTCACGGCGATGATGAGCGCGCCATATACGATGGAGCGCACGCCCGCGTCCGCTCCAACCGCGTTGAGTACGGCGTTGGTGAGAAAGAGGAACATCGATGCGCCCCAGACGCCTGCGATCGTCGCTTTCCCACCGGCCACGAGGGTGCCGCCGATCACGACGACCGCAATCGAAATCAGCATGTATTCGACGCCCATGTCGAGCGATGCGCCGCCGGACGTCGCCGATATGAGCAACGCAGTCAGCGATGCGATCATCGACGACATCACATACGCGAGGCAGCGCGTGCGGTGCACGTCCACGCCCGCAAGCCAGGCGGCACGCGCATTCTGGCCGATGGCCGACAGCCTGCGCCCATAGACCGCGCGATGCAGCAGCACGGCGAGCGCGATCGATAACGCGAGCGCGAGCAGCGCAATGTACGGCACGCCCAGGAAACGTCCGGTCGCGAATGCGCCGAGCGCGGGCGGTGGCGGCGGAAGCTGTCTGCCTTGCGTGATCGCGATCGACTGAATAATGAAACTCGACGACAGCGTCGCGATGATCGGCGGAATGCGCAGCATGCGAATGAGCGCGTAATTCGCGATGCCAATCGCGACGCCCACGCCGAGCGCCGCCGCGATACCCGCGACGATCTGACCGTTCGCGCCGCCCATCGTATGCATGCCGACCACGCCGGCAAGCGCGATTGTCGAGGGCACCGACAGGTCGATGTTGCCCACGCCCGATGTGATGACGAGCATTTGCCCCAGGCCCACCAGCACCATGAAGACGCCATACGTGAGCGCCGTTTGCGCGACATTGCTCGCGATACCGAAGCCGAAGATCGCGACGATGGCGAGCCATACCAGCACCGCACCGATAAAGGACCAGACCCACGGCGCCTGAATCGCCTTGATGCGCGACCATGCGCTCGTATTGTTTTCAGCGAGGGTATTCATCGGCGCTCTCCGCGTTGCAGCAGCACGCGTAGTGACAGGACCACGATCAGAATCGCGCCCTGCATACCGACCTGCCAGTCGGAGGAGATGTTCAGGAACGCAAGGAACGATGCGGCGAGCGTCAGCGTGATCGCGCCGAGCACCGCGCCGATCACCGACACGCGACCGCCCATGAATTCGCCGCCGCCGAGTATCACGGCGGCAATCGAGAGCAGGGTGTAGCGCAACGCGAGATTTGCATCGGCGGATGTGGTGAGGCCGAGCAGCGATAAACCCGACAGCACGCCGAACACGCCCGCGACGCCGTAGAGCGTCGCCTTGCTGCGCACGAGCGACCAGCCGAAGCGGCGCATCGCGCGCGGATTGCCGCCTGCACCGCGCACGCGCACGCCCGCCGACGAGCGCATCAGGAGCAGATGCCCGACGATCGCAATCAGCACTGACCACACGATGGGCGCCGCGATGAACGGCGTCTGATAGTTCATCGCCGCGCCGAGCCACGTCGGGCTCGTGCCGCCCGGTGAAGGGAGCAGCACGATAGCGAGGCCGCTCCACACGAACGACAACCCGAGCGTCACGACGATCGACGGAATCTGGCGCAACTCGACCAACGCGCCGACGGCCGCATAAGTGAGCACGCAGCCGACGAGCGCGAGGGCGCCGAGCCACGGTGTCTTCACGAGCAGCGTCGCGCCGATGCATGCGACGAGACTCACGAACGGCCCGATCGACAGGTCGAGATCGTTGACGGTGATGATCGCGAGTTGCGCGAGCGTCGCGAGGACGATCGGCACCGCAAGATTCAGCAGCAGGCTCGAGCCAAAGTAGCTCATTACCGCGGGCTGCATGACAAGGATAGGTATCAACACCGCGACGAGCGATATGGCGGGAAGCATCGCGCGCAAACGCGCTTGCGTGATGGCGAATGTCATGCGGCCTGCTCCTCGAAGCTGGCCGCGAGCAGTGCTTCTTCCGTGCATTCGTCGGCATGAAGCATGCGCGTGACGGCGGCCGAGCGGAACACGTAAGTGCGGTCGCAGTGCGACAATTCCTCGTTTTCCGTGGTGTACCAGACGAACGTGCGGCCCTTTGCGGCTTCGTCGTGAACCAGTTGATAGATGTCGCGCTTGGTGCCGACATCGACGCCGCGCGTGGGATCGTCCATCAGGATCAGCTCCGCGTCCGATGCAAGCGCGCGCGCAAAGAGTACCTTTTGCTGATTGCCGCCCGAGAGCGACAGAATCCCCGCGCTCATCGCCGCCCCGCGTATGCCGATCTTCGCGCGCCACTCCTCGACGATGGTCCGCGCCGCCGCAAAATCGACGAGGCCGCGCTTGCGCGGCGCACCGCCCGCGAGCCAGCGCAAGTCGAGATTCTGAGCGATGGACCAGATCGGGAAGACGCCGTCGCGCCCGCGGTCGCCGGCGACGAAAGCCACCTTCGCGCGGCTCGCGCCGCGCTTCGTCGCGGCTTCATAGATCGCAATAAGCGCCTCGGTTTGCCCCTGGCCCGCCAGTCCCGCAAAGCCGATCACTTCGCCGCGCGACGCTTCTATCGGCGTATGGCGCTTTGCGCCGATGTTCCATATGAAGTGCCGCTCCCGCTCGCGATCCGCCTGGACGCGAGTTACGACAGACGCCTTGTCGGCTTCGAGGTGCTGCCCCATCGCCTGGATGATCGACTCGCGGCTCGACTGTTCTCGCGAAAGCACGCTGACGATGCTGCCGTCACGCATGACCACCACGCGGTCGGCCACGCGCTCGATCTCGCCGAGCATATGCGTGATGAGCAGGCAGGTGACGCCGCTTGCCGCCGCCTTGCGCACAAACGCGAGCAACTGTTCTGCGGTATGCGCATCGAGCGATGACGTCGGCTCGTCGAGAATGACAAGACGCACGGGCGTGTCGGTGACGGTAAATCCGCGCGCAATCTCGACCATCTGCTGTTGCGTCAGCGTGAGGTCGGAGACAAGTTCATTGCCCTTCAGCCCGTTGCCCGGGAAAATCTCGTCGAGCTTCTCGTGCATCAGCTTCGTGGCCGTGCGGCGCCATCCGCGCCCACGCAGTTGCGGATGCACGATGCACATGTTCTCAGCGACCGTCAGGTTTGCGCAGAGCGACAACTCCTGAAACACGCAGCGTACGCCGGCATCGCGTGCGGCGTTGGCGTCGTAATGCGGCGCGTGCCTGCCTTCGACTTCGATGCGCCCTTGCGTCGGCGCATGGACGCCCGCCAGCACGGCCGTGAGCGTCGATTTTCCCGCGCCGTTATGTCCGGCAATGCCGACGCATTCGCCCTGCATGAAGGTGAAGTCTATGTCGTTGAGCGCGCGCACGCGCCCGAAACTCTTACTAATGCCTTCGAAGCGAATCAGCGCCTCACGTCGGGCAATCGCGTCTCCTGTTCCGCCCATTCACATGCTCCATGCGTGGCGATACTTCGATTCAAAAGATTTATTTCTTCTTGTCCAGAAGCGCGACCGTCTGAGGCAGCGTATAGGTGACGTCGCTGATGCCGCCCGGCGGCGTCGCCGCCAGCTTCGCCGGCAACTCCTGCTGCGAAATTTCGAGCAGCGGCACGTTGATGGTCACGTCCTTCGGAATTTTCTTTCCTGCGAGAACCTGCTGCGCGACCCAGAACGCGAATGTGACCGCGCCCGGCGGATTGGACAGCGACCGCGACTGATAGCCGTTCTTTGTCTGCTCGTTCCACCAGTTGAGTTCGGGATACGTGCTGCCAATGATCATCGGCGGCGTGGTGCGATTGGCGGCTTTGAAAGCCTGCGCGATGCCGAACGACATCTCGCCTTCGGTCGCGACGCCATCGACTTGCGGCAGTGTCGGCAAGATGCCCGCAACGGCTTTTTGTGCGACCGACTGCGTCCAGTCGCCGTTCACCGATCCCACGAGTTTCATGCCGGGATGCTTTTTCATCGCATCGAGCACACCTTCATGCATCAGGTTGTCGACGGAAATGCCCGCCACGCCCCGCACTTCGAGAATGTTCCCCTTGCCGTTCAGCCGTTGCGCGAGATAGTCCACACCCTGCTCAGCCCAGCCCTTGAAATCGAAGTTCACTCGATACGCACACGGCTCGTCGACGATACCGTCGAAGGACACGACGACCACACCCGCTGCGCACGCCTTCTTGATGGTGCCGTTGAGCGCGGTCGGCGACACGGCGTCGATGACGATCGCGTTATAGCCTTGCAGGATCAGGTTCTGCACCTGCTGCGCCTGCTCCGTCACCTGGTTTTCGGCAGTGGTAAATGCGGGAGCCGCACCGATTTTCTTGTCCGCGACGGCCTGTTGCGAGACCGTGTTCCAGCTCTTCAACATCGACTGCCGCCAGGAGTTGCCCGCAAAGCTATTCGACAGCGCGATCTTCTTTTGCGACGTATCGCCGGTGGCCACTTGCGCGCGCGCTGCGCCCGCGAACATACATGACGCTGCGGCGAGCGTGATCGTCACCTGCTTGGCTGAGCGGAACATGGTGTCTCCTTGTTGTTGTGCTGACTGCTCGGACTGCTCGGATCGGCTTCGTCGATTCAATGCGCGCGGAAGCGCCTTCAGGGCGGCGCTGATTGAAAGCTGGACGAAAAGCGGGAGGGGGCGGGTACGTGCGTGACTCGAGCGGACCGCATGCGGGCAAGGCGGCAAGCGCCGGTGCTGAAGCACTGAAATGACATCGTCATGAGCACGCCTTTTTTGAGCGCATCCGCGAAATCGCCGATGCTATGCTTTCAAACGGTTGCTTCCAGGGACTGCCTTCAATTTCATTGCGGTCAGGCCATACGAGTGGTCAGGCCACCGGACCGCCGAGGCAGTATAGCGACTGTCTTTGAGTGATGCAATTCGATCGACGAAACGGGTAAAGGAGCGCGAATGAACCTGCCAATGGACCTGCCCACTCTCAAACCCGAGCGTCTGTATCAGCGAATCTCGAGCCTGATCATCGGGCTCATCGAAGACGGTACTTACGAGCCGGGACAGGCGCTGCCTGCCGAACGCGATCTGGCCCGGCAACTCGGCGTGGGGCGTTCTTCCGTGCGCGAGGCATTGATTGCGCTCGAAATCGCGGGGCGAGTGGAGATACGCACTGGGACCGGCGTTTTCGTGCGCCAGTTGGACAAGTCACGCGAACAGGCGCCGGTGCAAGACGCAGCGTTCAGCGTTGCCGATCTGCTTTCCGCACGCGCGATGATAGAAGGCGAAATCGCGGCGCTTGCTGCAAAGAACGGCACCGGCAAGCAGCGGCGCTTGCTTACGCGCATCATCGGCGACCTGGAGGCGCAGTCGGTGAACGACGCCGCGTTTCTCGAAGAAGACAGGCGCTTCCATGTGCTCATCAGCGAGATGACGGGCAACCCGCTACTGACCGAGGTGATGACGATGCTATGGAACAAGCGCTATAGCCCCGTGTTCACGCACCTCGAAGCTTTTTACGCTGACAAGCAGATTACGCTGGCGATGAACGCGGATCACCGCAGGATTGGCGAGGCCATTCTCAATCGCGATGCACGCGCCGCGAAGACCGCGATGCGGGCGCACTTGCGCAACGTGCATCGCCGTCTGTTCGCGGCCTAGCGAACGGCGTTGGGTTAGCGCTGTACTCGTCGCAATCGATACAACCCGAAGCGTTGCCGGTGCGGTGGCAATCGTTCGGCTCACCGAAGTCTGCTGTCGAACAGTCTGCCTCCGGCACGGTCGCGTCGCACAACGAGCAGGACTCCAAGGCCGGAAATCCCCATTCCCATAGCCATGGGCCATGACAGTGGCTCGCGAAACATCGCCCATGCCCAGATCAGCGTGATCGGAGGACTCAGAAAGAGTACGCTCGTGACGCGAGCAGACGACGAGCGCCGTAGACACGTCCAGTAAAGCCCCCATCCGCCAAGCGTCGCCAGAATGGCAGTCCAGGCGACGCTGGCAGCAAACCCCACGGTTGCGATCGGCATGACGTTGCCATGCGATGCCTGCAGCCATAGAAAGACCGGACAGGAGACAACGCTTTGCAGCCAAAGCATGCCCAGCGGGCTCAAACTTCCCGCGCGAGCCGTTGATCGTTGCTGCCAAACCGTAGCCGCTGCAAGTGAAACCATACCTGCAACCGGCAGTGCGTATGCCCATGCCGGCGCTTTTCCGAGCGCCACCGCGTCGCGACAGACAATCAACATTCCTGCAAGGCCAAGCGCTAGTCCGGCCCACACACTCTTCGGGCTGTGCTCGCGGAAGACGCAGGTCGAAATGATTACTACGGCCACTGGAAGCAAGTCTGCAATGAGGGCGGCGAGACCGGTCGGAACACCAAGCTCGATTCCTCTCGCGACGCCGGCGAGATACCCCGCTGTCGCGAATACCCCAATGATCGACTGCCGGATCAATACGGGCAAAGGCGCACTCCGAATCTCGCGAGCGACGAAGGGAAAAAGACAGAGCGAAAGTGTTATGAACCGCCACAGCAGCACCAGAAGTACTGGAGCGTAATCCGCGGAGAACCGCATTCCAACAAAGCCGGAACTCCACGTCAGGACCATCCCCGCCTCGAGCATGGGCAGCGGCACGCGGTTCGCGTCGCGCGAATTGGGGTTCAAGCTTGCATTGTGTGTCGATGTTCTCGCCATTCATGCAGAGTAGTCCGCCGGGATAGATTCGAAAATTGAAATAGACTGACTCAGTCATTTAACAGAATTAAACCATGAGCACCGTTCTCGACATCGATCTCCTGCGGACCTTTCACGCTGTCGCCCGGTTAGGACGCTTTCGCGCGGCGGCGGAACTGGTCAACAGGAGCCCCGCGGCCGTGAGCATCCAGATTCAGCGCCTCGAGGCTATTGCAGGTGGGCGGCTCCTCGAACGGGACAATCAGTCGGTCACGTTGACGGCGCTCGGCAAGCGGCTTCTGTCCAGTACGGGCGAGGTGCTTGCGGCGCACGATCGCGTTGTGGAAGACATCAAGGGAAAGAGACTGGCCGGCCGGGTCATATTCGGCATACCGGATGAATACGCTGCGCATGTGATCCGCGATATCTTGCCGGGCTTCGCGACCAGTTGGCCCAACGTGGTTCTCGAAGTAAAGACTGCACCGAGCTTCAAGCTTCGCGATCAGATCAGTCGCGGCAAGCTCGATCTGGCGATAGTCGTTCAGCCCGCAAAGGAAAGCAGGTCTGCGGATGTACTGACCGTGACAACGCCGGTTTGGGTCGGCAGCCCGAGCTATGTCGTCGATGACACCCGTCCGCTTCCGTTGGCGCTTTATGCGGAGCCGTGTCCTTATCGTGCAGCAATGACGAGCTCACTGCAGTCAGCAGGAAGGAAGTGGCGGGTGATCCTCGACAGCGGCTCGACTCAGGTGATCAAGGCTTGTGTCGAATCCGGTCTGGCCGTGACGCTTCTCGACCGTGCACGCGTCAGCGCCGATATGCGGGTGCTCGACGGCCTGCCGCAGATTGAAGACCACGATGTGGTTCTGATGCGCGGCGATCGGGGCCGCACAACGGAGGCAATGGAACTCCTCGCAACCACGCTGCGGCAACGATTCAGACTTTAACGAAGGCACTCAGCACAACAGGCATCACAACATGTTTTTCTCGGGGCATCCAGGTGTGCGCCGTTTTGGAAATTGCGGCGCACACCTATCCACGATCGATCAAAGTTCAGGCTTCAGCCGATACAACTCCGGCACGAGCGCGAGCAACAGACGCTTCGCGGAAAAGAGGCGAGGCGAGATATGAGTGGCGACGTACCATGTCGCTGCCACGTTCATGCTTCGCAGTTTGAAATCGGGGCCGACCATCGCGCTTGCGAAATGCAGATCGCCCAGCGTCTTGCCGATGATCTCCTGCTTGATCCTCGCGCGCGCCGGCGGATCGAGCGCAATGAACGACAGTTCCGACATTTCGTGAAGCAGCCGGTACATGCTGTTGTAATGGTGCAGCGTTTTCGTCGTGAACATTGTCGAATCCATTCGCAGGCGTCTTTTGAATAGCGCCTGATTCAGCACGGCCACTTTGATCCGTTGTTGCAGCAGCAATGCTGCGAAGAAGTGATTGTCTTCGTACACGATGCCTTCCAGGAAGCGGAGGCTTCCGATCGCCGAACGTCGCGTAATGAAGCAGCATGGCGATACGAAATAGCGTCCTTGCCGCAACGACTCGACGACGAACTCATTCGACCAGAACGTCGCGGTTCCCAGAGGCCGCCGGTAACCATTCACTTCCTGCTTGTACATGGGCGCGTCGTTCGGGAACACAGCAGCCTCGAACATGACGGCGTCGATCTCGGGATTGCTGAATTCCCGATGGCACACGCTCAACGTGTCGGTGTCGATAATGTCGTCGCTGTCCATGTAGTACACATAGGAGCCGGTCGCGAGCGAGGTGCCCAGATTGCGCGCCGCGGATTGCCCGCGATTGGGCTGATAGACATAGGTGAAACGCGGGTCGGTATCGCAATAGCGCTGCGCAATCGCGGCGGTGCCATCCGTGGAGCCGTCATCCACGATGATCGCTTCGAAATCCGTGAAGGACTGGCCGGCGATGCTTGCGAGCGCATCGTCGAGATAGGCCTGCACGTTATAAGCCGGCACGATGATGGAAAAAGCTGACATAGGGCACCTTGATTGTTTGATGAACCAGAACCGCACTCAACCCGCATCCGCGCCGCGTGGCTCCTGACCCGCTGACGGCGCAACAGGCGACCGACCCGCACCGCGCGAAGTGGGAGCGACGCCGCGAAAATACAGCCACACGAAGGCCACTGCGCCGACCACTTCGGTCAGGATCACGGCCACGATCGTCCCTTTGGCGCCGCCGTAGCGAGTGAGTGGAACGACATAGAGAAGATGCAGAACGGTTGCGCCGACAAACACATTGGTCAGTGAGCGCGCCCGTCCTTGCGCGAGCAGTCCCAGGTCGCCGAATACAACTGCCACGCTGATGATCGGCGGCAACACGGCCTCTAGTCTCAACAGAGGAATCGACGCGTGAAACTGCGGCCCAATCCACGTTTCGATGCCCCACGCCGCGAGCAATTCGATACCGATAAAAAGGCTGATCGAAGTCGAGAACACGGCAAGCATTGCCATACGCATCAGACGCTGCGCGGCTTGAGGATCGGTCGCATGGTATTGGCTGATGCGTGGATAGAAAGCCTGGCTAATCACCATGAACATGGCTTGCGCCGCCACGCGGATCTTGTCCGCCATTGCGAACTGGCCGACTACTTCCGGTCCGTGAAAGTAATTCAGCAGAATGGAATTGAAGTTCACATAAAAGCTGATCAATACGAAAGAGAGAAAAAGCGGGAACCCGTCTTTCAGCGCCTCGACGATCTTGCTCGTGGATGTACCGACGAGTTTCACCAGTCGATTGCGATGGAGAATCCACAGCGCACAGATCGCGAGCAGCACATTGCCGAGACTCACACCAAGCGCGGCGAGCGCCGCGTCGCCCGGACCTCTTACTGCGAGGTACACGAAGACCAGTCCGACGAGCCGCGAAAGAAACGTCGGTAAAACTAGCGCGCGCATGCGCTCCAGGCCCTGGAACAACCATATCGGCGTGACGGCGTTGGCGACGATCCCGAGAAACAACGCGGCCAGCACGTCGGCATGCTGTCGCAGGTCCGGCACGAACAACACACCCGCAACGATCAGCACGAGTGCTCCCATGACGAGCACGAGTCGCGCAGCGGAAGTGCTCGTGTAGACCTCTGCCAAACCGCGAGGGTCGCCGCGGTTCACGGAGACGTGCCTCGTTGCCGTGAAGTTGAAACCGTAGTCGGTCAACAAGACCATGTATTGGGCAACCGCCTGACAATAGGCGAGGACCCCGAACTCTCTCGCACCGAGTACATGACCCAGGTACGGCAACATCAGCAACGGTACGATATAGTTGCCGCCCTGGATAAGAATGAGATAAAGCAGCGTCTTACGAATCGGAGTAGTCATAAAAATTGGTCTGATGCGATGTGGCTTTCCTCCTGCGTGAGCCGCTCTACAGGATCTGGTGACGCTGTGCGCGGAATTCGGTGGGCGACATGCCGTACCTTTCCTTGAAAAGACGGCCAAGCCGGTTGCCGTCGCCCATTCCACACCGGCGTGCAATCTTCCCGATAGGAACGTTGGTGGAACTCAGCATTGCGCGGACAACTTCAAACCGCGTGCGCAGCAGGTACTCCAGCGGCGTCATGCCGAACTCCTGCTTGAAGCGTCGCCGAAAATTACGCTTGCTCATCGCTGCGGATTCCGCTGCTTGTGCCACGGAAATAGGCTTGCTGTAGTTTTCTTTTATCCAGCGCGCCGACTCTCGAACCTTGCTCGTCGTGGTGAGCGACTTCGCGTCACCTTCGCGGGGCCTCGTGGGCTTGACCGCATTGGTCTGCAGGTCGAGCGCGACCTTGCGGGCAATCTGCGGGCCGAGGTCGCGCTCGATCTGGGCGACGGCCAGTTCAGCTGGTGTCGCTCCGCTCGCGCGCGGTCCCGCAACCTCGTCGTCGAACAGAACGACGGGTACTGCCAGCCGCGAAGCGTTTTTATAAACCACCGCGAGCTTCGAGCCTTGCGTAATGCGAAGCGATGCAATGGCTCCCTGACGGGTGATCCACGAATGAAGGCGATCTGTCGGCTCGGTTGTCACCGCCGAGTCGCGGCAGGCCACGAAGAACGCATGGAAGTCGCTGATGCTGTAATGATTAAGTTGTTCCGTGCCAATGCAAATGCCACAGGAGCTGGTGACAAGCCCCCCCTGGTCGGACAATACCGTTAGACGGTAGGGCGCCTGCTCGCCCCGGGCGAGTTCCGCCGCGTTAGCCAGACGGAAAGCGTCCCCAATGGCGCCCGCGGTCGCCGTAAAGAAGTTCTGGGAAACGAGAAGGCCAATGTGCTTCGACGGTTGTGAGTAGTCGATTTTCTCATTGACACGCAGACTTGAGAATTCAACAAGATCCATCACGATTAGGGCTCCCAATATATTTATCAAATGCACATAGCCGGTCAGACGATAGCTGCATTGTAGTAACAGCTGATTCGACAAACTTCCGCCCAATCGGCGGCACAGCCGCCAATTGCTTGTCGCGCATCGCCACTACGCGGCCCTTCGAAACGCCGTCATTCACGCCGCATTGCGGCCCTGACAGCTGCTGCAATCGTCGATACGATCCGTAGCGGAATCATTACGATCGCCACGACCGCGAAAACGACAATCACCGCCAATACATAAACAGTTGCAAACCCAATCAATATCGACGTGAACGCGAACCTTTCGGCACGCGATGCCAACGGCAGATCACGCCAATTGCCGTGCGGCCCGCCTTCTTCCATGGCTACTCTCGCTCAGGCGGTACCTGTGCGGGCGCGGCGGCGGAATTCTGTTGGCGAGACCCTGAAACGTTTGCGAAATAGCTTCGCGAGCTGCGATCCATTGCCCATGCCACTGCGGCGCGCAATCTTGTCGACGGGCAAATCGCCCTCGGCCAGCAAGCGGCACGAGCGCTCGAGACGTGCTCTCAGCAAATACTCGGAGGGTGTCGTGCCGATCTGCTGGCGGAACCTGCGCAGAAAAGTCCGCTCGCTCATTGCAGCGGCTTGAGCGACCTCGGCGATCGAAATGTCGTGCTCGCAGTTTTCGGTGAGCCATTGCGCGGAAGCGTGGATTTTCTCGTCTTCCTTTTTCGGTGCTCCCGACTTTGCAGAACTTAAGGGACTTGAGTATGGAAAGAAGCTGATGCGTATTTCCGCAGGTCGCGCAATGACTGCGCCATGATCTGTTTGGTCCAGGATCCATACGGGAGCAATTAAGTCTTGACAATCCAGAGTGGACCTGACGATAGACGCAAGCGTTGCATCCGTATCGGGCGCAATAAGCATTTGCAACTGATCGGTGCCACCGTGTGCGCGGCGGCGAATTGCCGCAGTACTTCCGGCAGCGACGCTTTCGAGATCGATTTCGTCGAGGCCGGCTTCAAGATCACGGCTCGAAACGATATCTATATGTGCATTCGTATTAATTAGACGAAGCACTTGTGCCGCATTATCCGTTGGTAGGAGGCAACTAGCGGGGCCGACTTTATTCATGCTGTCTCCTGTTGTTCAAGGTCTAACTATTTATTGGTTGAATGCCGGTCAGGTATGACAGTGCTTTATAGGGACGTGGGCGAAGAAGCGTCGAGGACGATGCTTACGCAATCTTTCTTCGCTGGGAGTTGAATGAAAGGATACGCTGTAAGGCTGGTTGCGTGCTCACCTAAATTCAGCCTCAAACAGCCAACCTTGGCTGACAACGCAGACGTGCGTTAAAACCTGCCGCTCAGTGCGGGAGAGCGAACGCCGAGGCGTTGAAAGTTCAACTTCATTGCCCTGAAAAAGCCTCTAGATCCGCTGAAAACGCGGCATGAAGAGAGTGTCATCCATAAACCTTAAAGAAATATGAGTAGGAAACCGAAGTAATTTATGCCGCCGCATGGGTAAGCCAGGTATTACCCGATCGTGTCACCTTCCGACAACATCGGGTGTGTAACGGTCATTGCCTTCATTCCGTACACGGTGTACCGCTCAACCGGCGTCGGTGTGCAATGCAGCCTCCTTTGTGGCGCTGGCCGTCTCCGAGGCAGGTAGCGGCAATTCATTTGCCGCTTCGAGTCCTGCGTATTTGCGGATCACGTTGCGGGTAATCTGCTGAACTACGCCATTGCTCTTCGCCGCGCTATCCATTAGCGCGCGAGCCCAGTCGGTCGTGCCTACGTTAAACACTTCTCCCACGCTGCGGCGACCGTCACGAAGCAACGGACGGAAGATGCCGATCGCGCCTGCTCCGCCCATCTCCCAGCCCGCAAGCGGATCTGTAGTCGCCAGCGTTTCAAACGCATCGTCACTCCATTCGGGCGGGATGCCGTCGGCTTCATATCCGACGAGACGATCTTCCGCGCCAAACGTGTCGTCCTTTTGCAACTGAGTACCGGCGAATATCCAATGTTCTGGCCGCTTGACGGTAAAGCCGACCGCTCGACGCTCGCATTTGACCCACCGGCGACGCCAGCGTGACCATGTACCCCAGTGGCCGCCGCCGTGCTTATAAGTCAGTCCTATCAGATTGCTTTCATTGCCGCTTACACGTGGATCGAGATCGATCCGCTCCTTGAGCACGTCCCAGTTGTCCGCGAGCTTGCGCATCTCGGTGAGCTGACCGGGCTCCGAGCCGACGAACCTCACGGGCCGATAACACGTATTGCCGCTGAAAACCGCAAGGTTTCCGCCTTGCGTGACGAAATACGCGACATGCGCGCGCATTTCTTCGCTCCAGTACTCGTGGTGACCGACGCTCAGCATGCAGCGGTAGCGTGTCAGATCGAGGGCCGTCGCGCTGTGAAGATCGAGATCCGTGTAGAAGTCGCAAGCAATGCCTTCCTTGCGCAGCCACCGGATGAACTTGGCGTCCCAATGTGCGAACTGTTGACGGGTCGAGCGCGTATCGTACGGATCGACCGGTTCGCCGAGCCGTGCACCTAGCCCGCCGCCGGGGCGATGCAGGCTGACTTTATTCGCTGCCCGATAGCGGTGGACGCGATCGTCATAGAAGCTGCCGCCGCCCGTCGAGTTGTACGCGTGATAGGTAGCCGTAGGCACGATGTACGCAAGAGCCGCAGTCGGATTGCGCGGACGCGCGATGACGAGCGCCATGCTGTCGCTGTCGGGGCGTGCCGCGAATATCGGCCGATGCGCGGCGCACGACTGCCCAAGCTCGTGAACGGGCTTGCCGTCGGCATCGACCTCATAGGCGATCGCTACATAGGCGCCGGTCTCCAGGTCCGTCACGTTCGGCCGGATTGTGATCGTCGGCCAGTTCCAGTCCTCGTCGAAGCGCATCCGCACGTTATTGCCCGTGGATTCGAACAAGTACTTGCCGTCTTTCAACGTGGCCGTTACACCGTTTTTGCCTTCGACAACAACGCCGCACAGACTCGTCAGCGAGTCGTCGTCCTGTTGCTGATAAAGAGCAACGCTAAAGCGCGTGTTCGGCTGCACGGCGAGTTCGAAGCACGCTCCCGCCGTAAAGCTCGGATTGATCGGATAAATCTGCATGCTTGCTTCCTCGCGCTATCAAGCCGGCGTTGGCCGGCTCAATGAATTTCAATTACATGTGCGGCGCACGTTCGTCGTCATGCATCCGTTTGCTTGTACACACAAACTGTCAACCCATCTGTGCGCTACGCCTCATTCGACAGTGACCGACTTCGCCAGATTGCGCGGCTTGTCGACGTCGGTGCCGCGCGCGCAGGCCGTGTGATAAGCAAGCAGTTGCAACGGCACCACGTGCAGGATTGGCGACAAACAGCCGTAGTGGTTCGGCATGCGGATTACCCTTAGGCCATCTTCGCTCGCAATCCGCGAATCCTGATCTGCGAATACATACAATTGGCCGCTGCGGGCCCGCACTTCCTGTATGTTCGATTTCAGCTTGTCGAGCAGTGCGTCGTTGGGGGCGATCGCCACAACCGGCATCTGGCTTGTCACCAGCGCGAGCGGTCCGTGCTTCAACTCGCCGGCCGGATAGGCTTCGGCATGTACGTATGAGATCTCCTTCAGCTTCAAAGCGCCTTCCAGAGCGATTGGATAGTGCAAGCCGCGCCCGAGAAAAAGCGCATGCTCGGTCCGCGCGAATGCTTCGGCCCAGGCAATGATTTGCGCTTCCAGCGCGAGTACGCTGTTCAGGCGTGCCGGCAACTGATGCAACTGATCCAGATACTCGGCCTCCTGCGCCGCCGGAAGGCGCCCGCGCTGCTTACTGAGCGTAAGCGCCAGCAGAAACAATGCGACCAGTTGTGTCGTAAAGGCTTTCGTCGAGGCAACGCCGATTTCGGGTCCGGCACTCGTCAGATGCTGGAATTGCGCCTGGCGCATCATCGTGCTGCTTGCGACGTTGCAGATAGCCAGCGTGTGCCGGTGTCCCTGCGATTGAGCATGTTTCAGAGCCGCGAGGGTATCCGCCGTTTCGCCCGACTGCGACACGACCACGACTAGTGTATGAGGATTGGCGACACTGCTGCGATACCGGTATTCGCTGGCGACTTCTACCTGCGTCGGTACTTTGGCAAGCGATTCGAACCAGTACTTTGCGGTCATGCCCGCGTAGTAACTCGTGCCGCACGCGACGATCAGTAATGAGTCGATTTCGCGGAAAGCGTGCCTTGCGCCGGGTCCGAATAAGTCAGCCGAGATCGAATGAACCGCCTCGATTGCGTCCGCAATCACGCTGGGCTGTTCGAAGATCTCCTTATGCATGTAATGCCGGTACGGGCCGAGCTCCACCGCGTGGGTGTTCGAATGTTGGATCTTGACGTCGCGCTGGACGGTATTGCCGCGTTGATCGACGACCCGCACGCCGTCCAGCGTCAATTCCGCCATGTCGCCTTCTTCCAGATAAATGAACTTCTCGACCGTACCGGCGAGCGCCATTGCGTCAGACGCCAGATAGTTGCCTTGGTCGCCGAGTCCGACGACGAGCGGCGAGCCCGCGCGCGCGCCGATCACGCGGTGCGGATCATTTCTCGCGAATACCGCGATGGCGTATGCGCCATGCAGCCGTGCAAGCGCATGGCGCACGGCCGAAAGCAGGTCGCCCGAAGACTCCTTCTGCCAGGCATGATGAATCAGATGAGCGACGACTTCCGTATCCGTATCCGATTCGAAAACGTAGCCGAGTACTTTGAGTTCTTCGCGCAGCGACTCGTGATTTTCGATGATGCCGTTATGGACGATGGCGATTTCGCCGCTTGAGAAGATCGGATGTGCATTCCTTGCGACGGGCGCTCCATGAGTGGCCCATCTTGTATGTGCGATACCGATCATTCCGGACAAGTTTGCTTGCGCAACTTCTGCGGCAAGATTCGCAACGCGCGCAACACTCCGCACCCGCCGTAGCGCGCCTTGCTGAAGGACGGCAATACCGCACGAGTCGTAGCCGCGATATTCGAGGCGTCGCAATCCCTCGGTCAACATCGAAGTCACATCGCGCCGATCCACTGCTCCTACGATTCCGCACATGAAAAGCCCCTTGTTCGCAGCGGTTCAAACACCAACGGACTGAACTATCAAGTCTGTTGCATTGCAACCAAGCATAGACACCGCAGTGCAAACCGCGTTGAGCGCGGCGCGAAACGTTGAACCGTTGTCCGGTAAATAAGCACGCACCTTTCACGCGCAACAAACATGAAACATAAGCATGCTATTTCGTCATTGAACAAATGATATCGATGCTATCGAGAAATGCCGATTAAACGGTGAGAATGCGTCGCACTACCGCATTTACCCTTTAAGGAGCGATCGAACATGTATGCGATTACGGGTGTGACAGGGCAGGTTGGCGGCGCGGCGGCACGCGCCTTATTAGCGGCCGGACATGAAGTGCGCGCAGTCTTGCGCGACGAGAAGAAGGCCGCGCAGTGGGAGGAGCGTGGCGCCCAGGTGGCGATCGCATCGTTTGAGGACGCCGAAGCGCTCGCCGCAGCCTTTCGCGGCACGGCAGGCGTATTCGCGATGATGGCGCCGAACTTCGCGCCGGAGCCTGGCTATCCAGGCGCACACGCTGGAGCGGCTGTACTCAAAGCAGCGCTGACACAGGCGCGGCCTGAGCGCGTTGCGGTATTGTCTTCGGTTGGCGGCCAGCGTGTGTCCGGCCTTGGCCTGATCACGCAGGTTCATATTCTCGAAGAGGCGCTCGCTGACCTGCCGTTGCCCACCGCCATCATGCGGCCCGCCTGGTTCATGGAAAACTCGCTGTGGGACATTGCGCCGGCTCGCGACACGGGCGTCATGTCGAGTTTCCTTCATCCGCTCGAGCGCGCGTATCCGATGGTCGCGACGGCCGATATTGGCCGCGTCGTCGCAGATACGCTTGCACAGTCCTGGCAAGGGCGGCGCGTGATCGAGATCGAGGGCCCGCAGCGCTACACGCAGCGTGAAATCGCGGCGCTGCTTGGGCGGGTACTAGAGCGTGACGTGAAGGCGCAAGCGGTGCCGCGCGATCAATGGGAAGCGCGGTTTCAGGCGCAAGGCACGGCCTGGCCGGCGCCACGCATTGAAATGCTCGACGGCTTCAACTCGGGCTGGATTGATTTCGAGCCAGGCGTAAACGAGCATGTAGTGGGCAACACTGCCTATGAGACAGTGCTCGCCGAACTCGTCAAGCGCGCTGGCTGATCGGTTCGAAAGGTTGCCAACGCAAACGGCGAATAGCGCGGCGCAGTGTGCCAACGTCGCGCGGTGACGCGCTATTCGCACTGCGTTAATTCACCCTGAATGTCTGTGCGCCAACGCTCATTGGCAATCAGAAAATTGACTGGCCCGTATAGGTCGTCAACCATTCGAGTGCAAGAACTCCGGCCAGTGAATTGCCGTTTGCATCGAGCCCCGGCGACCACACGCACACTGCCATTTCTCCGGGCAATACCGCGACGATTCCGCCGCCCACGCCGCTCTTGGCGGGCAGGCCGACGCGATAGACGAAATCTCCGGCTGCGTCGTAAGTACCGCACGTTAGCATCAGCGCGGAAAGACGTTTCGCGGAACTGGTGTCCAGAATGCGCTCGCCAGTGGACGGCGCCACGCCATGATTGGTCAGGAACAGTGCTGCCTTCGCGAGTTCAACGCAGCTCATGGAAATCGCGCATTGACGGCAATATGCATCGACCACAACTTCCGGCGCCATTTCCATATTGCCGAAACTGGCCATGAAATGCGCCATCGCACGATTGCGGTGGGCGTGCTGCAACTCCGATTGGGCGACGCGCAGATCGTAGTCGATGCTTGCTTCGCCTGTTAAGCGCCGCATGAATTCGACGAGCGCGGTTTCGGCCTGAACGAAGCGCCGGCACAGCACGTCGGTCACGATCAATGCGCCGGCATTAATGAACGGATTGCGCGGCTTTCCGTGCTCCGCTTCGAGCTGAACCAGTGAATTAAAAGCATTGCCCGACGGTTCTCGACCGACACGTTGCCACAACTCGTCGCCAAGCAGCCGGAACGCCATTGTGCAGGCGAATAGCTTCGAAATGCTTTGAATGGAAAAGCGCGTGTCTGCTTCGCCGATCGTAAATACTTCGCCGGATGGCGTGACGATCGCCATGCCGAAGCTGTCGGCGGGGACTGTCGCCAGTTGCGGAATGTAATCGGCGACTTTGCCGGTGCCGAGGAAAGGCCGCAAGTCGCGATGGATCTGTTCGAGGATGGATGCGTAGTTCATGAGGCTCAACCCTGTGGAGCCGCGATTCTACTGGCAAGCATCCGCAATGTGTCGAGGCGGGCGCCGCGCGAAGCTTTGAGAGCCGCTGCGACGCCCGCGCTGCCGTCAATGCGCGCCTGCTGCGTCCTGACTGCCGCCCTTTGCGGGCCGGGTGATCCAGATCAGCGGAATGATCAGGATGAAGATGACCGCCGATATAAAGAAGATGTCGTTCAGGCCCATCATCGCCGCCTGCGTATTCACGGTGAAATCGAATAGCGCGTGCGCTGATTGCGTGTTCATATGCAGCAACGACTGCGTCGAATCGATCTGCTGGTTGAACAACGGGTTGTTCACGGATGCGCGTTCGGTGAGCCTTTCATGATGCAGCACTGTGCGGTTGTTCCAGGCATTGCCCGCTACCGAAGTACCCACCGCGCCGCAAAACACGCGAGCGAAGTTCGACAGGCCGGCCGCCGCCGGGATCTTCGCGGGCGGCTGTCCCGAGAGAATGATCGACGTCAGCGGCACGAAGAAGAGCGCCATTGGAATGCCTTGCAATAGCGTCGGTATCACGAGGTGCCAGGTGTCGATTTCGATCACGTACTTCGAGCGCATATAGAAGACGATCGCGAAGCCGACGAAAGCCATTGTCGCGATGATGCGCGCGTCGGAGCGCGGCAGCACGCGGCCCATTACCGGCGCGAGAATCACGGCGAAAATCCCGAGCGGCGCGGTGACGAGACCTGCGTCGACCGAGCGGTAATTCAGGTACTCCTGCATCCACTGCGGCAACAGCACGAGATTGCCGAAGAAAACGCCGTATGCGACGGAGATCGCAATCGTGCCGCCCAGAAAGTTGCGCTGCTGGAAAAGCCGCAAATCGACGATCGGGTTCTCTTCTGTCAATTCCCACACAAGGAAGAATGCGAAGCTGATCAGCGCGGTAATGCCGAGAATGACGATAACCGGCGACGCGAACCAGTCGAGATCCTTGCCCTTGTCGAGCATGATCTGCAACGAAGCTACCCATGTAATCAGCAGGCCCAGCCCGACCACGTCGATTGGCGGCTTACGGGTGGGCGACTCGCGAGTGCGATAGATCATCCACGTGACGCCGGCAGCAAAGAGGCCCACCGGAATGTTGATGTAGAAGATCCACGACCAGCTGTAGCTGTCCGTGATCCAGCCGCCGAGCGCCGGGCCGGCGATCGGACCGACGGTGGCGGTCATTGCCCATAACGCGAGCGCGGTCGACGCTTTCTCCTTGGGATACGAGCCGAGCAGAATGGCTTGCGACAGCGGAATCAGCGGGCCAGCCACGGCGCCCTGGAAAACCCGCGCGAGCAGCAGGATCGGCAGCGTCGGCGCGATGCCGCACAGCCACGAGGCGATCACGAACATCAGGATCGCGCCGACGAACAGCTTCACCTGGCCGATGCGCTGCGTGAGCCAGCCGGTGAGCGGAATTGAAACGGCATTGGCCGCGGCGAACACGGTGATGACCCAGGTGCCCTCGTCGACGGAAACGCCCAGGTTGCCCGAGATGGTCGGAATGGCGACGTTCGCTATCGACGTGTCGAGCACGTTCATGAACGTGGCGAGTGCGACGGCAACGGTCGCGAGCACCAGTTGCCCGCCTTGCAGCGGCGGTGGAGGGGCGGGTGGGGCGGACGCGGGCGCGGAAGGCGCCGCGGACGGTGGTTGGCTCAAGAGGTTCTCCCGGATCGATGTGCCGCGGACCTCGCGCGCCGATACCCCAGCACTGCTGCGTGGGCATGCGCCGCTTTCTGCCGCTAATGTGCCGCCACGATGCCGCTAAGTTGCCACGAAGTTGCCACTCAGGGTGCCATTCATGCGCCCCAATGCGACGCTCATGCGACATGCTGCGACAGGCAGCGCCATACGGTGAGGCGGGTCCGCTGGATGCTCGCAAAAGGATACCTGTATTCATCTTTCGACGTCGCCGACGCGCGCAGGCAGAGGCGGCACGAGCAAAGCCGACAGCGTATGCTCGCGGCTAGGGCCGACCCAGACTGCATATGCTGCAGTTTGCGACGCAGCAGGCGGCCGCCATCAACCGCAATTCAAACACAGCAAAGGAACAATATGGCCTGGGAGCAATTCGAACACGGCTGGCGGCGTGCGCCGCTGACTGCGCCTGCCAAGGGACTGGTGGTGCTGATGCACGGCGTGGGCAGCAATGCGCGCGATCTGATGCCGCTCGCGGACATCTGGAGCGAGCGTTTGCCCGACGTGGCCTTCACGTCGCTCGACGGCACCGATCCCTTCGACGGCGGTTTCGGCGGGCGTCAGTGGTTCAGCTTGCGTGACATTAGCGAAGGCAACCGCGAAGCGCGCGCTGCGACGGCCTATGCCGCGCTGCGCCGCATGCTCGAAGCCGAGCTGGCTCATTGGCAACTTTCTTTCGGACGGCTTGCGCTCGTCGGCTTTTCGCAAGGTTCGATCATGGCGCTTCATCATGTGGCGACGGGCGCCGAGGGCGCTGCATGCGTCGTCGCCTACTCGGGGCGGCTTGCGTCGCCCGTCGGCGCGCACAACGGCACACCGCTCACCCTGATTCACGGCGAGGAAGACGAGGTGATTCCGGTGCAGGAGCTCGAATACGCCGCCGACGCGTTCAGCGCGGCCGGCTACACCGTCGACGCCTATGCGTTGCCAGGCGTGGGCCACACGATCAGCGCGGACGGCGTCGCGCTCGGCGAGCAGGCACTCGAGCGCACGCTGGGCGCTTTGTCGCGCGATTGATACAGATCGCTTGAAAAGCGGGGCTAAAGATATCGATCTATTTGCCGTTAACTGCTCATAGCACGAAAATCACGCCCGTCGCGGGACTGCGCAGTGCCCGCGGCAGGGGTGACCGGGGGCGCATTTTTCATGCTGCCGTGCATGGGCGCTAACGACGCAAACAAGCGACGCAACTGAGCGAAGCCGCCACGCGACGCTACAGAGCGACACAACAGAGCCTTCTTATGGCCAAACCGACGCCGCATCACCCGCTTTTCGACCGACTGTTCCGCCAGGCCGTGACGGTGGACCTCGGCACGGCCAATACGCTCATTTACACCGACGACGGCGGCATCGTGCTGAATCAGCCGTCGGTTGTCTGCTTCGAAAAAGATCACTCGACCGGCCCAAAACGCGTCACGGCGGTGGGCGCCGAGGCGCGCCAGCTTCTCGGCCGGGAGCCGCGCAATCTGGAAGCCGTGCGCCCAATGCGTCATGGCGTGATCGCCAACTTTTCCGCCGCTGAGCACATGATCCGGCAGTTCGTCGATATGGCACGCCCGCGGCAATTGTTCAGCCGCCGCGCGGCATTCACGCTGTGCGTTCCTGCGAGCGCGACTCAGGTCGAACGTCGCGCGATCAAGGAAGCGGCCGTCGCGGCAGGCGCGTGGAAGGTGAGTCTGATCGACGAATCGCTCGCGTCGGCTGTCGGCGCGGGTTTGCCGGTGTCCGATGCGACCGGCTCGATGGTCGTCGATATCGGCGGCGGCACCACTGAAGTCGGCGTGATCACGCTCGGCGGCACTGCGTATAGCGGTTCGATCCGCGTGGGTGGCGACACCTTCGACATGGCGATCATCAGTTACGTGCGGAATCTGTATGGCGTGCTGCTCGGCGAGCAGACCGCCGAGCACGTAAAGAAAAATATCGGTTCGGCTGTGCGCGACGTGCCGGCCGAGCACATGAACGCGACCGGGCGCAGTGTTGACGACGGTTTGCCGCGCACGGTGCAACTGAGCAATCACGATATTGCCGACGCGATAGAAGGACCGCTGCGCCAGGTGATCGGCGCTGTAAAACGCGGGCTGGAAATGGCGCCCGCCGAACTCGCCACCGACATCGCGCACAACGGCATCGTGCTCACGGGCGGCGGCGCGCTGCTCGGCAATCTGGAGCGGCGCCTCTCGAACGAGATCGGCCTCGAAGTGCGCGTGGCCGACGAGCCGCTGACGTGCGCCGTGCGCGGCGCGGGCGCGGCAGCCGCCGCCGGCTTGCTGGAAGAGTTCGCTTACGAGTGAGTCGGCCGTAGCCTGCCGCGCGTTTTCGGCAGCACTCCAGCCGCGAATCTGCCGACCGGCACCGCAAGACGGGGCTATGTGACAATACATGTTACGTGGCGCTTGCAGATTCCTGCAAGCGCTCGATCCTCCCACTCAATTCATCCGGCCGGCGTCGCGGCGCTGCCGCGAACCATCTGTGAATCGATCCGCTTCTGAGTCCTTCGATACTTCCGCTCTCTTCATCGAACTGGAAAGCGGTTTGCGCATGCCCTATGTCGAGGCTGGCGAAGGCGAACTGCTGCTGTTCGTGCACGGCTCGCTTTGCGATTATCGTTACTGGCAGCCGCAACTCGCCGGTCTTTCGAAGCATTACCGTTGCGTCGCGGTGAGTCTCACGCACTATTGGCCGATGACCGATACCAGACCTGACGCCCCGTTCAGCTGGAGCGCGCATGCGGATCAGGTTGCGCAGTTCATCGAGCGTTTCGGCGTGGGAGCGGCCCACGTGGTCGGTCATTCGCGCGGCGGCTGCGTCGCGTTTCATTCCGCGCGCCGTTACCCGCAGCACATACGCACCCTGACCCTGGCGGACCCGGGCGGCCCGTTGCAGATCGCCGGGCGGCCACCCGCAAGCGTGCCCGAAACGGTCAATGCGTTACGAGCGCGGGCGGCGCAGTTGATCGAGAGCGGCGACGTGGAGGCAGGCCTGCAACTGTTCGTGGATTCGGTAAGCCGCCCCGGTTTCTGGGCGATGAGCACGCCGGCTTTTCGCCGGATGGCAACCGACAACGCGGCCACGCTCCCGCTGCAACTGCGCGATCCATTGCCGCCTTACGTGCCGCAAGAGGCCGCCGACGTGCGTTGCCCCGTGCTGCTGATAGACGGCGAAAAAAGTCCTGAGATGTTTCGGCGCACTGCGGCCGCGCTGCAATCGTGGTTGCCCGACGCACGGCGCGAAACGGTGCGCGGCGCGTCGCACGGCATGAATCTCGCGCATCCATCGGCCTTCAATCGTTACATCGACGAATTCATTCGCGCGACAAACGCCAGGTGACCGGCGGATCTTTCAAACGGATTGCTTAGGCCTTGCGATGCGCGTCCTTGTCGAGCGCGCGTTCCGCCGCTTCGCCAACCAGGCCGTGATAATAGAGATGCACGCCGATCGCGAGCGAGTCGTTGCGGATCTCGTGAAACGCTTTCCACGCTTTCGCCGGATCCTTGAACAGCAGGTAGTGCGCTTCATGTGCGATCAGATCCGCGACTTCGTGCAGCCCGTGCCCATGCAACACGTCGACTAGCGCGTCGAGGCTGCGATGCGTGCGCGCGTCGGTGCGCGGATACAGCATGTGCAGCACCGCGACGTCCTGCGTCTTCAAAGCCGCCGAGAGGGCAACGACGATGTCCTGATGGTTCAACGCGCTGACGGCGCTGTCTTCGCTATGGACGTGGTCCGGAAAAAGCGTTTCAAGAGAGGCGTTCATTCGGGTTCTTCCTGTTCTTCTGGCTGATTAAAAAGGCCCGCCTAAGCGCGGCGGGCCATGACAGCGATGTGTCCGCCGGGCAAGCAGAACACGAATTCAGTATCGCAGATGCATCGCTGCGTACTCAGTCCTGCCAAAGCAAAACATTGTTGCTGTTTAGCGTCTCAAGGCAGGTCTCAAGGCAGCGACTGATCGACTTGGGCGGCGCGAGGTTGCGGGTGCAACATGTCCGCAACGCGCCAGAACGCGGGGCGCTCTGCACGTCCTGTGCCACCGAAAAAAAACCGAAACTCCCCCGCGAGAAGTTCGTCTGAAGAGACCAGACCTTCTACAATCGGAAGCGACCGGGCACCACCCGCCGCAACTGGAAGTGAAGCGAAACGCAGCAGCGAACCATAGGAGCGACCCTGATGCAGCAGCCTGAAGCCCTCGGCGGCCTGTCCCACTCGGGCGGAATCGATCACCGCGAACCCGAGCAGGACGGCGTTTTCATCCCGACGGAAAACCTCAACGTTGCCAGCGCCACGCAGCACGTGCTGAAGTCGGGCGACACCTTCATCGTCAACGATCCTCTCGGCGATATCACCGGCCACGACGACGGCCTTTTCGTCAACGACACCCGCGTGCTTTCGCAACTGCGCCTCACGTTCGGTGGCCGCGCGCCCTCGCTGCTGTCGGGCAGCGTCAGCAGCGACAACACGTCGTTTACCGCGCATCTGACCAACCGTCCGTTGCCGCCGCTGGGCGGCGACAGCACGCCTGAGGGCGTGATCCACGTGGAGCGCGTGCGCGTTCTGTCGGGCACGGTGCTCAACGAAGCAATCGAACTCACCAACTACGGCGCGAGCGACGCGATCGTGCCGCTCTCCATTTCGTTCGGCAGCGACTTTCGTGACATGTTCGAAGTGCGCGGCCTGAAGCGCACGAAGCAGGGGCGCATCGAGGCGCCGCGCGTGGAGAACGACGAAGTGCTGCTGGGTTACGTCGGTCTCGACGACGTGGCGCGTAATGTGCAGATCGCTTTCGCGCCGCAGCCGGACAAGCTGTTCGCCGACCGCGCCGACTACACCGTCAAGCTGCCGGCTCAGGCGTGCGTGTCGATCTATCTGTCGATCGCGGTTCAGGTGGTCGCACAATCGCCGGATGCGCCGAGCGCCGGCGTGTCGTCGCCGACTCATCCGGTGAGCGAAGCGCATATGTCGCAGATCGACACCGAGCGGCCGCGCGTCGGCCGCACCGCGGTGCGCGCCGCGCTGGTGGATGCGCACCTCGTCATGCGCGAACGGCGGCGCGTGACCGCCCGCGTGCGTTCGAGCAACCCGCTTTTCAACGCGTGGATCGACCGTTCGCTTGCCGACCTCGGCTTGTTGACCACCGACCTCGCGACCGGCCCGTATCCGTATGCGGGCATTCCATGGTTCTCCACGCCGTTCGGGCGCGATGCCGTGATTACGTCGTTGCAGACGCTCTGGTTGCAGCCGCAACTCGCGGCCGGCGTGCTGCGTTTTCTTGCCGAGCATCAGGCAAGCGAGAACTCGCCGTTTCGCGACGCCGCGCCCGGCAAGATCATGCATGAGATGCGCAAGGGCGAAATGGCGGCCACCGGCGAAGTGCCGTTCGCGCTGTATTACGGCGGCGTCGACACCACGCCGCTCTTCATCGTACTGGCCGGCGCTTATGCGGCTCGCACGGGCGACATCGCGCTGATCGACGAACTGTGGCCGGCGCTGGAACGCGCGGCGGGCTGGGTCGCCGGTGTCTGCGACAAGAATCGTTATGGGCTGCTCGACTATCAGCGCGAGTCGGACGGCGGCCTCGCGAACCAGGGCTGGAAGGACAGCCACGATTCCGTGTTTCACGCCGACGGCCGCTTCCCCGATGGTCCGATCGCGCTCGTCGAAGTGCAGGCTTATGCGAGCGCCGCGTTCGACACCATGTCTCACTTTGCAAAGCTGCGCGGCTTGCACGACGCAGCCGCGCAATACAAGGCGCGATCGAAGAGACTGCGCGAGTGCGTCGAAGAAAAGTTCTGGATGGAAGAGTCCGGCTTCTATGGGATCGCGCTCGACGGTCACGGTGAACTGTGCCGTGTGATGGCGTCGAACGCGGGTCACCTGCTGGCTTTCGGTTTGCCTTCGCGTGAGCGTGGCGAAGCGGTGGTTCGCGCGCTCGACTCCACGCTGTTTCACACAGGCTGGGGCGTGCGCACGCTGGCCGCGAGCCAGTCGCGTTTCAATCCGATGGCGTATCACAACGGCTCGGTCTGGCCGCATGACAACGCAATCTGCGCGCGCGGGCTGTCGCACTACGGCGGCAAGGCAGCGGCGGTGCGGCTGTTGCAGGCGCTGTTCCAGGCGGCCGTCAATTTCGACATGCGTCTGCCCGAGCTGTTCTGCGGCTTCCCACGCCGGCGCGGCGAGCCGCCCACCGCCTATCCAGTCGCCTGCCTGCCGCAAGCGTGGGCAGCGGGTTCGCCGTTCATGATGCTGGAGGCGTGCCTCGGCATCACGATCGACGCCGAACGCCGCGAAGTGCTGATCGAGCAACCCATGCTGCCGGAAGGCATCGACTGGCTCGAAGTCGGTGATCTGCGGGTCGGCGACGCGTCGGTGTCGATCACCTTCCGCCGCATCGGCGAGAAGGTGGTGGCCTCCGCTGAGCAGGGCGACGTCCGCGTCGTGGCGCTTCTGTGACGTCACCTGCGTCGTCCGCGGGTTAAGGCCCGCCGCCGGTCGGCAGCAGGTTCTGCGCCCTGAGTGCGTCCGTTATCCAGTCTCGGCTCAATCGGGCTTCTTCAGGCCGCTTGGATTGGCAGGCGTGCCGGGCGATGCGTCAGGACGCGGCGGGCGGGCGCCTTCGTCTGGGGCCACGATAATGCCCGAGCCGACCGGCAGCGACGCACTGCCGGTCGCCGGCGCGGAAGCGGGCGCTTGCGGCTTTGCGCTGCCCGTCGAGCTTGCGTCCGTGCGTGCGCGGCCGGTCCCTGAGCCCACCGTGCCGCCCTGTGCATGTGCTGTCCCTGCGAACGCGAGCGCCAATGCGATTGCGACGAGTCTCGTGAGCATGACGGCTTCCTCCGTCTGAAATCGGCGATGGCGCGCGGCGGCACGCATGTGCATCGCCGGATATGCATATCGGATTCATAGCCCAGCGCAGAGGGTGGGTCAATCAGGGGGAAATACTCCGTTTTAATTGCCGGCCGTAGCGCACGGCAGGCAGGCCTGCGCAGGTTGCGCTTCGTGCAGCGGCATGCGGATTGCGCACCGGCGAACGCAGAGGCGCTGCTTGCGCCGAGGTCTTCGACACGGGCGGCATTAGCCTACGTGTGAACGGAGGAGAGCGTCGCGAGAGGCGCTATTGAAGCGTCGTGCGCACTCACGCTGTACCGACGCTCGCATCCCGATCCGCGTCCGCGTCCGGTTCCGGCTCGGTTTGCCCGTGCGAAATGCGGTAGGTGCCTTTGCCGGCCTTTTTTGCTCTGTACATGGCCTCGTCGGCGCGCCTGATCAGATCGTCGACGGGTTCCTGGGCCTCCGCCAGCGCAATACCGATGCTCGCGCCGATATGGATGGTGCCGCCCGCCGTTAGCGGATAGGGCTTCGCTATTTCGCGGATCACGCGCTCGGCGATTGCAACGACCGCATGCAGAGCGGCATTCTCGACGATCACGGCAAACTCGTCTCCGCCGAGGCGTGCGGCAAATTCGCCATGCCGCAGCGTTTCGGTAAGCCGCGTCGCGACTGCTTCCAGAACTTCATCGCCGGCGGTATGGCCATGCCTGTCGTTGACCTGCTTGAAGCCGTCCAGATCCAGGTAGAGCACGGCGGTCCGCGTATCGCTGCCGCGGCGCGCGCTCGAAAGAATCTTCCCAAGCCGCTCGCGCAGTTCGCGCCGGTTCGCAAGTCCGGTAAGCGAGTCGTGGCGAGCCAGATACAGCACCTTCGCTTCGCTGCGCTTACGCTCGGTCACATCTTCGATAATCACGACGGCGCTGCCGTCCGGCACAGGGTTTCGCGTCAATTCCAACTGGCGGCCGTTGGGCAATGCGAGTGCGAGGGGGCGCCGTTTTTCGCGGAGCCACGCGGAGCATTTTTCCGTGAACTGCTGACCCAGCCGTTCGCCGAACTGCACAAAGCCGAGATGGCCGATGAACTCGGGTAACGGCACGTTCAGTTTCAGCGTGTCGAGCGTCGCGCCGAACAACTGGGCGGTGCGGCTATTTGCAATGGCCACCTTTCCCGACCGGTCGATGGTGCAAAGCCCATGCGGCATGTGCGTGAGCGCGGCGTCGAAGCGCACTGCGAGTTCGGCGTGATTCTGCTCCGCGATCATGAGGGCGACGAGCCCCCTGTAGTGGCGCTGCACGATAGATATCATGGCGCCGACGTAGAGAAGCAGAGGGGGCACGAGGATCCACGAGCCGGCGATAGGCGAGAACAGTGCGCCCAACCCGATGGGTATCGTGACGAGGCATATCTGTGCGATGGCGAGGCGCGGTACCGAAGCGTTCCGCGAAGCGACCCCGCCCAGAATGCCCGATGCGACCATGAGGGCGAGCGATGCCAGAGTGGTGTCGGCGGTGCCGACGCACCCCATGGTCCCCAGTCCGAGCATGAGGCTCGTCGTGAGGCACAACGGGGCGTACGTCGCTGCCCACGGACGCGGGTTGAGCGGGCTGTTCCGGTTATGCGACGTGTATGCCTGGATGATGCTCAGGCGTCCTAGCAATACCCACGCGTCCGCGAGCAGCCAGAGAATCGCCCACGGCTGATGCAGGCGCGCGTAGGCCACCGCGGCGACGAATGCGCTGGCAACCACTGACATGAGCAGAGGCCGCCTGTTGTCGAAAAGCGTCGCCAGCAGCCGGGCACGAATGGACGGCGATACGGCCGCGCCAAGTTCGGGCGGAGTCGCGAGAATCGACTTCGAAACGGAAAGATTTACTGCCATGGTACCGCTGGGGTCAGTGCTGGGGCGGAGCTACATTTCCTGTCTTAACGGCGAAGGAGGGCGGTTCTTTATGGGGAATTGCCCGAGGGGCGCGCTCGCGGTTCTTTGGCAGGTTGCAAACGGAAACTGGTGCGGTTCGTTCCCGTCAGCGTTGCGTTGCCGAATTGCGCGCGTTATAGGCTACGCAACGACTTGGTCCGGTTAGTCAGTCGCTGCCTTGCGTCGCGAACAGGGACATGGAGCTGGGGCCGTGACGCATCATTAGCGAACGACAGGCATCCACAAGGTGTTCCGCATCCATCGGCTTCGTCAGGAAATACCCCTGGACGTGGTCGCAGTTTGCGTCGCGCAGCGTGCGTAGCTGCTGCTCCGTTTCGACACCTTCGGCCGTCACTTGCATACCGAGTTCGTGCGACATCTGGATGATGCCCCGGATAATCGACGCGGTGGCTGCGTCGCGACCCAGCCCTGCGGTAAAGGAGCGGTCGATCTTCACCGTATCGGGTGAGAAGTCTGCAAGATAGCGCAGGCTCGAATAACCGGTGCCGAAATCGTCGATGGCAATGCGCACGCCAAGGCGCTTGAGTGCCATCAGCGTTTCCTGCGCGAGCGACGGGTTTTCCATCAATGCGCTTTCGGTCAATTCGATCTCGAGGCAACGTGGCGGCAATGCATGCTTGCGCAGCGCGTGGTCGACCACCGCGACTATCGTGTCGTCCCTGAGTTGACGCGCCGACACATTCACCGACATGCAAAGCCCCCTGCGTCCGGCAGCGCGCCAGATCGCCAGTTGCGCGAGGGCCGCATCCATGACCCATGCCCCGACTTCGACAATGAATCCGCTTTCCTCCAGTATGGGGATGAAGCTTCCCGGTCCGACCATTCCTCGTGTTGGATGATTCCACCGAACGAGTGCTTCAACGCCTTTCACCGCCAATGAAGCCGTCTCGTGAATACCCTGGAAATGAAGGACGAACTGCTCTGACGCAAGCGCCATAGGCAAACTGCGCTCGAGTTCGAAATCGCCAAGTACATCGCTCGACGCTTTGTCGGCAAAGCGGAAGCCGTTGCGGCCACCTTTTTTCGCCGCATACATTGCGATGTCCGCGCTTGTGAGGAGCGCCTCGTGATCCCGGCCGTGCTCGGGAAAGAGAGAGATGCCGATCGATGCCGTAACGAATGGCGCAGCGTTGTCTTTCCGGACGTCGGTAGAAAAGACGTTCAGAAGAGACTGTGCCAACCCCGCCAACGCAGCCTTGTCAGTCTCGCCGCTGATGATGACCGCGAACTCGTCGCCTCCGAGACGCGCAATGCATGCGTCGGAGGGCAGCGCTTGCTGAATAGTATTCGCGATGTCCTGCAACAGACGGTCGGCGGCCGTATGACCCAACGTATCGTTGAGCACCTTGAACCGGTCAAGGTCGATAAACATGAGGCCGAACGGAACGTTCTGTCTGCACAGTGTTTTCATCCGCCGAACGAGGGCGGTACGGTTGGCGAGACCGGTGAGTCCATCGGTGTAGGCTAAACGGTCGAGTGCCGCGAGGCGTTCCTGCTCCGACGTGATGTCCTCGCTCACGCCGATAATGCGCACCACGGTTCCGGACCCATCGCGGACCGGGTAGGCCGTGCTTCTGATCCAGCGCAGGCAACCATCGGGGCGCCGGATGCGGTATTCCGAGCGGCCTTCGACCCCTTCCGACGCGATACGTTGCATCTCCGCTAGCAACGGCTCCAGGTCCTCAGGCAATACCAGGTCGAGCCACGCCGAGGGCCTCGTGCTGAGCTCTTGAGCTTTGATGCCGAACACGCGCTCGACGCCCGCACTCACATGATAAAAGTGTTCAAAATGCGCGCTGTACGAGTAGAACACGAGCCGAACATGCGACTCCATCTCGTGCATGAGTTCATTGCGTTCGCGGAGTGCTTTTAGCAACTCGCACTGCTGAGTGACATCTTCTGAAGCACACAGAAGCGCGACTACCGCGCCGTTCTCCGCAGTAACGGGTGTCAGCGTCGAATTCCACCACTTGGTGCGTCCCTTGGTCGTCGGGCAGCTTCCGGTGAAAGATGCGCTCGTTCCGGCGAGAGCGGCACGCCACGCGTGCTCGGCGGCCGTGCGCTCGTCGCCGCTCCAGAAATTGAGCCAGTCCGCGCCGCTGAGTTGTTCTGGCGACTCGGCTTCCATCAACGCGGCTCCGTGCTCGGACACCCGCAGCATTTTTGCATCGGTATCGAGCACCTTCAGGCAGTCGCGATTCGCGTTGAGAAGCCCACTCGCGAGTGCAATTGCGGCGCGCTGCCGGGCGTGGTCAGAAGCGAGCTTTCGACCGATAGCCACGAGCCCGACGACGCCTGCGGCCAGTGCCAGTGCAAGACGTACGGTGGTTGCCGCTTCGCTGGCGACGCGATGCGCCAGAATGCCTAAGCCGATGCCGGCGGCGGCAGCAATGAGGAGACTGGCAAGCGGTAGAGTGCTGCGTTGACCGTACTGGCCAAGAAAATAGGAGAGAAACTGCTGGTTGCGGGCCGACGAACTAGTGACGCCTGCGTGAGCATTGCCCTGAGACCGCTCTCGACTGGAAGGTTTAGGGCGCCATGCCGCTTTGATTCTCACGCTGTTCTCCGACTGCCTGTTCGCGTGACCGTTCGAATGCCGCGTGCCACTACGTCCCTAGTATTACGGTCCATTTGCGCGAATCTTTAATGGCGGGGTGCCTGAGAACGGGCGGTTCTTCGTCGGGGCGCGTGGACGCGCGCCGTGCTGTTGGTTGCAGCGCGCAATACGAGGCGAGTATTCCGGCGCCTTGCCGGGACGGTAGCACGCGCCTCTGCTTTGTTGGAGGGCCGCTCTACAGATCTATTGCCGGCCGCCGATAAGATGCTTAATGCGTGCAGTTGTTAACAATGGACGATAAGTCCAAAGCTGTGCGGATAAGCGAGCGAAGCTCAACGCCGAGCGGCGAGATACTGTGACTTCTGGCGTTATCGGCTCGACGCCGAAGCAGACAATGACGGTAAATACGAAATGGCTTCTTTCAAGATTCACGATCACGCGGCCGAGCAGCCGCAAAAATGTTCCGGGTGCCGGGACACAACGCGCCCGCCCGTTGAGATTGGGTTCGCGTTTCAGCCCATCGTCGATATAAGCGCAAGCACCGTGTTCGCGTGTGAGGCGCTGGTGCGCGGCCCAAATGGCGAATCTGCCTATTCGGTGCTCTCGCAAGTCGATGACGCAAACAAATATCAGTTTGACCAGCACTGCCGGCAGATCGCCATTGCCAGTGCAGCCGCGCTCGGTCTCGACGCATTTCTCTCCATCAATTTCATGCCCAACGCGGTCTATAAGCCCGAGGTTTGCATAAGGAGCACTCTCGATGCAGCGCGAACGCATGGCTTTCCCATCGAGAGAATCATCTTCGAGACGGTGGAAGGCGAGCATTTGACTGATCGCTCCCATCTCGTCGACATTTTCCGGACGTACAAGCAGTTTGGCTTCCTGACGGCAATCGATGATTTCGGAGCCGGCTATTCCGGGCTTTCCCTGCTGGTCGATTTCCAGCCTGACATCATCAAGCTCGACATGGGACTTTTACGCGGCATCGACACTGACGGTGTGCGTCAGCGCGTTGTGCGCGGCGTGCTATCGATCTGTCAGGATTTGGGTATTCGCGTCGTTGCGGAGGGCATTGAAACCAAGGGCGAGCGCGACTTCTTCATTGCGCATGGCGTCACTCTCATGCAGGGCTATTTCTTCGCTAAACCGGGTTTCAAGTCCATTCCGACCGTTGATGCGTCCGCGTATTTAACCTGACGGCGGGGCAACTCAGCGCGGACTTTCCAGGCCAGACCATCAGCAGGGCGCCGCAAGCGCCGTACCCGAGGCGAGCTTCCGCTCGCTTTCGATGCTTCGTGCCATGCCGCTCGTGCGAGCGGCATGCGGCCTCGTGCGCCTTCCTCTTCTCCATACACAAGCCAGCAATTACTCTGTGCCGCTCCACGATCCGGCGGCAGGCATAGCGGTTGCGTATCGCTTACCGCCCATACGACGTGATGCATGCCAGGTCGATCAGAGTACGACTGCGGCCAATGGGTCGACGACGCGCAATGTCGGGCCTGCACCGACGGCGCTATCTCACGTGCACGAAAAGGAGCGCCGACCTGGAGACTGGTTCGGGCGTTCGAATACTCAGGGAGGTAATCATGGAAGCAATGAAGAAAGCAATGCTCTGTTCAGTGTTGGTGGCAGCTTCTGTTGGCGCCGCATTTGCGCAAGGCGCGGGTGGCGGCGGGAGCGGCGGTGACGGTGGCGGCAGCGGCGGCGGAACCGGCGGCACCAGTGTCGGGACAGGCGGCGCTGGCGTAGGTGGCGCGAACGGCGCGGGCCAGGGCGGCGCGGGAATGAGCGCACCCAATACGGGTGGCGGAGCGACGTCCTCGTCCAAGGGCTCCCATTCGACAATGGCGCCTACCCGCAAGCCGCAGAAGAACGCACAGGGCAAGGGCGCGTCCGATACGGCTGCCTCCAGCGCTCAATGAGCGGCCTTTAGCGTCGCTCGCGCAGGTGCGCGAATCTGATGCGTTGTAGAAGAACAGCGGCCCACCGAATGGTGGGCCGCTGGCGGTGAATTGCGTCAGTTTGTTCTCAACCGCACTCGCTACGATTTCCTCACGCGCGCTCGACCGAATCCCTGTTCAGCATGCTTCGCGGAATCGACAGAATGAGGACGCAACTGACGAGCAGGCACGCACCAAGAGCATAGGTGCCATTGTTGATATTGCCGGTCAGATCTTTAGCGACACTGGTAATCATCGAACCGGTGAAGCCGGACAGGTTTCCAACGGAATTGATGAGTGCAATGCCGGCGGCCGCCGCGGTGCCAGAAAGAATCTGTCCCGGGAACGTCCAGTAAATAGGCATCAGACCAAGAATCGCACACGTGGCAATCGTCAGGAAAACAATCGACAAAGCAACGTTGTTCGCGAACGCGGCACTCAGGATCAGGCCGATACCACCAATACAGGCTGGAATAGCGGCGTGCAGTCTGCGCTCGCCGGTCTTACGCGAGTGCCAGGCGTTCCAGATCATTGCCGCAACCGCACTGAGGTACGGAATAGCGGTCAAGAGACCAATGTTCAAAGTACTCTTTACACCAGAAGCCTTGATGATTGAAGGAAGCCAGAAGGCCAGGCCGTAGAAGCCAGTGTTGAACGTGAGAAGAATAAAGGTCAGCAGCCAGACTCGTGGGCTCTTCAACGCAGCTGCAACGCTGTGGGTCTTTTTCGAGCTTTCCTGTTCAAGATTCCTTTGCAGCAGAGCTTTCTCGGAAGCCGTCAGCCAGTTCGCCGATTGAATTCCATTTCCCATGCGGAAAAGCACGACGAACGCGACCAGAATAGAAGGAATGCCCTCAAGCAGAAGCATCCATTGCCAGCCTCCCATGCCGAGCAGACCGTGCGTGTTTTCCATCAGCCAGCCGGAGATGACGCCGCCGAGTGTCAGGCTGACCGGAATGGCAATCAGGAAGCCCGACATCGCCACGCTTTGGCGCCTCGCGGGAAACCAGTAGTTCATATACAGGATGATCCCCGGGAAGAACCCGGCCTCGCATACTCCCAGCAGAAACCGGAGAATGTAGAACATCGTCGAAGTCTGTACATGGAAGAAATGCGAAAGAGGCGAGATGAACGCTAGTGACGAGGAGACAATGCCCCACGTCACCATAATGCGTGCAATCCAGAACCGCGCACCGTATTTATGAAGAAGAAGATTGCTGGGCATTTCAAAAAGGAAATACCCCCAGAAGAAGATGCTGGCGCCCACGGCGTAAATGCTGTCGCTAAAGCCGAGCGCGTCGAGCATCTGCAGCTTCGCAAAGCCCACATTGACACGATCCAGATATGCGACCACGTAGCACAGAAGCAGCAGCGGCAGGATGCGCTTCAATACCTTTCGATACAACTGTTCTTCGGCCTCGCTGGCTACGGCGGGTGCCGCCGCTGCCTGAGTAAGGGTTGGCATTGGGACTGTCTCCTTTTGGTATGTCCTCTGCGAGGAATGCCCGACTTGATGTTACCGATAACATCGGCGGGCAAAGCTTTCCCCCGTGGGAAAATGTTATCGGTAACGAAGGTAGCATGATGCGCCCTCGAACGGCAAGCCAGGGGAATCTACCTAGGCGCGCAATATCGGGTGCCGTATCATGCTGAGTCGTTGCGAGTCGGTCATGCCGCGTTCCGGCTGACTCGCTCATGAAAGCAAACCACCCCGAGACCGATGGGCAATCCCCGCATCAACGACCGTACCGTCAGCGACCCGCATCCTGGTCCACCTCGCATGTCGGACGTCGCGCGTATCGCGGGCGTTTCGAAGATGACGGTGTCTCGCGTACTGGCGGGGCACAGCGTGGCGCCGGCAACCCGGGAGCGCGTACAGCAGGCAATCGACGACCTCGGCTACGTGGCCGACGCCGCCGCAGGCGCGCTGTCGTCCGGGAAGTCGGAATTCGTCGCCGTGCTCGTACCGTCTCTCGCTAGCTCGAACTTCTCGGACACCGTGCGTGGACTGTCCGCCGCGCTAGAGCCTCATGGCCTGCAGATCCTTCTGGGAGACACCGACTACGACCTCGCTCGCGAAGAGCGACTGGTTCGTTCGATGCTCAGATATCAGCCTCGCTGCATCGCGCTGACCGGGTCGCAGCATACTGAAGGAACGCGGCAAGTACTCGAGCGCTCGCGCATTCCTGTGGTGGAAATGTGGGATCTGCCAACCAATCCGATCGACATGGCGGTCGGCTTTTCAAACGCACGGGCAGCGCGTGAGATGGTGCGATATCTGAAGGACCGGGGTTACCGCAAAATTGGTTTTCTGGCCGGCGCAAGTGACCTCGATCGACGCGGTCTGGAGCGCCTGAAAGGTTACCAGCAGGAGATGAAGGCACAAGGGCTCGGCGAGCCCCGGGTGATCCGCTTTGGCGAATCGCCTATCACCATGAGTCACGGCGCTCCCGCGCTAGATGCGCTTCTCGAACGATGGCCCGATACGGATGCGGTCATGTGCGTGAGCGACATGTCCGCGTTTGGCGCCATCATGCAATGCCACCGTCGCGGACTTCGCGTTCCCGACGATATCGCAGTGGCGGGCTTCGGCAATTTCGAAGTGTCCGTTTGCTGTAACCCGACGATTACGACGGTGTCAGTCGACGCCTACGGTATCGGCTCTCGCGCGGGGCAACTATTGCTGTCGTCAGTCGCGTCGGTTACTCCGCGCGCGATACCCGAGCGCCGCAAATTCACTATCGATTACACGGTGATTTCGCGCGAAAGCGCGTAACCTTTCTTGGTGCACAGCGTCTGCGCAGCGTGATAACATCAATGGATGTTACCGATAACAGATCTGACCGATCTGACCGATCTAACCGGTCTGTCTGCACGGAGACCGCAGCGAGCGCCTCGGCGCTAACGCTGTCGCAGCAACGGCGATCGTCGCTATCGGATTGCACGACATCGCCACGACATGGACACGACGGAGTACAACGCATGACTCAGCTCAATGCCAGGCGCTTGCGCAGCCAGGAATGGTTTGACGACCCTGCCAACGCGGACATGACCGCGCTTTACGTAGAGCGCTTCATGAACTATGGCCTCACGCGGGAGGAGCTGCAGTCCGGGCGGCCCATCATCGGTATTGCGCAGACAGGCAGCGATCTGGCGCCCTGCAACCGTCACCATATCGAACTCGCGGCGCGCACTAAAGCAGGCATTCGTGACGCAGGCGGGATTCCGATGGAGTTTCCGGTTCACCCGCTCGCGGAACAAAGCCGCCGTCCTACTGCCGCACTCGACCGCAATCTCGCTTATCTTGGTCTCGTTGAGATCCTGCATGGATTTCCTCTGGATGGCGTCGTGCTGACAACAGGCTGTGACAAGACGACGCCCGCCTGCCTGATGGCCGCCGCAACGGTCGACATGCCGGCGATCGTCTTGTCTGGCGGTCCGATGCTGGACGGTTGGCATCAAGGCAAACGAGTGGGTTCGGGAACGGTCATCTGGCATGCGCGCAACCTGCTCGCGGCGGGCGAGATCGACTACGAGGGGTTCATGGAACTGACCACCGCGTCGTCTCCGTCCATTGGGCACTGCAACACGATGGGAACCGCGTTGTCGATGAACAGTCTCGCCGAAGCGCTGGGTATGTCGCTTCCGGGTTGTGCGAGCATCCCCGCAGCCTACAGGGAGCGAGGACAGATGGCGTACGCTACGGGCAAGCGTATCGTCGACCTGGTGCGAGACGACGTGCGGCCGTCGAAAATCATGACGAAGGCCGCGTTTGAGAATGCGATTGTCGTGGCATCGGCGCTAGGCGCATCGAGCAATTGTCCGCCGCACCTCATCGCGATCGCTCGTCATATGGGCGTTGAGCTGAATCTGAACGACTGGCAACGTGTCGGCGAAAAAGTACCGCTCATCGTGAACTGCATGCCGGCCGGCGAGTATCTGGGCGAGAGCTTTCATCGCGCGGGCGGTGTTCCGGCGGTGCTGCGCGAGCTCGACCGCGCTGGGCTCGTGCATCGTGACTGCCTGACCGTTTCGGGCCAGGTCATTGGCGCTATCGCTGACAATGCGGCTCAACCCGACCGCGACGTCATCAAGACGACCGACGAGCCGTTGAAGCACGGCGCTGGATTCATCGTGCTCTCCGGCAACTTCTTCGACAGCGCCATCATGAAGATGTCCGTGGTCGGCGATGCATTCAGAAATACCTATCTGAGCAAACCCGGTGCGGAAAACAGCTTCGAAACAAGGGCAATCGTGTTCGACGGACCCGAGGACTATCACTCCCGCATCAATGATCCGTCGCTCAACATCGACCAGCATTGCATTCTGGTGATTCGCGGTGCGGGCACCGTGGGTTACCCAGGCAGTGCCGAGGTCGTGAACATGGCGCCTCCTGCCGAGCTCGTGCGTAAAGGTATAACGTCGCTGCCCACAATGGGCGACGGCCGGCAAAGCGGAACGTCGGCCAGCCCGTCGATTCTGAACATGTCGCCGGAAGCGGCTATTGGAGGCGGGCTCGCTCTTCTGCAAACGGGCGACCGCATTCGCGTCGACCTGAATACGCGGACCGTGAATGTTCTGGTCGATGAAGACGAGCTTGCACGTCGTCGTGAGACAGTGAGCTTCGACATTCCGCCGGCGCAGACACCGTGGCAAGAGCTATATCGGCAGACCGTCGGTCAGTTGTCCACGGGCGGATGCCTCGAGCCCGCAACGCTTTACCTCAAAGTCATAGCAGAACGCGGCAACCCGCGACATTCCCATTAAACCGGCAGCGCTGGCATCTCATCGTGATGCCAGTCCGGCCGACTCGATCTGCCTGTGTGAACGGAGACAACCCTCATCATGACGTCACAAAACCCCACCAGCTATCTGCCTGACGACTTGCAGCGGGCGCTGCTTGTCGGTCGCGTCTGGCGCAAAACGGCCGCATACGAAGGGCCGTCTGTCGTCGTAGTGCGTAACGGCGAAGTACTGGATATCACCGCGAGTGTGCCGACCACTGCCGACCTGTTCGATCGTGAAGACGTCGTTCAGTTTGCCCGGACGGTTGCGGGTGAGGCGCTTGGCTCCATTGAGAAACTGGTCGAAGCAAACCTGGGCGCGGTGCAAGAGGACGCGCCCCGGTTGCTTGCTCCCAATGACGTACAGGCAATCAAGGCGTGTGGCGTCACGTTTGCCGTTAGCCTGATCGAGCGGGTGATCGAAGAGCAGGCGGGCGGAGATCCCGCTAAAGCCGAAGAGGTTCGAGGAACCATCGCCGCCACCATCGGCACCGACCTGTCGAAAATCAAGCCGGGTTCGGAAGCGGCAATGAAACTCAAGGCGGAACTCGAACGACGCGGCGCATGGTCTCAGTACATGGAAGTCGGCATCGGGCCCGACGCCGAAGTTTTCTCGAAGTCGCAGCCAATGTCCGCGGTAGGTTTCGCGGCCGACGTCGGCCTGCTCGCGGCGTCGAAGTGGAATAATCCGGAGCCGGAAATCGTCCTTGCAGTGAATAGCCGTGGCGAGGTTGTCGGTGCAACGTTAGGCAACGACGTCAATCTGCGCGACATAGAAGGGCGCTCGGCTTTGCTGCTGGGCAAATGCAAGGACAACAACGCGTCATGCGCTATCGGTCCTTTCGTGCGTCTGTTCGACGACTCGTTCGACCTCGACTCCGTTCGCAAGACCAGTGTTTCGCTGCGCGTGGAAGGTGCGGACGACGGCTTCGTCCTGGAAGGCGTCAGCCACATGAGCGAAATCAGCCGGGACCCGGCGGATCTCGTCGCGCAGACATGGGGACGTCATCACCAGTATCCGGACGGTTTCATGCTGTTCCTCGGCACGATGTTCTCGCCGATCAAGGACCGCGACACGAAGGGCGGCGGCTTCACGCATCACCTTGGCGACAAGGTGACCATTTCGGCTCCCGAACTCGGCGCGCTGATCAATACCGTGCGACTGAGCACGGAGGTCGCGCCATGGACTTTCGGTGTGCGCGCGCTTTATCGCAATCTGGCTTCCCGGGGCGTGCTTTAAGCTACCTTTGAGCGGCTTCGTGCGGGCGCACGAAGCCGGGACATCTTACTGCGCCTGTGCGGCCTGACGTTGAGCGGCCTGGTGCTGTGCGGCCTGCTCCTGAGCGCGCTGTTTGGCGAGGTGTCTGCCCACCATGCAGCCGCCGACCGCGCCGACAACAGCATGGTGCCCCGCGTAATGCCCGGCGACGCCGCCCACTACCGCACCCTTGATGCAGCCTGCGGCGTTCGCCGTGCCTGCCGCTCCGAAGACCAGCGTGGTTGCAATCAGGGCGATTCTTATCGGGCTAGCTTTCATTCGAAGATACTCTAAGGTTGGATGGTGAGATCTGGCGCTTTAGGGCGCCATTTCAATACCCGCGCCATTCATGACGCTCACGCCATTCGTGCTCGCGCCATTCGTGGCGACGCCACTCACGTTCACGCCATTCGCGACGCTCACGCCATTCACGCGCCCGCCAGTCATAGTCGCCGTATGCGACGGCGACAGGGGCGGGAGCATATACGACTGGAGGCGGCGGTGCGTAGACCGGTTCAGCCGGCGCATAGACTCCCACCGGGATGCCAATTCCAACGCCGACGTTGACATGAGCCGAAGCGGCCGTCGACGCTGCCAATGCAGCAAGACCGAGTACTACGCCGAAAATCTTCTTATTCATTGTCGCTACTCCCTCGCACGCGTTGCGTGCCGTGTCGGTGAACATGGCTCGAAGTGTAGGAGACGAGTCCGGACACAGGTGCAACGGCTCTGCGAGATTGGTAACACGACATTACGCGCTCATCGGGACTGCCGGTCCGCGTCGCAGAAAGCCTGTTGCAATGTCACGTCACGGCGCCACAACTTTCGTCTGCCGATGTGCCATGATGGCAACAGAAGAGTAGGCGTAAGACGGTCACGTGGCCAATCGGGCAAGGGAGGCAAAAGTGACGAATGACGACAATGTGTTGGGCGAGCAGTCGGCGCAGATACCGGAAGCGCTCCAGACACTCGCTGGCTACCTGGAACGGTCTCTTGACGGCGCTAGCAGCGTCGTCATGATGCGGCACACGAACGATCTCTGCACCGTCTATCTGGGCAATCCCGAGGGGCCGCGTGAGGAACTCAGGCAGATCGGCGCGATATCCACGGCGCTTGCCAATGAGATGCTCGAGTCGACCTCTTCAGGGGTGAATCTCATGCAGATCGACGGTCAAACGTATCGCTTTGCTCGCAGCTTCACCGAGGTCGGCGGCGTGGCGGCTGTTGTCTTTTCAACCGAATGATGTTGCTCGCGGCGTTGCTTTTGACCGTCGAGCAACGGTTGGCGATCGTTTCAAATGGCGTCATGCGCCTGATCGGTTAAAGGAGGATTGGTGCGTTCGAGAAAGTACTTCGGCCTTCTGCTGTTCATGGCAGCCCTCGGTTCGACGCGTGCGTGGGCGAGCGACATTCAATGCGCTGCAACCCGGCAGCCGGCAGAGCGCGTCATATGCGACCACGCCATTCTGAATAACGAGTACGACGATATCGTCGCTCAGCAGCAAGCGCTGCTCAGCAGCGGAAAGCTGTCATCCGGGCAGCTCGCGCAATGGCGCCAAGCGCGCAATGCTTGCACCGACGTCCACTGCATCGACACAGTGTTCGCGCAATGGAAAACGATGGCTCGGTCCATTTCGGCGAACGCCGCGGCTGCTCCGGCGATCGCTTCGTCAACAGATTTCGCTCCTGTCGGACCGGCATCCGATGCTGGTGCTCTCACGTCCGACGCCGGAGCGTTGCCTGCGTCACAGGCATCGCCGACATCCGAGGCATCGCTAGTGCGTCAAGGCAGTGCGGCCGGCGTAGCGCTGCCGCAACCTGTCGCCAGTCAGGCGTCGTCCCCGGCGGCCGCTGCGGTTGCCACAGGCGCCCGCGAACCCCGCGGTGCGACAGGGTTGGCAACCGCACTGACGGTGCTTGTCCTTATCGCGGCAGCGTTTGGCGCGTTTGTCATCCGTCGTAAGCGAAGTGGCGGCTCGCCTAAGCATCGTTGATAAACGGTCGCAAGAGAACCGTCATCAAGCCGCGAACCCCGGCACACGAGTAAGCTTGCGGGTGCGCAGCGTCGCCTTCTCAAGGCGAGAACAACCTTCGCAACGAGCATGGGCGGCCCGCGCGACTCCTCGCAAATCATCGACAACTGACAAATGGACCTTTGGATTCAACCCTGTGCACGGTGCGCCGACCTCTACGGGATGCCGGCGACCGAGCCCCCGCATCAAGACCTGACGCTCAACGGTGCGGGCGCCGTGAAAGATGCGCGAGCCGAGGAACACTACACGTGCCTTCGTTGTCGCGGTGTGTTTGCGCGAATCCTCGCGGGTCCGCCGACGCGGCGGATCTGGATGCTGCTGAACGCCGGACAGCATTGATGCGTGTGTCTTTAGTGCGTCCTCGCAGAGTCTTTCAACGTCACTGAGGGGGAAACTATTTCCCGGAATCGACTGCGATAAGACGAGATAGCTTAGATGCAGGCCGGCGAGCCGACCTTCCACTGTGCTCAGACCGGTGCAGCGAACGTTTCGTTTACCATCTGCTCGCTCAGACGCCAGAGCGCCGCTGCGTTGGCCGGGTCGAGCGCATAGCTTCGAACGCCCTCGCTAACAGGGGTGATCACGGCATCGTCAGGAACAACCCCGCTCACATGACAGTTCTCGCAGTACCGGCCGCCGATGTCATCGGCCGACGCGACTGCAGCAGTCCACACAGACGTCGCCGCTCCTTGTGGGATGGTCTTGAACTGGAAAGGCGCCTTCCCTTCAGATGCGAGCTGCTTGTTGATCGTCTCCACCATATTTGTCAGCTGTTCTTCGCCCATGTGTCGTCCCAGTTCAGTCTGGATTCCACCGGGATGGACAGCCGCCGCTCGTACGCCTCGGGCTCGATGCCGCTGGTCGAACGCAACCGCGAAAAGAATGTTTGCTGTTTTGGATCGGCCATATGCCACGAACGGGTCGTAGGGCGTGCGCTCGAAGCCCGGGTCATCGAGGTCGACATTCGCGAACCGGTGCCCCGAAGATGCGAGCATCACCACGCGTCCTCCGTCCGTGAGCAGGGACGCGAGCCGGTTCACGAGCACGAAGTGCCCGAGGTGATTGGTGCCGAACTGCGTCTCGAAGCCGTCCGCGGTCTTTCCTGGAGGTGTAGCCATGACGCCCGCATTGGCGATGATGATGTCAAACGGCTTGGCTTCGGCGAGCAGTTTGTCACTGCAGGCCCGAACGCTGGCAAGGCTCGCCAGGTCCAGTTCAACCAGTTCGATGCTGCCACCGCCCGCAGCGGCTTCCTGCCGCGCACCGGCGATTGCACGTGCTGCTTTGTCCAGATCTCTCGCAGCGCCGACCACGGTCGCACCGTGTGCTGCGAGGGCTCGCGCGGTCTCAACGCCAAGCCCCGCGGATGCACCCGTGACGAGAATCCGCTTTCCATCGAGCCGTATGCCCGACAACACATCGTCAGTCGTCGATGTCGCTCCTAGCTGCTTCGTCATGCCTTCTCCCGTCACTGTAAGATGAGGCCACTTTTACAATTCAATAAAACGGAGGATGTCTCCGTTTTCAATATACTAAGCGGAGTGTCCCTCCGTTTGCAAGTGCGAATTGCACCATGACTGCGTCCACGCCTAAAGAGAAAAAGCCACGAGCCGACGCGCTACGCAACCGTGAGCGCATCCTTGAAGAGGCAAAGAAAGCCTTCACCAGTGAAGGAGGTGACATTAGCCTCGAGGAGGTTGCGCGGCAGGCTGGTGTGGGCCCCGGGACGCTCTATCGCCACTTCCCAACCCGCGAGGCCTTGCTTGAGAGCGTCTACCGCGCCGAGGTCGAAAGCCTGGCGGAAGAGGAGCGACGGCTTACCCAGGAGTTGCCGGCCGACGAGGCGCTGAGAGAATGGATGCTGCTGTTCGTCGACTACATTGCGACCAAAAAAATAATTGCGCCGGCGCTCAACTCGATCGTCGGTGGGGCGACGACCGAGCTGTTTGAGTATTCCGGAAAGCAAATCAAGGCGGCAATTCAGACGCTTGTGTCGCGTGCGGTCGAGAGTGGAGACGTCCGGGCAGACCTGGAACCGCTTGATTTGCTGCGTGCACTGGTCGGCGTGTCGAATGTCGCTTCGGCTCCCGACTGGCAGCAAAGTGCGAAGCGACTGGTGGATATTCTGTTGCTCGGGTCAAAACCGGGCAACTGACACCTGCATACCTGGCTGTTTTCCGCATGCGTCAGCAAGCGCTTGCGTATCCGCAACAATCAGCGGAATAAGGCACGAACTATGCGCCGAGGGTCATGTGCACGGCAGACGCTTGCACGAGACGTTTTCTTCCAGGTGCATCATGAACTACATCGTTAAGACTTTTTGCGCTTCAGTTCTCGCGGTCGCGCTGTCGGTGGCAGCGTACGCACAAACCGGCCGGCCTGCTGGCGGGACGGCAACGCCCGGTGCCGGCGCCGGTTTGGCAAAGGCCCCAACCGGGAGTACGGACAGCTCCCCTGATGCCAAGGGCACTGGCGCCGATGAGGCGCGCATTGGTCCGTCGATAGGTCGTTCCACTCACAGCAAGACTAATGGTCTCAACATGGGCACTCGTAGTGGCGCGAACAGCGACGTCAATATGCCGCGGAACGCCCCGAAGCAAGGCGGCCAGTAGCTTGAACGCCACGAGGGCAGAGTGGGTCAACGCGTTGTCTTCGGGTCGGGCCAAGGCCAGCCCCTTCGCGCCTGGGGCGCATTCTGCGCGTCGGACGGCGCGGTCGTGACTGAAGTTATCGCCTCCGTGGCGCTATGCGATCGTTCGTCCCCCGCGTCATCCGCTTTGCCGGCAAGCCCGTCCCCAAACCATGCGACCTTTTTCCGAAGGTGGCCGACATAAGCGTTCCAGCCGTCAGGGTTCCCGTCAAAGAGCTCGTGCTGAACGGTCGACGCAAGAGCTTTGCGGTTGAGCTCGGTATCGAGCAGTTCCTTTGGCCAGAGGAAGAACGCGCTGGCGACGCGTGTGCTGAAATCGGCCACCGTCATCTTCGGCGCAAGCGTTCGCAGGAACCCAAAATCCCGGAACAAATGCAGTTCCGCCGCAAGCTGTACCACCGGCGTGTCGGGTGTAGCGGCGCGGCTCAGGCAGCTCAGAGCTTCGAGCATGTCTCCGAGGTGCAGTAGCAGTTCTCGTCTGTCAAATCGGTCGTCCATCTAATATCTCCATTCGCTGCATCCGCTTCAGAATAAATCAGCCTTTCCGGCGCAACGCTTCGTCCCGCAGCATCTTATCCTTGCGCGTCATCGTCGGCCAATTGCGACGCCATGCTCTGGTTGAAGGACTGAGTTCCGCTGCCCCGTAGACAAGGCGAGAGGTACGGGACCTCGCTAGCCGGCTTACGCATATCGTTGTCGCGCGGTGCGCAGGCGCGACTCAGTCACTGAAGCTTCAGTACAACTTCTCGCATACAGAGGACTCCAGGCACGACCCATGCGCGCCTGCAAAGCAGTTATGCGGGGAAGCCATGAGCAGAATATTGTTGGTAGGCAAAGAGCCCGATCTGATTGAGGTCCTGCGACTTTCTCTGGAGGCCGACGGTCATCACATCATGACGGCGCTCGATTGCCTGGAGGCGTTGGAAATGGTGTCAGGGAGACTTCCGGACATCGTTGTCACTGACTCGAAGACGGTAGACGCAATCGCCCTTTGTAAGTTGCAACGACACGCGCAGCCGGGCGAACGCTTTCGTGTCATCCGGCTCTCCGATGGCCCGCAGCCGACCGACACCCACGCGTCCCTTTTCGACGCCTACGTTCAAAAGCCGGTGGATGTTCAGCAGTTGCTATCGCTGGTTTCTCAACTGACAATAGAGAGACAGAATTTGAGTTCCGGCAGCGATATCGACATGAGATCACGCTGAAGTCTGCGGATGATCGTGTGGGCTTTGTTGTCGTAATGCGAACTCGCTGGTGAGTGCCGGACGAGTTTGTGAGGGTGCGCACATAATTCGCCGCCACCCATTGCTAGCCTTGCAGACTTGGGAGGTACCTAGCCATGCACGCAACGCCGGTCGAGTACGCGGGCGCAACCATAGTGCCCGTGGCGTCCCTATCCGGGAACGGTTATGCCGCGATTGCCATCGTTACCACCAGCCTCGGCAAACAGCGCGCCTATGGGCCGCTGAAACGCTTTCCTACCGAAAAAGCCGCATGCGAATACGCCGTGTCTTACGCGAAATCCCGGCTTGACCGCCGATGGAGACGCGCCAAGAAATGACAGGGCGCGACGGCGCTGCCTGCTGAGACAACGTCCGCTTGACGGCTTCGCGGCGTGGGCGGCGAGGCAGCGCGCTCCAAGTTGCGAAGCGACAACGCGGTGCGCGTTGGCTGCACCCAATCGCGCAATTTGCGAAGCGCAAATTGATGTTGTCCACGCCCCGAGTTGCGCTCCGTGCGCAGCGACGTCCCTGCGTCAGCGAAGCGAGACGTCGGCGTATCCAGAGGCTACAACCCCAGACGAAACGGTAAAGCAACGCGACTTGTTCAATGCCCTTCAGAAAACAGCACGCCTTGCGCGCTGGCGTGCGAAGCGGCTTTCTTGTCCGTTAAGAACTCATTGCGGTCCTTGCCTGCAATCCAGGCGGGTGCTCGCCCACGGCCGCTCCACGTCGAGCCGCTTATGGGGTCGCGGTACTTTGCTTCCAGCTCATTTGCCTGAACGCCTACTTTGCGCCCCGTCAGCTCGGAGACGGTGATGCCATACTCACCCATCTTTTGCACGATTTCGTTCAACACGAGGAGGGTCTCCCGTTCCCTGGCTTCAGCCAGTTGCTTGTCCAATGCTTCTTGTTGAGCGCGCAGTTGAGCGATTTCAATACCCTGATATGCCATATGTTCTGAACTCTGTTGCCGATTTGCCCGTCGATCGATTTCGGCGGATGGTTCGCAAGTATAGGCGGTTTAGATGCCCGCACGTGATACGGTCGAGCGATACGAAAAGAGGGCAGCAGTTTCGCCAGCACGACAACATAGCGACCGCTTGAAGTGACTTCGCGGGTAATCGAACGCATGGCCAGCACAGGCGGACATTGCGTTGAGAAAACGTAAGTTTTTCATACTGAAGCTCACTTGCAGTGAAATCAGTTGGACGGGTCGTGATGATGGTGATGCGCGTTGTCATGAGCGGCGTGATGCCCATGAGCGCCGTGTTCGTACTCGCCTCCCTCCATCATGCGCATCATGCGGGGACCGCCGGTTCTGAAAAAGACAATGCCGAGAGCGACGAATACGACGCCGAAAACGATGTCCAGCACGGTGGTGTAGTTGAAGGTAATTGCTGCGTCCACGACTGCTGTATGCCGTTGCGTCGGGACCCGTCCGAGTGACTGGAACAGTGCTTCAACCACGAGGGCCGCTGAGACCATCGCAAGATAGAAGGTCACAGCGAGGAACACCGTCATCCGGCCGCCGTAGTATTTCCGGTAGATGTTGAGAATAGGAAGGATGATGAGGTCGCCAAAGATGAAGGAGGCGACACCGCCGAAGCTGATACCGCCATTCCACAGCACTGCAGCGAGCGGTACATTTCCAACGGAGCAGGTGAACGACGCAACCGCAATAAAGGGGCCGACAAAAGCGCCCCAAATCATTGCCACCGTCGGATGACTGACAAGGAAGAATTTCTGCCAGAAGCTGTCCGGCACCCAGGCGCCGAGTGCGCCAGCGATTAGCAACCCGATCCCGATGTCGCGCCACAGCATCGCCCAGTTCATCACGTAACTATGGCTGATTGCTATCCACCCGTCTCGCGATGAGAGACGTTCCTTCCAGGTGCCGTGCTGTTCGCCCATCGACATGGCCGCATGCCCCTCCATACTGCCCGCGATGCCCTTATCTGCTTGCTCAATAGCTTCCTTCTTCAGCGACTGCCTGAGAAAGAAACGGAAGAGCAGCACCAGCACGATAATCATGATGGGGCCGCCGATGAATTCAGCAGCGGCGAACTGCCAGGAAATCAGCACCCACATCAGCACACCAAGTTCGAGCACCAGATTCGTGGCTGCAAACTGGAACGCCATCGCGGAGGTGAAGTCGCCCCCTTTACGCACAATGGAGCGGGCCATCGCGACGGCCGCATAAGAACATGATGAGGACGCGGCACCGAGGAGGCTGGCGACCGTCAGCGAGCGAGGCGACGCGTCAGGCAGAAGCTTCGACATCTCAGACTTCGAGACAACAACTTCAATCACGGCAGAGAACAGGAAGCCGAGACTCAATCCCCAGAAAATCTGCCACAACATCGTGAAGGCCATCCACAGCGCATGACCCAAGGCAGTGACAATCTGCATCGAAACCTCCTGGTAGACATCTATACCAACGGCGTCCGGTTATAGAAGTAAATGCCGTGATGTTCATGCCGTCGGCTTCGCAGATGTCTTCGAACCCCGCTCAGCGATCGGGAGGCCAGAAAGGTGGATGCTGGCACCGACATGGTCACATTGAAGTACGGCGCACTGGAGGACTCCCGGATGCCGTCTATCAGGCGGACATTGCCCGAGAGCGGGGAATTGCCGCACCTTTTCGAGTAGACGTTCCAGTGCCATCAAGAAAGATGAAATTTGGTCGATATTTAGCCTGTTGTATCTATTGACAGAGAGAAGACGTGGAGGACAACGATTATCTGGCGGCCTTCGCATTCTGCGTGACGGTCGACGCCATTCGGAAGGCGCAAGGGAAGATGATGCCAGAGGACCTTCCGGTTGGCTCTATGGAGCGCATGCAGGCGGAGGTCGACCTCATAGAAGACACGCTCCGCATGCTTGGCATAGCCCCGGACGCGGCGAACGGCTTCCAGGGCGGGCCGGAAGAGTAGTTGGCGCACTCGATGCATCTGGCTCTTGCGGAAACTTCTCCCTCCGCCCGGAAGGCGTGCTTTCGAATCAACGGGCTACGGCTCCCCAGGCCAGTTTGAACTTCGAATCTTGGTCTGGTCTAGCGAACCCTAGGCCAGCTTGATTTGCGAAGTTTTGCTGGGACAAGTTGAATTGCAACAGCACAGATATCGTTAGCAACCCACCATTGCATCAAGCACCAAAAAACCCGGCCCACCCCAGTGGTAACATTTGTTGTCACTCATCCCCGTTTCTCAACTCTGCTCCGGGCCATCGCATGCCAGACAGTTTCGACCAGCTCGCCGCCCTGATCCGGGCGCGCTTTTCCGAACTGAGCCCGCAATTCCAGATGGGCGCGGCATTCCTGCTTGACCATCCGGACGAGGTCGCGGTCTCGTCGATGCGCAAGGTCGCCGAGCGTGCGCAAGTGCAACCGGCGTCGCTCGTACGCCTGTCACAGCAACTCGGCTTTCCCGGCTGGAACGAACTGCGCAACCTGTTCGTCGCGCGCGTGCGCACGCGGCCCGAACCGCTCACGAGCCGCGCTCGCTCGCTGGTCAAATCGAAGGACGCGCTGGCCAACGATCTCCTCGTCGCGCAGCAACACAATCTCGACGTCACCGCGGCACACAACGGCCGCGTGATCGTGGAGGCAGCGCGCTTGCTGCGGCGTGCGCCGCACGTTCATGTTGCCGGTTTCCGCTCGTGCTATCCGGTCGCGTTCGGACTCGTGTACGGCTACCGGTTTTTCCGCTCGTCGGTGTCGCTGCTCAACGGCGAGGCCGGCACGCTCGAAATGCAACTTCGCACGGTGGAGCGCGATAGCGCCACCATTGTCATCAGCTTCGCGCCGTATTCGGTCGAAGCCGCGCGCGTCGCGGAAGCCGCGCTCGAAAAAGGCAGCAAGCTCATTGCCATTACCGACAGCGCCGTTTCGCCGATTGCACTGAATGCGGACAAGGTGCTGATCTTCGCGCACGAAAGCCCGTCTTTCTTTCCATCGCTAGTCGCGGCCACGGCGATCGCAGAATCGCTCGTTGCGCATCTTCTTGCACTGGAAGGCGCGGACGCCGTCGAACAGTTGAGCATCGCCGAGCAGTCGCTGCACGCGAAAGGCGTGTACGTGCCTTGATGTGAACTCTTTGTGGAATTGCCAGTGGTGCGGTCACGCACCGTTTGACAACAAATGTTGTTGAGAGATATAAATATGTATCGGTTGTTGATCGAGCGCACGTCGCAGATTGATCGGCCGCCGCCGTCCACTTCAGGTGAAAGCCATGTCCACCGTATTTCATCGCTCACCAAAGCAGTCGTTGCCGGTTGCCGTTGCTGGCGACGGCATCGAGATTATCGACTCGACGGGCAAACGTTATATCGACGCTTCGGGCGGGGCCGCCGTGTCGTGCCTCGGACATAGCAACCAGCGCGTGATCGACGCCATTAAACGACAGGCGCAACAGTTGCCGTACGCGCACACTTCGTTCTTCACGACCCAGCCCGCCGAGGAACTCGCCGACCGGCTCGTCGCGAGCGCGCCGCAGGGCCTCGAACACGTGTATTTGGTGTCGGGCGGTTCGGAAGCGGTAGAAGCCGCGCTTAAGTTAGCGCGTCAATATTTCGTGGAGAAGGGCGAACCGCGGCGGCGCCATTTCATCGCCCGGCGGCAGAGCTATCACGGGAACACGCTCGGCGCGCTGGCAATCGGCGGCAACGCGTGGCGGCGCGAGCCCTTCCTGCCGATGCTGATCGAAGCGCATCACGTGAGCCCGTGTTATGCGTATCGCGAGCAGCGCGCCGACGAAAGCGAGACCGAATTTGCGCAGCGTCTTGCCGACGAACTGGAACAGAAGATCATCGAACTCGGCTCGGATACGGTTGCGGCTTTCGTCGCCGAAACGGTGGTCGGAGCGACCGCGGGTGCGGTGCCGCCGGTACGCGAATATTTCCGTAAGATTCGCGCGGTGTGCGATCGCCATGGCGTGCTGCTGATTCTCGACGAAATCATGTCGGGCATGGGCCGCACAGGCTATCTGTACGCATGCGAAGAGGACGGCGTCGCGCCGGACATCCTGACCATCGCCAAGGGATTGGGCGCGGGCTATCAGCCAATCGGCGCGACGCTCGTCAGCGACCGGATTTACCGGACCATCGTCGGCGGGTCGGGTTTCTTTCAGCATGGCCACACGTATATCGGGCACGCAAGCGCGTGCGCGGCAGCGCTCGAAGTACAGCGCGTGATCGCCGACGAAAACCTGCTCCCCAACGTGCTGGCCCGCGGCGAACAACTGCGTGGCCTGTTGCGCGAGACTTATGCACGACATCCGCATATCGGCGATGTGCGCGGCCGCGGGCTCTTCGTCGGCGTCGAACTGGTTCGGGAGCGGGGCAGCAAGACGCCTTTCGACGCGGGCCTGAAAGTGCATGCCGCAATCCGGCGCGAGGCGTTCGCGCGCGGCTTGATGGTCTATCCGATGGGTGGCACGGTGGACGGCAAGATCGGCGATCATGTGTTGCTCGCGCCGCCGTTTATCTGCACCGCGAGCGATATCGACGAGATCGTCAGCCGGCTGGCCGATGCGATCGATGCTGCGTTGGTTGCCGCGTTGGCCGTTGCTCCCGTCGCGCGATAACCGTACGCGGCGATCCGCCGTTGACCATCTCAGCCATTCACCTCGACTTGCGAGACCGACAATGACCGAGCGTTTGCCCCCTTTCGATGTCGGCGCTGCCACGCCCGAACAGAAGGCCGTTCTCGACGAGATTTTGTCCGGTCCGCGCGGCAATCTGAACGGACCGTTTCTCGGCTGGATTCATAGCCCCGAACTCGCGCAACAGGCGCAGCGTCTCGGCGCGTTCTGCCGCTATCGCACCGGCTTGCCGCTGCGTCTTTCGGAACTCGCCATTCTCGTGACGGCGGCGCGCTGGCAGGCGCAGGCCGAGTGGTACATCCACTATCCGATCGCCTTGGAAGCGGGCGTTAGCGAAGCGGACGCCGAGGCGATCCGCGCAGGCCGGCGGCCCGATTTCGCGAATCCGGACGACGCGCTGATTCACGACTTCGCGAGCGAGCTGTACGACACCAGGCGCGTGTCGGACGCGACCTATGCAAAGGCGGTCGAGCGTTTCGGGCACGCGGTGGTGATCAACCTCGTCGGGCTGCTCGGCTACTACGCGCTCGTCGCGATGACGCTGAACGTGTTCGGCATGCGCACCATCGGCCAGCAACGCCTGCCGTTCGCCGAGTAGCCTTCAAAGGCCGCGGCGCGGCGGCGCATGTCACCGTCACGGCATTGGCACACGGAAGCGCCTATCATGAAGGTCGGTCCACGTCCGCGCCTGTCACGCAGCGCCGCACTCGCGACCCATGCCAAAGCCGCGGAACATCCGGGCGGGACCGTTGCGGCGGGCATTGCGATCAGTCGTGCAGCGCGTGAAGCAGGGCACAACAGGAGAGAACGATGAAGCGCAAGGCATCAGCAGTCTGGCAAGGCGGTCTCCAGGACGGCAAGGGCTCCATTTCCACTGACAGCGGCGTCCTGAAGGAGACTCAATATTCGTTTTCCACGCGTTTCGCGGACGGCATCGGCACAAATCCGGAAGAGTTGATCGCGGCTGCGCACGCGGGCTGCTTTTCGATGGCGCTTTCGGCGGAGTTGGGTAAGGCGGGCATTTCGCCGGAACGCATCGGCACCACGGCAACGGTCACGCTCGACAAAGACGGCGGCGGCTTCACGATCACCGCCGTGCATCTGGACGTAGCGGTGAAAATTCCTGGCGGCGACAAGGCTGCGTTCGACAAAGCCACCGCGGACGCCAAGGCGGGTTGTCCGGTGTCGAAGGTGCTGAACGCCACCATCACAATGGACGCGAAGCTCGAAACCTGAGCCGGGCATCGGCAACCGGCGGCGCGCAATGCTGCCCTGCATTGTTCGCCGCGCATCGAAACTTCCGCGCAACCCACGCCGCAGTGCCGGCATCTTACGCCGGCGCGGCGCTTCTCCAATGGCATCGCCATGACAACCCAGGCCGAAAAAGCAGCGCAATTCCAGGCGCTGCATGCAGCGCAGGACGCGTTCGTTATTCCCAACCCGTGGGACATCGGTTCGGCGCGGCTCCTCGCGCTGGCCGGCTTCAAGGCGCTCGCGACCAGCAGCGCAGGCTACGCGTTTTCGCGCGGCTTGCCGGATAACGCCGTGGGCCGCGCGCAGATGATGATTCACCTCGCTGAAGTCGTGGCCGCGACCGATTTGCCGGTCAGCGCCGATCTGGAAAACGGTTTTGGCGATGCGCCGGAAGACTGCGCGGAAACCATCCGCCAGGCGGCCCGGGCAGGCGTGGTGGGAGGCTCGATCGAAGACGCGACCGGTCGCGCCGACGAACCGATCTACCCATTCGAGGCCGCTGTCGAACGCGTGCGCGCCGCCGTCGAAGCGGCCCGCGCACAGTCTTTTCCTTTCACGCTGACCGCGCGCGCGGAGAACTACCTCGCTGGACGTCCGGATCTCGACGACACGATTCGCCGCTTGCAGGCCTACGAGGCCGTCGGCGCCGACGTGCTGTACGCACCAGGCCTCAAGACGCGCGAGGAAATCGCCGCCGTGGTCGGCGCGCTGAAGCGTCCCGTCAACGTGTTGATGGGTTTGCAGGGCGTTTTACTCAGCGTCGACGAATTGCGCGCGATGGGCGTGCGGCGCGTGAGCGTCGGCGGCTCGCTCGCGCGCGCGGCATTTGGCGCGTTCCTGCGCGCCGCGCATGAGATACGCGATCACGGCACCTTCGGTTACACGAAAGACGCGGCGAGCGGCAACGAACTCAACCAGCTTTTCGCCAAGGCCGAGGAAAAGTGGCCGACGCCGGGCTAGGCGGGCTGCTGTCCCTGATCGGCAGTCAGGGTGACGGCAATGCGGAAGTTATCGGTCGTTTGACCGGTACCGCCGCGATTGCTGACATGAGATCCTTTTGCCGTTGCCGCCGCGCTCGCATTCTCTTCTAACTTTTCACGGAATCATCAGGATGGACGATAAGGACATTCCTCTTGCCAATAGCAACGTCGCATATCAAACCTTGCTACGGGAGAACGGCTACACCGTCGCTAAAACGACTGTCCGCGCAGGCGGCGAGACGCAATGGCATCACCACAGCAACGTCAGTGACCGCTTTCTCGTAGTCAGCGGAGTGCTGACTGTGGAGACGAAAATCGGCGGCCTGGTCAAGAGCACAAAAGTGCGTGATTTCTTCAACGTCGATCCGGGTGTCGTTCATCACGTCAAGAACGAGACGGAAGAAGATGTCGTCTACATCATGGTTCAGGCGGGGGGCGCCCCGGACATCGTGCTAGCCGCGGCTCCAGGTTGAGCGTCGGAGCCGCTGCACGGGTCGAGCGATCACAGCAAGCCCATTGCCGATGCCCTGAGCGTGGCTACCGCGCGCGTTGAGCATTCGAGCTTGCGAAACACGCTCTCCACGTGCGTGCGCACCGTGCTCGGGCTGAGCGCCAACTCCTGCGCGACTTCCTTGTTGCTCGCGCCTCGCGAAATGGCGCGCAGCACGTCGATCTCGCGGGCAGAGAGGCGTGCGCCTTGAGACGTGCCGCTGGGGGCGCGTCGGGCGACGGCCGCGCCGTCACCCAGCACTGCCTCCACCGCGTGGCCATCCAGCCGGCCGCTTGCCGCCTCGTCACGCAACTGCTTCGCCGCTGCGTCGGCGGAGAATGCCGCACGCCACGGACGCGCCGAGCGCAACGCCACCCACACCACCGACGCCGCCAGTATCCGCGCCTCGAGCGATAACGCCGCATTGCGGGCCGCACGAAAATAGCCGGAGCCGTCCAGCCGTTCGTACGCATGCGACGCAAGCTCGGCCGCTTCGCCGAGCGCCCCGGCCTGCTGGCCTGCGCGCCATGTCCAGTAAGGGACGAGGCGCACTTTTTCCCAGGCGCTCGGCGGCAGGCCTCGGGCCATGTTCCACACATTGTTCGGAACCGCCGCGCGGCCAATACCGTGAATCAAACCCGCGCGATAGACGCGCCGGTGCGTCGCTTCGTCCGGAGTGAGCCGCGCACAGCCAGCAGCTGCCGTCGCGGCCACTGCGCGCGAGAAGCCGGTCATCCACGGCAGCTTCAGGTCGATCACGTCGGCGATCAATTCCGCCGACGTCGCCTGTTGCATTCGCGACGTCGTCAACGCGGCGTCGAGATCGGCAGGGGAGAGCTGATCCAGTTCCGTCAGCCAGGAGGGCGCTTGGCGCGCGGCGGTGTCGACGAGCCGCGCCGGATAGCGGGTGTCGGCGCGTTGTGCAAGCAGCCCGAGCGCCCGTTCCACACCATACGTGCGGGCGAAGACCTCCAGATCGCCGGCGAGCCCGATTACGTACACCGGAACCGGCACCGCCGCTCCCTCCAGACGCGCGGGGAGCCCGTTGCCGTCCCACGTTTCGAAGATGTGCCGCAATGTAGTTTCGGTTGCGGGTGCGAGGCCCAGCATGCGCGCGATTTCGCCCGACACCTCGCAATGAATTTGCGCGAGCGGCGTGAGCACCGCGGCAACGCCGCCTAGCGCCTCGAGCGGCTCGATCCAGTCCACGCGACCTTCGAGCATCGCAACGCGGCTTGTGATGTCGTCGCCGAAAACGTCGGCGAAGCCCGCTGCGTTCGCCGTGCACCCTGACCAGCGCAGCATCGACGCCTCGCGGACGGTGTCGCATGCCGTCGCGTCGATGCCGGCGGCCTCGGCAAGGCGCGCTGCGAGCCACCCCGTGCGCAGCGAATGGTCGGTTGGCTGGCCCATGCTCAGATCGCCGATGAAGGCGAGCGCCTTCACCGAATCGAATACGCGCAGCGGCGTGTGACCAGCATCGTCGTCGATCGTTGGGGTCATGTGAACAATCACTTTGGGAACGACTGGTAACTATATGCGATCCCGCGTTTTGAGGAAGGGTCGGTCATCTGACCGATGCCGCCGAAGAGCGCGAAATGCGATGCTGTCATGCGATTGTTACCACCGATCAGACCCGACTACACACGGAGTATCCATGTCCTTCCGACTTCAACTCGTCGTTTCGGCGATTGCCCTCACGCTCGCTAACGCCTCGTTCGCTCAACCCTCGGCGGACAAGCCCGAACGGATCAGGGGCACCATCCAGTCGTATTCGGCCGGCACGCTCCAGGTACACCGGCGCAGCGGCGAAACGGTCAGCATCGCAGTAGACGATTCAACCGGCCTGAATGCGGTGAAAGCCGTACAGCTTTCGGATATCAAACCCGGTACTTACGTAGGGGCCGCCGCAATGCCGGGCGCCGACGGCAAGCTCGTGGCGAAGGAAGTCCTCGTATTTCCCGAGGCCGCGCGCGGAACTGCCGAAGGTCACTATGCATGGGACCTCGGCGCGAATAGCTCGATGACAAACGCGAACGTCGATACGGTCGTGCAGGGCACCAGCGGTCGCGACCTCAAGCTTTCGTACAAGGGCGGCAACAACACGGTTACGGTGCCCGCGAACGCGCCGGTCGTCACGCTCATTCCCGCTACACGCGACGAACTGACCTCGGGCAAGCGGGTGTTCGTCGTGGCGAGCCACGGCGCAGGTGCCGCCTACAAGGGGCTGCAGATCGTCGTGGAGAAGGACGGAGTGGCACCCCCGATGTAAGTTGGGCCGTCACGAGCGTTACGTATGAAAGCCGCTGACGAGGCGCCACGGTAGCGGAGATCAGAAAAGGAATTGCAATGAATGAACATCCCATGAATGCCAATAGCGTTCGAGAAGAACACTGGCTAACGCGTTACTACTTTATGCGGACCGCGTTTTCAGCGGTTTGGGTCGCGCTTGCTTTTTCGGTCGGGCAACGCTCACCGGAGGCGACAGCGGCTCTGCTTTTCGTCTATCCCGCGTGGGACGCGCTGGCCAATTACTTCGACATGTCGCGCAGCGGCGGAATGGCGGAAAGCCGCACGCAGGCAATCAACATTGTCATCAGCGTCATCACGGCGATCGCGGTAATTCTGGCGTTGAGAACCAGTATGAGCTGGGTGCTTGGCGTCTTCGGGGCGTGGGCGATACTGTCAGGGCTCTTGCAACTCGGAACTGCGCTGCGCCGCTGGAAGCGCTCTTCGGCACAATGGGCGATGGTTCTGAGCGGCGCACAATCGGCGCTGGCAGGTGCTTACTTCATCGTGCAAGCCGGAGTGGCGATGCCCCCGGCTATCTCACGCATAGCGGGATACGCCGCGGTGGGCGCAATTTATTATCTGGTTTCCGCGGTTTGGCTCTATGCACGCCGGCTGCGCCGCAAGGTCGCCTGAACGGCGGAAAGAACTGGCCATTCTCACGACGCCATTCGCTCTGCATGTGCTTCATGAGTCGTTCGATATTGGCCGGATGTTAGATTTCCGCCGCACCTAGAACCGCTTCATAGAGGCGAGATTCCGCTGACGCCGGCCTTGCCGCCGACGTCGGGCGAACGTTCGCCTGAGAGAAAACTCGCATCGGCCGAGTCGGACATCGAATCGTGGCCGTCCGTCGTCAAGTGGCTGCGTCGCCAACTGGCGGGCGGCAAACCGAATTCACGCTTGAATGCGCGATTAAACGCCGCCTCCGACTCGTAGCCGACCCGCTCCGCAATAGCCGTAAGCGACTGCGCTCCGTCACGTAACGCCTGTGCCGCGATTTGCAGACGCCAGCGCGCCAGATATTGCATCGGTGGCTGGCCGAGCAATTGAGTAAAGCGCTGTGCAAGCGCCGAACGCGAGAGGCCCGCTTTGCGGGCAAGTTCATCGACCGTCCAGCCATGCGCCGGTTGCGCGTGCATCAACGCGAGCGATCGCCCCACGAAACGATCGCTGACGCCGGCCAGCCATCCTTTGCGGTCTGCGGGCAGCGAATCGACACAACGCCGTACCGCCTCCACGAAAAGCAGTTCGGACAAACGACCGAGCACGATCGCGCTGCCTACGCGCCATTCGGCTGCTTCTAAAGCGGCGAGTTTCAACGATGACTCCAGCCACGCGGATCTCGCGTCGTTGCGCATGTCGATCTTGAACATACGGGGCAATGCCGACAGCACCGGATTGGTCAGCGTGTCGTCGCAGGCGAGGAAGCCGCAAATGAGCCGCGTCTTCGCGCCGCCCCCACCGTAACTCAACCTGATCACGTCGCCCGGCGTGGTTTCCAGATACTGCGACAGCATCTGGTGAGAGGGCGCCGGTTCGAGTTCGAGCGAACTGCCCATTAGATGCGCTTCACCCTGCGGTACCACGAGAAGTTCTCCGGCATCGACGCAGATAGCGGAGGAGGGGTCGTCGACGAGTCGTGCGCGACAGCTTCCTTCGGTGATGAGGTGATAGGAGACGATGCGCTCCGCACGCGGAAGAAACGACACGCACAACTCCCGGGTCGCCTCGCCGAAAACACACCAGGGTGCAGTGAAGTCTGCGCTTAGATACACCGCTCCACTTAGATGCACGAGGCGAAGTACGTCGGAAAGAGCATCCATGGTGTTGTCCATCAGTTTCGGCGTCCTGCGCAAAACATCTGGACGACCGGTCATTCACCGATATGGCTTGCGTCCCGATACTAGCACTCACGCGAATCCGCAACAACGAACGGTAGAGCGTCGAATTACACCATCAGGAGAACGACATGAGTTACCCAGAGACCTATCGCGGTCAATGCTTTTGCGGCGCAGTGCAATTCACGGTAACCGGGGAGCCTGCGGGCATGGGCTATTGCCATTGCGAGTCGTGCCGAAGCTGGTCGGCAGCGCCCGTCAATGCATTCACGCTGTGGAAGCCCGAGGCGCTAAACGTTACTCGCGGCGCTGATGATATCGGCACTTACAACAAGACGCCGCATAGCTATCGCAAGTGGTGCAAGTCATGTGGTGGACATCTCTTTACCGAACATCCCGGGCTCGAACTGATCGACGTGTACGCCGCGGTCATCGCCGACTTCCCATATGAACCCGGTGTGCACGTTCATTACACGGAGTCGCGCCTTCGAATGAAAGACGGTCTGCCCAAGCAAAAAGATCTGCCGGGGGAAATGGGCGGCTCGGGTATCAGCGTCGCCGAATAACCATTGCACCTCGCGGTTCAGGTTCGATTCGCCCGATCGTCGCGCGGGCCTTCTCGCAGTGCAAGTTCGCGGCGTCATCTGAATGGCAGCAACTTCGAGTATTGACTCACCGCTGCCCTTGGTTCACAGGAGTCGTTTATGTCCGCAGTCGATTCTTCTTTTTCGCCCGTCGCAGATTTCGCTGCCGTCAAGGTCCGTCAACAGGCCGCGTGGTCGACCGGCAATTATGCCGTCGTCGGCACGACGCTGCAGATCGTCGGTGAAACTCTGTGCGAAGCGCTTGACCTACGCGCCGGTTCGAGCGTGCTCGACGTTGCAGCAGGCAATGGCAATGCAACGTTGGCGGCCGCGCGCCGCTGGTGCGATGTCACTTCCACTGACTATGTCGCCTCACTGCTGGACGCCGGCCGTGCCCGGGCACAAGCAGAGGGTCTTGCCGTCAAGTTTCAGGAAGCGGACGCGGAAGCGCTGCCGTTCCCGGACGCCTCGTTCGATATCGTCATGTCGACGTTCGGTGTGATGTTCGCTCCTGACCAGGAGAAGGCAGCGGCTGAACTGGCTCGTGTTTGCAAACCGGGTGGCCGCATCGGCCTCGCGAACTGGACACCGGATAGCTTCATCGGACAAGTGTTCAAGACAATCGGCATGCACATTCCGCCACCCGTGGGCGTAGCATCGCCTGCGCTGTGGGGCACGAAGGCGCGGCTGGAAACACTGTTCGAAGGGAAGACCCGGAAGATCGACGCGAACAGCCGCCATTTCACGTTCCGTTACCGCTCCCCAGAACATTTCGTCGAAGTCTTCCGCACGTTTTATGGACCGGTGAACAAGGCATTTGGCGCGCTCGACGGCGAGCGGCAAGCAGCGCTTCTCAGCGATCTGATGACCTTGATAAAGAGCCGCAACCGGTCCGGCGACGCGACGCTCGTGCTGCCGAGCGAGTATCTCGAAGTGGTGGTGGAACGATCATGAACGGCGTCGAGCGCAGCGTCGCCGTCCTGCTCGGATCCGCCTCGCGCCTCTGGTCGATCGCTTGCGTGATCGGTCTCCGGCACGGTTCGGTGATGATTGCGTTGCCACTGTGCTCGTCGGCGTGCTTTTTCGGTCTTCGGTTGGTCCTGACGGTGTTGGGTCTTTCGGCTTGACTGCCGCTTCATTGCAATCTGCTGCTTTACCGCGCCCTCGTGCGCGGTAAAGCTCAATTCATTTCCTCATACCATGCACGCCACGCATGACACTCATGCAGAGACGCTGCGCATTCGTGCTGTCAAAAATGATGCGTTTACTGCTGCGAAAAAACTTGCATTTCACGCGGGAAAAACTACCTTGATTAAACAAAGCAGTTCGGGCTCGGCAGCGGAGGAGACACATGCCGGCTACACGTATGATGATTGCGCGTCGCGCGGGCGTGAGCGTTGCCACGGTCGATCGTGTGTTGCGCGACGACCAGGCCGTGCGTCCCGAAACGGCAGAGCGCGTGCATCTGGCACTCGCGGCGTTGCGGGACGACCGCGCGAGTCGCGGTCGTCCCGCCAAGCTCAATTCCTATCGCGTCGCCTTCGTTCTCCCTCAAGTCAATTCGCGCTTTCTCGATCACGTCGAGCGTGACATCGCACTGTCCGCGAGCTTCTTTCGCGAGCACCGGATCATTCCGTCGTTCTACCGGTGCGACTTCTCATCTCATCGCGACACCATTGCTTTCGCGCAGCAGGTCATCGACTACGACGCGCTGGTACTTGTGCCGCTCGACTATCCCGCGGTCGAACGTCTTATCGAAGACACGAGCGATGCAGGCGTGCCCGTTGTCACGGTCTTCTCCGATTTGCCCGCCAGCCGTCGCGCAGCATATGTCGGCGTCGATAACCGGATCGCAGGACGCATGGCCGGTGCGTTGATGGGCCGCTTTCTCGGTGCGCGCATCGGCACGGTGGCGGTCCTATCGGGCTCATCGCGCCTGCACGATCAACTCGAACGGCGTACCGGGTTTTCACAGGTGCTCGAAGAAGACTTCCGCAATCTGCGCTGGATCGCCGAACCGGACTTCACCGAAGACGACGACGGCGCGGGCCTCGCCGCGCAAGGTCTCATTGCGCGTCACCCGGATCTGGTTGGCGTTTATGCAACGGGCGGCGGCATTTCGGGCATCGCGAAAGCATTGCAGGAATCCGGCGACAAGGCTCGCCTCGTGTTGGTCGGCCATCAATGCACTGCGGCGACGCGCACGCAGTTATCAGAACGTGCTATCGACGTGATCCTCGATCAGGACGTGCGCGGCATCGTCCACTGGTCGGGCCTCGTTGCGATCAATTGTCTTAACGACGTGCGTGGCGCGCTCGCCATTCCAGCGCCGGAAACCAGAATCTATCTTCGTGAGAATGCGCATGCCTGAAGCTCGCGACACGCGGATTGCAGTGCGAATCCGCTGAGCTCAAATACAGCACCCGGCGCATGGGCGCTGTTCCACAGCAGGTTGGAGACCCGGGAAAGACAAGGAGAAGACAAATGTTACGTCTTACGTCAGCAAGGGTAATAGCGGCGGGCATCATTGCGTTGGGACTCGGCATGGCACCGGGCGCGCAGGCACAGGACAAGCAGTTGACGCTATGCTGGGCAGCATGGGACCCGGCCAATGCACTCGTCGAATTGTCGAAAGATTTCACCACGAAAACCGGCATCAAAATGAAGTTCGAGTTCGTGCCGTGGACGAGCTACGCGGATCGCTTTATCAACGAACTTAATTCGCATGGCAAACTATGTGACCTGATCATCGGCGACAGCCAATGGATTGGCGGTGCGGCAGTCAATGGGCACTATGTGAAGCTCAACGATTTCTTCGCGAAGAACAAGATTTCGATGAACGACTTCGTGCCGGCGACTGTAGTGGGTTACGCGGAGTGGCCGAAGAACACGCCTAATTACTGGGCGTTGCCGGCCATGGCGGACGCAGTGGGCTGGACGTATCGAAAGGACTGGTTCGCTCGCCCTGAATTGCGTGCCGAATTCAAGCAGAAATATAAACGCGAACTCGAACCGCCCACCACACTGGACGAACTCAAGCAAACCGCGGAGTTCTTTCAGGGCCGCAAGATAGACGGCAAGACGGTCTACGGTGTCTACATCTTCACGGAGCGCGGTTCCGAAGGCATCACAATGGGCGTGACCAATGCGCTTTACAACTTTGGCTTCGAGTATCAGGACCCGAAGAAGCCGTACCACCTCGACGGCTTCGTCAACTCGCCGGGCGCGGTCAAGGGATTGGAGTACTACAAGGCGCTTTACAAGTGCTGCACGGCGCCGGGCATGACCAACGCGTACATGCAGGAAGGGTTGGATGCCTTCAAGTCCGGCCAGGTGGCCATGCAAATGAACTGGTTTGCATTCTTCCCCGGACTCTACAAAGACCCGAATGTGGGCGGCGACAAGATCGGTTTCTTCGTCAACCCGCGCGAAACGAAGCAGTACACGCAGCTCGGCGGACAGGGCATTTCGGTCGTCGCTTATTCGGATCATAAAGACGATGCGCTCGAGTACATCAAGTGGTTCGCGCAACCAGACGTCCAGAAGAAGTGGTGGCAGCTCGGCGGTTATTCGGCGGCGAAATCAGTGGTCGATGCGCCCGACTTTCCGAAGAGCGCGCCCTTTGCGCCGGCGTTCCTGAAGTCGATGTCGATCGTCAAAGACTTCTGGGCGGAGCCCACTTATGCGGAACTCCTGCTCGACATGCAAAAGCGGGTGCACGACTACGTGGTGGCCGACAAGGGCACCGCCAAGGAAGCGCTGGACTTGCTCGTCAAAGACTGGAACAAGGTCTTCAAGGCGGAAGGCAAGAACTAGCGCGTGTCGAGGACGGGACCGGCGGCGCCTGCACGGATGCCGCCGATGCCTTTAAAGGAGCGAGGCATGCTGGCAAACAAGCCTTTTTCGTCGGCGGGAATGAAGTCGCCGGCGGCGGCGCGCGCGCACACGCGTCTGACTGGATTGTCGGACAGGACCATTGCGTGGCTGTTCATTCTTCCAACAATCCTGCTGCTGCTCGCGATCAACATCTTTCCGTTGATCTGGGCATTGCGTCTGTCGTTCACGAACTTCAAGTCGAACATGCCGAGCGTGCCGGCGCGCTTTGTCGGAATCGACAACTACGTCGACATTCTCACCGACGAAGACATCTGGTACGCAATGCAGGTAACGGCGCGTTTCGTGTTCTGGTCGGTCGGTCTCGAAGTGCTATTGGGTTTCGGCCTCGCGTTGCTCATCAACCGGCAGTTCCGCGGCCACAGCTTCTGGACCACGCTGATCCTGCTGCCGATGATGCTGTCGCCGGCGGTGGTCGGTAACTTCTGGACCTTTCTGCTGCAACCGCAAACGGGGTTGTTCAACGATATCGTCGGCTTCTTCACCGGCATTGCGCCGGGCTCGTTTCAGATGATCGGTGACGTGTCGCTCGCGCCGTGGACCATCGTGATGGTCGATACATGGATGTGGACGCCGTACGTGATGCTCATCTGCCTCGCGGGCCTGCGCTCGATTCCCGACTATATCTATGAAGCCGCCGAAGTGGATCGCGCCACACCGTGGCGGCAGTTCTGGTCGATCACGTTGCCGATGACATTGCCGTTCCTGATGCTGGCCGTGCTGTTTCGCGGTATCGAGAACTTCAAGATGTTCGACATGGTGAACCTGCTGACTTCGGGCGGACCCGGTTCGGTAACCGAAACCGTATCGATCACACTGAAGCGCGCTGCTTTCGAGAAATGGCAGACAGGCTACTCATCCGCATTGGCAATCATTCTGTTCGTGACGGTATTCGGTGCGGCGAATATTTACGTCAAGGCGCTCAACCGGGTGAAACAGCGATGAGACCGACTACCGCTCAACATTCGGTGGTGGCTTCTTCACCACGCGGCAAGCGCTTTGCCGCTGCGATTGTCATCACTTACGCATTGATCGCGATCTTGCCGATTCTATGGATCTGCCTGACCAGCTTCAAGACGCAGGAAGATGCCATTGCCTATCCACCAGTCGTGTTGTTCCAACCGTCGATGGAAGGCTATGTGAATCTGTTCACGATCCGTTCGCGGCAAACGCCGGAATTCATTGCGAGTCTTCCGCCCGCGCAGACATGGTATGAGCGCGACGTACGCAAGCGAAACATGGTGATTGCCGGCCCGTCCAAAGTATTGCCGCGCTTCGTCAATTCACTCGTGATCGGTTTTGGCTCGACTTTTCTCGCGGTATTTCTCGGCACATTGGCGGCCTATGCATTCTCCCGTTTCAAGGTGCCGCTTGCCGACGACCTGCTGTTTTTCATTCTGTCGACGCGCATGATGCCGCCGATTGCAGTCGCCATTCCGATTTACCTGATGTATAGGGCTCTCGGCCTGAGCGACAGTTACGTCGGCATGATCGTGCTCTACACAGCGGTCAATGTATCGCTGGCGGTCTGGCTTCTGAAGGGCTTCATGGACGAGATTCCGCGCGAGTACGAAGAGGCCGCGCTCGTGGACGGCTATACGCGGCTTCAGGCGTTCGTTAAGGTCGTGCTGCCGCAGGCCATTACGGGCATTGCCGCGACCGCTATTTTTTGCCTGATCTTCGCGTGGAACGAGTACGCATTCGCGTCGCTACTCACGAGCGGCGATGCCCAGACCATGCCGCCGTTCATTCCGTTCATTATTGGCGAGGGCGGTCAGGACTGGCCGGCCGTCGCGGCCGCGACGACGCTTTTCGTGGTGCCTATCCTCATCTTCACTGTCGTGTTGCGCAAGCATCTGCTGCGCGGCATCACCTTCGGAGCGGTGCGCAAATGAAACGAGAGTCCGTTTTGCCACAAAGACATTATCTGCGCCGCGGTTACAGCGAGGCAGTGTCGACCGCACTGATCGGTCTGGGCATGGCAATGCTGGTGCAGCCGTTTTCGCTGACACTGTTCACGTGGTCGTTTCCCGTGATTCTGGTGGGTGCCCTGGCGTTCGTCGTGACCAGTCATTTCCCGGACTGACGCCATGTCGACGATCGTTCTTGCCAACCTTCACAAGCGTTTCGACGACTTCGTCGCTGTGCGCGACACCAGTTTGACTATTGGCGCGGGGCGCTTCGTCGTGTTGCTGGGTCCGTCGGGCTGCGGCAAAACTACGACGCTGCGCATGATAGCGGGCCTGGAGTTGCCCACCTCCGGCCAGATCCTGATAGACGGTGACGACGTGACGCAATTGCGCGCGCGTCAACGCGACATTGCATTTGTGTTCCAGATGTTCGCGCTCTATCCGCATATGACCGTGCGCAACAACATCGCTTTTCCGCTCAGGAACGAGCATGTGTCGCGCAAGGAGATCGCGGCGCGTGTGGATGCCGCCGCCCACATGCTGCGCATCGAGAACATTCTCGATCGCAAAACAGGTGGCCTGTCCGGCGGCGACCGGCAGCGCGTGGCGCTGGGCCGGGCGATCGTTCGGCAGCCAAAAGCGTTTCTGATGGACGAGCCACTCGGCACGCTCGATGCGGATTTCCGTGAACTGATGTGCCTCGAGTTGCGGAAGCTACATAACGCACTGGGCGCGACGACCGTTTATGTCACGCACGATCAGAGCGAAGCGATGGCGATGGCCGACGACATTGTCGTGATGAACAAAGGCGAGTTACTGCAAGCCGGACCCCCTCACGAGATCTACCACTTTCCGGCGACGGTGTTCGTCGGCAATTTTATCGGCAGTCCGCCCATGAATTTCCTCGCGGCAGATGGCGGCGTGAATGCGGGCGACGAACAAGTTCTGCTGCACGGCGCAGGAGTGCCGGTGCCGCGCTCGGAGGCTGGCGCTGAACGCGCGCTGCTGGGCATTCGTCCCGAGCATGTGACGATCGATGAGCACGGCCCGCTGCGCGGCAAGGTCATTGCCGATGAATACCTCGGTTCGCATCAGGTGCTGGTGGTGGAAACCGCGCTGGGCGTCGTGCGGGTGCGAGTCGGCAAAGACGATGGCTTGCCGGCCGGATCACCGGTCGGTTTGTCGTTCCGCAAGGATCGCACGCTGCTGTACGACGCGCAGAGCGGCCGGTTGCTGCCGGGCGCCGTTCGCACGATTCCTGCACACGGAGAAGCTCATGGCTGAAATCCAGTTGCGCAACGTGTCCAAACGCTTCGGCGACATCGCGGCGGTGGACGATATTTCGATCGACGTGGCCGACGGCGAGTTCGTGGTGCTGCTCGGACCGAGCGGCGCGGGCAAGACCACGACGCTGCGTCTGATCGCCGGACTCGAGCGGCCCGACGCGGGCGACGTGCTGATCGACGGGGCGATCGCGACGGGTGTGCATCCGTCCGATCGCGATGTCGCTTTTATCTTCCAGCAATACTCGCTTTATCCGCACCTGACCGTGTTCGGCAACCTCGCGTTTCCGCTGCGCTCGCCGAGAAGGCGCAGCAGCGAAGCGGATGTGCGCGCGCGGGTTCACGCGGTCGCGGAAATGCTGCATATGGAAGCGAAACTCGACAACATGGCCACACATTTGTCCGGCGGGGAGATGCAGCGTGTGGCGATTGGGCGCGCGCTCGTGCGGCAGCCCAAGGCGTTTTTGATGGACGAGCCGCTGTCGTCGCTCGATGCGAAGCTGCGTGAGGAGTTGCGTATCGAACTGAAGCGCCTGCATCGTACGATTGGTGCCACCATCGTCTATGTCACGCACGATCAGGTCGAAGCGACTACGCTCGCGGATCGCATCGGTATTCTCGATCATGGGCGTCTCGTGCAACTCGGCACGCCGCGCGAGGTGTATGGCAATCCCGTCTCGCTGAGCGCCGCGCAACGGCTCGGCTCTCCGCCGATCAACCTGTTGCCGCCCACACTGTTCGACTCGGCACACATGCCGGCGGGCACGGCGACCGTCGGGATTCGTCCCGAGGACATCGTGCTGCACGACCCGGCTGAAGGTCACGCGAGCGGCGCACAGGATGCACTCGATCTCACTGTGCTTGAATATTCGCCGCTGCGTCATCTGCTGATTCTGGATCGCGCCGGAACCGCCGTGGTCGCCACGACCGTCACCGAGCGCAGTTTCTCACCGGGGCAACGGGTCGGCGTTTCGTTGCCTCCGCGCAGCCTTTTATATTTCCATGCCGACGGCAGGAGGATCCCGACATGAACGGCGAAACGGTCATGGCGTGCATCGACGCCGCGTATGCGGCGTTGAAGGAGCACACCGACGAGATTGCGTCGCTCGACCAGCAGATCGGCGATGGAGATCACATTTTCAATCTGCTGCGCGGCATGGAAGCGCTCCTTGCGGTGCGCGCGGAGATCGCGGCGCAAGCGCTCGGCCCCGCGCTCGAGATCGCGGCGTCCAAGGTGCTGTCCACAGTGGGCGGATCGTCAGGTCCGTTGTTCTTCTCATTGCTCAACGGTATGGCGAAAGCGTCCGCGAACAATGCAATGGATGTGGCTGGCTTCGCTCGCATCTTTGCGGCGGGGGTCGAGGCCGTTGGGCAACGAGGCAAGACCGGCGTCGGCAGCAAGACGATGATGGACGTGTTGATACCGGTCGCGCAGCGCTTCGAGCAGTTGGCGGCAGAAAACGCAGCGGCGCGAACGGTGCTCGACACCTTGCCGCGAGTCGCCGAGGAAAACATGCTGGCAACGCGCGACATGCTGGCAACCAAAGGACGCGCGTCGTTTCTCGGGGAGCGCTCGCGCGGGCATATCGATCCGGGCGCGCGCTCCAGCCAGATCATGATTGCCTCGGTATGCGCGCGACTCGCGCAACACAACGGACAAGGAGCATGACGATGAAAAAATTCATCAATCATGTGGACGACTTTCTCGCCGAGAGCCTGGCGGGATTCGCCGCGGCGCATAGCGACCTGGTCGTACTCAATCGTGAACCGGTGTTCGTGCGGCGCAAGGACCTGAAGCCGGGAAAGGTCGCGCTTATTTCGGGCGGCGGCTCCGGGCACGAACCGCTGCATTCGGGATTTGTCGGCCACGGCATGCTCGACGCCGCGTGCCCAGGCCAGATTTTCACGTCGCCGACACCCGACCAGATGATGGCTGCCGCCAAGGCCGTCGATACCGGCGCGGGCGTGCTGTTCATCGTGAAGAACTATTCGGGCGATCTGATGAACTTCGAAATGGCCTCGGAGATGTCCGAGGTGCCCAACGCGATGGTGCTGATCAACGACGACGTCGCGGTGGAAAACTCCAGCTATACGACCGGGCGCCGTGGGGTCGCGGGCGCGGTCATCGTCGAGAAGCTGGTGGGCAGCCTCTCGGAAAGCGGCGCGAGCCTCGACGAATGCAAGGCGTTTGGCGATCGCATCAACAAACGTACGGCTTCGATGGGCGTTGCGTTCTCCAGTTGCACGGTGCCGGCAGCCGGCACGCTGACCTTCAAGATCGGCGACGATGAAATCGAAGTCGGTGTCGGCATACATGGCGAGCCGGGCAGGCGGCGTGCGAAATTTGCGTCCGCCGATACGATTGCGGCGGAGTTGCTCACCGCGATAGTCGACGATCTGAAGCCGGCTGCGGGCGCGGGCGTGCTGGTGCTGGTGAACGGCCTTGGCGGCACGCCGCTCGGCGAGCTTTACCTGCTTTTCAACTCGACGCGCGCGTGGCTCGAAAAGCGGGATCTGAAAATCGCCCGTGTGCAGGTTGGGTCGCTGACCACGTCGCTCGAGATGGCCGGCGCTTCAATCACGCTTTGCATGCTCGACGAACAGATGACAAAGCACTGGGACAGCGCGGTGCATACGCCGGCGCTGAGGTGGGGTGTATAGCACGCGGGCGGCGGCGCGAGCCGCCGCGCCTTGTTGTCGCGTCAAGCCGCCGCGCCTCGCAAGTCCCTGATATGTTGGTAGACGGTAGCGCGTCCCATCCCCAGCACATTCGCGACGTAGTTGGCCGCGCTTTTACCTTTGAATGCTCCTTCCGCCCACAGCGCCTCAACGATCTCGCGGCGATGGTCTCGAGTCAGGGAATTGAGTGCCAGCTGACGCTCCTGAAGCCACGCGTGAAGGAAAGTGTTGATGCGTTCCTGCCAGTCGTCCTTGAATAGTTCTTCGGGCTGTTTAACCACGCCGGCGCCGGAAATCACGCGATCTATGACACTCTTGACGTCTTCGAACACCGAGATGTTGTAGTTCACGCACATCATGCCAACAGCAGTTCCGGCGTCGTCGAACAGGACGGTGCTCACGCAGCGCATCCGCCGTCCGTCCCAATTGGTTTTCTCGTAGGGACCGACCGTACCGGAGTCCGCTGAGTGATCGATTTCTTCCAGTGCAGAGTCGTCGCCCAGTTCGCGCTTTGAAAGGTTATTGGCGATGTAGGCGACCGTCTGGCTAGCGAGGTCGTGGATCACGATCTCGACGTATGGAAAGAACAGTAGGGCAATGCCATCAGCAACGCGACTGTATCGATCGAGGAGTAGCCGACGGCTGGCCGTTGTCTTAGGTTTTCGCATTTGGGTGACTGCTCGCAATTTTCTCAAGATTCGCACGGGCACAGAGTCCGCATTTTGCCACGATGGGCGCCCCCATCATTCCAGCGAGCAGGTGCCTTCATCGTCTTCATTTGGCAGCCACTTACACGCGAGCTCGCTTATTCAGGTACGTAAAGAGTTCATAGGCAATGGCGACGTCTTCAAGGCCCAGACCGATCGAGCGGAAGAACGCATGCTTTCGGTACGATGGCTTGGCGGCCTTGCCACACATCAGTTCAGCGAGATCGCCCACAATCGATTCGGCGCGCCAGCCATGGTGTTTCGCGGCGAGTTTCATCTCGCCCGCGCTTGAGGGTGTGGTGTTGCGGTAGTCGCAGTAGACGTCCATGCTGGCAAGCCAGGCGGGTGGGACTTCGTGAGCGTTCGCGACGTTGGTACTGATAGAAGTGATAAGCGCTGGCTTGTCCAGCATGCTTTCGTGCAGAACCGGTGTGCCGGAGGAGGTACACAGCGCAACCACGTCAGCGGCAGCGACACACTCCTGAATTCCGTCACAAATGGCGACTCTCTGATCGAGCGCCGCCAACTGCGCACACTTCGCAGTGTCGCTGGCAAGCTCCGGCGAAAAGATCCGGATCGACTCCCACGGCCTGACCGGTGCTAGATGGCGCAAATGAGCCTGTCCTACCGCGCCCGAACCAATGATCGCAAGGCGTGTCGCCGTGCCGCTGGCAAGCTGTTCGACAGCCAGTGCCGTTGCGCCGGCTGTGCGCTCCACCGTCAGCAGGCCCGAGTCACACCACATCAGCGGTTGTCCCGTTTCCATGGACATCAGGGCCGTCCATGCAGTGATAACGGGCTTCGCCTGCGTGACGATGTACGGCGAGAGCTTTGCACCGAACACCTTCGCATCCGCCATCACGCCGAGGTAGGTAATGAAGTCACCGGCGCCTTGCGGAAACGGAGTCAGCGTCTGCTCCGGTTGCACGGCCATGTCACTGCCAAGCGCGCGAAACATGCGTGCAAGCACGTTGCGCACGTCGAGATAAGGCAGTGCTTCCAGCACTGCGTGTTGATCGACGATCAGGGGTAACCCTCTATCTGACATGCTCATTGACTTGCGCTCCGCAATGTTGCCGGGGTCGGCGATGAAGGTATTCTAAGTCAAAACGTCCAGACTGGACTTTTATTGTAGAAAACACTTGATTTTCTGTTTGTCCAGAATAGACTGTCATTCCAGAGCAAGTGTGAGGCGACGATCCTGCCGCTTCATCCGATGTCTCAAAGCAGGCCTATCGGCCGTTGTCCATGTAGTCAACCGTCGCCGCCCGACCACACAGGGGACCTCTCATGTTCCGGATGCTCCAGCTCTCACTTCTCCTCGTCGCTGCCACCGCAGCTTCTCTGAGCACCGTTACCACCCAGAGCCAGGAAACCCTGCGCTTTGGAATAGAGGCGGCCTACCCGCCGTTTGAAAGCAAGTCCCCCACTGGACAACTGCAAGGCTTCGACGTCGATGTGGGCAACGCGGTTTGTGCAAAGCTGGGCATGAAGTGTGTGTGGGTCGAGAACGCGTTCGATGGACTGATCCCGGCATTGCAAGCGCGAAAATTCGATGTGATCAATTCGGCGATGAACATCACTGAGAAGCGCAAGCAGTCGATTGAAATCACGAAACCAATCTACGTAGTGCCGATCGTGATGGTGGCCCGACGCGCCTCCGGCCTGCTGCCGGACGTGAAGAGTCTGCAGGGCAAGCGTGTTGGCGTGCTGCAGGCCTCCTCACAGGAAGACTTCCTGAAGCGTCATTGGGCGCCTGCCGGCGTGACCGTCGTTCCGTATGCGGATCAGGATCAGGTCTACGCCGATCTCGTTGCCGGACGCCTCGACGCCGCGGTTCAGGAAGCACAAACGGTGCAGGATGGATTCCTCGTAAAGCCCGCAGGCCACGAGTATGCGATCGTCGGCAAGCCGCTGAGCGATCCTGCTACTCTCGGAGAAGGCACCGGTTGGGGCCTTCGCAAGGGCGACAAGGTGTTGGTCGCGAAAGTCGATGCCGCGCTTGATGCGTTGAAGAAAGACGGCACGTTGAGCAGTCTTTCGCAGAAGTACTTCAAGCAGGACATCATCGCCAAATAACGCATCGACGAGCCGGCGGAAGGTCATCGCGCAGCCCGCTGCCAGGCGCACGAATCTTTCGCCGTGCGCCGTCAGGGACACTAAAGCAACTCTATGGATTTCGACGTCATCGTGCTGGGCGGGGGGATAGTGGGCGTGTCGTGCGCGCTACATCTTCAGGACGGCGGCCGCCGCGTGGCACTCGTAGACCGGCGCGCTCCCGGCGAAGAGACCAGCTTCGGCAATGCGGGGCTGATTGAGAGGGCCGCCGTGGTTCCGTACGGTTTCCCGCGGGACCTGAGAACGTTGCTGCGCTTTGCAAAAAATCGTTCGACCGACCTGTACTGGGATTATCGTGCCGTGCCGCATTTCGCGACGTGGCTTGCGCGTTTCTGGTGGGAGTCTTCCGCCGAGCGATTGATGGCTGCCGCGCGGGACATGTTGCCGTTGATTGAGCGAAGCGTCACGGAACATGAGCGCTTGATCAAGCGTGCAGAGCTTCAACATCTCGTGCGCGCTACGGGCTGGATCGACGCCTATCGCACGCCAGCAAGATTGGCGCGCGAGGCGGCGGCGGCCGAGGCCACGGCCGGTAGTTACGGTTTGCGCGTTTCAGTACTCGATGGTGCGACGCTCGCCGCGCGGGAACCGGGCGCGGTTGGCGGATTTTGTGGCGCACTGCATTGGCAGGACCCAATGAGCGTCGTCAATCCCGGCGCGTTGACAAAGGGCTACGCACGGCTGTTCGAAGCGAGCGGCGGAGTGGTCCTTGCTGGAGACGCTGCCACGTTAATCGGACGAGCGGGCGCATGGACAGTCGAGACAACGTCCGGGCGAATCAGCGCAAAGGAAGCCGTGGTGGCGCTCGGTCCGTGGTCGGACTGCGTGTTCGCGCCGCTTGGCTATCGCATCCCCCTTCGCGTGAAGCGCGGCTATCACATGCATTACCGCCCGACCCGGCCCATGCTCTCGATGCCGTTCGTCGACGCGGAGCAGGGCTATGTAGTGGCGCCGATGGAAGGGCGTCTGCGGCTGACCACCGGAGTGGAGATCGCGCGACGCGACGCGGAACCGACAGGCATCCAGCTTGGAAGGGCGGAACGTTTTGCGCGGCCGAGCTTCGGTCTCGGCGAGCGGCTCGATGACAGTCCGTGGCTCGGCCTGCGGCCTTGCACGCCCGACATGCGTCCTGTGATCGGACGCGCACCGCGTCACACCGGGCTCTGGTTTGCCTTCGGACACAACCACCACGGGCTGACGCTCGGCCCCGCGACTGGGCGATTGCTAGCGGAAATGATGACCGGGGCACCGACGTTTGCAGATCCGCATCCGTTCCGTGTCGAACGGTTCAGTCGTTAGCGCTATGAAAACGCTTCGCTGCGATGGGCGGCGTGGCGAGATGTCCTGATCGTTTTACCGCTTACGGTGAAAACGGCTATTCGATGTATGTCCAGGGAGTGTGAGATGAAGATCAAGGATTTCGGGGTTGAGCGTTGGATGGATGAGTATGAAACGAAATGCACCTATAACCTTGCGGAGACCTGCGTCGAGTCGCTCACGGTCGACCAGTTGCTCACGCTCGCACACAAGCAGGACAGCATCCTGGACGAGTTGCGCTCGCTGAAGCTCACCTATGGCGCGATTGAAGGATCGGCGCGCTTGCGCGAAGCAATTTCGACGATGTACGACCATCAGTCGCCCGAGAATGTGATAGTGACGCATGGCGCGATTGGCGGAAACGCATTGGTGTACGAGACGCTGGTCGAACCGGGGGACACCGTGATCTCAGTGCTGCCCACCTATCAGCAGCACTACTCGATTCCGGAAAGCTACGGTGCTGATGTACGCATTTTGAAGCTGCGCGAAGAGAACGGTTTTCTTCCTGATCTCGCGGAACTGCGCAGTCTGGTGAATGACAGGACACGGCTGATCGCTATCAACAATCCTAACAACCCCACCGGTTCGTTGATGGACGAGAAATTTCTAACAGAGGTGGGAAACATCGCGCGCTCGTGCGGCGCGTATGTTTTGTGCGATGAGGTTTATCGCGGCACGGATCAGCAAGGCAGCGGCTATACGGCGTCGATGGCCGACCTCTACGAGCGCGGCATCAGCACGGGCAGTATGTCGAAGACGTATTCGCTCGCCGGACTGCGTCTCGGCTGGATCGCCGGGCCGAAGGATCTTATCCGCGCGGTAGCGATACATCGGGACTACAACACCATCAGTGTGGGGATGATCGACGATCATTTTGCATCGATCGCGTTGGAGAATCGCGCGGCCATTCTTGCCCGCAACCAGGACATCGTGCGGACGAACCTTGCTATCGTGGATGCGTGGATCGCAAAAGAACCTGCTATCAGTTATCTAAAGCCGAGGTCGGGAACAACTGCACTTCTGAAGTATGACCTGCCCATGTCGTCACGCGAGTTTTGCACCGCGTTGATCGAGCAGACGGGTGTAATGCTGACACCTGGCAGTGCGCTCGATATGGAAGGCTACGTGCGGCTTGGCTACGCCAATAACCGCAGCGTGCTAGAAGCGGGGCTCGGTAGGCTGTCGGAATTTCTCGCTGGTCAGAGTCATTGAGTCGGCGAGGTGCGCTAGATCGCACCTCGGTGACCGTGAGGCCCCATGACATGCGAGCCCAAATGACTGGGCTAGTCAATGCGCAGCAGCAGTCGAGGTTCCGGGCAAGCAGAAGCGCGGCTGGCGTCGTTCACGTCGTCGAAGCTTTTCATATCCCGAATCACGCGAAAAAGATCGCGCATTGAATCGAGATCGATCAGTCGCACAAACGCAAAAGTGTCCTGATAGGCACGCATCCAGGGGATCATTGCTGAAGCTACGGCTTTTCGGCCTTCGGTCGTCACGACAAGCTGGCGTTTGCGTCGATCTCCTTCGTGGGCGATAGCGGCGATAAGACCGCGGCGGAACAACGGCGCCAGATTGGCCGACAGATTCGATCGGTCCATTTCCAGTTGCGCTGCCATGTCGCCGAAAACGAGTGGTTCGCGCAGATGTAGCAAAGCGAGCATGCAGAACTGGGATGCGTTGACGTCCGTATGCCGCAGTGCTTCGGCGAAATGAGCCCCGAATGCGCGCATTGCGCGCTGGGCGAAAAAGTGATTGAGCGCGAGCGCGGAGATCTCTGCGATTGCGGGCATCGACGACTCGCAATTCTGACTTTCCATATCTGCGATTCCGGCCATCTTGCGACAAAAAGAGGACATCACGCGAGCCCGAATGTCTTCCTCAAGCTTGCATCGACGGGGCCGGAGGGCATAAAGCGGCGCAATTTGCCAAACACGCGGCAATCTCGCCTCGCAAACTTTCCGGCGGCGACGCGTCCGATACCCGATGACACGCCGGTCACAACGACAACCGTGGAGTTCGACATGAACAACTCCGTTTGGTGAACTGATGGTTGTTTAACGCGCGTCGACGGCATCCTGCGTTATCGGTTCATAACGCGATGACAGGTGATCCCGGCTCTTGTGCGAACCCGCAGGGCTGCCGGGGCGGATCTTGAACCAGATCGCGAACATGGCCGGCAGGAACACGAGTGTGAGAATCGTCCCGGCGAACGTGCCGCCGATCAGCGTGTAAGCGAGGGTTCCCCAGAACACCGAATGCGTCAGCGGGATGAAGGCCAGGATCGCCGCCATCGCCGTGAGGATCACCGGGCGTGCACGCTGCACAGTGGCTTCGACGACCGCATTGAACGGATCGAGTCCGGCATTTTCGTTCTGGTGAATCTGCCCGATCAGGATCAGTGTGTTGCGCATCAGGATGCCCGAGAGCGCAATGAGTCCGACCAGTGCGTTGATGCCGAACGGCTGCCCGAACAGGATCAGTGTTGGCACTACGCCGATCAGGCCGAGTGGGCTCGTCATGAACACCATCACCATCGCGGAGATCGAACGCACCTGAAAGATGATGATGACCAGCGTGATCGCCAGCATGATCGGAAACAGCGGCAACATGGCGGTTGTTGCCTTGGCCGATTCCTCGATGGACCCCGCCTGCTCGATGCGATAGCCGCTGGGCAGCTTCGCGATGATCGGCTGAAGCTGCGCGGTGATGGCCGTTGAGACGTCCGGTGGCTGCAGGTTGTCGGCAATGTCGCCGCGTACCGTGATTGTCGGCACGCGGTCTCGCCAACGCGAGATCGGCTCCTCCATGCGTACATCGACCTTACCCACCTGCGACAGTGGAATACGCTGCCCGTTCGCGCCGGCCAGCGTGAAGTCGCCGAGCCGGGCAGGGTCGAGACGCACATCGCCTGCCGAACGGGCGATCACCTGCACCGTACGGATATCTTCACGCACGGCGGTGACAGGCGTGCCGGTTAGCAGGAACTGCAACTGTTGTGCGACGGCGCTGGACGTCAGTCCCACCGCCTGCAAGCGATCCTGTTGCAAGACAAAATGCAACGCTGGTGAGCGCGTGCCCCAGTCGGTATTGACCGTGCGCATCATCGGACTTGCCTGCATCACCCGCTCAACTTCAGCGGCGATTCCACGCAGCTTGTCCGGGTCCGGGCCGGTGACGCGATAGGCGACCGGAAACGGCGAATACGGCCCGAACACGAGTTGCGTGACGCGCACGCGTGCTTCGGGAACGAGACCGTCGGCGATGGCTCGACGCAGTCGCGCCTTCAATGCATCGCGTTCCTCCTGACTGTCAGTGCGGATCACGATTTTCGCGAACGACGGATCGGGCAGTTCCGGTCCCATGGCCAGGAAAAAGCGCGGCGCACCTTGCCCGACGTAAGCCGTGACGATCCTGGCTTCCTTCTGTCCGGACAACCATGCCTCCACCTTTTGCGAGGCGGCGCTGGTCTGTGAAATCGATGTGCCGTAGGGCATCTGCACTTCGACCAGCACTTCGGGACGGTCGGAGATCGGGAAGAACTGCTTCTTGACCACGCCCATGCCGAGGATGGCCAGGGCGAAGAGGGTAACGACCGAACCGGCGACCAGCCATTTGCGCGCGATGACGCGCGTGAGCACCTGACGGAAGCGGTTGTAGCGCGGCGTGTCATAGATTGCGTCGTGCCCGCCATCGACCTTTTTGAAGTCGGGCAGCATCTTCACGCCGAGATAGGGCGTGAAGACCACGGCCACGACCCAGGATGCGATCAGCGCTATGCCGACGATCCAGAACATGTTGCTCGTGTATTCGCCTGCGGTGGACCTCGCGAAGCCGTTGGGCATGAAGCCGACCGCGGTCACCAGCGTGCCCGACAGCATGGGTGCGGCAGTATGACTCCAGGCATAGGCGGAGGCGGCCACACGGCTGTAGCCTTCCTCCATTTTCACCACCATCATTTCAATAGCGATGATCGCGTCGTCCACCAGCAGGCCCAACGCCAGAATCAGGGACCCCAGGGTGATGCGGTCGAAGTTCTTGCCGGTCGCGGCCATCACCACGAACACGACGGCCAGCGTCAACGGCACGGCGGCGGCAACCACCAGGCCCGCGCGCCAGCCCATGCTCACGAAGCTCACGAACATGACCACTAGCAGGGCGACGAAAAACTTGAGCATGAACTCGTCGACCGCCGAATGAATGTTGACGGCCTGATCGGTGACCTTCGTCAGACTCATGCCCAGCGGCAGCCCGCCGTTGATTGCGCCGACCTCGCTGTCCAGTGCCTTGCCGAGATCGAGACCGTTCCAGCCGTCGCGCATGACGATGCCGAGCAGCAGCGCGGGTTCGCCGTTGTTGCGGATCAGGAATGTCGCCGGATCTTCATAACCGCGCTCGACGGTGGCAATGTCCGACAGCTTCAGCGTGCGGCCCTGCACGACGACCGGCGTGTCGCGGATCTTCTGCAGGTTGTCGAAGGCGCCGTCGAGGCGAATGAACACTTCCGGACCTTTGGTCTCCACCGAGCCGGCCGGCGTCAGCGCGTTCTGGCCATTGAGCGCGGCGAACACGTCCTGAGGGCTGACGCCGAGCGTTGCCAGCCGGTCATGCGAGAACTGGACGTAGATGCGCTCGGCCTGCTCGCCGATGATGTTGACCTTCTTCACGCCCGGCACGTGGAGCAACCGCTGGCGCAGCGTCTCTCCATCGCGCACGAGCAGCCGTTGCGGTTCGCCCCGCGCCTTCAGTGCAAAAAGCGCAAACGTGACATCCGCGTATTCGTCGTTGACCATTGGGCCGATCACGCCAGCCGGAAGGTTGACTGCCTCGTCGCCGATTTTTTTCCGGGCCTGGTAAAACTCCTCCTGCACTTCCGACGGAGGTGTGCTGTCGAGCAACGTCAGCGTTGTGAAGGCCAGGCCGGGCCGCGTGTAGGTCTCGGTGCGGTCGTACCAGCGCAACTCCTGCATGCGCTTTTCGATTTTCTCGGCGACCTGATCGTGCATCTCCTGCGCGGTGGCCCCCGGCCATACACTGACGATGGTCATCACCTTGATGGTGAACGCCGGGTCTTCGGCGCGGCCCAGCTTGAAGAACGATAGCAGTCCGGCCAGCGATATCAGGCAGATCAGGAACAGGGTGATGGAACGCTCGCGCACGGCGAGCGCCGACAGATTGAATCGGCCTTCGCTCACGGACGTGCTCCTTCGTTCGCCATCGCGACGGCCTGGGCGGACACGCGCACCTGCTCGCCTTCGCGCAGCAAATGGGCACCGAGGGCAATGACGCGATCGCCTTGCTCCAACTTACCGGACACGCGCGCACTGTCGTCGCCCAGATGAAGGACCGTCACCGGCCGCCATGCAACCCTGGCCGGCTCGCCGTTGACGACCCACACGCCGGACCCTTTGCCCGCGTCGAGCACCGCGCCGATCGGCACCTGCATGCCGTCCTGGAGCGCCACACGTGCGTCCGGTATCTCGATCGTGACGGTCGCGCCTAGCGGCGCGTCGGCCAGCGCACCCTGCAACACATAACGCGCTTCGAAGGTGCGGGTACGCGGATCTGCCGTATCCGAGAGCTGGCGCAGCGTGGCTGGCACGCTGGCGCCGCTGTCGCCGAACAGGGCCGCCTGGGCGACCGACCCGATGACGGGACGCAGAGTTTCCGGAAGCTGGATCACAGCCTCGCGGCGGCCCGCGTGGGCCAGTCGCACCACGGGCTGTCCGGCGCTGACGACCTGGCCCGGTTCGGCCAGCGTTTCCATCACGACGCCATCGCCGTCTGCCACGAGATCGGCGTAGCCCGTCGCATTGCGCGCCACGTCGGCGTCAGCCTCGGCCGCGCTGAGCTGCGCCTTGGCTGCGTCGGCGGCCGCCTTCGCCTGATCGTAGGCCGAAGCCGAAATTGCACCCGTGCCGCGCAGGTCACGATACCGCGCCTCGTCCTGCGCGGTCTGCTGCGCTCGCGCCCGGGCAGCGGTGACCGCCTCCTGCCGGGCCTGTGCGGCCAGCTTGAGATCGATGGGGTCGAGGCGCATCAGCAGCTGGCCGCGCCTGACCGTTTGGCCGGCGTCCACCCGCCGTTCCAGCACCTTGCCGGAAACACGGAAACCCAGGTCGCCTTGGACGCGTGCCGCGACGGTCCCCGTGAATGAGCGGGACGCGGGCACGGCGCGCTGAACGATGGCGGTGCGCACCAGCGGCACCTCGGTGCGTGGATCAGACGGTGCTTTTTCGCCGCAGGCCGCTAGCGCAAACGGCAGCGCACAGGCGAGTGCGGAAGTGGCGAGGCGACGCGAGAACATGAAAGTCCCATCGGTGAGGTGATGAAGGACTTCATTCTGGTTCTAGTGACCAATTAAGTCAAGAGTCACAACTGGCGATCGCGTCAGGGCGACAGACTTCGCAGTACCAGACTGGATAGCTGTGCAGGCGCGACATCGGTGGTGTCGCGGTTGTACTGCAGAAGCAACGGGTTGAGATAAGGGCGCAATACCAGGTAGATCGCCATCGCGGTTTCGTCCAATGGTGTCTTGCGCTCGAAGTCTCCGCTTTGCCTGCCTTCCTGCAGAATTTCCTGGAGCAACTGCTGAACGCGTGCTTCATAGGCTTGCACGGCCTGCCAGTTTTCCGTGGCGGCCGACGCTGCGATGTCATAGAGCTTGCGGTCCCGGAAAAACAGCCTGAGGCTCGCATCGGTAAAGACTTTGAAGATCCGTCGTAACTTCTCAGGCGGCAGATCGGTCTCTGCGACGGCTGCACGCACCTCGCTTTCGATTTCGCGCAGGCAGTTGATGCAGATCATCTCGCCAATGGCCTGCTTGGACTCGAAGAACTTGTAGATGTAGGCCTTGGAAAACCCGATTGCCTTGGCAAGGTCGGAGACCGTTGTTTTCTCGTAGCCATACCGGCTGAAGTGCTCGGTAGCGGCGGCAACGATCTGGTCCCGTACTTCGTGATCAGCCGGGCCGCGCGCGGGAACTGCGGAAGGCGTGGGAATGTTTTTCATGGACTAAGCATACAGGAATGGACAACTAGTGACTATTTGGTATTATAGTCACAGTTAGAATCACGCAGAGACGCTCATGCTACCCAAACATCTCCTTGCCGCGCTCATTGCTGCCAGCCTGTCGGCGGGCTGCGCTGTCGGTCCCGACTATATCCGGCCTGATGTGGCCATGCCGGACCATTTTCTGGGCCAGGCCGCGGTAGATCACCGCCAGGCAGCCGGGAGTGCAGACTTGATCACGTGGTGGACGGGTTTCGGGGATCCGCAACTCGCACGATTCATTACGCTTGCGCTGGAGCAGAACCTGGACCTCGCGCAAGCCGCCGCGCGCGTCTCGCAGGCGCGCGCGGGACTCGGGGCAGCGAATGCGGCGCTGCTGCCTTCTGGCAATGTCAGCGGCCAGGCGGCCCGGGTCTACCAGTCGGTTGAAACTCCGCTGGGACGTGTGCTGAATTCAACGCCCGGTTTCGATCGCTACGGCAACGACTACGAAGCCAATCTCAGCGCGAGCTGGGAACTGGATGTGTTTGGCGGCCTGCGCCGCGGGCGGGAAGCGGCGCAGGCCGACTATCAGGCTTCAGAGGCGGGCGAAGCGGCCACGCGCCTGGCTGTGGCAGCACAGACCGCCGACATTTACATCACGATTCGCGGATTGCAGGCTCGTCTGCAGGTGGCCCGCAAGCAGGTGCAGACACAGCAGGATTTGCTCTCGACCATTAACCTTTTGTACGGAAAGGGGCTCGCGGCCGATCTTCAGGTGAGCCAGGCCGAAGGCGCGCTGGCGCAGGTGAAGGCATCCATCCCGGTGCTGGAGGCCGGTCTCGATGCGGCCATGAACGCGCTGGACGTGATGCTGGGTGCACAGCCCGGCACGCATCGGGCGGAACTCCTCGAAGGCGGCGATATCCCGGCCGCTCCGCGATTCGCAGACACCGGATCGCCAGGCGAGTTGCTCAGGCGTCGCCCCGATCTGATCGTGGCCGAGCGGCGCCTCGCTGCATCGAACGCGCGTATCGGCGTGGCAATCGCTGAGTATTACCCCAAGCTGTCGCTCAGTGGACTGATTGGGAGCGCCACCTCGGTGGCCAGCGGCAACCTGTTCAGTAGCGGCGCCAGTCAGGGCGCCGGCGTGCTGGGTCTGCGCTGGCGTCTGTTCGACTTCGGGCGCATCAATGCGCAGATCAATGCAGCCAAAGGACAGGACGCCGAGTTGCTCGCCGCATATCGGCTTGCCGCATTGCACGCAACGGAGGACGTCGAGAATTCTTTCTCTGCACTCGTGAAGCGCGAGGAGCAGGCCGCCGTTCTCGCGCAAGGTGTGAACTCGCTCGGTCGGGCGCGAGCCGCCTCGTTTGCGGCCTACCAAAAAGGTGTCGTCAGCCTGATCGAGGTCCTGCAGGCCGACGACAACCTGCTACGCGCCTCGGATGCGCGGGTGCAGGCGCAAACGGAATCGGCACGCGCAGCGGTTGCCGCGTTCAAGGCGCTCGGAGGAGGGTGGCAACCTACCGATCCGGGGGCCGTTGCAAGCCGATAGGACTACCGCTGCCAGCGGGCTGCAGTCGGCACTTCCATTTGCAAAAGGCCTCCTTGAGCGCCGCGTTCTCGTGTTCCAATTCACCGATAAGTTGAAGCCGTGCATCCATGTCAGCGATGCGAAAGCGCCTGTGCCGACTGAAGTAGATCCTCCAGCATCGACTGACGGCGTTCCGGGTCTGTGTCGCGGCCCGTCATGAAGCACAGTGCCGCGATCGGTATGCCCGCGCGGTCGCGAACGGGCGCGGCCATGCAAAGCCGGAACGCGTTGGACAGGCCTTCCGTGCAGCAATAGCCAAGTGCTTTCGCGTTCTGCACATCGCGCATGAATTCGTCGAAATCGATGCGCACGCCGTTGTCGAGCACGAAGTCATCTGCAGGAATGAGGGCGCGGATGGCGTCGGCGCTCATGTGACCGAGCAGCAGGCGTCCGGTCGCGGTCCACGGAATCGGCACACGCACGCCGATATCCGAGCTGATGTTGAACGGCCGCGCACTGTTCTCCGATAACACGACCGAGTACTTGTTCCCTTCGAGCATGCACAACTGCGTGGTCTCGTCGTACTTGCGAACGAGCGCGAGAATAGACTGATGCGCGCGGCTGATGAGGTCGTTGTGCGTCGCATAGTCCGAGCCGTAGTAATGCATCTCGCGCCCGAAGAACACATTGCCGTCCGCCGATGTTTCGAGCCAGCCCACTTCGGTGAGAATGGCAACGAGTTCGTAGATGCTTGAACGCGGCGAGCCGGTCGCTTCGATCAGCTCGCGCATCGTCATGGGCCGCTGCGCCTGATGCAGCTTTCTGAAGATATCGATGACACGGTCCACGCCTCGCGCGCGCGACGATTCCGTTACTGCCATTCGTTCACCCTTCAATGATCGAGTACACGGCTGAGAAACTGCCGCGTGCGTTCGTTCGACGGGTTGACGAAGATTTGCTCCGGATCGCCTTGCTCTGCAATTACGCCCTTGTCCATGAACAGGACGCGATCCGCCGTCTTGCGCGCAAAGCCCATTTCATGGGTCACGACGACCATCGTCATGCCGTCGCGCGCGAGGCCGCGCATCACTTCCGTCACTTCGCCGACGAGTTCGGGATCGAGTGCGGATGTGGCTTCATCGAAGAACATGATGCCGGGTTCGACCGCCAGCGCCCGCGCGATCGCGACACGCTGCTGCTGTCCGCCCGACAACTGGCTCGGATAATGCGATGCGCGATCCGCGAGCCCCACGCGGTCGAGCGAATCCATTGCGCGTTTGCGGGCATCGGCGGGCGACATGCCGCGCGCCTTGATCAGCGCAAGGGTGACATTGCCGAGCGCGGTCTTATGCGGGAACAAGTTGAATTGCTGAAACACCATGCCGACGTGGCCGCGAATTTCTCGCGCGCGCTTCGGATCGTGCAGGGGCACTTCGTTGACCCACACTTCGCCGGAGTCCGTCGTCTCCAGTCCGGCCATGATGCGCAGCACTGTGCTCTTGCCCGAACCGGATGCGCCGATCAGCACGAGTACTTCGCCTGCGCGCACGTCGAGATTGATGTCGTTGAGAACGCGCGTCGCGCCAAATGACTTGCTCACGCCCGACAGCGAAATGACGGGCTTGTTATGAATGGAATCGCTCACGTAAGTCTCCGGCGGTCATGATGGCGCACCCATTGCGAAAGCGGGAAGCACACGACGAAATAGATCAGCGCGACGAGTCCGTAAATCTCGACCGGCTTGCCGACGCGATCCACGATCGCCTGGCCACCGTGCATCAGTTCGGACATGCCGATCATGCTGACGATCGACGTATCCTTGATGAGGGACAAATACTGCCCGACGAGCGGCGGCAACACGATGCGTCCGGTCTGCGGTAACACGACCGAGGCGAAGGTCTGTATGCGCGATAGGCCGAGAATCTGCGAGACTTCCCACTGTCCCTTCGGCACTGACTCGATGCCCGCGCGAAAAACTTCCGCGATATACGCGCCCTGATACACGCTCAACCCGATCACGCCCGCGGCAAAGACATCGATTGCATAGCCGAAGTACGAGACGCCGAAGTAGATGAACATCAGCGTGATGAGTACGGGCGTACCGCGAAACAACTCCGTATAGAGCTTCGCGATCCGGTCCGTGCCCCACGGCCCGAACGAGCGCAACACCGCAGCGAGCAGGCCGATGAGCGTGCTCCCCACGATCGCCGCGATCGATAGGAGCAGCGTCGTCACGAGACCTTGCAGCAAAATTGACAGGCTGTTTTTCAGCAGTTCGAGTGACATGACTCAATCCCTCATGCACGATTCGCACGACGCAGCGTGAATCCGGCCCAACGCGCTCCCGGCCTCACGATGAGCGGCGGATGAAACATGCGTGCGCCGAGTTGACTGGCAATCCACGACAGCACATTGCTCAGCACCAGATACGCGACGAGCACGACCGCAAACGTCTGGACGTACAGGAGCGTGCGCGAATTGATCACGGTTGCGGTGCCGGTGAGTTCGGGCAATGCAATTGCCGACAACAGCGAAGTACCGAGCAACAACTGAATCAGATAATTGACGATGGCCGGATACACCGCACGCGCCGCCTGCGGCATCACGATCTCCTTGAAGATCTGCCCGCGTTCCAGCCCAAGAATGCCGGCTGCTTCAATCTGTCCGCGCGGCACCGATTGCATGCCCGCGCGAAACACTTCCGACAGATACGCGCCCACGTTCACGCCCAGCGCGATGACACCGGCCCAATATGCATCGAGCGCAATGCCCATCGACGGCAAGCCGAAGAACACGATGAAAATTTGCAGCAGCACCGGCGTATTGCGAATGGCTTCGACGTAAGCTCGCGCGATGAAGCGCACGATGGCCGACGGCGACATGCTGGCAAGCGCCGCGATCAGACCGAGCGCGAGCGCCAGCACGAACGACAGCAATGTGACCTGCAAGGTCAGCCAGCCGGCCTTCAGAAACTCGGGGACGTAGCCCCATAGCGTCAGCCATTGATAGTTCATCTGCGCCTCCGCTTCAGAACTGCGGATTGAGCGGATATCTCGGATCGACGCCGAACCACTTCTTGTACAACTGCGCATTCAGCTTCGATGCATTGATGTTGAACAGGAACAGGTTCAGATAGTTGAGCCACGCCTGGTCGCCGGCTTTCACGCCGAACGCGTTGTACTCGAGCGGCACGAGTGCTTCGTTCGTCACGGTCAGTTCCGGATCGAGCTTCGCCTGATACGCAAGGAAGTTGTTGTCCTCGATCATCGCATCGGCCTGGCCCTGCTTGACGGCGAGAATGGCCGCCTGCGAACTGTCGTATTCCTGAATCTTGACGGGGATGCCCATCGAGCGGACTTCGTCGCCATTGGTCGAGCCTTTCACCGTGGCGATGGTGCGCCCGTTCATGTCCTTCGCCGACTGGATGCCGCTGCTCTTCTTCACGAGCATCGCTTCGCTCGCGACAACGTACGGCGACGTGAATTCAACGACCTTCGCACGTTCGAGGTTGCGCGTGAAGTTGCAGAACACGACATCGACCTTGGCGGTCTGCAGGTTCGGGATGCGGTTCGCGCTAGTGGTGTTCACGACTTCGAGCTTCACGCCCATTTGCTTCGCCAGTTCCTTGGCAAGGTCGACGTCATAGCCGTCCGCATTGCCGTCTTTGTCGTAGAAGCCGAACGGCGCGAACGTAAGGCAGTCGCCGACGCGCAGCGTGCCGCGCTGAAGCACGGCTTGAAGCGTCGATGCAGGCGCCGCCGCCGCTGGACCTTGCTCGGGCGTCGCCACTTTCGTGCAGGCGGAGAGCGCGAGCAGTCCGCTCACAGCGGTTGCGGCAAACAGCAAGGCGGCCTTGGCGCCCTTGGTGGCGAGCTTCATGTTCAGGTCCTGATCGAGGGGTTGGTCTGAGAACCGCTCCCAGCGTGGCCTCGCGTTCGCGACATTTACCGTCGAAGCACTAGGTTGTCCGATATATCGGACAGTTATCTGGCGAGCCGGATTGATGGCCCAGTGTTGGACGCTAAAAAGGGCCGCGCAAGCGGCCCGAACCCTTATTGCTTCTGGAATTTTGTCGGGCTAGCCGATGATCGCGTTCGCGTGATCGTCTAGGGAGCCTGACGATTTTTTGCTCGGCCGACGATGCGTTGCGCAGCGCGGGCAGACAACGGCACGGTTTCCTTCTGTGACCGAATTCTTTCGAGAACTCGACGCGGTGCTAATTTGTTCATCGCTGATCCCAAGGTGGCTCGTCGCCGAACGCTTCTGCCAGATAATCGACAAAGCGGCGCACTTTCTCCGGTATGCGCCGCGCGCTCGGGTACACCGCCTGGATTGCAAGTTCAGCAGCATGATATTTCGGTAAGAGCGCGACCAGTTCGCCCCGGCGGATATGCTCGCCAAACACAAACGTGGGGCCATACGCGATTCCAGTTCCTGCAACTGCGGTGGCGAGCAGCATTTGAGTGTTGTTGGCAGCCATTCTGCAAGGCCCATCGATCAAATGCGGGCGCTTCTTCGCGTCGAACAGAGTCCAGTCACCTGTCGACACGGCTTGGCTGAATGCAAGGCGCTGCGCGCGACGCAGATCATCGGGTGTCCGCGGCGTTCCGTGTCGTTCCAGGTAGGCAGGCGAAGCGCACACGACCATTTTGCAAGGCGCGAGACGCCGCACCACGAGACCCTCGTCGCGCAGGCGTCCAATACGGATCGCCACGTCAACGCCGGCATTGATGAGATCGATATAACGATCTTCAAGCTGTATTTCCACATTCACTTCGGGATGATCGTCCAGATAGCGTCCGACGACCGCACCCAAATGCATCGCGCCAAAAGTGACGGGAGCCGCAACGCGCAGCACGCCTCGCGCAGCGACTTGTGAGTCACTTGCCTCCCGGTTTGCTTCGTCGAAAGACTCGAGAATGTGCTTACAGCGTTCGTAGTATGTCTGCCCCGTATCGGTAAGACTCAGGCGGCGCGTTGTGCGATGAAACAGCCGCGCGTTCAGTTCCGTCTCCAGCGCACTGACATGCTTTCCCGCCATGGCTGCCGATAGTCCGAAACGTCTCGCGGCTGCGGCGAAGCTGCCGTCCTCCACGGCGGCAACGAAAACACCAAGACTGGTCAATCGGTCCATTCGCCATTCCAATTCGATAATCATGTTATCGACTGTACGTACGGAACCGGGAATTATCAAGCTACGGGTTTGAATCTACGATTCGTACATTCCCAAACAGAGAAAGGTTCGAACATGGAAATCGAAACGAACGGCACGCGGATTCATGTGTCGCTGCGTGGCAGTGGCAACGTGGCGCTGGTTTTCCTGCATTACTACGGCGGCTCATCCCGGACATGGGATCGGGTTGCTGACGAATTGTCGGATCAGTACCGTGTCGTCGCGCCTGATCACCGCGGCTGGGGCCGTTCCTCGGCACCGGCAACCGGTTACCGGATCGCAGACCTTGCCGACGACGCCGAGGGTGTAATTGCAGCGTTAGGTCTGGAGCGTTATGTGTTGGTCGGACATTCGATGGGCGGCAAGGTAGCGCAACTCATCGCGTCCAGACGGCCAGCCGGGCTGATAGGTCTGGTCCTGGTTGCGCCGTCGCCTCCGTCTCCGACTTTGCTTACCGAAGAGGCGCGTGCAACTTTGGCAGGCGCGTATCAATCCCGTGAGTCAGTCGAGTTCGTAATCGATCATGTGCTCACCTCCAGGAAGATTGATGAGGAACTCCGGGCGCAGGTGATTGACGATAGCCTGAGAGGCGCGCCGCAGGCCAAGGCGGCATGGCCCAACGTCGCCATGAGCGAAGACATTACAGAAGAAGTCGCGTCGATCAACGTGCCGACGGTTGTCATTTCAGGCGAGCTTGACCAGGTCGATCGGATCGCAACGTTGCAGGCTGAACTGCTCACTCGCATTCCTCATGCGGCCATGCAGGTTATCCCCGAAACCGGGCATTTGTCGCCTCTGGAAGCTCCAGAGGAAGTCGCGCAAATCATCGCCGGATTCGTTAAGGCAGTCGTAGATAAGCTTGTCGCGTGACCGTGTCGACGACGATTGACGGAACAGCATCATGACGACCACGAAGGCGTCGGCGCTCACGGTCTTTCCCTCGCAGCAGGAATAGGAGCTATTCCCCGCCCGCTACTTCCGCGTGAGGTCGCGCGAGCGGAGGATACGCATCAACCAATGCACGAAATCATTGGCTCTCATGCAGCAGTACCTTTCGGCCGCCCAGGCGAGAGGATCGCTTCCAAACCTATCTGTTGAGGAAAACCATGACCCAAGCTCTGAAAGGCAAACTCGCCCTCGTTACGGGCGCTTCGCGCGGAATCGGCGCAGCCATTGCGGCACGTCTTGCGCATGACGGCGCATCGGTGATCGTTCACTATGCGTCAAGTCAGGCGCGGGCCGAAGCGGTCGTCAAGGAGATCCGCGATGCCGGCGGCGAGGCTGAAGCTGTGGGCGCCAACCTGTCGGAGCCGGAAGGCGTCAAAACACTGATCGATTCGTTGAACGGTGCGTTCGGTGGCCGCTTTGAGGGGCGGCTCGACATCCTCGTGAATAACGCAGGCACGGTCGAGTATGGACCGTTTCTCGAGTCTTCCGAAACGTCGTACGACACGCACTTCAACCTGAATGTTCGTGCGCCGATTGAGCTGGCAAAAGACGCGGCGGCACGAATGGTGGCGGCGGGCTGGGGACGCATTATCAACGTGGGCTCGGCCTTTGGCGAAGCCGCGCCGCTACCTGGCGTGACGCTCTACATAGCGTCGAAGTTCGCTCTCAGAGGCTTCACTCGCGGGTTGTCCCGCGAAGTCGGCAAGTACGGCGTGACCGTGAACGCCGTGCAGCCTGGTCCGATCGACACAGAACTTGCTCCGCAGCCCGGCACGGAAGACCACGCAACGATGACGAAGCTCGCAAGCGTGGGCCGTTTCGGCAAGCCGGCGGAAATCGCGGCGGCCGTAGCTTATCTTGCCAGCCCGGAAGCAGGCTATACGACCGGCGAGAGCCTGACTGTCGACGGTGGATGGATTGCCTGAACCGGGCTGCCAAGCTGAGTGCTATCCGAATGCCACGTGCATTTCGGAAAGCGCCGAACGGGTAAGAGTGCCAACGCGTGCTGACTGAAAGCGCGCGAAAAAATCCCGCCGGGCGGAGTGGCCGGCGGGCTCTTAGATCCGAACCTCGGTGACAAGTCCCGAGAATTCGGAAGGATAACGAACTACAATGGCTGGACCAACCGCCTGGTCTTGCCACTGCGCTTCCCTTATATGAAGCTGTCAGACACTGCAGTGCATCCGTCATGCGATCTGGGATTACGACTCCCGATCCGTGGACTCACGCCTTGGCAAGCTGCAGGCCGCCGAAATTCTGGATCGTGGGGATCTCGACTTTCGTGTACGTGTCAGTCTGCGTGACGGGTGCCACTACGACGCCCGGGCTGGCGAAGCCGCCGCCATAAGCAACATTGGCGTTGCCGAAGTTGTAGTTGCTGCCGCCGCGTACAGCGGACAAGGCCTTGGCGGACAGTTCTTCGGTATGGGCGATATCTTTGATGGTCAGTGAGGTCATGGTAGGTCTCCTGGAGCTGTTTCAGTTTCGGTTTAACGAGTGTGGTTCGACGTGCAAGCGGGGAGAGCGCACCTCGATCGGATCGAACGGCATCCGCTGTCAGCGCGACTCTCTGCGGCGCTTAACTTACGCCTTGGCAAGCTGCAGGCCGCCGAAGTTCTGGATCGTCGGGATCTCGACCTTCGTGTACGTGTCCGTCTGCGTGACGGGTGCGACCACGACGCCCGGGCTGGCGAAGCCGCCGCCGTAGGCAAGGTTGAGGTTTCCGGCGTTGTAGTTGCTGCCGCCGCGTACAGCGGACAGAGCCTTGGCGGAAAGTTCTTCGGTGTGGGCGATGTCTTTGATGGTCAGCGAGCTCATGGTAAATCTCCTGTGAAGGTCTTCGGTCTGGATGGAAGAGCACTATTTGTCGCGCTCACAGGGGTATTTGCATAGGGTGTGCCAACGTGAAGCGGGCAAGCTGGCAAAAATCGCGTAAGTCGCGGAATATAAAGGAAAAAAATAAAATCGTCCGCAAGCTTTTTCATACGGTTGCGGGCGTGAGGCAGCAAAAGGTGTCGTGGGATAGCAAACAGGTTTTGGCTGAGTGTCTGCCTTGAGTGAACGGCCGCGCATTCAAGCGCATTGATTCGTTCGAGTGACGGGGACTCGTCAGCCCCGACGGCACACAACGGGCCTTTGTGTTTGCCGATCGTGGTGGGAGGACGACATTCACGAGCCGCACGCCGGCGCAACCGATGCTCCCGCAATCCCGCACCGCGCGAGCGCATCCGCAACGAACCCCGACGCCTTCATGTCCTCGACGAAGTCACGCAGCGCTAACGCCGCCGTTGCTTCAGACGCTTTTTCGTTGCGCTCACGTTCGGGCAGTTCGAGCAGATGCAAGCGCTGCCTCGCGTGTTCGATAGCGCTCGCCGCGGGGCTGTAGCGAGTGGGCAAAGCTTTCCGAATCCGCCCGACGGCGATCGGCAAAATGCCTTAAAGTGCTATCGCGCCATCGGTAAGTAAAAAGACATGAAAAATATCATTGCCCCATTACCGGCTGAATTCGATATTCACCCGCTGCGAGTGGAGTTTCGAAACAAAGATGTCGAACGGAATTTCCAGGCTCATCACTTGCCACGCAATCAGGCAACATTGCGTACGACGCTTGTTTTTTGTTCCTTCTTCTACCTGGCGTTCGCTCTGACCGATGCCAGTGTTCTCGGTTATACGAGCGAGACGCTGCTGTTGTTTTTCGCCCGGATGTTCGTTGCGGTCACCGCGATGACCGGGCTGTATCTGGCGCGCACGCGGCCGGCATCGAGTGCCGTGCTTCAGCTCGCCGCAACTGCCGCTGAGATCGTCGGGATGGGTACATTCATGCTCATCGTGCAGCATCGGCCCGGCGAGATACCCTGGCATGCGATGTCCTTCAGCATCATGCTGATCGTTGTCTATGTCTTCATCCCGAACCGGCTGATCGTCTCGCAGACCATTGCCTTTTCCGCGACGGCGCTTTTCATCATCGTCGTCTCGAGCATGTTGACGCTCAGATTCTCCGACATGCTGACCATGTCCATGTTGCTTCTGCTGACAAACAGCTTCGGGCTGGTGGCGGCGCGCCGTTACCATCGACTGTGGCGGGATGAATATCGCGTGAGAGCGCTTTTGACTGATCAGGCAATGAAGGACCATCTGACCGGGTGTTATAACCGGCGCCATTTGCATGATGTTCTTCTTCCGACCGAACTCAAGCGGGCACAGCGCCACAGGCTTTCGTTCGCCGTCATCCTGTGCGACATCGACCACTTCAAATCCATCAACGACACGTTCGGCCACCTGTGCGGAGACGCTGTTTTACAGAATTGCTCTGCGGTCCTCCACAACTGTGTTCGTCGGCAGGTCGATTGCGTCGTTCGCTACGGCGGCGAGGAGTTCTTGCTGTTGCTGCCTGAAATGGACAAGACGGACGCGGTGCGTCTTGCCGAGCGCTTGAGGCTTTCTTGCGCGCAAACGCCGATCGAAGTTGGCGGACAGAGCGTTGCAGTCACGGCGAGCTTCGGGGTACTGGCGGTGGATCTCACATCCGGTGACGCAGAGGTCACAGAAGAAGCCATCATCGCCGCTGCGGACAAACTGCTATATCGTGCGAAGACGGAAGGGCGGAACAACATTCAGGCGGATAGTTTGCTTGACGGAAGGGGCAGGCGCCCGGTTTAGAGGGTGCTTCTATCGCTCACGGATGGGCGGCATCGGACCCAGCTACGGCCAAACACCCCGCCGAGGGGCAGGAGTCGGCAACATCTCGCGCCAGTCGATCACGAAGCCGACTCCCTGCAACAGCTACGCGTCCATCCAGCTGACATGTGCGCTCACCACGCGCCATCCGTCCTGCGTTCTGATCCAGGTCTGGCTCTGCCTGCCGACACGCGGCTCGTTATCGCGCCGAAACTCGATGTTGGCGACCGCAAACGAATCGCCATACGTAGTGACGACACGCGCCACGACAGTCCGCGCGAGCCCCTTGGCGGGGCGCGCGGCGCGAAATGCACGGATCGCGTCGTATCCGTACAGGTTTTCCGTCGCGCCGTATCGGAGCGTGTGCGGCGAATCGAAGAACAGCGTGTCGAGCATGGCGACGTCGTTGGTGACGAGAGCCTGCTCATAGGTGTCAAAGGCCGCGTTGACTTCGGCGAGCACGTCGGGCCGGTTGATATCGTTCATCGCTGCGCTCCCGCATGGGCGGCCAACTCGCTGAACGGCGGCGGAGGAGACACGGCAAGCTGTGCGGCTTCGAGACGCCGCGCCGCTTCGAAAGCGAGATCTTCGCGCCAGGGCGCGGCGATCAGTTGCACGCCGACAGGCAGCCCGCCGCGGGTTCGCATTGGGGCCGCAACGACAGGCAAGCCCAGACATGAAACAGGCTGCGTCAACATGCCCAGATTGGGCCTCACCGCGAGCCGCTCGCCGTTGACCTCCATGAACTCGTCGCCGATGCGTGGCGCAACGACAGGCGTGGCCGGCGCGATCAGCACGTCATAACGCTCGAAGAGTTCGAGCACACGGCGCCGCAACGCCGCGCGCACGCGCTGCGCCTGCACGATCCACGCGGCGGGCAGCAGCGCACCCGCTATCAGCCGATCGCGCGATAACGGCTCGCGAGCGCCATAGTGCGTGCGCAGGTTTTCCATGTGCAGTTGACCGCCTTCCGCGGCGGTGATCAGGAACGCTGCACCGCGTGCTGCGTCGGCGTCCGGATACTCGACGGTATGCGTGGCCGACAGCGCATGCGCGGCGGCATGCGAGGCTTCGCGCGCATCATCGTTTGCGTGGGTGTCGAAATAGCCGCCGAGACGCGCAACGCGGAGCGGGCCCGGACGGGTGTCAACGGATTCGAAGCCGCGCTGCGCACAGGCCGGGTCGAGCGCGTCCGTGCCTTGCAGCGCATCGTAGACGGCCGCGAGGTCGTCCACGGTGCGCGCGAAAGCGCCCATGTGATCGAGGCTCGCGACGAACGGCCATGTGCCGTGCCGAGACAGGCGGCCATAGGTGGGTTTGACGCCGAACACGCCGCACAGCGAAGCGGGCACGCGCACTGAGCCGTTTGTGTCGGTGCCGAGCGTGAGCGGCACGAACCCCGCCGCGACGGCAGCCGCGCTGCCGCCCGACGACCCGCCCGCGGACCGCGTCAGGTCGTGCGGATTGCGGCACGGTCCAGCGTGATGGTTCTCGGTCGTGAAGCCGTATGCGAACTCGTCCATATTGAGCGCGCCGACGAGGATCGCTCCCTGCGCGCAGAGGCGTTCGACGAGGGTCGCATCTGCCGCGGCGGGCGGTGCGCCGGCCAGCACGCGCGAACCGGCAAGCGTCGTCACCCCAGAGATGTCGAACAGATTCTTCGCCGCAAACGGAACGCCTGCCAGCGGCGGCAAGTTGTGGCCGCTGGCGCGGCGGGCATCGAGCGCGTCGGCTTCGGCGAGTGCGCGTTCACGCGTGACGGTGGTGAATGCGTTGACCTGCGTGTCGTAGGCGTCGATACGCGCAAGCGTCGCTTCGATCAGCTCGCGTGCGCTGAACGCACCTTGGGCGTACGCCCGCGCAATGGAGAGGGCGCTTTCCGCGCCGCTGCTAGAGGGTGTCATGGGCGATATACCGGAGCGGGTTCATCATTCGTGTCGACGGGATAGGCAAGGACAGGCGCTGCAAGCTGCGCGATGCGCGCGAACTGGGCTTTCACCTGCGCGGCGGCTTCGGCGGGAAGCACCGGGAAATGCAGTGCGAGCGCGGCGTCGACGTAGCGCTCGAGTGCGGTGTCGAAAGAAGAGGACATGACGTATCCGTTCAGGAAAGAGTGGGGAAGAGTTCGCGCGCGCGAGCGATTAACGCGCGGTCGCTGCCGCGAGGCCCTATCAGCGACAACGCGAGCGGACGTTCGCTGTCGTTCGCGACGGGCACGCTGACTTGAGGCAAGCCAGCAAACGCGGCGATCGTGTTCATGGTGAGCGCGTCGCGATAGAACGCGTCGATCAGTTCAGGCCTTTCCTGTTTGCTCAACAGCGAACGTGGTGTGGTCGGCAGCACGATCAGCGCATCGCCCACGATTCGCTCGATGCGTTGCGCGAACGCTTCGCGCATCGCGCGACAGCGTTCGACTTCGGCGGCGTCAAGTGTTTTGAGGCGCGCGAAGCGTGCCGCGATGTCGGCGCCGAAGCGCGGCGCGTTCGCGTCGATCCACGCGCCCAGCGACGCAGCGATCGAATCGTCCTGCAGTTGCTGGTACACATGCAGCCAGTGCGATCGCTCACCCGCGAAGACTTCGACCTCGTCGCGCGTGGGGAAGAGATCGCGCAGGCGCTGTGCATCGTCGGGCTCGTTAGCTGCGCGGGCCTCGAATGCTTCCTTGCAATGTACGAGAGACAAAGGCGCCTCCACAGCAGGCGCTCCATCGAGCAATACGTCCGCGACGCGCGCGAGCATCTCGCCCGTGCGCGCAAACCAGCCGACCGTGTCGAAGCGCGGCGCAAACGGCAACACGCCTTCGAGCGCCACGGCATCGTAGGACGGCCGGATACCCCAGAGCCCGCAGAACGCGGCAGGCACGCGCACCGAGCCGCCGGTATCCGTGCCGAGCGCGAAGTCCACATCGGCGCTCGCGACGGCTGACGCCGAGCCGCTCGACGAGCCTCCCGGCAACGCGTGCGGCCAGCGCGGATTGAGCGGCGTGCCGTAATGCGCGTTCACGCCTTCGAGGCTGTACGCGAGTTCGTCCGTGATGGTCTTGCCGTCCACGCTGGCGCCCGCTGCCAGCAGCCGGGCGACGCAGCGCGCGTGACGCGGCGCGGGCCCATGGGTGGCGAGCCAGTCGGGATTGCCGCCGCCGGTCGTTGCACCCGCAACGTCGATCAGATCCTTGACGGCAAAACGCAAGCCGTCGAGCGGACCGCTCATCGTCGCGCCAACCTGCAAACGCGTGCCTGGAATGAACGCGCTCATGCGGCGGCCCCTTCGAGCGCAGCGCCGAATTGCAGCGAATCCGCGACGAAGCCGAAGCACTTCTTCACGTTCCAGATGCTCGCCTCCGTGCAGAACGCGGGCGACGAGGTCGCGCAGCAATCGCTCAGCATCACGCAGCCATAGCCGAGGAAGTTGGCGTCGGTGAGGGTGTGCATTACGCACTGGTCGGTATTGACGCCCGCGAAGAACACCGTACGCGTGCCGAGATTGCGCAGGATGCTGTCGAGCGGCGTGTCCCAGAAGCCGCTGATGCGGTACTTGTCCACGCAGATGTCCTGCGGCTCTATCTTCAGTTCGTCGACCACGGCGGCGGCCCACGAATCTTTCTCGAGCACCCGCGCGCCATGCTCCGGCAAGGGCTCGCCGAGGCCGATGCCGGTGCCTGTCGGCTTGTAGAGATGAAGCTGGTTCGGCGGCATGTTGGCGAGATCGGGCCGGTTGCCCCAATTGACCCAGATCACGGGCACGCCGCTGTTGCGGACCACGGGAAGCAGGCGCTGCAACGGTGCAATCGGCGCACGATCCGCACCGAAATCGCCCCCGATGTGATCGACCCAGCCGCCTTTGGTGCAGAAGTCGTTCTGCATGTCGATGATCACGAGCGCCGATTTGCCGATGTCGAAGCGCACTTTTTGCGGTTCGGAATCGAGCACGCCAATGCGCGGCGCGGGCGTCGGCGCAGCCATGTCGACGAGCGTGCCGGTCGCGGTCCAGCGCGTCTGAGCGAAGGCGCCGAGTGTGCCTTCCGTGCTTGCCAGGTCTGGGTTTGCAGCGAGGTTCATGGAGTTCTCCGGAGCGTCTTGCGGGTGTTGTTCGAACGTCGGTCGACGATTGCCTTGCGCGGTGTCCACCCGATCAACCAGACGGCGAGCGCCTGGCGTTTCGGGCGCGACGGATCGCGCATTGGCATCGAAGTTGCAACGTGCATTTCAGTCATGAATAACCTACTTACCGAAATTCAACGCAAAAGGAGTGCCAATGATGGTCAGTTCACAACAGGCATCGCGTGCGAGACTGCGCCGCCATCTCGTGTCCCGCTGCCTCGTCACGGCAGGGATCGTCGCGCTTGCCGCGCCTTCGTTCTTGATTCCCGCCGCGCACGCCGCCGATGACGCGATGCGCGTCGGCGTGCTGATTCCCGGTTCGAAGACCGACAAGGGCTGGATGGAATCGGGTTATGACGGCGTCGTGGCCGCGCAGAAAGAGTTTGGCCCGAAGCTGAAGACGCAGGTCATCGAGAACATCAACTACGCGGACATGGAGCAGGCGCTCACGAATCTCGCGAGCCGGAATCAACTGGTGATCGGCATCGGCGGACAGACGCAGGCCGCCGTGCTGAAGATCGCGAAGCGCTTTCCCAATGTGAAGTTCTCGATTGTCGGCGGCAACAAGGGCGACAACATGCCGCCGAATGTGGCCGGGTACGACGTGAAGCAGGCTGAAATCGCATTCGTCGCGGGCGCTGCCGCCGCGATGCTGTCGAAGAACGGCGCGGTGAGCTATGTCGGCGGCATGGAGATTCCGTCTATCGTCAACGCGGGCAAAGAGTTCGGCAACGGCGCGCACTACGTGAACCCGAAGGTGAAGTACTTCGAGGCCTATACCGGCGACTTCGACAACGTCGCGAAAGCGCGTGAAGCAACCGCCGCTGCGGTCGCGCAGGGCGCCGACGTGCATTACCACATTCTCAATCTCGGTTTGCGCGGGCTGGAGCAGGCGGCCAAGGAGAAGAACACGCATATCATCGGCAGCTATACGGACCGTTGCGGCAGCGATCCGCTGTACGTCGCGTACAGCATTACGGGTGTCGGCTATCAGGCGCAGTATGCGATCGAGCAGCTCGAGAAAGGGCAATGGCAGCCGGGCTACAAGGCGTTCGGCCTCGCGATGGGGCCCAAGGCCTCCGGCATGGTGATCTGCAAATCCACACCCGCGATGGATGCGAAACTCAAGCAGATCGAAGAAGACATCCTGAGCGGCAAGATCAAGGTCTCCGAAGGATGAGCGCGCTCGCTGCCGCCGCCGCGCGCGCGGAGCCGATTCTCTCGCTGACGGATATCGGCAAGCACTTTGGCTCGTTTACCGCGCTCGAAGGCGTGTCGCTCGACCTGATGCCGGGCGATGTGCACTGCCTGCTCGGCGAAAACGGCGCGGGCAAGTCGACGCTGTGCAACGTGATCTTCGGCGTTCATCAGCCGGACGCGGGCGCGATGCATGTGAATGGCACGCCCTATCGCCCGAAGAATCCGCGCGAGGCGCTGGCCCACGGCATCGCGATGGTGCATCAACACTTCAGTCTCGTCGACGACGCGAGCGTGCTCGACAACCTGCTGCTCGGCCAGGCGCGCGGCTGGCTCAACCGTCAGCGCGAGGCGGCGCGGCTGCGCGAAGTGCTGGAGAGCGTCGGGCTGACGTTGCAGCTCGATGCGAAGGTCGCGGATCTGTCGGTGGGCGAGCGGCAGCGCATCGAAATCGTCAAGTGCCTGATGCGCGAACCGCGTCTTCTGCTGCTCGACGAGCCGACGGCGGTGCTGCTGCCTGCCGAGATCGACGCCTTGCTCGATTCCTGTGAGCGTGTCGCGAAGCGGGGCTGCGCCGTGGTGCTGGTCACACACAAGCTGAAGGAGATCTGCCGGATCGCCACGCATGCGACGGTGTTGCAGTCGGGCCGGGTGGTCGCGCGTTCGGCGGCGCCATCGGCGGAGATCGACCGGCTCGTGCACGCGATGATTCATCGTCCGGATCACGAGCGCGGCGAGACGGACGACGATATGGCAAGGCGCCTGTCGCTTGCGGAATCGCGCTCGCCGTATTCGCGGCCGCTGACGGAAGAAGTGCTGCAGATCGACGGACTGAGCGCGCGCGATGCCGAAGGCGTCACGCGTCTCGAGCATTGCACGCTCGTCGTGAATCGCGGCGAGATCGTCGGCATAGCGGGCGTGGAGGGCAACGGGCAAAGCGAACTCGGTGCGGTGCTGGCGGGCATGGCGAGCGCATCTGCGGGACGCTTCTTCGTTGCGGGGCGCGACATGACGCATGCGAGCCCGCGCGAACTCACGCAGGCGGGCGTGGGCATCGTGCCGGAAGATCGTCACGCGGTGGGCTGCGTGACGGGCATGAGTGTCGCCGACAACCTGCTGCTCAATCATCTGGATCGCTACACGCGCGCCGGTTTTTTGCGCCGCCGTGCGATGCGCGCCGCCGCGCTGGATCTGATGCAGCGCTTCGACGTGCGGGCAAGCGGGCCCGACGCGCTGTTCGGCGGGCTGTCCGGCGGCAATCAGCAGAAGGCCGTGCTGGCGCGCGAGCTGACACTCGATCCGCTGCTGTTCCTGCTCGCCGCGCAGCCGACGCGCGGACTCGATGTCGGCGCGGTCGCCGCCGTGTACTCGCACATTCGCGCCGCGCGCGATCGCGGCGTGGGCGTGTTGCTGATTTCCTCGGAACTCGACGAACTGATGAGCGTCGCCGATCGCATCGTCGTGCTGTATCGCGGCCGCATCATGGGCACCTGCACGCCCGAGGCGAGCAATCGCGGCCGCATCGGCGCATGGATGGCGGGCGCGGGAGAACCTTCATGAATCCGCATATGAAGTCGCAGACCTTGTTTGGCGCCGTGCACGGCGCGCAAGGCTGGCGCACGCGTTTGCCGCATTGGCGCGTCGCCGCCGTGATCGCAGCGGCCGTGGCCGTCGCGATGCTTGCCGCGCTGCTGTTGATCGCGCTGATGGGCGTGCCCGTCGGCGATGCGCTCGCCGCCTTTGCCGACGGCGCATGGGGCTCGCCTTATGCGATCGGCGCGTCGATCAATCGCAGCCTCGCGTTCGCGCTCGTCGGCACGGGCTTTGTGATCGCGAACCGCGCGAAGCTCACCAACGTGGGCGGCGAAGGACAGATCGCGATTGGCGGCATCGTCGCGACAGCGTTGAGTCTTTACGGCGGTTGCTCGCACCTGCCGCTGGGCCTGTCGTTCATCGTGCCGATGCTGGGCGCGGCGATGGCGGGCGCGGTGTGGGGCGGCGTGCCCGGCGTGCTGAAAGCGAAGGCCGGCACCAATGAAGTGATCAGCACCTTGCTGCTGTCGTTCATCGCCGTGTGGCTGCTCTACTGGTGTGTGCAGAGCGAAGCCTTGCTGCGCCAGCCGATGAACAACGCGGCGACCCTGCCCGAATCGCTCGAAATCCCCGACTTGACCAAGCTCCCGGCGATCTTCGCCGCGAGCGGCATGAACCTCAATATCGGCCTGCCGGTGAGCGTCGCGCTCGCGTTCGCTTCGGCAATTCTTCTCACGCGCACACGCTTCGGACTGTCGCTGCGCGCCGCGGGCCTCAACGCGATCGCGGCAAAACGCGCGGGCTTGCCGATTGCCTCGTCGATCGTGGGCGCGCTCGCGCTCGCCGGTGCGTTCAGCGGCCTCGCCGGCGCACTGATGCTGCAAGGCGACCAGTACTCGCTGAAAGCAGGCTTCTCGTCGGGCTACGGCTTCGACGGCCTGGTGGTCGGCCTGCTCGCGCGCGGTTCGATCACGGGCGTGTTCGCGGCGGCGCTGCTGTTCGGCTTTCTGCGCTCGGGCGGCATCAACATGGAGATGATCGCGCAGGTGCCGTCGGCGCTCGTGCTGATCGTGCAGGGCATCGTCACGATCGCGCTCGCAGGCGGCGCGATGTGGCTCGACAGGGGAGACGCACGGCAATGAATCTCGAACTTCTCGCGGTATTCGCGGGCGCGTCGATCCGCCTTGCTGCGCCGATGATGCTCGCCTCGACGGGCGAACTCGTGAGCGAGCGCGCGGGCGTGCTCAACATGAGCGTCGAAGGCATGATGCTGACGGGCGCGTTTCTCGGCGCGACGTTTTCGTGGCTCACGGGCAATCCCGTCATCGGCTTGTTGTGCGGCATGCTCGGCGTGATTCCGCTCGCGCTGCTGCAGGCCTTTCTCAGCGTGACGATGCGCGCGAACCAGATCGTGACGGGCATTGGCATCAACATTCTGGCGCTCGGCGGCACCACGCTCGCGTACCGGAAGATATTCGGCGAACGGTCGAGCGCGGTGATCCCGGGGCTCGCGCATTGGTCGCCGCCCGTGCTCGGCAAGATTCCCGTGCTCGGCGAGCCGGTCTTCGGGCAGGTCTGGCTGCTGTATGCGGGGCTTGCCGTGCTGATCGGCACATCCGTCGTGATGCGGCGCACGGCGTTGGGCGTCGCGCTGCATGCGACCGGCGTCGCGCCTCGTGCGGTGGATCAGTCGGGACTCGGCGTCGCGCGGCTCCGCTACGGCGCCGTGGTGTTTTCGGGCGTGATGTCGGCGGCGGCGGGCTGCTTTCTGTCGATCGGCGACATTCACACGTTCACGGAAGGCATGACCAACGGCGCAGGGTATCTGGCGATTGCCGCGATCATCTTCGGCAACTGGAAGGTGGGCCGCACGGCGCTTGCGTGCCTGCTATTCGGGGCGGCGACGGCCATGCAATTCCAGCTGCCGATGTTCGGCCTGCATGTGCCTACGGCGCTGCTGATCATGCTGCCATATCTGCTCGCGCTGGTGGCCGTGGCCGGCCTGATTGGCCGCCAGTCCGCGCCGCCCGCGCTCACCCAGCCGTTCCGGCGCTGACACGGCGCGAGCGCTCGGGGCGCGGCGGAGTACCATAGCGATTCGCCGCGCCATCTCCCCACTTTCATCGATACCATGCCACGCAACGCCCCTGCATCCAGCGCACGCTCCCGGGACACGAAGGAAGCGCCAACGCGTCGCCAGCAGCTTGCGGCGAAGACACGCGAGCGCATCTTCCGGATCGCGATCAAGGAGTTCGCCGACAAAGGCTTTAGCGGCGCGCGCGTGGAAGGCATCGCGAGCCGCGCGAAGGTCAACATCCGCATGATCTATCACTACTTCGGCGGCAAGGAGATGCTGTACGTCGAAGTGCTGGAGCATGTGCTCGAGCGGCTGCGCGAAGCCGAGCTCGCCGTTGCGCCGGATGTGCAGACGGTCGAACCCGTAGCGGGCATCGTCCAGCTTTACGATTTCATCGAAGGACACTTCGCCGCGCACCCCGAACTGCTGTGTCTGCTGTCGTGGGAGAACCTCAACCGCGCGCGCTACCTGAAACGTTCGAAGGCCATTCCGGAGATGTCGTCGCCCGTGCTCGACAAGCTGCGCACGCTGCTCAAGCGCGGCGAGGCCGCGCGCACGCTGCGCAAGGGGATCGACCCGCTGCACATGTACGTGACGCTCGTGAGTCTCGCGTACTTTCACAAGTCCAATGCGTACACGCTCTCGCGCATGTTCGCGACGGAAATGCTCGAGCCTTCATGGCAGGCTGCGCACAAGGCGCAGGCGCACGAACTGGTGCGCGCGTTTCTCGCCGGCGCACACGTGCCGGAACTGGCGGCGCATGCCTGAGCGGATGCCTGAGCGGATGCCGCAGGTTGCGTGCGGCGCGCTTCAACGAACGCTTGCCCGCTTGCGCGCGATCGACTTCGCGATGAGCAGCCCGCCAATCATCACCAGCAGCGAGATCAGGGTCGTCATCGTGCCGAGCGCGTAAATGACGGGGGTGGTCACCGATGTCGTCAAGCCCTGTAATTCGAGCGGCAAGGTGTTCTGATCGCCGATTGCCTGCGAGGTGCGGGCGATTTCGTCCCAGGACAGCGTAAAGCCGAACATCGCGACGCCGATGACGGAGGGCCCGATGATGGGAAGCACGACATGCTTGAACGATTGCCACGGCGAGGCCCCGAGATCGCGCGCGGCTTCTTCGAATGCGGGATTGAAGCGGTTGAACACGGCGAACATCACGAGCAGGCCGAACGGCAGGGTCCAGGTGAGATGCGCGCCGAGCGCGGACGTGTAGAGACCCATCGACGTCGTCCAGCCGTCCGCGAACGACTGGAAGCCCCATGCGTTCGCCAGATACTTGATGAGCGTGTCGAGCAGACGGAACGTCAGCCCGATGCCGAGCGACACGATGATCGACGGCATGATCAGACTCGCAACCGACACGTAAAAAACCGCCGTGTCGCCGCGAAAGCGGCGCCTGAATGCGAGGCCCGCGCTCACCGAGAACAGGACCGTCAACACGGTGACGGCAAGAGCGAGTTTGACTGAACGCCCGAATGCGGCCCAGATATCGACATCGCCGACGCCGTCGCGCAAGACAGTGAACCAGTGTAGCGACACACCGCGCATCGGAAAGGTCAAGCCGCCCTCGGGACCCTGAAAAGACAGAATGAAGATCGTGATGACCGGGCCGTACAGAAACAGCACGAAGAGCCCGAAGATCAGGGCGAGCCAGTAGAAGCTCGCGGGCCGCTGCTCGCGGTGGCGGGCGAGAAGTCGCATGTCACAGTTCCTTTCTGATGTCGACCGCGCGCGTCAGCGTCCATACGATCATGAGCACGACGGCGAGCAAAATGATCGCGTTGGCTGCCGCGGCGGGGAATTGCAGATATCCCGTTTGCACCTGGATGATCTTGCCCACCGAAGCGATCTGCTGCCCGCCCATGACCCCGACGGTGAGGAAGTCGCCCATCACGATCGTGACGACGAAAATGGAGCCGATCACGATGCCCGTCTTCGACAGCGGCAACACCACGTCGCGGATCACCTGCCAGCTGCTCGCACCGCCGTCGCGCGCGGCTTCGAACAGCGAGCGGTCGATGCGCATCATTGCGTTGAAGATCGGCACGATCATGAAGAACGTGTACAGATGCACGAACGCGAGCACGACGGAGAAGCTGGAATACAGCAGCCAGTCGAGCGGATGATCGACGAGATGCGCGGACATCAGCGCCTGATTGACGAGCCCGTTGCGGCCGAGCAGCGGAATCCACGAGATCATGCGGATCACGTTGGAGGTCCAGAACGGAATGGTGCAGACGAGAAACAGCACCGTCTGCATCGCGGTCGTGCGAACGTGAAGCGCGAGGAAATACGCGATTGCGAAGCCGAGCACGAGCGTCACCGCCCAGACGATTGCGCAGAACCTGAGCGTCGACCAGTAGGTCTTGAAGGTGACGCACACATCCGTCAGCGAGCCGCAACCGTCGAATATCGCCGCGTAATTCTTCAACGTGAAGGCCGGGATGATCTGATACTCGTTGAAGTCCCAGAAGCTCACGATCAACGTGATCACGAGCGGCACGATGAAGAAGAACGCGAACGTCAGCGTGAGCGGCGTGGCTTGCAGCCAGGCGCTCACGCGTCGATGGCGCGCGGGCATTCGCTTGGTTTGCTGCAGATAGTCGACCGAGGCCATCGTTACACTCCGGGCTGATGCGTGAGGACCGTCATGCCGCGATGAATTCGTTCCACTTCTGCACCATGTAGATGTTCTCGTCCATCACGGCGTTCCAGCATGCAATGGCGCCCATGCGCTGGTTGTACGAGCCGCCGTCGCGCACGCTGCCCGCCTTTTCGAGCAGCTGTCCGTCGGGCGCCTTGATGTCCTGCGCGGCGGGCTTGCCTTCCATCCAGTAGTCCCATTCGTAGGCCTGCATATGCGACTTTGCCGTTTCCGTGACGCCGGGGTAGTAGCCCTGGCGCATCAGATAGGCGCCCGCCCAGCCATCCTGAAACCAGTTGACGAACTCATACGCCGCGTCGAGCTTCTTGCCCTGCAGCGAGCGTGGAAAGCCAAAGCCCGATGCCCATGAACGATAGCCTTCCTTGAGCGGCTGGAACTTGCAGGCGATGCCCATCGTGCGCACTTTCGTGACGGCGGGCGACCACATCGACTGGATCACGACTTCGCCCGAGGCCATCAGGTTCACGCTCTCGTTGAAGTCGCGCCAGAATGCGCGGAACTGGCCAGCGCGCTTCGCTTCGATCAGTATCTTGATGGTCTGGTCGATTTCGGCTTTGGTCATGTTGCCCTTGTCGCCGTACTTCACGCGGCCCGTCGCTTCGATCGCCATGGCCGCGTCCATGATGCCGATGGCGGGAATGTTCAGCAGCGCGGCCTTGCCCTTGAATTGCGGATTGAGCAGATCGGCCCAGCTCGTCACGGGACGGGCGATCAGATCGGGGCGGATGCCGAGCGTGTCGGCGTTGTACGTGGTCGGGATGAGCGTCATCCATTCCGTCGGCGTGGTGGAAAACTCCGTGGAGCGCGCGCCCTTGAGGAACATCACTTTCTTCGGCGCGGTGCCCTGATCGCCGATCTTCTTGCCGTCCACTTCACCCTTCGTGAGCACGGGGGTGATCTTGTCGGCGAGCTTGATGCGCTTCGCGTCCATGCCCGCGAGCGTGCCGGCGGGAATGAGTTTCCTGAGCGCGAAGTACTCGGTGTCGACGATATCGAATGAATTGGGTTGCGTGATGATGCGCTTGGTGACGTCGTCGGTAGTCACGGGGATGTATTGAATCTCGATGCCCGTGTCTGCCTTGAACTTCTTTGCGATCTCCGCGCTCTGGTTGACGGCCGTGCCCAGGTAGCGCAGCGTGATTTTCTCTTGTGCGTGCACATACGGAAAGCCCGCGATGCCCGCCGCCGCGACGGCGCCCTTGACGAACGTGCGGCGTGACATGCCCTTGCTGACTGTCTCTTCTTCAACGTGTTGCGCGGGTGCTGCCAGCTTGTCGTCGTTCATTGCTTTCTCCTCGAAGGATTATCGTTGGGTTGTGATTTTGGGCATTACGCCGCGAGCGGATGGGCGTTCTGCTCGTCCCACCAGACAGTCACGCGCGCGTCCGGTCCGAGACGTTGCGGGTCGTAGTCGGCGTCGCTCATCAGCGAGACCAGCGCGGGCGAACCATCCAGCGGATCGAGCGTGATGCGCAGGTGCGTGCCCTGGTACTCCGCTTCGCGCACCGTGCACGCGAGCCCGCCGATGCGGCTCAAGCCGCTTTCGCTCGCACTCGTGCCGGGCGTGACGCCTTGCGGCGCGATGCGCAGACGGTCGGCCCGTACGGTGAAGAGCCGGCCGTTCGCGCCGAGCACGTTATGGCCGCCGAGAAAGCGCGCGACGAATTCCGTGCGCGGCTGGTTGAAGACCTGGAACGGTGTGCCCGTCTGTTCGATATGGCCGTGACTCATCACCACCACGAGATCGGCGAGTGCCATCGCTTCTTCCTGTGAATGCGTGACGTGCACGAAGGTAATGCCGAGTTCCTTCTGCCAGCGTTTCAGTTCGGCTCGCATCTGCACGCGCAGGAAGGGGTCGAGCGCCGAGAGCGGTTCGTCGAGCAGAAGGCAGCGCGGTTCGTTGAGCAACGCGCGCGCGAGTGCGACGCGCTGCTGCTGGCCGCCCGAAAGCTCGGCGGGCCTGCGGTGCGCGTAGGCCGACATCTCGACGAGTTCGAGGAGTTCGCCGGCGCGGTTTCTGCGCACCTCTTTGGCGACGCCGCGCATCTTGAGGCTGAACGCGACGTTGTCGAGCGCGGACAGATGCGGAAACAGCGCATAGCTCTGAAAGACCATTGCCGTGCCGCGCGAGGCAGGCGGCTCGCGAGTGACATTGCGGCCGCCGATCAGCACGTCGCCGTCGGACACCGACTCGTGACCCGCGATCATGCGCAAAGTCGAGGTCTTGCCGCAACCTGACGGACCGAGCAGGCAGCAATAAGCGCCGCCGGGAATGCGCAGGTCGATGGCGTCGACGGCGAGCGAATCGCCATAGCGCTTCGATACATGCACGAGCTCGATGTCGGCTGGGCTTGCATGAACCACAGTGGATGCCGGCTGAACCATGAAGGTTTGTCCTGAGTGTAGACACGAGTGGAATACGGCGAGCGTGCAGGGGCACGGCGCATGCAGCCCGGGGGCTTTTGCAAGTCGTATGCCATTCGCGATGGTGTCGACCGCGAGCGCGACGGGGAGCGAGCGCCACCGTGCCTGCTGACCGCATCTGTCGACACGTTGGCGCGCATATTGCACACGATCGCAGGCCCCGATCGTCAGCACTTGCCGATGCATTCCGTGTGCGATCGCAGTGCAGATTTCGTTCGGATTGGGGCACGAACTAACCAAACCGGATCATTCACACGTGACAATGAACGACGACAAGCGAGAGCCGTGTGCTTCGTTGGGTTTCCTAAAGACACATGGCCGGTTCGACTATCAGCCGGTTCATGAAGGCAACGGCTACGTCTGGCCGAACGGCGCTCGGCTCGCGGTCTACCTCGGCTTCAACCTGGAGCACTTTGCGTTCGGCGAAGGGCTGGGCGCGGCGCTCGGGCCGCTGTCGCCGCAGCCTGACGTGCTGAACTACAGCTGGCGCGAGTACGGCAACCGCGTCGGCGCGTGGCGGTGCATCGAATTGTTCGACTCGCTCGACATGCCGGCGGGCACGCTCATCAATACGTCGCTGTACGATCACTGCCCCGCGCTGATCGACGCATGCGTGGCGCGTGGCGACGAACTGATTGCTCACGGCCACACGAACGCGCAGCGTCAAAGCGATCTGGATCGGGACGACGAGCGCGCGCTGCTCGCGCATTGCCGCGCGCGCATCCGCGAGTGTTCCAGTGTCGTGCCGGAAGGCTGGCTGTCACCGTGGATCTCGGAGTCGCATGCGACGCCGGACCTGCTTGCGGAAACGGGCTATCGCTACACGCTCAACTGGTGTCACGACGATCGCCCCGTGCGCATGCACACGAGCGCGGGGCCGCTCTGGTCGATTCCCTATCCGCAGGAGTTGAACGATCTGCCGATGATCATGGCGCGGCAGATGGACATGCGCGATTTCGCGGACATGATCATCGACCAGTTCGACGAAATGCTCGAGCAGACCCAGCGTACGCGCGAGTCTCCAGCGCTCGTGATGGGGATTGCGCTGCACCCGTACATCGTCGGCCAGCCATACCGGTTGAGACATTTGCGCCGAGCGCTCGCGCATGTTGCCAGCGCGCGCGACGACATCTGGCTCACCACGCCCGGGGCGATTGCGCGCCATGTCGAGGAGGCCGTGCCCGCACCGGCGCAAGCCGCATGAGCACCGTGCGTGCGGTTGCGCGGCACGGCCAGCGCGACGAGGTGAGCGCGGATGGACGGATCTATCAGTCGATCTTCGAAGGAGTGTTGAATCAGAGGCTTACGCCTGGTACAAAGCTGCCCGAGCCGGAACTGTGCGCGCTGTTCGGCGTGGGCCGCGCGGTGGTGCGGCGCGCGCTGGAGAAGCTCGCTCATGACGGCGTCGTCGTATTGCGCCCGAACAAAGGCGCGGTGATCGCGCAACCGACGCGCGAGGAAACGCGTGAAATTTTCGAGGCGCGGCGCGCGGTCGAGCGTGCGCTCGTCGAGCTTGCGGCGCAGCGCGCGAGCGTCGAGGACATCAGCGCACTGCGCAAGCAGCTTGCCGACGAGCACGAAGCGATGCATCGCTTCGATCAGCCGTCGTGGGCGCGGCTTGCCAGCGAATTCCATCTGCGTATCGCCGCACTGTCCGGCAATGCGATTCTGGAGCGCTATCTGACGGAGCTGATCTCGCGCAGTTCGCTGATTGTCGGCGCGTACGAACGGGTGGGCAATGCGCCCTGCGAGCATGACGAGCACACGGCTATTCTCGACTGCCTCGAATCGCGCGATGCGGCAGGTGCGATTGCGCATATGACCGCGCATCTGCAAAGTCTCGAAGCGCGCATCGAGACATCGGACATGCCGGGAACGAAGCGGCTTGCGCATCTGCTCGGCATCGAACCGCATCGATCAACCTCTACGGAATGACATGCAAATCGACTTCGAAGCGATCACCGAATATCAGCGCTACAAGCTGATGGCGAGTCTGATCGTGCCACGGCCCATCGCGCTCGTGACCACGCTTGGCGCGGACGGCACCGTCAATGCGGCGCCGTTCTCGATGTTCAACATGGTTGGCGAGGAACCGCCGATCGTCATGTTGAGTATCAACCGGCTGGCAGACGGCACGCTGAAAGACACCGCCGTGAACATTCCGCGCGAAAAGGAGTTCGTCGTGCATCTCGCCGACGAGCCGATTGCGCAGCAGATGCATCGCTGCGGCGAGCGCTTTGCGCCCGATATCAGCGAACTCGATGAGGTGGGTTTTTCAGCGATGGCGTCGACGCGCGTGAAGCCGCCCCGCATCGCGCAGGCGCCCGTCGCGTTCGAATGCGCTCTGTGGGAGACCCTTGAAACGCCGAGTCGCCACATCTTTATCGGCAAGGTGCTGATGCTGCACGTGCGGGACGAGTTGATCGACATCGAAACGTGGCGAGTGCGATTGCAGCACTACTTTCCGGTGGGCCGCTTCGGCGCGAGCGACTATGTCACGACACGCGATCGCTTCCAATTGTGATGCGGGTCGCCGCCACGCCCGATGCGCACCGGCCGTGCCAAACAAGGGCTTGCAGAAGTGGAAGGAAGGTCGGTACAGTCCTTTCATATCGTCTGCAAGTCGTTTTGGCCAACTATCATGCTTCTGCGCATTCATCACGCTGCAATCATTTGTTCGAATTACGAGGTGTCTCGCCGCTTTTACACGGAGATTCTTGGCCTTCAGATAGTGGCCGAGCACTACAGGGAGCATCGACAGTCATACAAGCTGGACCTCATGCTTCCCGACGGATCGCAGGTCGAGCTGTTTTCGTTTCCGGATGCGCCGCTTCGACCGTCCTATCCGGAAGCGTGCGGCTTGCGTCATCTCGCGTTTGGCGTGAGCGACGTCGATGTCTGTAAAGCGTTGCTTGAATCTAAGGGAGTTCTGGTTGAGGACGTACGCGTCGATGAATATACAAACAGGCGTTTCGTTTTCTTCGCGGACCCTGATGGGCTTCCACTGGAGTTATACGAGGTGGGGGCTGGGCTTAGCCACAAGCAGTCGGTCTGAACCGTTGGGTAGGTTGGCGACGATCGTCGTTGTCGACCAGGTTAACAGGGCCAACCCACACGATGAATTGCAGATTCGGGCGCTGAGGGGAAGCGGTTCGGCCGACGCGCAACTCGGGCAGTCGGAGTCTATAGCGGGAACTCGGCTGCCGTTCTTCTTTCCGCGGGGCGATTTCTAGTACCGGTCTAATGATCCCCGGGCGAAAACTGAGGATGTGCTGACCAGTTTCCGGGAGCACCGCGGCGCGGTCGGGCGGTGTGCAATGTGTGAGTCGGTTGTCGGCCAATCGAAGACGTTCAGTGCGATGCGACGGATGGCCGCTTCGGCGGAGGTTTGACTCGGTCGCGCGTATAGTTACGTTGCCTTGAACACCGAGTCGCCCATCACTATCACGAAGGAAAGCTTGCATGATCGACCGAGAAATCATTGTTCCCAACGGAATGGAGCAAATCGTCGAACGCGCGGGCTATGCGCCAGCTGTCAAGGTAGGAACATTTGTCTTTTGCGCCGGGCAAGTCGGGCGTACACGAGGGCTTGAGGTCATCCACGATCCTGAGTCACAGTTCCTCGCGTGTTGGGAGAATCTAAAGACAGTTCTCCATGCGGCAGGCTGTACATTTGATGACGTTGTCGAGATGACGAGCTACCACGTACAAATGAGCGTACACATGTCGGTCTTCCGCGAGGTGAAGAACCGCGTTTTTCCCCGCGGCAAGTGTGTTTGGACTGCGATCGGCGTATCAGAGCTTGCGCACCCAGGTTTGCTGGCCGAAATCAGGTGTCTGGCGATACAACGAAGCGCGGCTGACGCGTAACCGTCGGCTATCGGTTTGAGTGCCGCCGTCTGGTGCCAATGTTTGAATGTCTCAGGCGGCTCGCCTGCGGTCTGGCGCGCTAGGCAGTTATCCGGTCGAGGGTGTGGAAAAACGCCAAAGTACTTGGTTTCCGAGGGGCGTCTTACCCTTCCAAGTTGCTGCCAAGCCGACACGACGCGATCTGAAGAGTCGATCTTTTAGAATGCCGCATTCGGCATGCGTTTTTACAAAGCTTCAGCCGCAAACGGCCATTTGACGATCAGCCTCTGGTTGCTGACGATCCAGCGTCTTGCACCAATCGACAAGTTGTCAATCGATCCGGTTTTTCGACAGTCACTTTCACAATGGTGCCAATGGCCATATCCGAAATTCTCGAACTTTACGCTCGCAGCGGGCGGTCGCTTGAAGATATGGGTCTAAAGGAAGCCGCATTACATCTCTCGGAAGCAGAGCAGGCGTTGCACCTGATTGCGGGCCAAAAGTGGCTGGTCCTTGGCGGGGACGTTTATCGCGCATCGTCAGACGGACGAAGTCTTGAGCCTACGCACGAAAATTGGTTTTACGAAGGAAGCGACGTCGACGAGGGAATCTCTGCAGCTCGGGATTTCTTGCATTCTTTGCGACAGCGTTCGTTATTCGTTGTGTTTGTCGTCACTGGCCGAACTCCACCCCGGTGAGTCACGGCCCGCTCGAGCGAGCGGGCGCACATGGCGACCCTTACTGCTCCAGGCGCCGGCCCGCTACGCGAATCCCTCCCTACGAAACCCCGGATTTGCTTTATTGAACGGTTAGTCATAATATCCGTGAAATGAAATCAACCGGTCATCCGCAATCTTCGTCAAAGCCTTCATCGAAGAAAGGCGAGGTCTGCGCGCGCGGCCGCCCGCGCGAGTTCGACACCGAGGCCGTGCTCGCGAGCGCGAGCCAGGTGTTCTGGAACCACGGTTACCACGCCACCTCGATCGAGGACTTGTGCAAGGCCACCGGCCTGTTGCGCGGCAGCCTGTATGGCGTGTTCGGCGACAAGCACGGCATCATGCTCGCCGCGCTGGACCATTACGCCGAGGGCTCGGTCGCGCGTCTCGCCGAGCGCCTCAATGCGCCGGTGCCGCCTGAAGAGGCGCTGCGCAACGCGTTGCTCCACTACGCGCGCGTTGCATGTGCACTGACGGGCGAGCGCAGTTGCTTCATTACGAATACCACCCTCGAAATGCAGCCCGGCGACGAGGAGCTGCGCAGCCGCGTTGCCGCGGTTCAACGTCGAATGGCGACGTTGCTGGCGGCGTCGGTGATCCGTGGGCAGGCGAGCGGCGCATTCAACTCGACGCTCGACGAAAAAGCTGTCGGCGACTTCCTGCTGTGCATCATGCAAGGCCTGCGTGTACTCGGGCGAGTCGCCCATAGGGAAGACGCTTTGATCGGCATCGTCGATGTCGCAATGCGAGCCCTCGTCTAAATTTTTTGCCGAATTATTGAACGTTCAGTCATGAAATCGGAACGAAATGGATCTCCCTCAGTTGCGACCTTCGTCGGTGCGGACGTCGTAAAAGGTTGCCCGGCTGCGAACGTCGCGGTTTGCCCGGGCTCCGTCGCTGCCACCGCCGCGATGACAAGCGCTGCCGGCGCCTCGGCTCGAAAGGCGCCGGCCGGCGAACAGCCGGCGCCGCGTTTCGAACGTCAGGGGCTTGCGCTTGCAGTGCTGTTCGTCGGCGCTTTCCTTGCGCCGCTCGACTACTTCATCGTCAACCTCGCGCTGCCATCGATCCGCGTCGGTCTGAACGCGACGGACGCGCAGTTGCAACTCGTCGTGTCAGCCTATTCGTCCGTGTACGCGGTACTGCTCATCACTGGCGGGCGGCTCGGCGATCTGTTCGGCCGGCGTCGCATGTTCATGACGGGCATGGCCGCGTTCGTGGTCGCGTCGGCGCTGTGTGGTTTTGCGACCAGCGGTCACATGCTCGTGATCTCGCGCATCGTGCAGGGTATGGCGGCGGCGATCATGGCGCCGCAGGTGCTTGCGACGATCCGCGCGGTCGTGCCGCTGCATCAGCAGACGCGCGTGATGAGTTTTTACGGCTTCGTGTTCGGACTCTCGTCGATCGTCGGGCAACTGGGCGGCGGCGCGCTGATTACCTATCACCCGTTCGGGCTCGACTGGCGCGTCATCTTTCTGATCAATATTCCGATTGGGATCGCCGCGTTTCTCGGCACATGGAAGTTTGTGCCCGAGAACCAGCCGGCTACGCACACCGGCCTCGATCTGAAGGGCGTCGCGCTGCTCTCAGCCGTGCTGCTGCTCATAATCTATCCAATGACGCATGGCCGGGAAGCCGGCTGGCCCGCATGGACCTTCGCGATGTTCGCGCTCGCCGTGCCCGCGTTCGCGCTCTTCGTCGCCACCGAGCGGCGTGTTGAGCGCCGCGGCGGCCATCCGCTCGTCGATCTGCAACTGTTCCGCAACCGCGCGTTCGCGCTCGGCCTGGTGCTCGCGTTCCTCTTCTATTGCAACAGCGCATTCTTCCTGACCTACGGCATCTTCTTGCAAACGGGCTTGCACTGGACGCCGCTCGCATCAGGTATCGCGATCATGCCGTTCGCCATTGGCTTCGTGATTGGACCGCTCGCGTCGCCCGCGGTGGTCAAGCGCATCGGCGCTCATGTCCTCACGCTCGGATTTTCGATGATGACGCTAGGCTTCACGGTCACAGGCTGTGCCGCAGGAGCAGCCGCAGGCGCCGCGCCGGACCTGCCGTTCTACGCGGGCCTGGTATGCGCGGGAGTCGGTCAGGGTTTGCTGCTGCCGTCGATCATGCGCATCGTGCTGCTGGAGGTCGCCCCCGAAAAAGCAGGGCTCGCGTCGGGCGTAATCTCGTCGACATTGCAGATCGGCTCGGCGTTCGGCACGGCCGCTATCAGCGGCGCGTTCTTCGGCGCGGTGGGAGCGGCCGGCGCCGAGGCGGCGCCTGCCCGCTACGCCCACGCGTTCCAGCTGAGTCTCGCGATCAACGCCGTGCTGATGTTCGTCTGCATCGGCTTGAGCGTGCTGCTCGTGCGGCATCAGCAACTCGCGTTGCGGCGGGCCGCCGCAGCCGCTTGAAAATTGCCGCGCAGGTAATCGTTTTCATAGCTGTGTCTCCGGGAAAATCATTATGCTTTTCACACGGAATTCATTTTAATTACGATTGCATTTACCGGTGATTGAGTAGTTCACAGGTAATTCGGCGCCGCGAGGCAAATGGAAGACGACCGCCCGACATTCAAAATTGTTTCAGTAATGAAGCATTTTGGGCCATGCATTTTCTACTCGACGCCAGCGCTGGAGCAGTAAGTCTTGCAGTCTGTGCGTTGCCGCACCGTCAAGGCTGCGGCGCGGCTCGGAGGCCGCTCCGGTTTAACCCGGCATTGCAGTGCGTCAAATTGTCTTTCCGGGTTTTATGAAATCGGTATCAATAAAAAGCACTTGCCGTATTTAATTTCGATTGTTAATCTGAACGCGTTTAGAGGTATCCCTCAATAGGTCTTAGTCGATAGACGGCGCAATGACTTGAATACTGCTAACGGTTCCGTAGAGGATTGATATGCTGACCGCTACCATTGACACGCTTACACCGCCTCCCGCCCGGTTCTCAATCGGCGACGTGGTCACGTTGAAAGACGGCGGCCCGCGCATGACTGTTACGTATGCGGGCCCGGTGGCGCTCAATCCCGGCGACTGGCTGATCTGCGAGTGGTTTGACGACCACGGCGAACTGCGCCGCGAAGTATTCGCGCCTTCCAGCGTGCGTGCCGAGCCGCGCTCCATTCCGGCGGGCTCCGTGCAGTGGAACCGGATCGGCCGCGCGGCATAACGGCTGCTGTTTCTGCTTCTGCTGCCGCTTCCCCGGGCTTACTCCTGCGAACCATTCCGCGTTGTGCTGCGCCGTTGCACGCGCAGCAACAGCGCGGACGAAAACGCGCGCATGCGCACCACCTTGCGTTGTTCCTCCACGTCGCCCGCAAGGTTCTCCGGCGGGTTCGGCTGCAACGACCAGTAGAGCGCGAGCAGCCATCCAAGAACGGTCCACCCAAGGCACGCGTTGAATAGCGCGAGCGTCAGCACATCGACGCGTTTGCGCCGATCGGCCAGAATCGCCGGCAGGAAATACAGCGCCAGCGCGATCATCACGGCGATGATCTGAACGACGGCCGTGTCATTCATATGTCGCCTCCCGGAAAAACGGCTCGCCTCGCGGTGGCCAAGGTCAATGCTGCGCTTACCGAGCGGGCCTGCACGCGCAGTTCATTCACCCGCAGTTCATTCACTAATTGTCGCGCGATTGTCTGACGCGTGCAGCCTGAATGAAAGCCTCGCGATGCAGACGCCAGCGGTGCACGCCGCCGTCCAGCAGTCCGACAGCACGCCCACGGCACGCACTACTGCACGCCCCACAGCACACCGACGTGCGACGAGGACTTCAGCACCGCGGGCATCAGGACTATCATGTTCGTTTCGCTCGAACGAAACCGAACCCTGTTACGGACCGCCATCATGATCTCCGACGATACGACCCAGCAGGCTGAACGCCTGAACCCCGACACGCTCCGCGAATTCGTGGACCGCAAATGGAACGACGAGATCGTGCCTGCGCTGACCGACTACATTGCGGTGCCGGCCAAGAGCCCGGCATTCGATCCCGAGTGGGTCAAGCACGGTTACCTTGAACGCGTGATCACCGACGCCGCACAATGGGTCGAGCAGCAGCCGGTACGCGGGTTGAAACTCGAGATCGTCCGGCTGCCGGGCCGCACGCCAGTGATTTTCTTCGAGACGCCGGCAACACGTTCACGTACCGATGAAACCATCGTGCTGTACGGCCACCTCGACAAGCAGCCGGAATTCGACGGCTGGCGCAAGGACCTCGGCCCGTGGACGCCGAAGCTCGAAAACGACAAGCTCTACGGCCGCGGCGGCGCCGACGACGGCTATGCGATCTACGCGAGCATCACCGCGCTCGCCGCGTTGGACGCGCAAGGCGTCGAGCGGCCGCGTTGCGTCGGGCTGATCGAAACCTGCGAAGAGTCGGGCAGTTACGATCTGCTGCCTTACGTCGACGCATTGCGCGAACGGCTCGGCAATGTCGGCCTCGTCGTCTGCCTGGATTCCGGAGCGGGCAATTACGATCAGCTGTGGCTCACCACGTCGTTGCGCGGGCTCGTCGCCGGCGACCTGGAAGTGCAGGTGCTGGACGAAGGCATTCACTCAGGCGGTTACGGCGGTATTGCGCCGTCGAGCTTTCGCATCATGCGGCAGTTGTTCGACCGTCTGGAAGACTCCGCTAACGGAACCCTGCTGCCCAAGGGGTTCCACAGCCCGATTCCCGCCGACCGTCTCCGCGAAGCCGAAGCCACCGCGGCAATTCTCGGCGACGACGTGTGGAAGAAGCTGCCGTGGGCGTGCGGTCAGGACGGCCGTCAGGTGCTGCCCACCACGACCGATCCGAAGGAGGCGTTGCTCAACTCGACGTGGCGTCCGTCATTGTCGGTGACAGGTGCCGCCGGCTTGCCCGCACTCGCCGACGCCGGCAACGTGCTGCGCCCGCGCACCGCGTTCAAGCTGTCGCTGCGTCTGCCGCCGCTGATCGAAGCGGAAAAGGCCGTTGCGGAACTCAAGGCGCTGCTGGAACTCGACCCGCCGTACAACGCGAAGGTGACATTCAAGCCGGACGCCGGAGCGGCGAGCGGCTGGAGCGCGCCCGATCTTGCGCCTTGGCTCGCAACCGCGCTCAACAATGCATCGCGCGAACATTACGGCGCCGACGTCGCGTACATGGGGCAGGGCGGCACCATCCCGCTGATGAACGTGCTGAAGGCAGGCTTTCCGAAGTCGCAGTTCATGGTATGCGGCGTGCTCGGACCGAAGTCGAATGCGCACGGGCCTAACGAGTTCTTGCACTTGCCGTACGGCAAGAAGCTCACGGCCGCGGTTGCGCAGGTGATCGCCGCCGCGCCCTGAGCGTTTTTTTGCCGGCCTGTTGAGGCTCCCGTTCCGCTTGCGGTGCCATTATTGCGTTGCCTTTATTGCGTTGCCGTTACTAACTAACTAACGCCCCGATCCGAATGACCGACAAAGAGTTCGCTGGATCCACCACGCCCCGCATTGCGGCCGATCAACTACACGCCTTCGTCCGGGCGATCTGGGAGCAGGCGGGCAGCGCGCCGCGCGAAGCAGAACTGGTCGCGGATCATCTGGTGGCGGCGAACCTGACCGGGCACGATTCGCACGGCGTCGGCATGATTCCGCGCTACGTGGCGTCGCTTGCCGACGGGCAGTTGCAACTGAACCTGCATGCCGACGTTGTAAAAGACGCGGGTGCCGTTCTCACGGTGGAAGGCCGCAAAGGCTTCGGCCAGGTAGTCGCGTTCGAGGCGATGGAAGAGGGCATCGCGCGAGCCCAGCGCATCGGCATCTGCGCCGTCGGGCTGCGCGACGCGCATCATATTGGCCGCATCGGTCACTGGGCCGAGCAATGCGCGCGAGCGGGGCTCGTGTCGTTCCATTTCGTCAATGTGGCGGGCGACCCGCTCGTCGCACCGTTTGGCGGCGCCGACCGTCGCATCGGCACCAACCCGTTTTGCGCGGCTTATCCGCGGCCCGGCAAGCCGCCGCTCGTGCTCGACTTCGCGACGAGCACGGTTGCTTACGGCAAGACGCGCGTCGCTTACAACCAGGGCAAGCAGGTGCCGCCGGGCGCGTTGATCGACCATGAAGGTTTGCCGACGGCCGATCCCAAAGTCATGCACGAGGAGCCGTTCGGTTCGCTGACGCCGTTCGGCGGCCATAAGGGTTTCGGGCTTGCCGCGATGTGCGAGATATTCAGCGGCGCGCTGGCGGGCGGCTTTACCACGCACGCGGACACGCTCGGCACCACCAACGCAATCATTAATTGCATGCTGTCGGTCATCATCGACCCGGCGGCGTTCGACGCCCCTGATGCGCAAGCAGAAGCCGACGCGTTCATCGCGTGGGTGAAAGCCTCACCGCTCGCTGCGGGTGTCGATCATATCTACGAGCCTGGCGAGCCGGAACGCGTGACGCGCGCGGAGCGCGAAGCCCAAGGCATTCCCGTCGATGCCGCCACATGGACGCAAATCTCTACGGCCGCGCTCGCTGTCGGCATGCACGCGGACGAGGTCGCGCGCTGGTCGGCGTTGCTCAAATAGCATTGCCTGGATAATGGGCAAAATGCCGCTTATGCAATATAGATATTCCGTCTGTTGGACCACGAATAAAAAAATATTCGCAAGCGGCATTTTCGACTGCGTCGCCTAATCGGCGTGTCTTGCTTTTTCTTTCGAATTCGCAGGCGAATTCCGGCTTTGCTCGTCCGCTGATTGCATGGCGCGCCTGCACTCAATGTCGGGCAATGTCGGGCATCTTCGCCGCGCAAGCGTTTGCGGTGCGGCGCACGCCGGGCGGCTTTCACGTGCCGCTGTGACGCCCGTCGCGCAAGGCTTCGAGATTTCGTTGCATTGATCTGTTGGTTATCCCGCTCCCATCCGAATCCGGTCTGCTTTAGGCTCGCATTGCAATATCAGTGTTTAACCCTAAAGGACCGTTCAAAATGAATCTGCATAACCACCACGCCTGCCGCCCGTTCCTCGAAGCCGGCAATCTGTCGCAAGTCTCGGCTTACTACGAAGAAGGCCGCAATGTCATGTGGATGATGCTGCGCGCGCAGCCGCGTCCGTGTTTCAATCTGGATCTGGTCCACGACATTCTCGGGCTTGCGCAGGCCGCGCGGGAGTCCGGCTTGCCCATCGACTTCTGGGTGACCGGCTCGCTGATCCCCAACATCTACAACGTGGGCGGCGACCTGGATTTCTTCGCCGATGCAATTCGCTCGGGCAAGCGTCAGGCGCTGATGGCATACGCACGTGCGTGCGTCGATTGCGTGCACGCGGCGGCGCGCGGCTTCGATACCGGCGCGATCTCCATTGCGATGGTCGAGGGCACGGCGCTAGGCGGCGGCTTCGAGGCCGCGCTTGCACACCACTTCCTGCTCGCGCAATCGGACGCGCGCATGGGCTTTCCCGAGATCGCGTTCAATCTGTTCCCCGGCATGGGCGGCTATTCGCTCGTCGCGCGCAAGGCCGGCATGCGTCTCGCCGAGGAACTGATCGGAGTGGGCGAACCGCATACGGCGGAGTGGCATCGGGAGAAGGGGCTCGTCGACCAGTTGTTCGAACCGGGCGACGCGTATGTCGCGACCCGCACGTTCATCGACACGCTCAAGCCGAAGATGAACGGCATCCGCGCGATGTTGCGGGCGCGTCAGCGCGTGCTGCAATTGCCGCGGGCCGAATTGATGGAAATCACCGAAGATTGGGTGGACGCCGCCTTCATGATCGAAGAGAAGGACCTGGCCTTCATGGAGCGGCTTGTGACGCTGCAAAACCGTCGCACGGCCAACTTGCGGCAGACGGCCGCCAGCGCGGCCAATTTCGGCTGACTCAATCCACCCGCGGCCGACGTGCGCCCGTTGCGACGCTCAGGCCGCAAGCTCAGGCGATCAGCCTGAGCTTCTGCCTGTCCTGCAACCAGCGCTCGAAGTCCGCGGCCGGCATTGGGTGAGCGTACAAGTAGCCCTGCACGTATTCGACACCCAGTCCTTTCATGAAAGTCTCTTCGGACTCGGTTTCGATTCCTTCGGCGACGACCTTGAAATCGAGTTCCTGCGCGACCACCACCATCGAGCGGACGAGTGCCTGCGCTTTGGTGTCGGCGTTGATTGAACGCACGAAGCTGCGATCGAGCTTGATTACGTCGAGCGGAATGCGGCCCAACTGCGATAGCGACGAATAGCCGGTGCCGAAGTCGTCCAGATGTACTTGCGCGCCCAGTTGACGGAACTGCTTGATCAGGTCGATGGCCGCGGCTTCGTCCTCGATCAGGCAACTCTCGGTGAGTTCCACGTCGACAAGACATGGTTCGAGCTTCGCCTGCTGAAGCGCTTCGGTGAAGTGGCGTACTACCGCCGTATCCACCAGTTGCCGCGCCGATACATTGATCGCGATGCGCAGGTTGTAGCCGTCCGCTTGCCATTTGGCCGCCTGTTTCGCGGCCGTTTGCATGACCCAGCGGCCGAGCACGCCGATCAGGCCGGACTCTTCGGCATAACGAATGAACTCTGCAGGCATGATCTGCCCACGTTCCGGCGAATTCCAGCGCACCAGCGCTTCCACGCCTTGCACCGCGCCGGTTGAAAGCAGCAGCTTGGGTTGATAGTGCAGCGTCAGCTGGCCATCTTCGAGGCCGCGCCGCAGGTTCGTGTCGAGCCACATGTACTCGGCGACCTTGCGGTTCATCTCCGGCGAAAACACACGATGCGTGCGTTTGCCTTCGTCTTTCGCGACGTACATGGCCGTATCGGCCGAGCGGATCAGCGACTCCAGGTTGTCGCCGTGTTCCGGATAACGCGCAATGCCGATCGAGCAGCCCGTATAGACTTCGACGAGACCGAGACTGAACGGCGTGCGCATGCGTTCGAGGATGCGCTGCGCGGTCGCCTCCAGTTCATGCGCCGTGCCTTTTGCCGCGAGCACGATGAACTCGTCGCCGCCGAGCCGCGCGAGCGTGTCGCCTTCGTTCAGGCACATGCCGATCGCCGCCGACACGTCGCGGATCAGACGGTCGCCGAACACGTGGCCGTAGTGATCGTTGACCTTCTTGAAGTTATCCAGATCGAGAAAAAGCACGCCCACCGATTCGCCCGGCGCCGTCTCCTCGATCGCGGTGCGGATCATGTCCTGGATCGCGTTGCGATTGGGCAGGCCCGTGAGCGAATCCGTGTTGGCAAGTTGCGTGAGACGCTCTTGCGCAAGGCGTTCCTCGGTGATGTCCGTGCCCGAGCAGATCAGGTACTGCTCGTCTACGCCGCTGCCGCTCTGAACGAACTTGTTGCGAAAGAGAAAGAGCCGTTCGCCGTGCAGTGTCTTGATGCGCCGTTCGACTTCGTACGACACGCCGCGATTGAAGAAGCCCGCAATGTTCTGGCTCGACGCCGCGCCGTCTTCCGATGACATAAAAAGCGCCCACACGTTGCGCCCGACAATGTTCTCTTCCTTGACGCCCGTGAGTTCTTCGGCCAGCCGGTTAAAGCGCTGGATCCGGCCGTGCCGGTCGACGATCACGACAACCGAATTCACTTCAGACACGACCTGCTCGGCGAACGACAAGCCATGCATCAGATCGCGCGCGACAGATTCGGTGTCGTCATAAGCCGACGCGGTGCCGGCCCAACTGCCGCTGTTGATCTTTCTGCCGACGAGGTGCAAACGCAGAGGCTCGCCGAAGAGCCGCACGTCGAGAACCAGGTGAGACGTAATGCCAGTGAGGCAACGAATTTGCGATGCCTGCTGAGGATTGAGCGGAATGGCAACATTGGCTGGCATATCGCCAGTGACTGGTGTCAGTTCGAGCGCGTTGCTGTCGCTCGACAGACGCCAGCAAGGGCTGCTTGTGCCGAACTGCGCAAAAAGCACCTGCTCGTGATGGTCGTCATTCATGGGATCCCCGGGCGGTGTGCCGTTTCGGCCCTGATGGCGGATGACGGCAGACAGTCTCATCATACTTAAAGACGGCCCATTGTAGCGAAGCGGCTGAAATTCGGGCCATAAACATGAAAGGTTCGTGGTTTCGCCGAACCGTGTGCGTCGGTAAAAAAGCGCGGGTAAAGATGCTGTGCCAGGCAGTCTTTACAGGTGTCGCGCGTCAGAACCTGCGAGTGAGCCAGCTGCGCGCGCGCTCGCGCTCTGTCGGGCTCGCCTTGACCGACGGTTCGAACCAGAACGCGCCTGCTGCGAGCGTCGCGATGACGACGCCATCGCGGTACAGCACACGGTTGCCGGCGACGGCCGGAACGCGTTCTCCAACCAGTAGCGTGCCCACCAGATTCAGCGGATCGGTGCCGCCGACGCACACAAAAGCACCATCGTTCGCATGCCGCCGAACCTCGCGCAACAACGGGATTGCTTCGGGCAACGCGAACTGTTCGCCAGCGAGTCCATTGACGAAGCGCCCGCCGCGGATCACGCCGCGCGCTTCGAGCCGCTGATAGACGCGCAGCAGATCGCGCCATGGCGGCAGCCAGTCGGCTTCGCGTTCGAGCACGCGCCAGAACACGACGCCGTATCGGCGCAGCAACGTCATCACGACATGTTCGAGCGTCTCGGCTGGCAACTGACGGCGCCGCTGCTGCTGCGGCCGGCCCGGTTGCGCGGCGGTTTCTTCGCTCGTGGCAACAGACGCGCGCCGGTTGACGAGCGCCCAGCGTCCCGCGTCGTCCATTCCGCCGATCAGCGCGCCCAATCCCATACTCGATCTTGCGCGCCGGCTGCCCGAATACGCGTTGCGCTTCGCTGCCGGTTTGAGCAGCGCGCGCAGTCCCGCGAAACTGTCGGAGTTGACGAGACCGGCCGCCACCAGTTCTCCCAGCGCGCTCTCCAGTTCGATCCGCAGTACGCGAAGTTCGTGCAGCAGTTCATCGAAGAACATCGCGCCGTGTTGCGACAGCGCGTCGTACACAGATTGAGCACGCGCCGATAGCTCCGGCTGCCGCTCGGCGTCGATCAGCGCGCTCCACGCACGTACCTGCGGGCGGGGCAGCAGCACGATAGGCGTGCTGCGCACCGGGCCGGCCGCGCTGCGCGAACGCTCCGTCAAGCGTGTCCAGACGATCTTGCCCGCGCGGCACAGTTCGTCGAGCGAAGTATTCGAATAGGCCTTCACGCGCGCGGGCAGAATGTCTTCTTCCCAGGCACTTGCTGCAGCCTCGAAGCCTTCCATCTGTTCCAGAACGGCGGCGAGCGCGTCGCGCCCCTCGCTGCGCGTGTCCGGCGTCAGGTGCTGCCATTCGAACAGAAAGCGCATGAAGTCGTGCCGTTCCACGGGCTCGATCTCGCGGCGCAGCCGCTTGACGGTGTAACGGTGAATGCGCGCAAGAAGGTGGCGCTCACACCATTCCTCTTCCGACGTGTTCGGCGTGAAACGTCCACGCATCACATAGCCTTCTGCTTCGAGACGTCCGAGCGCCTGTTCGACCGATGTCCGCGGCAGCTTGAGCGCATCTGCAATCGCGTCGGCGGGCAGCGGGCCGAAACCGGTCAGCCGGGCGCGCAGTACGTCGAGCAGCGCGTCGTCGGCGCTCCATTCGTCGGTGTAACCCTTCGGCGCGGTGAGCGGCGGCGTGAAGCGGGGGCCACTGTTCGTAGTGCCGCTGTTCCGGCTGCGATAGAGCGCGTCGAAATACGTCAGCCGTTCGGCAGGAAGCCACAGTGCCGCGTCGGCGGCGATCTCGAGGCGCGTCGCTCGGCCCGATTGAGCGAGCGACGCGAGCCATTCCGGCCAGCCCTCGTTGTGCTGCGCCTCTGCCTCGGTAATGCACGCAAGGCCCGTCAGCGCTTCGTGCATTTCGTCGATGCTGCGTGCCTGCGGCCATGCTTCGTCGCGCACGCTCGCGATCGCGTCGGCGTCGAGCGCGCCGAGGTCGTCGGCGCTCGCCGGATCGGTCCAGCGGCGATTGAGCACGGCCTGCGTGCGGCGCTCCTCGATGGGGGCGTCGTCCAGATACGCGTAGGGTTTTGCGTTGAGTATTTCGGCGGCAAGCGGCGAGGGCGCCGGCAGATCGCGTGCAACAAGCCGCACGTCGCCGTTTTCCATACGGCGCAGCAGTGCGAGCCAGCGCTCGCTGTCCATTGCGTCGTGCAGGCAGTCGTCAACGGTCTGATCGACTAACGGATGATGCGGCAGTTCGCGCTCGCCGACCACGTTCTCCAGACACGCGGCCTGTTCGGGAAAGACGCTCGTCAGCAGATCTTCGCTGCGCATGCGCTGCAATTGCGGCGCCGTTTTGCGGCCGCCGGTGTAGCGCGGCAAACCGAGCGCGGTGGTCGCGTTCCAGCGCCAGCGCACGCCGAAGAGCGGCGCGTCGAGCAAGGCCTGAATCAGCAGACGCTCGGCACTATTCGAATGGAGGTAGCGCCACACTTCATCGAGCACGAACGAATGGCTGCCGGTCAGGGACAGCACGATCGCGTCCTCGGTGGCCGCGGCTTGCAGTTCGAAATTGAACTGGCGGCAAAAGCGCTTGCGCAGCGCTAGGCCCCACGCGCGATTTACGCGGCTGCCGAACGGCGCATGAACGACGAGCTGCGTGCCGCCCGATTCGTCGAAAAAACGCTCCATTACCAGCGTGTCTTGCGTCGGCAGAACACCGAGCGCGGCGCGCGCCCGCGCGAGATAGTCGACGATCTGGCGCGCGGCTGCTTCGTCCAGACCAAGTTCGGCGATGAGCCAGTCGATCGCGCGTTCGAGCCGCGCGGGCATGGGATTCGGAGTTTCAGCGGTTGCCTCCGGCACGTGTTCCGAGGCCGTCGCCTTCGAAGCGGTGTCGCTCGCCTGTGCGTTCACGAGCGGCGTCGCCGCGTCGTCGCCGGATGCAAGCAGACGCGCGACCTGCTCGCGCAGGCGCGCGACGCCGAACGACAGTTCGTCGCTGCGGCCAGGCGCTTCGCCGAGCCAGAACGGGATGTTGGGCGGCTGCCCTTGTGCGTCTTCGACACGCACGCGGCCACTTTCGATGCGCAGAATCCGGTACGACGCGTTGCCGAGCTGGAACACGTCACCGGCGAGACTTTCGACCGCGAAGTCTTCGTTGACCGTGCCGATATTGACCGCCTGCGGTTCCAGCACCACCGCATAGTCGGCGTTCTCGGGAATCGTGCCGCCCGAGGTGACCGCCACGAGCTTGCCGCCGCGCCGGCCGCGCAGCGTGCCGCTGACCACGTCGCGATGAATGTACGCGGCACGCGGTCCGTTGCGGCTCGTGTAGCCCTCGGCAAGCATGCGCAGCACTGCGTCGTACTGCTCGCGAGCCAGTTCCGCGTACGGCGCGGCGCGGCGTATCAGGTCGAATAGCGCGTCCTCGCTCCATTCGGTGCTCGATACTTCGGCGACGATCTGTTGCGCGAGCACATCGAGCGGCGCACGCGGAATGCGCAGCGCGTCGAGCTCGCCGCGCCGCACGCAATCGAGCAGCGCTGCGCATTCGATCAGATCGTCGCGCGAAGTGGGGAAGAGCCTGCCTTTCGGTATGCCGCCGACATGGTGGCCCGAGCGCCCCACGCGCTGCAGGAACGGCGCGATGGCGCGCGGCGAACCCATCTGGCAGACCAGATCGACGTCGCCGATATCGATACCCAGTTCGAGCGAAGCGGTCGCGATCAGCACCCGCAGTTCACCGCGCTTGAGCCGCTGTTCGGCGTCAAAGCGATGCTCTTTGGCGAGACTGCCGTGATGCGCGGCGACCGCGTCCTTGCCGAGCCGCTCGGTCAGATGACGCGCGGCGCGCTCGGCCATGCGCCGCGTGTTCACGAAGATCAGCGTCGTGCTGTGCAGCGCGACGAGTTCCGCGAGGCGGTCGTAGACACGTTCCCAGACTTCGTTCGGCATTACCGCTTCGAGCGGCGCCGGCGGAATTTCCAGCGCCAGGTCGCGTTCGCGGATGTGACCTACGTCGATGATTGCGCAGTCGGCGGGTATGTCGCTGTCGACCGGCGCGCCGCCTACGAGAAATCGTGCTACTGCGCTCACCGGCTTTTGCGTCGCGGACAGGCCGATGCGCGGCAGGCGTCGCCCGCACAGCGCGTCGAGCCGTTCGAGACTGAGCGCGAGGTGGCTGCCGCGCTTGCTGCCGGCGAGCGCATGAATTTCGTCGACGATCACGGTGCGCACCGTGCACAGCATGCGCCGGCCGGAGTCGGAGCCGAGCAGCACGTAAAGCGATTCCGGCGTGGTGACGAGGATATGCGGCGCGCGCTTTTTGAGCGCGTTGCGTTCCTGCTGCGTGGTGTCGCCGGTGCGCACGGCGGTGCGGATGTCGAGCGGCGGCAGGCCGCGCGCGTCGAGTTCGGCGGCAATGCCCTGTAGCGGCACTTGCAGATTCAGGCGAATGTCGTTGGACAACGCCTTGAGCGGCGAGACGTAGACCACCAGCGTTTCGTCGGGCAACGCGCCGTTGTTCGCGAGACCTTGCTGGACCAGATCGTCGAGTGCGGAGAGGAAGGCCGTGAGCGTCTTGCCGGAGCCCGTAGGTGCGGCGACCAGGGTCGAGCGGCCCTGGCGAATCTGCGGCCAGGCAGCGGCCTGCGCGTCGGTCGGCGCGGGAAAGGACTTCAGGAACCAGCTTGCAACCGCCGGATGAAAGCCCGCGAGCGCGTCGTGCGCGGCGGCGCGCTCCGCCAGCGAGGCCGGGAGCGCGCGAGGCGAGTCGGCTGCGGCGGGTGCGGTGGTTGGATTTGCGGTCGTGCTGCTCACTGAAGTGCTCACTGAGGTGGTCACTAGGGTCATGCGTGGTTAGATGGGGACGCGACGCCCGATATCCAGACGACGGCATCCAGACGACGGCATTGCTCGCAACCGTTGCCGGGGCGAATCGGAGTCGCGGAATCAGGGGCCAGTCTGGCAGGTTTGGGCGCCGTTTGCCAAATGGCCTGGCAGCGGTTGCCGGTGGGTGTCGGCGTTCCGAAAGCGACGGCAGTCCCTGCCTGCTCGACGGCGCCAATTGCAGTACCCTTTACGGCTCACCTGTGCACTCATCCACGATGGAGTTTCGACAATGCGATACAACCAGCTTGGCCGTACCGGGGTTTTTGTTTCAGAACTTTGTCTGGGCACGATGACCTTCGGCGGCGGCGAAGGCATGTGGAAGCAGATCGGCGATTTGCAGCAGGCCGATGCGGAGCGGCTCGTCGGCCGGGCGCTCGATGCGGGCATCAATTTCATCGACACGGCCGACGTCTACGCCGAAGGCCTGTCCGAGCAGATCACCGGGCAGGCGCTGAAAAACCTCAAGGTGCCGCGCGACAAGGTCGTGGTGGCGACCAAGGTTTTCGGCCCGACCGGCGAGTTTCCGAACGCGCGCGGCGCGTCGCGCTATCACATCATCGACGGAATGAAGGCCAGTTTGAAGCGCCTGCAGCTCGATCACGTCGACCTGTATCAGATCCACGGTTTCGACCCGGCCACGCCGATCGAAGAAACGGTGCGCGCGCTCGACACGCTCGTGCAGCACGGTCACGTGCGCTATGTCGGCGTGTCGAACTGGGCGGCGTGGCAAATCGTCAAGGCGCTCGGCATTGCGGAGCGTTTGGGAACCGCGCGCTTCGAAACGCTGCAGGCGTACTACACGGTGGCGGGCCGCGACCTGGAGCGCGAACTCGTGCCGATGCTGCAAAGCGAAGGGCTCGGGCTCATGGTGTGGAGTCCGCTCGCGGGTGGACTGCTGAGCGGCAAATACGGGCGTGAGCAGCAGGGCGAAGCGGGCAGCCGCCGCACGACATTCGACTTTCCGCCGGTCAACCGCGATCGTGCGTACGACTGCATCGACGCGATGCGCGAGATTGCCGAGGCCAAGCGCGTGTCGGTTGCGCAGATCGCCCTTGCGTGGCTGCTGCATCAACGGGTGGTGACGTCGGTGATCGTCGGCGCGAAGAAGGTCGAGCAACTGGACGACAACATCGCGGCGACCGGCGTCGCGCTCACCGCGGACGAGCTCGCACGGCTCGATCAGGTGAGCGCGCTGCCTGCCGAGTACCCCGGCTGGATGCTGGCGCGCCAAGGCGAAGCGCGCCGCAATCAGCTCAAGGAGGCGCGCCATCTGGTCGTCTGAGGCGACCAGTGACGCCCGGCGCGTTAAGCCGATGCTTCGGCGGAATACGCCGCGACCGCGTCCATCGTGCGGGCCGAGTAGACCATCGTCGCGCCGGCGTTCATCGCGACCGCTACGCCGAGCGCCTCGGCTATTTCCTCGCGGGTGGCGCCCTGCTTCAGCGCTTCGGCCGTATGCACCGTGATACAGCCGTCACAGCGCAAACTCACGGCCACCGCGAGCGAGATCAGTTCGCGCGTCTTCGCGCCCAGAAGGTCGTTCTTCTGACCGGCGTTGGATAACGTCTGATAGCCCTTGACGGTGTCCGGCGACAGCTTGCCGATTTCGCCGATGCGGCCAAACAGCTGCTTGCGGTATTCGGTCCAGTTCAACATGGCAATGCTCCTTCGTCTGTGGGGCGTCGGCGGTTGCCGGCGCCATGGACAAAGTATTGCGCGGGACGGCGACATCCTGAATACTCGACTGGCTCAACATTTAGCGCGGACGTCTCATGGATACGCTCAGCCGGTTACTCGACCTTGCGCGGCCGCAGGCCAGTCTGGATTTGCGATGCCTGCTCACCGGCGCGTTCGACGTCGACCATGCGCCGATGGAGCCGGGCATTGCGCCGTTCCATCTGGTGCTGGCAGGGTCGTGCGTGATCGAGATGGCGGACGGCGCGCAGGTGCGCCTGCAGACCGGCGATTTCATGCTGTTTCCACGCGGCGCGGCACATCGCGTGAGAGATGTCGAATTGAGCGCCGTCAGCGCGCCGCTGGTCATGAGTCACGACGGCCTGCTGCCGGTCAAGCGAAACGACGGCCGGGGCATCGGCAAGGCTGCAGAGCGCGAAGGTCTGGGCGGCAAGTCCGTGAGCGGCGAAGAAGCCGACGCTGATGTCATGACCTGCGCGCACACGGACGCTACCTGCGGCGGCGCAGAACACGCCACGGCGGACGCCGCCGATCTCGACCTGCTCTGTGGCCGCTTCGCGTACACGCCGGGTTCGTCAGCGTTGCTGCTGAATGCGCTGCCCGATCCGTTCCATGTGTCGCTCGGCGGCGTCCGCACGCTCGGCCCATTGCAGACGGTGATCGGGCTGATGCGCGACGAGGCGGGCCAACGCCGGCCCGGCGCGCTCGCCATCGTCACAGCGCTGAGTCAGGCGCTCTTCGGCATGGCGTTACGCGTACACGGCGAGCAGGCGGATTCGACGCCCGGCATGCTGTCGCTGCTGGCCGACCCGCGTCTATCGGCGTCAGTGCAAGGCATGTTGAGCGCGCCGCAGCGCGCGTGGACCATTGCGGAACTGGGCGAGCTTGCCGCGATGTCGCGCGCCACTTACGCGCGGCGTTTCAACGAGCGCGCCGGTATGACGGTGATGGATTTCCTCACGCAGATTCGCATGACGATCGCTTGCGACCTGCTGCGCCGCACGCAGCGCAGCGCGGCTGAAATCGGCGAAGCGGTGGGTTATCAGTCTGAAGCCGCGTTCGGCAAAGCGTTTCAGCAAAGCGTCGGCGTAACGCCGGGACGCTACCGGCGCCATCCACAGCAAAGCGCGGCGGACGTGTCTTCATAAACCGGCGATGCCGCTCAGCGCGCCTTGCCGAGCGTGCTGAACCAGCGCTTCTCCGCACGCGCCATCAGCCACGCGACCAGCAGCGCGCACACCGTGCCGAGCGTGACTTCGCCGAGGCGCAACAACGCCTTGTCCCACGCCGGGCCAATGCCCGGTACCAGCAGCATGATGGTAGCCGTGATCCCGCCGAGCCGCGCCGCGCTGCCGACGTTCACGATCCAGCACAGCACGATGGCCACTGCCACCGTCGCCGCGTAGGCCGCGAAATAGCCGTGGCCGAGCGTTGCGCCGGCAAGGCCGCATAAGCCGCCGACCATCGCGCCGATGAACTGGTCGCGCGACAGCTTGCGCGTGTCGACGTAGCTGTGCTGGCTAACTGCAATGGCGGTGATCGCGGCCCAGAATGCCTGCTCGGTATGCAGCGCCTGGCCGATTTCGAACGCGAGGCTCGCGCCCGCCACGGCCTGGAACGCCATCAGACTGCCTTCGGTGAGCCGCTCCGCGAACGGCAGCGATTTAAGGAACGCGAAAAGCGATTCGGCGGCGCTTGCGCGCGTCGTTTGTGCTGGATCGTCGTGAGGAGTCATTGAATCGCGGGTTCAGAAGCTGCGAAAGCTGCGAGGGAGCCGGACGTCGCAAATGCTGCACGTGCAGCGAACGGGCTCCGTATTCTAGCTTTCGCTATGACGCAGGCGCCGATAGCGGTTCATGAGCGGCGTCGCCGATACCCCGTGGATGACCACCGAAGCCGTGACCACGGCGAGCGCGAGCGGCACGAGCGGCGTGATAGACGCGGCCGGACCGTGTTCCAGCGAATAAGCCAGATAGTAGAAGGAGCCCACGCCGCGAATACCGAACCAGCTCATCAGGCGCCTTTGCGTCGGCATGGCGTCGGAGCCGAGCAACGACAACTCGACGGACGCGGGGCGCACGAAAACGAACAGCGCGACGATAAGCGCAAACGCCTGCCATGTGAAAAGCGGCACGCTCAGCGTCGCGAGCACGTTGCCGACCATGGCCATGATGACGACCTCGGCAATACGTTCGAGTTCGATCGTGAATCCCAATACGGACTCGGTCATGAACGCGTGGGCTTTCTCGGGATCGGACGCAGTGGCTTCGACATTTTTCGAATCGACGGTGCCGATCGTCTCGCGAGGCGAGGCTCCGCCGCTCGCCCCATATTCGACGCGACGCATCGACACGCCAGCCGCGAACACGGCGAGAAAGCCATAAGTCTGGGCAAACTGCGCGGCGCCGAACGACAAGCCGATCAGCCCGAGCGCAAAGAAGCCTTCCAGGCCGAGCGCGTGTGCATGGCGCGTGCGCAGCCACGCGACCGCGTGCGTCGTGACCCAGCCGAGTACACCGCCTATCGCTAGTGCGCCTAATACACCCCACACGACACTGCCGGCAAACTCCAGATTCAGCACGTCGCCAGCGTCGGCTCCTTGCACTGCGCAGATGGCGAGACCCACCATCGCAAACGGCAACGCGATGCCGTCGTTCAGGCCGCCTTCGCCGGAAAGCGCGAAGCGCAGCAAATCGTGGTCGCCGGGGTCGTGCACCTGCACGTCGTGGGCCAGCACCGGGTCGGTCGGCGCGAGAATAGCGGCCAGCAGGATGGCCGGCCCCCAGCCCAGATTCAGCACGTAGACGCAGAAGAGGGTGAGGAGCGGCACGGTCGCCAGCATCGCGAGGAAGCCGAGGCGCAGCGGCACCATCCACAGTCGGTCGAGCACGCCCACGCGCAAGCGCAGTCCAATGGCGAACAGCGACACCAGCAGCGCGATTTCGGTGACGGTGCGCAGCAGATGCGCGTCGGCGACCATGTCGAGATGCAGCAGGTCGAAGCCGGGCGGCCCGAGCGCGTAGCCGAGCGCAACATAGAACATGGCCGCGCTGACGGGCAGGCGGCGGAGGGTTGTCGCGGCCACGCCCATGAAAACGAGCACGGCGCCGACGATGAGGAACCACAAAGTTTCGTGCATGAGCATCCGGTTAGGGCCGACATGCGAACGGCGCATGACCGGCCGGGGTAATGGGACGAGCGCCCGGGTGCATCACGTCGCGACAGTCAACGCGTGACAGCGCATAAATGTCAGGGCGCGCGCCCGAATGCTTCGCGCAGTTTGCGCTTGGCTTGCTCCAGCGTTGCGCGGCGGGTTTTCGGCAAGTTCTTGCCTGCCCGGTTGATATAGAAATTGAGCATCGACATCGCCGATTGAAACGGCGTGCCTTTGCGGCGGCTGCTTTTTGTCGACGACTGTTTCAGCGATTTCGCAATCTCCTCGGCGTTGCCTGTCTTGAAGATGTCGTGTTCGAGGTCCATCGCGTCGCTCGTTTCCATCACATGATGCGACCACCTGCGCGAACTCTTGCCGCCTGCGCGCGATGCTTTCTTCTGCTCAGCGGCATGCGCTTGCGCATGGCGCTGACGCGGCGGCCGCCCCGATTTGCCGCGTGCCGGCGAGCGCCGCGACTTGCTGGTCGATTTGCTGGCCGATTTGCTGGTGGTTTTTCGGGCCGCCATTCGAGCCGCCTCCTTTTAGAGTCTTTGCTTTTACAGTCTTTGCCGCGCGGCCCTTCTCGCAGGATTGCGCGCGATTTTCCAGGGCCGTCTGCGTCATCGAATTCGACGCGGTCAAAGTCAAACGCGCCGGCCGCCGCGATGACGGCGTGCCGGCGCAAGTGAGGACGGTGCGCGAACTGCGAACGGTAAACTGCTTCACGCACTCGCCGCGGCTCGCCGATTACAGCTTGACTCCACCGGCTTCGGGCGCATCCGACGAACCGGCCGGAATATCGCCGACGCCCACGTCATCGCGCATATCGAACTGGTCGCGGCCCCAATAGGGCTCCCTGCCGTAGTACTGGTGAACAGACGTGGCCCATGTCTCATCCGCCATCGACGGCCAGTGATCCTTGTCGAAACCCGGGGCGCTTTTCACGCGCTCCGCCGTCATGTCCAGCACGAAGCACTTCTGCTCGGTGTCCAGCGTAAGAGCGCGCCATGGAATTGCGAGCAGCTTGTCGCCGATGCCGAGGAAACCGCCGCTCGACAGCACCGCGTAAGCAACGCGGCCCGAGCGCACATCCAGCATGATGTCTTTGATCTTGCCGATGTCCTCGCCGTCGCTGCTGAGCACTCTGTTGCCGTCCAGCGTATCGGCCGCCATCACATCCGGGCCCGGGCCTTCTGCCGTCGCGCTGCCTTTACCGACGATACGTGCGCCTTGCGTGCCTTGCGTCTGACTTTGCATGACCATGATGTGCCTCCTTTGCAGGTTAGGGTGACGATCACTGCAGCAACGCGCGTTCCTCGCCCGGAGTAACGGTCGCTTTGCGCAGGCCGGGACAAACGCGTTCACGTGCGCGGAAAGTGCTCGCACATGGCGCTGCGGCGATACGCGGATATGCGTTGCACGATGGCGGCGGCGTCCGCGGGCATGCAGCCTCCGTCCGGGTAAATGATGCGTGCGCTGTTGCAGTTCCTGCTTGCTATGAGCGGCGTTAACTCGCGGCCGTCTTCTCGGCGCGCGGGGCGGAATGGGCGCCCGCGCTCCCAGCACGCCGGGCAGTTCGCGCGCCGGCTTTTGCGCTTGGTTTGACGCTATCTTTGGCAGCGGCTTTCGCCGCCTTGTTCGCTTCGTTGCGAATGGTGCGCGACTTCTTGAGCAACGTCGTAATGGAGCCGTTGATGCTCTCGGCGGTGTCGGTTTCGCGCAGCTTGCGGCCTTTTGCTCCCGCCTGACGCGCGAGCCTCGCGGCGCGCTTTTCGGCATGCGCGAGCAATGCAGCAAAAGCGACCTCGTCGACTTTCAGACCCCGGCGCGACTGACCCGGCGGCAAGGTTTGCAACTGGTCGCTTTCGAATGCGCTAATCACTGCAGGATGGATGTAGCAACGCCGGCAAACGGCCGGCGTGTTGCGCAGCAAGCCCGCGACTTCCTTGACGGTCGCCACGATATGACGCCGCGCTTCGGCGGCGCTGCCGCACACGAGGCGGCGCAGCGCCGCAAGCGCGTAGACGCTGCCGGCCCATGTCCGATAGTCCTTCGCGGTGAAGTCCGCGCCGCTTGCGCGGCGCAGATAATCGTTGATGTCGGCTGAGCCGACGGTACGGCGTGTACCGTCGTCGTCGAGATACTGGAACAGGTCGTGACCTGGTAGATCCGCGCAGCGCCGCACAATGCGCTTCACACGCTGGTCGTCCACCGTCACGTCGTGTTCAATGCCGCTCTTGCCGCGAAACTTGAAGCGCAATTGTCCCGCTTCCACTTTCACGTGTTTTTTGCGCAGTGTCGTCAGTCCATATGACTGATTTTCGCGTGCGTATTCGACGCTGCCGATACGAACCAGCGTGGTATCGAGCAGCCGCACGACCGCTGCGATCACTTTGTCGCACGGCATGCCGGGCAGTTCGAGGTCGCGGGCGACGCGCGCGCGGATTCGCGGCAGTGCGCGCCCGAACTCGGCCATGCGTTCATATTTGTCGGCGTCGCGCGTTTCGCGCCAACGCGGGTGATAACGGTATTGCTTGCGCCCGCGCACGTCGCGGCCAGTCGCCTGAATATGTCCGCGCGGGTCTGGACAGATCCATACGTCTTCGTACGCGGGCGGAATCGCGAGCGAGTTGATGCGCTGAATCTCCGCTTCGTCTTCAATGCGCTTGCCTTGCACGTCGAAATACGCGAAGCCGTCTTTCTCGCGCTTGCGCGTGTAGCCCGGCTTGCTGTCGTCGGCATGGCGCAAGCCCGGCGGCATGGCGGCTGTCGCGGGCTGCTTCACGCTGTCGTCGGCCGATGCATGACCGTTTTGCGTCGTGCTCGTTGTGCTTGTGCTTGTGCTTGTGGTTGTGCTGTTTGCCATGGCTTTCTTTGCAGGTAGAACTTTCAAGCGTGAAGCGCGTTGCGCCAGTGATGGCCCGGAGCAAAGCCGGTGCCCGGCACTGCCGGCGCGGGCGAGCGGGCGGAACAGTCCTTGCGGAGAACGTCATACGTATCAACCGATAAAGGAGAGCGCCATGAGCAGCACGCTGAACCCCGATGAAGAGCCGCAACAGGTCGTCAAACAAACGTCAGGCACGACGGGCGCGTTAGGACCGAGCGATTCATCCGATAGCGGCAGCGACGTCGCGGGCGCGAAGCGCCATGAGTTCGATGTCGATACGGAACTCGACAACCACGCGCTCGAACTGGGCGAGTCGGAAATGGGCAGCGATACCGACCGGGCGGGCACCGGCGAGCACGCAGCCGCGGACGGCGATTCGACATTGGACCCGGATAGTGACATCGAACCTGATCGCATTCTGACGCCGCCGACAGCCGACGAAGACGACGACGGTCTCGACGACGACCCGAGCGGCCTGTAATCGCGTTGCGCCTCTTCGCTTCGCGCAAGCATTCGAGCCTCGAGGCCCGTCGCAGCGGGCGTCGAGGCCGGAGCGATCACGCGGCAGGCGGGTCCGGGAACAGCAGGCACAAGCCTTGCTGCCGCATCGTTAATCAATGATGAAAGGGGTTTGGCGCATCACATGCGCGGCCCCGGCATTTGAACAAAGGAGAGAAAGATGGCAAACAGTCTCGACGGTCTGAAGGTAGCGATCCTGGCGGTAGACGGTTTCGAACAGGCTGAACTGGTCGACCCGAAACGCGCGCTCGCCGAGGCCGGAGCGACCGTGCACGTGATCTCAGCGAAGCCCGGCAAGATCCAGGGCTTCAAGCACGTTGATAAAGCCGACACGGTTGAGGTCGATTCGACATTCGACAAAGCGATCGCGGACGACTATGACGCAGTCGTGTTACCAGGCGGCGTGGTGAACGGTGACGCGATTCGCGTGTTGCCGCAGGCGCAGGCATTCGTGAAAGCGGCTGACAACGCGAAGAAGCCGATTGCGGTGATCTGCCACGGCACGTGGCTGCCCGTGTCGGCCGGAATCATCAAGGGGCGCACGGTGACGAGCTGGCCGAGTCTGCAGGACGATATCCGCAACGCGGGCGGCACGTGGGTCGATCAGGAAGTGGTCGAAGACAGCAATCTGATTTCGAGCCGCAAGCCGGACGACATTCCCGCCTTCAACAAAGCGTTGATCGGGCAACTGTCGAAACGCAAGGCTGCATGAGCGGCGCAGGTGGGCGATGAGACGCGCCGGTGACTCCGTGAACAAGGGAGAAAACGCATGAAACTACGGTATTCCCTACAAGCGATGACTGTCGCGCTTGCTCTTGGCACGGCGCCGGCCTGCGTCGTGTATGCGCAGGCAAGCGACGCTCCCGCGAGCGACGCGCCCGTCGGCGGCACGAAGCTCTCGCCCGCCGACCAGCAGTTCATCCAGGATGCTTCACAGTCCGACGCCACCGAAATCGCGGCAAGCAAGATCGCGTTGAAGAATTCCAGCGATCCGCGCGTGAAGAAATTTGCACAGCAGATGATCGCCGAACATACGAAGCTCTCGCGCAGCATGGGTGCGCTCGCAGCGAAGAAGGGGCTTGCCACCACGCCGTCGGCAGACTCCGCGCTCGTTGGCAAGCTGCAAACGCTCAAAGGCCAGAAGTTCGACGAGGCGTATGTCGAGCAGGTCGGCCTCGAGGCGCATCAGCGGGCTGTCGATCTGTTCCAGCAGGAGAGCCAGAGCGGCACCGACTCGCAACTGAAGGCTGCGGCCGCGCGCGCGCTGCCGGTCATCAAGCATCATCTGGAGATGGCGCAGCAGCTCGCCGGCGCAATGAAGGGCGCGTCATCATGAACGCGATCCTGCCGCGGCCTGCCTATGAGGATTCCCTTATGCAGATCACTTTTTCCGACGACAAACCGACCTTCGACGGCGCCAACCTAATGGTTCGCTTCATGGCGCGCGTGGACGGTGAACCGGTTGTCTGCGCCATCACGGTCGAGGCGCTGGAAGATCACTTCGGCGCCGGTTCGCCGCTCGAAAGCGAGTTGATGGAAGCCTTCGACAAGGGCCGCAACCGGATCCGTTCGGTGTGCGCCGAGGCGCTCGACCAGAACGACGGCGAGGGCGTAGTCTTGCATAGCGGATTGTTCAGAGTGGAAGGCATGGAGCCCGACCGCGGCACGGCGGTGTAGCGCTGCCGCTTCTTCTGATCACGCACTGCGAGTAGTCGCGGGCGTCGTCCGTAAAAACGCAATCACGATGCAAGGAGGCCTCATGTCACTCATCGTTGCAGCACGCTTCACGACTTTCCCAGCCGCGGAAGAAGCGGCGCAAAAACTTTTCAATGCAGGCTTCGTCGAGGAAGACGTCACGCTGTTCTTCGTCAATCCGCGTGGCCAGCATGCGCGTTTTCCGATTGGCGGCGACACCCACACCGATGCCGGGGCGAAAGGCGCGCCGAAGGGCGCGGGCCTCGGCGTGACGATCGGCGCGGTGGTGGGCGCTATTGTTGGCGTCGGCATCTTCGCGGCGTTCTCTGCGCCGCTGCTCGTTTCGGCGATCGCTGCGGGCGTCGGCGCCTATATCGGCTCGCTGGCCGGGGCGATGTGGCGCACGCGCGATAGTAGCGAAGCCGGGCATCGCACGCCGTTCCACGAAGAGGCGCGCGATTCGGGCGTGCTGGTCGCGGTGCACGTGTCGCCTGACAATCAGTTCGACGCCGCTCGTTTGCTGCGCGAAGCAGGCGGCGTGTCGATCGAACGCGCGACGGGTCGTTGGCAACAAGGCCGTTGGGCCGACTTCGATCCGCTGAAGAAGCCCGTTCCGCTCAACGAGTACAACGAAAAGCGCGCCTGATGTAGCGGTGCCAGCGGCGACAGCGGCGGACGGCAGTAAGCGAGAAGGCGATCGGAAAGGGCCCGACAGACGTCGGGCCCTTTTCTTTGGTGGCCCCGAAAACGCAAGGCGCGCTGATCGTCGCGAAAGTTATACCCAGATACGCGCGGCGCCACGTTGCGGCGAGGGGGCGTGGTCAGCAGGACGTTGGTCGCGCGTGGGCTCGCATGAGGCCGGCATGACGCCTTTGCGAGACCCTTCGCAGGTCGAAGGCGCGGCTTGCGCGCTAGCGCTCGTACTTGCCGCAGAGCTATCGTGCGGCTGCATGTGCTCGCGAATCTGCAACACGCTGGCCGACGAGACGATGGCGACGGCGACCAGCCATTCTGCGCTGCGAATCTTCATGATGTTTCTCCCTGTCGTTGTTGCCTGCCCATTCTTTTCAATTTGTCGATACGTCATGCAGTTTTCTAACTTGCGTTGCATGGCGTTACTCGGGCGAAGCAATAAAAGCAACGCGTGTGCCACCGGCGAAAGCCGCGCTGCGGAAGGCTTTCACGCCGCTCAAGAGAGTTCGCGCTGCGCAACAATTACCCACGTCTGCAAGAAAGATGGCCGCCCAAATGCAGCGTGCGGGCGCAATGCATCCTGTGAACTTTCGGGCACGCGCCATGCGTATCACACAGTGAACCCCGTTGCCTTGTGCAGGCGTTGGCAAAGCAGGCGGCACGCGCACCGCGATACCTGCGGGCGTGCCGGCAACGGATTCCGCGATTAACGAAACCCTGGAGGTATTGAATGACTACGAATGTTGTTTCCGTGCTGAACGATCTCATCGAAACATCGAAGGATGGTGAAAAGGGCTTTCGCAAGGCGGCCGAAGATGCGCGTGACACACAGTTGAAGACGATGTTTCTCACGCGCGCCGAAGATTGCGCGCGTGGCGCACGCGAGCTGCAGGATGTGGTTCAGCGCCTGGGCGGTAAGCCGGAAACGGGCGGCAGTGTGAGCGGTGCGCTGCACCGGGGATGGGTCGACGTGAAGTCGGCGGTGACGGACCGCAGCGACCATCAGATTCTCGTCGAGGTGGAAAAGGGCGAGGACGTCGCGAAGAAGAACTATCACGACGCGCTGGAAAAAGAACTGCCCGCCGACGTGCGCGCGATTGTCGAGCGTCAGTATCAAGGCGTGCTGCAGAATCACGACCGCGTTCGCGATCTGCGCGATCAATACGCGGCAAAGAGCTAATCGGGTAGCCGGCCGTCAGGCCGGCCTCTAAAGCAGAAAGGCCGTCCGCACAATGTGCGGACGGCCTTTTTTCTCGGGAGCTTCTCGGGGCCCTGCGCCCGGCGCAGAACGCCGGGCGCCTCGAGATTATTCTGCGGCGATTTTCAGGCGGTTCTTCACGCTGCTCACGCCCTTCACGCCTTCCACGACGTCCTGGGCGGCGGTCTTGTCTTCAGCCGAAGGCACCGTACCCGTGAGCCACACCACGCCCTTGCGGGTCTTCACATGGATATGCGTGGACTTCACGTTCTTCGCGCCGAGCAGTTCGGCCTTGACCTTCGTGGTGATCGTGCCGTCGTCGACGTGCTGGCCGATGGTTTCTGACGAAGCCGACGGAGCCGAGGCGCTCGTTTGTGCGGTGGCGTTCAGTGCGAAAGCAACGCACGCGATGCTGCCGGCAGTCTTCAGGAATTGGATGGTCTTCATGGTTTTCTCCTTCGGGTGTTGATGAAATTGCGGTCTTGTTGCCTGCGGTCGATCGCGGCCGAAGCCGCCGATGACTCGCGTGGGGTCGTTGCCGCTACGGTTCCGTCAGGGCCCGTTATCGACACCGGGCGGGTCTTCACAGTCGTTGCGCGTTCGCGCCGGATGCGAAGAGAGCCGTCCGTCCACATGCTCGTTACCGCAAAGTGTGTGCCCGCGCCTCGTGACTGAGGACCAGAGAAGTGGCGAAGCCCGCGCCAGCAGGCGCTTTTCCACTGATGAATAGCGCTCGCGCATCGTGATCGTGCGCGCGCCGACTCGTGTGGAGCGGATGCGGAATTTGCCGGGTCGCTTGTAAAAAAGGCCCCGCGCGGCGTTGCAATTCGCGGGCCTGGAAACATAAACACCAAATAAAACAGTGCGTTGCAAAAGCTGGTACGCGTGTTGCTCTAGTGAGGTCACTCCTTTACTTCAGCTTTCAACGGGACCTGAACACGATGCCTTCAATTGAACTTCGCACAAGGCAGTCTCTTGCACTTACGCCGCGTTTGCAGCAGTCGGTGCGTCTGTTGCAGCTATCGTCTCTGGAGTTCCAGCAGGAATTGCGAACTGCGCTCGATACGAACCCGTTCCTCGAATATGACTCGTCGGATACGGAGGACGTTGCGCTTGCAACCGCCACGTCCGGCGAAGAGCAAGGCGCGCTGCCGGCAACCGATGCAGTCGCGGCCGCCGAGCCCGACTCGCTGCCCGCTGAAGCCGCTAGCAACGAGAGCCTCGACAGCGGCGGCCCCGACGACATGCCCGGCGACTTTTCGGGCGATTACAGCAGCCGCAGTTCGGCACGCCAGAATGGCGACTCCGACGGCAGCGATCCGGCCGAATGGGCACGCTCGCAACCCACGTTGCGCGAGCAACTGCACGACGCACTGCGTCTTTATCGTCTGGATGACCGCGATCGCGCGGTTGCGCGCTTCATCATCGAGGCGCTCGACGACGACGGTTATCTGCGCCAGGACTTGGCGGATCTCGCCGACAGCGTCGATCTCGAACCCGAATTGACAGAGGAAGAACTGCTGGTCGCGCTGCGCCTCGTGCAGTCGCTCGACCGGCCTGGGCTTGGCGCGCGTTCGCTGTCCGAGTGTCTGCTGCTGCAGGTCAATGCGTTGCCCGCGGACACGCCGGGCCGCGATGTCGCGCGGCAGATTGTCGAACATCATCTGGAGCGGCTCGCGCGTCGCGAACAGGCAGAACTGCAAAAACAGATTGGCTGTACTGCGGAAGAGCTGCGTGTGGCCTGCGCACTCGTGCGCAAGCTCGATCCGAAGCCGGGCAACTGCTACGGCCGTACCGAAGACAACTACGTCGTGCCCGATGTGATCGTGCGCCAGGTGCGCAACAAGTGGGTGGTGACGATCAATCCTGCCGTGCAGCCGCGCGCACGCATTCACCGCATGTATGCCGAGCTGTTTGCGCAATCGGCGGGGGCAAGCCGTTCGCCGCTCGCCCAGCAGCTTCAGGAAGCGCGCTGGTTGATCCGAAACGCGCAGCAGCGCTTCGACACGATTCAACGCGTCGCCGAATGCATCGTGGCGCATCAGAAGGCGTTCTTCCAGTACGGTGAAATCGCGCTCAAGCCGATGGTGTTGCGCGATGTCGCCGACGAACTCGGCCTGCACGAATCGACGATCTCGCGCGCGACCGGCAACAAATATATGGCCACGCCACGCGGCATTTTCGAGTTCAAGCACTTCTTCCCGCGCGAGCTTGGCACCGAAAGCGGCGGTACCTGTTCCGCCGCCGCGGTGCGGGCGCTGCTGAAAGAAATGATCGCTGCCGAAAACACCCGCGACCCGCTCTCCGATGTGACGCTGGCAAAGATGCTTGCGGATCAGGGCGTGCTCGTCGCGCGCCGCACGGTGGCCAAGTACCGGCATCTGATGAAGGTACCGCCGGCGGAGTTGCGCCGCCAGGTCTGAATTTGCACGGCCCCTGCAAACGGGGCTTTGATACGAAGCGCCACGCGAGGCTGTCTGCCCGCGTGGCGCTTTTTCGTATCTGGACGTTTTGCGCACGCCCCATTACATTGGCGGGTCAATCAGAAACGGGTGAGCGAGATGAAGTATTCGAGTCGGGTCGAGGGATTGCAAGGCAGACGTACGTCGGCGTGGGAGATTCATCGCGTGGCGCAGCAGGCCGCGGCGAATGGCAATGACGTCATCGTGCTGAGCGTGGGGGACCCTGACTTCGCTACGCCCGCACCGATTGTCGAGCGTGCCATCGACGCGTTGCGTGGCGGCGATACGCATTACAGCGCGGTGTCGGGGCGCGATCCGCTGCGTGCGGCGATTGCCGAAGAGCAGGCGCGCATGACCGGTTGCACGGTCAGCGCGGCGAACGTGATCCTCACGGCGGGCGCGCAAAACGGCGTGTTTGCCACGTCGCTTTGTCTGCTCGAAGCAGGCGACGAGGTTATCGTGCCCGAGCCGATGTACCTCACCTACGAAGCGTGCGTGCGCGCCGCAGGTGCGACGCTCGTGCCGGTGCCGGTCGATCCTGCGCGTGCATTTCACCTGGATCGCGACGCGCTCGAACGAGCCGTGACAGCGCGCACCAAGGCGATTTTCTTCGCCACGCCGTGTAATCCAACAGGTGTCGTGATGCCGCGCGCGGACCTCGAACGCATTGCGCGGCTCGCGTGCGAGCACGACCTGTGGGTGCTGTCCGACGAGGTCTACGCCGATCTCACGTTCGAGCGCGAACATGTGAGCATCATGTCGCTGCCCGGCATGGCGGAGCGCACGGTCACACTCGGCAGCCTGTCCAAATCGCATGCAATGGCGGGGTGGCGCGTAGGCTGGGCGATCGGACCCACGCAACTGATCGAACACATGGGACGCCTCGCGCTTGCCATGCTGTATGGCTTGCCGGGCTTCATCCAGCAGGCCGCATTGACGGCGTTACAGGAGAAGTCGAGCATCGTCGCGCAGATGCGCGACATCTACAGGCGCCGTCGCGACGTCGTGTTCGAGCGTTTGAGCCGGGTCCCGCGATTGCGCTGCCTGCTGCCCGAAGCGGGCATGTTCATGATGGTCGACGTGAGCGGCACGGGCCTCGATACCGTCGATTTCACATGGCAGCTGTTTCGCGCGCAAGGCGTGTCGGTGCTCGACGCGAGTGCTTTTGGCGAGACCGCGAACGGTTTCGTCCGGTTGGGCTTCGTCGTCGACGAAGCGCGGCTTGCCGAAGCGTGCGAGCGGATTGCGGCGTTTGTCGCGGCGTTGCCGTTGCCGTTGCAATCTAACCCGTGAATACGCGCTCGCAGCGAAAATCGCGCAGGGCGCCCAACGGTATAATTCATTCGCTCCCGTTTAGCTCTGTCGCGTCGCATACTGCCGCTAACGAATCACCCTGAACAACCGGCTGTGCCAGCCGTAGCCTATGCACTTTCGCCCGATCCAGTCTTTCACGCGCAAACGGCTCTCCGACGTCGTCGCAGATCAGATCAAGCAATTGATCTCCGACGGTACGCTGATGCCGGGCGACCGGCTGCCCGCTGAGCGCGATCTGGCGACGCAACTGGCGGTGTCGCGGCCTTCGTTGCGCGAAGCGCTGATCAGGCTGGAATCGGATGGCTATATCGCCACGTCGGGGCGGGGCGGCTTTACGGTGGTCGATCTGACGGCGCCGATCATTTCGAAGCCGCTCGCCGAACTGCTTTTGCAAAATCCGCGCACAAGTGCCGACATTCTCGAATTGCGCCAGGGGCTCGAATCGATTTCGACCGTATATGCCGCGGAGCGCGCGACCGCCGCCGATCTTCGCAAGATCAAGACTGCGTTCGATGCACTGAAGGCGGCTTCGCAGTCGCAAGATCGCGTCAATCTGGCGGAGCTGGATGCCGCTTTTCACCTAGCGATTGCCGACTCTACGCACAACATCGCGCTTGCCCATGTCATGCATGGCATCCACACGCTGATTCGCGAAGGCATGCGTCAATACCATCGGCTGATCGATTACGACGAGGCGATGGAAAAGCAGTTGATGAGTCAGCATCAGGCCATCTACGACGCCGTCGTCGCACGCGACGCCCAAAAGGCACGCAAGGCGGCCGAACGGCACCTGGCCTTCGTGCGCGAGATCTATCAGGAAGACGCCGCGAAGCTTTAGGCGTCGCATTTCGCGTGGCCATCTAACGATTGACACGCTCGGGCGACTTCCTTATATTTTGGTCAGACCAACAATACCAGTCTGACTGGCGACGATCTTACGCGTCCCGAGTCCGCGTGCCCCATTCCCTGTAATGAGCTTATGAAAGTCGCCCTTTTTATCCCTTGCTTCATCGACGCGTTTTATCCCGAGGTCGGCATTGCCACGCTCGAACTGCTCGAACGCTTCGGCATCCAGGTCGATTACCCGCAGGAGCAGACCTGCTGTGGTCAGCCCATGGGAAACAGCGGCGCGCATGCAGAAGCGGCCGGCGCGGAGCGGGTGTTCGCGCGCAACTTCGCGGGCTATGACTACATCGTCGGACCATCGGCGAGCTGCATTCACCACGTGCGCGAGCATCTCACCGCGATCGATCAGACGGACGAAGTCAAAAAGGTGCGGGCGAGCGCTTATGAACTCGTCGAGTTTCTGCACGACGTGGTGGGCGCGCGTGAATTTCCGTGGGCCGAGTTTCCGTATCGCGTCGGGCTGCACAATAGTTGCAGCGCGTTGCGGCATCTGAAAGAGGCGTCGATCTCGGAAGTAGCGGGCCAGCCGTTTTCCAAGCCGCGCGCGTTGCTTGAAGGCGTGAAGGGTATCGAGTTCGTCAAGCCGTCTCGCCCCGACGAATGTTGCGGTTTCGGCGGCACGTTCTCGGTGACGGAAGAGCCGGTGTCTGTCCGCATGGGGCAGGACAAGGTCCGCGATCATCTGAATGCGGGTGCACAATACATTGTGTCGGGCGACATGTCGTGCCTGATGCATCAGCAAGGCTGTGCGGAACGCATGAAGGCGGACGCACGCTTCATTCATATTGCACAAGTGTTGAACGGGGCGCGCGCATGAGCCGAATCGACCACGCGAAGGCAGCAGGCGAGTTCATCAAAAAGACGGAACATGTGGCGTTTCACGACAAGCGCCTGTGGGATTTGCGCGAGAAACGCGACGCCCAGGCGCACGGCATTGCCGAGTGGGAGACGCTGCGCGAACTGGCATCCGGTATCAAGGAACACGCGCTGTCGCATTTGTCGGAGTACCTCGAACAGTTCGCGGCCTCGGCCGAGGCGAACGGTGTCGTGGTCCACTGGGCAGCGACGGCCGAAGAGCACAACGCGCTCGTACACAAGATCATGTCCGAGCGCGGCATGACCACGCTCGTCAAAAGCAAGTCGATGCTCACCGACGAATGCAAGATGCGCGAGTATCTCGAACCGCGCGGCATTACGGTAATGGAAACGGATCTGGGTGAACGCATCCAGCAACTCGATCATCAGGACCCGAGCCACATGGTGGTGCCGGCGGTGCACAAGCTGCGCGCCGATGTCGCGGAACTGTTTGGCCGAACCATCGGCACTGATCCGCACAATAGCGACATTCACTACCTCGCGGAAAGTCAGCGCATGAATACGCGGCCGTATTTCGTACGCGAGAAAACGGCCGGCATGACCGGCTGCAATTTCGCGGTCGCGGAAACGGGCACGGTTGTGGTTTGCACGAACGAAGGCAACGCCGATCTTTCGGCAAACGTGCCGCCGCTGCATATCGCATCGATCGGTATCGAGAAGCTGATTCCAAAGGTCTCGGATCTCGGTGTGTTTATTCGCATGCTCTCGCGCAGTGCGCTTGGTTCGCCGATCACGCAATACACCTCGCATTTCCGTGCGCCGCGTCCGGGCACGGAGATGCATTTCATCCTCGTCGATCATGGCCGCTCGGAACGGCTCGCGATGGACGACTTCTGGTACTCGCTCAAATGCATCCGCTGCGGAGCCTGCATGAACACGTGTCCCGTGTATCGGCGCAGCGGCGGGCTGTCGTATGGCGGTACGTACTCGGGGCCGATCGGCGCGATCATCAACCCAACCTTCGACCTGAAACGTTATAGCGCGCTGCCGTTCGCGTCCACGCTCAACGGCAGTTGCACGAACGTGTGTCCGGTGAAGATCAATATCCACGAGCAGATCTATAAATGGCGCACGGTGATTGCCGAGCGCCACGAAGTGCCGTTCGTGAAGCAGGAAGTATTGAAGATGGCAGGGCGGCTGCTCGCGAGCCCGACGCTGTATCGGGCAACCGTAGCTTCAATGAGCGGCGCATTGCGGCGGCTACCGAACTTCGTACTCTATAACCCGCTGAATATCTGGGGCAGACAACGCGAATTGCCCGAGGCGCCGAAGCAGACCTTCCATGCGTGGTACAAGCAAAATCGCGGAGGTGGCGATGGCAACGCGTGAGGCCTTCATCGCGAAAGTGCGGCAGGCGCAACCGGCGGCGCGCCCGCGCCCCGACGTGCCGTTGTTTAGCGCGGTCGGCGGCGATCTGCGCGCGCGCTTCACGTCGGCATTGCAAACGATGGGCGGGACCTGCGTCGAAGCGGGTGCCGCGTCGGAAGTTGCGAGTCTCATCCGCGAGCGATTTGGCGCAACGGTGTCGATCGCTTCAGCCACTGCCGAAGTGTCCGGCACGCGCCTGCTCACGGCCGACACCGAACCTTCGTCGTTGCAGGATATCGACGTCGGCGTGGTGCGTGCGCGTTTCGGTGTCGCGGAGACCGGCTCGGTGTGGTTCAGCGAGCGCGAGTACGTGGTCAATGCGTTGGGCTATATCGTGCAGCATCTCGTGGTTCTGCTCGATCCGGCGCAACTGGTCGACGGCTTGCAGGACGTTTATCGCCGCGACGACTTTCGCGACGCACGTTACGCGGCACTCGTCACCGGACCGTCCGCGACCGCGGACATAGAAGGCGTTCTGATTCGCGGCGCGCAGGGCGTGCGGTCGCTGACGGTGGTGTGGCTGGCCGCTGAGTAGGCGCGGCGGTGGAGTTTGCTATCATTACTGTATAAACGTACAGGTCATGCAAACTCCGTGGCAACCGATGCTCCGCCGGATTCCCTCGCCGGCGTCCCTTACTATCTGTTGAATTTCGAGCGTGCGCTCGCCTGGCTCGCGCAACGCTACGACGATCTGCTCGATGCGAGCGAGCGCGCTTTTCTCGGCACATTCGCGCGCTTACCGCAGGCGTCGCGCGCATTGCTGGTCCGGATGCTCATGCGCAAAGGCGCATTGTTTCGCGCCAGTCGTCTTGCCTACGACGAAATCGGCTGCCCGTTGCAAGCCGCTGCGCCCGTCTCAGCGCTCGGCTGGCTAAATCCCGCGCCGCACCTGACACTCGACGATCTGTTCGCCCTCACCACGCGCGCCGAATTGCTGGACATTTTTGCGGAGGCGCTTTCGCTGATTCCGGGCGCCCGGAGTCTGCGCAAGCCCGATCTGCTGGAAGCATTACGTCCGTTCTATCCCGAGCGGGACGAGTTGGACGGGCATGACACCGATAGCTGCATCGCGCGCCCGTTGTCCGCATGGCACCCCCAAACGACCGATTGCGTGTTTCGCGTGGACATTGCGCCGCTGTGCGACCGTCTGCGTCTGATGTTCTTTGGCAATCTGCAGCAGGACTGGTCAGAATTCGTGCTCGCCGATCTCGGCGTATTCCGCTACGAAAAAGTGGCTTTCGGGCCGGCGTCGCGAGCCTTTCAGCAGCGCGCAGATGTCGATGTTTACCTCGCTTTGCAAGCATGTCGTGACGAACTGGACTCGATAGCAACGTCCGGCGCGCTGATCGGTCTGGAAGTAGAAAACGCCGCGCTCAATGACCTCGTGGCTCGTGTGCAAAGCGTGGAAACGTGCAACGCGTGGCTCGAATTGCGACGCGCCAAGCTGCTTTTTCGCATCGGCCAGCATTGTGAGCGGCGACAGGTGTGGCCTACCGCGCTCGCGGTGTACGAGGTTTGCGCGTGGCCCGGCGCGCGTCATCGGCGTGCACGCGTGCTTGAACGAGCCGAGCGTTTCGAAGCTGCGCTTTCGCTAGCGTTAGATGCTGCAGCATCGCCCGAAAGCGAGGAAGAGGCACAGCGCATCGCGCGCATGCTCCCGCGCCTGCGTCGCAAGCTTGGTGGGCCGGCGGTGCGCGCGGCCGCTGCGCGAGCGGCCGAACGCGGCACGTTGATATTGCCCAGGCCCCCAGCGCCGCAGTCCGTTGAATACGTCGTGCGCGATCATCTGACATGCGAGTCGGCGCCGGTGCATTACGTCGAAAATGCATTGATCAACTCGCTGTTTGGACTGCTTTGCTGGGAACCAGTATTCGTGGCGCTGCCCGGTGCGTTTTTTCATCCGTTTCAACGCGGCCCCGCTGATCTTCACGCGCCGGACTTTTATGCGCGTCGAGCCGAGCAGTTCGCTGCGTGCCTTGCTCAACTCGATAGTGGCGCGTATCGCGAGACGATTGCGCGGCATCTGCACGGCAAAGCAGGCGTGCAATCGCCGTTCGTGTTCTGGGGAATGCTTACGCCGGAGCTTGTCACAACGGCGCTCGACTGCTTGCCCGCCGCGCATCTGAAATTGTGGTTCGAGCGTTTGCTGCTCGATATTCGCGGCAATCGCTCGGGTTTGCCCGACCTGATCCGCTTCTGGCCCGCTGAGCGGCGCTATGAATTGATCGAAGTGAAAGGGCCCGGCGACCGCTTGCAGGACAACCAGATTCGCTGGCTAGCTTACTGCGTGCAGCACGGCATGCCGGTACGCGTAGTCGACGTGCGTTGGGCTGACGAAGCGCTTGACCATGCGATCGCCGATCCATCCGCCGGCGCGCTGGCGCACGCCACGCTGATCGCGGAGCGCACCGCATGAGCTACGTCGTCGCCGTGCGAGCCATGTGCGAGTTCACTGCGCGACGCGGCGACCTCGATCTGCGATTCACGCCCGCGCCCACTTCGCTGGAAGGCATGGCGGGCCACATCACGGTGGCGGGCCGCCGCGCAAGCGGCTACGAAACCGAAATCACGCTGACCGGTACGCATCGCAATCTCACCGTGAGGGGTCGTGCGGACGGCTACGATCCGGTGGCGCACCGCCTGGAAGAAGTGAAGACGTATCGAGGCGATCTCGAGCGCATGCCTGACAATCATCGCACGCTGCATTGGGCGCAGGCGCTGGTGTACGGACATTTGCTGTGCCGCGCACGTGGATTCACGGAGTTGACGGTCGGGCTGGTTTACTTCGACATCGGCAGTCAGAAGGAAACGTTGCTCACGCAAACGCACACGGCGCGCGAACTGGAGATTTTTTTCGTCGAGCAATGCGAGCGGTTTCTGGACTGGTCGGTGCAGGAGGAGGCGCATCGTGTCGCGCGCGACACGGCGCTCAACGCGTTGCAGTTTCCGCATGCGCAGTTTCGCTGCGGGCAGCGCGAACTTGCGGTGTCCGTCTACCGTGCGGCGCGCGACGGTAAGCCGCTGATGGCGCAGGCGCCGACCGGCATCGGTAAGACACTCGCCACGATCTTTCCGTTATTGAAGGCGTGCGCGACGGATCAGATCGATCGCGTGTTCTTTCTGACCGCGAAGACGCCTGTCCGTGCGCTCGCGCTCGACGCGATCGAAACGCTTCGCCGGAGCGCCGGGTCTTTACCGTTGAGAACGCTTGAACTGGTGGCGCGCGACAAAGCCTGTGAGCACCCCGACAAAGCGTGCAACGGCGAGTCGTGTCCGCTCGCGCGCGGCTTCTATGACCGGCTCGACGCGGCACGTAGCACGGCGCTCGCGGGCGAAAGGCTCGATCGCGCCGCGGTGCGCGAAGCGGCGCTCGCGCATGACGTCTGCCCGTATTATCTGGGCCAGGAACTCGCGCGTTGGGCCGACGTGGTGGTGGGCGACTACAACTACTACTACGACAGCAGCGCAATGCTCTACGCGCTCACGCAGATCAACCAGTGGCGCATTGGCGTGCTGGTGGACGAGGCGCATAACCTGCTCGACCGTGCGCGCCGGATGTACACGGCGTCGCTCGATCAGGCGGCGTTGCGGCTCGCGCGCAAGACGGCGCCGCCTGGCTTGCGCAAGCCCCTTGAACGGTTGCAGCGGGAATGGAATGCGGTCAAGCGGGCGCAAACTGCGTCGTATCAGGTCTATCCAGATGTGCCTGGCAAGCTGCTCTCGGCCGCGCAAAATCTGATTGGCGCCGTGACGGATCAGCTCGCGGACGCGCCGCTCTCAATCGACGAGACGTCGCTGCGTTTTTTCTTCGACGCGATGCATTTCGTCGCTCTCGCAGAGCAATTCGGCGAGCATTCCATTTTCGATATCACGCTGACAACAGACCGCCACGCGCCACGCGACAAGACCAGTTGCACGCTCTGCGTGCGCAATGTGATTCCTGCTCCGTTTCTCGCGCCGCGATATGCAGCGGCGCGCACGACCGTGATGTTTTCGGGCACGCTTAGTCCGCATCATTTCTACCGCGATACGTTGGGTCTTGCACAGGAGACGCAATGGCTCGACGTTGAAGGGCCGTTTCGCGCGGAGCAGTTACAGGTGCATGTCGCGGGGAACGTGTCGACGCGCTGGCGCGATCGCGAACGTTCGCTCGATCCCATTGTCGATCTGATCGCAAAGCAGTACACCGCGCATCCCGGCAATTACCTGGGTTTCCTGAGCAGTTTCGATTACCTGCAGCAGGTGGTCGCGCTCATGCGCGAGCGTCATCCCGGATTGCCGGTCTGGGCGCAGGAACCGGGCATGGACGAAGCGGCCCGCGACGCGTTTCTTGCGCGGTTTCGAAGCGCGAACCAGGGCATCGGATTTGCGGTGCTCGGCGGCGCGTTTTCGGAAGGTGTCGACCTGGTCGGGCAACAGCTGATCGGCGCTTTCATTGCGACGTTGGGCCTGCCGCAAATGAACGAGGTCAACGAACAGATGCGGCGCACGATGGACGCGCGTTTTGGCAATGGCTACGAATACATGTACCTGTACCCCGGTTTGCAAAAGGTGGTGCAGGCGGCGGGGCGCGTGATCCGCACCGAGCTCGACGAAGGCGTCGTGCATCTGATCGACGACCGGTACAGGCGGCCCGAGGTGCGCCGCCTGTTGCCTCGGTGGTGGCAGGTCCGGTAATTCAATCGACGCGCGCAGCCCGTACCTCATTCGTGCGGCGACGTTGCTCCCGGGTTTGACGGTGTGCCGGGTCCGCCCGCAGGCTTCGAGTCGACAGGGATCTGGTCTTCCACTGGCGCGTCACCCTTCGAAGCGCCGTCAGGCGATACACCCGCCGATGCGCCGTCGGCGGACGGGCTGCTCGAAGGCGCTTGCTCAGGCTCCTGTTTTGGAGGCTCGCCCGCTTCGACGCGGGGCGCGACGCTGTCCGGGTCCCACGTCAGCAGATTGCGCTGCGGGTTCGCGATCTCGATGCCGCGCTCGCGGAACTGGTCGAGAATGCGCCGGTTGAATTCGCGCTGCACACCCCAGCGCGCCGAATCGCGGCACTGCATCTGTCCGGCCAGCGTAACGGCCGAGCCGTCCACGGCGTCCACGCCCCAGAAGCTGAAGTCGGACAGAATGCCGTCCTTAAACTTCTCTTCTTCGCGCAGCGCGGCCCCGATTTCCTTGAGCGTGTCGATCGCGAGATCCACGTCCTGGCCGAATACGATATTCACGCGAACCGCCGCATTGCCGATGCCGCGATTCGTGTTGTTCACTGTCGATACCGAACTGAACGGCACGGTGAAAAGCGAACCGTCACTGCCGCGCAGCCGCACTGTGCGGATCGACAGATATTCGACGGTGCCGGATACGCCCGCGAGCGTCACCCAGTCGCCGACTTGCATCGCGTTTTCCATCAGCAGGAAGATGCCCGTGATGAAATCCTGCACGAGCTTTTGCGAGCCGAAGCCGAGCGCCACGCCGAAGATACTCGCGCCTGCAAGAAGCGGCCCGATGTTCACGCCCAGTTCGCTCAGGCCCGTGAGCACGACCACCAGTGCGATCACGCAGAAAAGCCCGGTGCGCAGCATGGGCAGCAGCGTGCGCAGACGCGCGGCGCGCACGAGGTCGCCGCTCGTCGTCCAGCGATCCAGCCGCTGCTCGACCGACACATTTACGCTTTCCCAGACGATGAGTGCGATCACCGCCGCGACGCCGATCGTCACGATGGCCGACGCAAGGCGGTGGCCGACACTGCCGTCGCGGAACAACTCGCCCACATCGACGCCCCACACCTGGAGCAACGCGAGCGCGGTGACGATGCCGATGATCCACGAGACCACTCGCCGCAGCAGCGGGTAATAGCGGAACGCGTGCTGATGCACGAGCGACTTGCCGGCGGCGTCTTCGTGTCCGTTGAAGAGCCGCGCGAGGCCGCCGAAGATGACGATGGCGAGCACCCGAGCACCCACCAGTACCGCGAGCGACATGCCGCCGAGATGTAGCAGTGCGTGATAGCCGTTCTGCACGTCGAGCGCCCAGATGAACCACAACGCCATTACGACGAAGACCGAGAGCCACGCCCATGCATCGGCGAGCGCGTTGCCGACCATTTCAAGCGACTTGCGCGCGGCCATGCGCTGGCGAATGAGTTCGCCGACCGGTTTCGCGCATTGCAGAATCAGGATCGAGATCATCACGTGGCCGGCGAGCGCCACGACCTTCATCAACGCGAGATGCGCCGCCTCGCTCAGGCCGAGCGAGTGCGCGATTTCCGCAATCGCGGAGCCCACGCCGACGACGCTGACAATACGGATTACCCAGCGATGTACGAACGCGGCCCATGCATCGCTCATGCGCAGCAGACGCAGACGCGGTGCCGTGGGCTGCAGGAAAAAGCCGCTGATGATCACGATCACGCGGCACAGCACGTAGATATCGACGAGCGAATCGAGGGCGCGGTCTTGCGGCGTGCCGTCGTCGGTGAAGATCGACATGAGCGCGCTCGCCGCGCCGACGAATACCGCGAGCGGCAGCAGACGCAGAACCGTGATCAATAGCGCGCGCGGCAGGCGCTGCAGCAGCGTCCAGTGATGCGTGGCGTTCTGCTTGCCCTTGGCTTCCGTGACCTTGCCGTTCGCGGCCGTGGTTGACGGCGCAGGCGTGACGGCAGGCTGTCCGGTTGCCGGTGAGGTTGCCGCGCTTGCCGCAGGTTCTGTCTTCGCCTCCGCTCTAGCCTGCGCTTCGGCTCGTATCTCGGCGACCGGCGGGGCAGGCAGAGGCGGCGCGGCGTTCGCGGCGTCGGCGGGCTGCGGTTCGACGTCTACCGGCAAGTCGGTGCGTGGTGCGTCTGCGGCGTCGCCACGTTCGCGGCGCGCGGCGAGCGCAAGATACGCGCGACGCAACAGGCGGCGCGCGAGCCATTCGAGCACGAGCGCGGGCAGCAGTGCGGCCAGCAGCGACCACGCAACGTGCGCGAGAATCGAGCGCGCCTGCGGATTTGTCGACTGCCAGTTCCACCACGCGCGCACCGAAGCGACGTCGAGGAGCGCCGTAATCGAGTTGCGAAGCGACGCACCCAGATTGACGGCCCAGTGCGCGCCCTGACGAGCCAGTTGGGACGCGAGTCCGTTGGATTTGAACGCGTTCGGCACGAGAGCGGCGGCGCCGCTTGCCGCAGCCGGCGCCGAGGCGGCCGGCGCGGCGGAGGCCGGTGTGCTCAGCGCGCCGGCAGCAGCGATGGCCTGCAAGGTATCGGCCACCTGCGCGCGGCGCTTGGGATCGTTGAGGACTGAGAGCGCTTGGCGCGCCTGTTCAGGGGTCAGGGTGACAGTAGCGCCCGAGGCGGGAGTGGCAGCCGTCACCGCCGCGAAGACGGCCGGGGCGCCAAGAAGGAGGAAAACGAGGAAGCAGGCGTGTAGTAATTTGCGCATAGGGTGTAAGACGGGCTGCGGGTGCCGATGGCGTGCGAAACGTCGGTCGGTCTGGCGGTTTGATCGACGCCTTAACCGACACGGCTTTTGTCGCACAAGTTCCTTTGACTGCGGTCGCGTTGTAAAGGAAGACCGCGCTGGCGGGCGTGAGCCGGCCCAAGGCAATTGGCGAAAGCAAATTGCTTGCCTGAGTCTGCCTGACTCTACGCGAAGGGGATCATAACAAGGCGTGCCGCGGTGCCGCGCGGCATCGACGAGTGGGAACCTGACTGCCCGGACGGGCGGGGAGGTCGATGCGGGCATGCTGCTGCCGGTGGTGGACTTGCCGCAGCCGATCGCCGGAGGGCTGCGGCCCGCCCAAAAACCCCGCGAGAACTAGGCAGAAGCCGCCGACATAGGAATAGGCATGCGAGGCTCGCGTTCGCCGTCTGCGTCCCCGTCGAGGTCCGCGTTCGACGTGCGCCCGCCTGACGGCTCCGCATGCAGCCGATCCGCGTGCATCAGCCGGTATAGCGTGGCGCGGGAAATGCCGAGCTCGGCCGCCGCCTCCGACAACTTGTAGCCGTGCCGCTGCAGCGCATGTTCGATCGCGTCTTTCTCGGCTTTGCTGCGAATCTCTGCGAGCGTGACGGCCGGCCCATTGTCCGTCTCGGGCAAACCCAGGTCGCTCGCGTTGATGAAGCGGCCCTCGCTCATCACGACGGCGCGCCGCACGCAGTTGATCAGTTCGCGCACGTTGCCGGGCCACGCATAATTCGACATCGCGACGATCGCGTCGCTGGACAGTCCGCGCAGCTTGCGCGCGCCGTCCTGCTTGTACATGCTCAGCGCATAGTTCGCGAGCAGCTTGATGTCGCCGCCGCGCTCGCGCAACGGGGGCTCGACGAGGCGCAGCACGCACAGCCGGTGATACAGGTCGGACCGGAAACGGCCTTCTTCGACCGCCTTGTCGAGGTCGACGTGCGTTGCCGAGATGACCCGCACATTCACGTGGATCGGCCCATTGCCGCCGAGCCGCTCGATCGTGCCTTCCTGCAGAAAGCGCAGCAACACGGCCTGGCATTCGTGCGGCATGTCGCCGATTTCATCGAGAAAGAGCGTGCCTTCGTGCGCGCTTTCGATTCGCCCGATCTTGCGTTGAAGCGCGCCGGTAAAGGCGCCGCGCTCGTGGCCGAACAGTTCCGCTTGCAACAGGGTTGGCGGAATCGCCGCGCAATTGATGGCGACGAACGGCCGGCCGGCGCGCGGCGAGCGTTCGTGGATCGCGCGCGCGGTCAACTCCTTGCCCGTGCCCGACTCGCCGGCGACGAACACCGGCGCTTCTGTCGTGCCGCATTTGTCGATGCGCCGGTACAACTGCTGCATAGCCTCGCACTGGCCGACCATGCCATGCCGTCCGAGCGACGGTTCCGGCGTTACATGCGCTTGTCGCAGTGCCGACAGCCCGTGCGCATGACCCAGCGCGAATACGAGCCGCTCATTGAGCCACGGCCGTGTGACGAAGTCGAAGCAGTAATCGAGGATGAAACGGCTGATCAGTTCGTCATCTGCCTGACCCGGCGCGATTTGAGCGACCCAGTTCGTTTCTGGCCGGCGCATGCATGATGCAAGGGCGGACAGTTGCTGCGAAGTGCAGTCTTCCGGCAGTTCAATGAGGCCGACCTTGATATTGTCGCGCTCGATCATGCGTTCCGCGCTCGCGGTGGTTTTTGCGTGTACGGCGTGCCATGCGGATGCGGCGAGGAAGTCGGCGAGTTTCTTATCGGGCGAGTTCGACACGTAAAGAACGGTGCGTTCGGTGTCCGCGGATGCGAAAGTCATATTCATTACCCCCGATTCGGTGCTGCTTTCAAGACTGCTGTTCGACGTTGTCAAGGATCGCAAGCCTGACCGGGCCTGCGGAATAACTGAGCCAGCAGCCTGGTTGCAACCCCGGGCACGAAGCTCTGAGCCGTCGCGGGCGCTACTGCGCTACTGGGGGCGACGGCCGATCGACTGTAAGGTCATAGCGGGGCAAGCAGCGCAGCGTGAACTGCGAGGTGCCGCCTATTGGCGGCAGACAGGTGAACGTTTCGCGTTGCACCGGCCGGAGTATTTCATCCCCGAATCACTTGTACCGTTTCTTATCTCCTTGGCTTTTTTGATCGCGCTCTAAACGGCGCGTGACTTAAACATAAGCGAAAGCGCTTTGGAATGCTATACAAACAAATCAGGAAGCCGGCAGTTTGCCCTCCTGACGGGCGTTTATTCGATTCCGGCTGATAGCGGCGCGATTGCGGCCGGACAGTTGCCCGATTGCCGGCCTAATGCGCGCATAACCGGAAGCCGTTCGGACAGCACACGTCAAGCCCCGTTATGCGCGGTGGAGTACACAACGCGTGGACGAACCCTGAGCGAGCAGGTCCGTTACGCGATTTTCGATGTTTCAGGTATGCAACATAATCGACAGTGCGTTTTCCACGGCATCTGGATCGATTCTATCTGCTGCTATGTCGGCAGTTTCGTTCAGAACTTGAACGCAAACCGCGAAGGGGCGCGGTGTACCCGGCTTTAACGCTTATATGAAGCGCATATTCCGTGCGTTCAATTGACGTTTTACGCACCATGGCGGCCTCGATGAGCGTCTCGTATACGAATCATCGGAGCTATGGCACGGCGGCGAAAAAACCGGCCAAAGCCGCGCATTCCGGCAAACGCCTTGTGGCACAGGACTTTGATCCGCATGGCATGGCCATTGCAATAAGCGAGTCACAGCGAATCTGTTGCTGCCGGTCGGTGAGGGAGAGGGGAAGTCGAAAAAAACGACCGGCGGCACAACGACTCGCGGACGCGGCCGGGGAAAGCCAATGCGTTCTGCGAGGCTGCGGCGGGGTCATGGACAAGCGGACGTCACATAACACGGGGCGAATGACCGATGCGAAACGGTCGTTCGCCACCCAGCGACGCAAATCTCTGACCTCGTCGATTTTTTCGTCTGTGGAGGTGAAGGTGGCGGAGACATAACGACAGGTACCTCGCGCGGCAACGTTTGCGCGAGCGACATGCAAACGGGGAAAGGGCAGCGCACGGTCTGGACCAACCGGCGCGACGAAACGGGGAGAAGGCCAGAGCTTCCACAGAGAAGCGCACAAGCGAGGTGGACCGGGCGCCGTGTTCGCGTGTGTAGCGTGAGCACGGCGGACCTGGAAGGCTGCATGCAGCCGTCAGCATGTCACCGAACGGGGGATGTCATGAAAACGCACGTTATCGGCCCGGTGTGCAGGCCGCGCCACGACCATCCAGCCACGGCACGTAATGGCGAAGTTATCCGTCTTCGTTACCGGGTGCACGTTGGTGCGCCGCGCGGACTGTTTGCCGCACCGCCGGTGGATCTGCTCACGCTCGTGATTGCCGACGCAATGAAGCGCAAGGCGCAGGCGGAGATCCAGCGCCCGGAATTGCGCGATGCATACGAGATGCCGGTTTCGCGCGAGAGGAACGCCGATCGCGATGCGGACATAAGTGAGCGGGAATACGACGAATCGGACTGAGCGCTGCTGGTGGGTTAAAGGAATCGAGGGCAGCTTGCGCGAGCATCCGAACGATGACAGAACATTCAACCCGCTGCGCCCGCGTGCTGGCCGCTTCACGCTTCGTGGCATCATGTAAAGACTGCCACAGTCAGCGAGCCGGGCGCGGCGTCCTCCATGGCCAACGAATCCAGCGGTTTTAACGGCATTTCTTCGATCCTCTCGAATCCGATTCTCAACACGGATTCGTATAAGGCGTCGCACTATCTGCAGTACCCGCCGGGAGCGTCGGCGATGTTCTCGTACATCGAATCGCGCGGCGGGCGCTACGATTGCACGCTCTTTTTCGGCCTGCAGATGCTGATCAAGGAGTATCTGTGCCGGCCCATCACAGCGGCAATGATCGAACAGGCGAAGGCGTTTTTCAGCGCGCATGGCGAGCCGTTCAACGAAGCCGGTTGGCGCCATATCGTCGAGCATCACAACGGGTATTTGCCGGTGCGGATTCGCGCGGTGCCCGAGGGTTCGGTGGTGCCTACGCATAACGTGCTCGTCACCGTCGAGTGCGACGATCCGCTGGCATTCTGGCTCGCCTCATATCTGGAAACCATGCTGCTGCGCGTGTGGTATCCGGTCACGGTAGCGACCCAAAGCTGGCATCTGCGCAAGACAATTCACGCCTATCTGGCAAAGACGAGCGACGACCTCACGCAACTGCCGTTCAAGCTGCATGATTTCGGCGCGCGCGGCGTGTCGAGCGCGGAGTCGGCGGCAATCGGCGGCGCCGCGCATTTCGTGAGCTTCATGGGCTCCGACACGGTGCTCGGCGTGGTCGCGGCGAATCACTACTACAACGAGAGCATGGCCGCTTTCTCGGTGCCGGCCGCCGAGCACAGCACGGTCACCTCATGGGGCCGCGAGCGCGAGACCGACGCGTATCGGAACATGATCGCGAAGTTCGCAAGACCGGGCGCAATCGTTTCGATGGTATCGGACTCCTACGACCTGTACGCGGCGCTCAAGGTTTGGGGCACCGATCTGAAGCAGGCCGTGCTCGATTCCGGCGGCACGCTCGTCATCAGGCCGGATTCGGGCGATCCGCAAACTATCGTCTTGCAGACCTTGCATGCGCTGGAGGCGTCGTTTGGATCGGTGCTGAACAGCAAGGGGCGGCGCGTGCTCAACAACGTGCGAGTGATTCAGGGCGACGGCGTGAATCCCGACTCGCTCGAGGCCATTCTCGCCGCAATGGACCATGCGGGTTTCGCGGCGGACAACATCGTGTTCGGCATGGGCGGCGCGCTGTTGCAGCAGATCAATCGCGACACGCAGCGTTTTGCGATGAAGTGCTCGGCAATCCGCCTCGGGGATACATGGCACGACGTATCGAAAGATCCGGTGACGGACACGAGCAAACGGTCGATGAAAGGACGCCTCACGCTGTTGCGCAACCGTCGAACGGGCGACTACCGCACGGCGACGCTGCCGCTCGCGCCAGCAGTGAACGCGGCGGCAGGCGAAGGCGATTGGGAAGATGCGATGATCACCGTATTCGATTCGGGCAAGCTGCTGGTCGACGTTTCGCTGTCGGAAATCCGCGCTCGCGCCCATGCGCACGAAGCATAGCAGCTGCGCATTCAGGCCCGCAGCGGCGAGGATTCGATACAATCCGGCGAGTTGCGGTTAGCGGTTATCGTTGGCTGCTACGCGGCTTCAACTCGCGCTCCAATACGGGCAACGCAAATACCAGAACAATGAGCCACTCCAATATTCAACTGATCGAGCGCTTCTACACCGCGTTTCAGCGGCGCGACGCCGACACCATGATCGCCTGCTACGCCGACGACGTCGTCTTCAGCGACCCCGCATTCGGTGAACTGCACGGCGACGAAGTGCGCGACATGTGGCGCATGCTCGTCACGCGCGCGCAGGATTTTTCGCTGACATTCGACAGCATCGAAGCCGACGAACACAACGGCCGCGCGCATTGGACCGCAGGCTACGTGTTTAGCCAGACGGGCCGGCCGGTGGTCAACCAGATCGATGCGCGCTTTGCATTCCGCGATGGGCTGATCGTCGAACATCGCGACAGTTTCGATTTGTGGGCGTGGATGCGTCAGGCGCTGGGCGCACGAGGCGCGCTGCTCGGATGGTCGCCGCTCGTGCATCGCTCGATCCGCTCGCGGGCGAGAAGAGGGCTCGCGCTCTATCGGCGCCAGGACCATAACACCTGAGCGCGTGGGTTGAGGCCGATGCAGTATCCTTGTTTCATCGATTAGCGGGGACACGTATGCCGGTAGTGGATGCCGCGTGGCACGAATGGCTGCGCACGAACGCAGCGCGTGGCTGCACGATCGACTCGATGATCGAGGCCATGACGCAAGCCGGTTTTGCCGCCGAGGCAGCCGGCGAAGCGGTGCGCGCCGCCTTCGGATCGAGTGCTGCGAACGTTGCGAGCGCGGCCACGGCGGCGGTCTCAGCGGCGGGCGGTACCGAAGCGGCGTTGCCGCAAAAGACGCCCCATACGTACCGGTACGACGACGCGCCGGTCGCGCACGGCAATACGATGCACGCCCATGACCGGGACGTGCAGGTGTTGGCGCGCTGCGAGCGGCCGCAGGTGATCGTGTTCGCGAACGTGCTGTCCGCGCAGGAGTGCGGCGAGATGATCGAGCGCTCGCGGCATCGGTTGAAACGATCGACCACCGTCAATCCCGCGACCGGAAAGGAAGACGTGATCCGCAACCGCACGAGTGAGGGCATCTGGTATCAACGCGGCGAAGACCCGTTGATCGAACGGTTGGAACAGCGCATTGCGAGCCTGATGAACTGGCCGGTCGAGAACGGCGAAGGTCTGCAGGTTCTGCACTATGGACCTACCGGCGAATACCGGCCGCATTACGACTATTTCCCGCCCGATCAACCGGGCAGCGCGGTCCATACGGCGCGCGGCGGCCAGCGCGTGGCGACGCTCGTCATCTATCTGAACGACGTGCCTGAAGGCGGCGAAACGATTTTCCCTGAAGCGGGCTTGTCGGTGGCGGCGAACCGCGGCGGTGCCGTGTATTTCCGCTACATGAACCGCCAGCGCCAACTCGACCCGCTGACCTTGCACGGCGGCGCACCGGTGCTTGCCGGCGAAAAGTGGATCATGACCAAGTGGGTGCGTGAGCGCGCGTACGTCTGATTTCAATATCTGGGCGCGCGTTGGCGCATTTGAACTTCGTGCTCAGGTGCTGCCGTAGACGTCCGGGTCGTGTACTTCCATGAACAGCGCCGGGTTCGACAAAGCCTTGAACCCGTGTGGCCGATACACGTGGTGCGCGTCTGTGGTTGCCAGCATGATTCTCCTCAAACCCTGCAGCGACTCGCTCGCGAAAAGTTGCGCGAGCAACGCGTGTGCGTATCCGTTGCCGCGATACTCGGGCAGCACGAACACATCGCACAGGTACGCGAAAGTCGCGTGATCCGTGACCACGCGCGCAAACGCGACCTGCTTGCCCCCGACATAGCCGCCGAAACACAGCGACCCGGCAATCGCGCGTTCGAGCGTTTCGCGGGGCATGCCTTTCGCCCACGGCGTTTCCTGCGACAGAAACGCGTGCACCATTGCGACGTCGAGCTTGTCCTTGTCGCTGGAAATTTCAAGTTCGCTCAGTTCATTAGGGGTCGCCACGCCGTCTCCTGAAATCTGTTAACCCTTGGCCGGGCCTTCCGCGCCGCGCGAACCGCCGCCGATGCTCTGGCCCGCATCGCGTGAAAGACCCATGTAGCCGATCACTGACACGAGCGTCAACACGCCCGCAAGCAAGAACGCGAGGCGGAAATCGTCGAGCGTGAACACGCGGCCCGTCGTCTCGCCGTTGAAGAACGCCGCGGCCCGCAGTGAAACTGCGCCGAACGCAATGCCGAGGCCGATGGTCATCTGAGCCGCCGCGCTCCATAGCGTGCTGGCCGCGCTCATTTGCGGCTGCGCGACGTCGGCGTAGGCCAGCGTGGCGAGTGTCGAAAACTGCATCGAGCGCGCTACGCCGTACACGAACACGACGATCAGCACGAGCGCAAGCGGAACGTCCGGCGTCAGCAACCCGCACGCGATGATGAAAATGCCGGCCACCGTCACATCTACGATCGACACCATGCGAAAGCCGAAACGCTGCAGGATTCGCGTGGTCAGCGCCTTCATGCCGAGATTGCCGAGCGCGCTGGCGAGCAGCAGCAGCCCGGACTTGAACGCCGACAAGCCGAAGCCGACCTGGAACAGCAGCGGCATCAGATAAGGTACGGCGCCAATGCCAATGCGCGTGAAGGAGCCCGTTATCACCGTCACCGAAAACGTGGGGATTTTCAGCGTGGAAACGTCGATCAACGGATGCGGATGCCGCTTGGCATGCTGGAACGCGACGGCGCCCACCACCAAGCCCAGGACGATGATCGCCCCGCCGATCCACGGGTTCTCGGCGGGCTGGCTTGCCAGTTCCGCGCCGTACAGAATCGCAGTGAGCGCGGTGCCGCTCAGCAGCAAACCGACGACGTCGAGCGGCTTGCGTTCGCTGCCGCGCAGGTTGGGCACCAACGCGAGCGCCACGGCCATGGCCGCGAGACCGAACGGCACATTGAGCAGGAAAATCCAGCGCCACGACGCATAAGTGGTAATGAAGCCGCCGACTGGCGGGCCGATTACCGGCGCGGCGATTGCGGGCCACGTTATCGTTGAAATGGCCTGCATCATGCGGCTTTTCTCGGTGCTGCGAACCACGATCAGCCGGCCGACCGGCACCATCATCGCGCCTCCGATGCCTTGCAGCAAACGCGCGGCGGTGAATTCCGCGACGTTCTGCGACAGCCCGCACAGCACCGAGGCGACCGTGAACACGCCGATCGCGCTGAAGAACACGGTGCGCGAGCCGCAGCGGTCGGCGACCCAGCCGCTCGCCGGGATGAAAATCGCCAGCGCCAGCATGTAGGCCGTCATGCCGAGACTGATGCTGTTGGGCCCGACGCCGAACGAGTGCGCCATCTGCGGCAGCGCAGTTGCGATCACCGTGGTGTCGAGGTATTCCATGAAAAACGTCGCCGCGACGATATACGGCAACCAGCCGGCATGCTTCAGAGGCGTGCTGCTTGCGTTCATTGCATGGCCCCCGGCAGCGTGCGCGTGTGTACGTCGCGAAGGCCGCGAGCGCATGGGCGAATTCCACGCGAAATACGCAATGCTATGCACTTCATGTTTTTGACTTTCTCTCGAATACGTGTTTTCGCCGTCCCTGCAAAGCGGACGAGCGACAGGAACGGGGCCCGGGGAACGCGTCGGTCATGCTGCTAGCAGAATGACTTGCACTGGGCGCGTGCCGCGGTGATATATCGCCGGCTCTGAATCCTATCGCAATCGGGGGCGCTGCATAGGTGATGCGTGGCACAGACCAATGCGTCCGTCCAAACAGCGCGCTGGCTCGTGCTGACTCATGTATGAGTCATGCCGAGCACGTCGCGTGCCGTGCCCGGCGGTCAGCAAACACGTTTCGATACGACCCGCGGTTCAGTCCTTCGCCGCGTATTCGCGGTCCAGCCGGTCATACAACGGCTTGTTCACGAGACGCTGGCGCTCGCTGAACGGCGTGACGAGCGTCGCGTCCTCGTCGAGGCGGCCGTTGCTCTTCAGGCTGCCGAGCGCGCGTTGCATGCCGAGCACCGCACCTTGCAAGGCGGCGTTCGCGTACAGCACGATGCCGTAGCCGAGCTTCGCGAGCGCTTCACGCGACTGCACCGGTGTCTTGCCGCCGATCACGATGTTGATCAGCTGCGGCTTGTCGAACAGCGACGGCAGACGCTCGATGTCCGCCAGCGACTCCGTCGCTTCGATGAAAAGAATGTCCGCGCCCGCCTCGATAAAGCGATGACCGCGCTCAATCGCGTCTTCGATACCGTGGACTGCCGCGGCGTCGGTGCGCGCCATGATCTGCAGGTTTCCGTCCTCGCGGGCGTCGACCGCCGCGCGGATCTTGCCTGCCATTTCGCTGGCGCCGATCACTTCCTTGCCGGAAAAGTGCCCGCACTTCTTCGGCATCACCTGGTCTTCGAACTGGATCACGTCGGCTCCGCTGCGCTCCAGCACGCGCACGGTCTGGCGTACGTTCAACGCGTTGCCAAAGCCGGTGTCGGCGTCGACGATCAGCGGTAGCGCAACCGCATCGCGGATTCGCGCGGTGTGCTCGGCGACCTCGGCAAGACCAATGAAGCCGAGATCGGGCAAGCCGAGCGACATGTTGGTGACGCCCGCGCCGGTGATGTAGATCGCCTCGAAACCGGCGTCCTCGATAACGCGGGCGCTCATCGCATTGAACGCGCCTGGCACGAGCAGGCCCTGGCGTTCGTTGACCTTGGCGCGGAAGGCGGCGCGGCGCGCGGCGGAAGTTGTCATGACGGTTGTCTCCGAAGGAAAGCTGAGTAGGGTGGCTTTGAAAGGCAGAAAGTATGCCAACGAGTCGGCGCTGACAAGTAACGTAGTGAAATCAATCGCTTAGGGAAGCAAGGCTCGCAGTCGGCGTTTCGTGGCAGAATGGTTGACCGTTCCATGAAACGTTTCCAGAAACGATTGCGGAACGTTTCAACCGCCTCTTCTGGAGCGTTTCACATGTCGACCTTTGCGCCGTCTCTTGTCAACGCTGATTCGGGCCGCCCGGGGATTGCACTGGTAAGTATCAGCCGCCTCAAATCGCTTTGCGAGACGATTGCACCGCGCTACGCCGGCCGCGCGAGATTTTTCTCGATTCGCGAAGGCTATGGCTCGGCTGTGACCGCGCTGCAGGCATACGTCGACGCGGGCTCCGTCGACGTCGTCCTCGCGGCGGGCTCGAACGGTGCGTATTTGCGCGACCACCTGAGCGTGCCTGTCGTCATGGTGAAGGTGAACGGCTTCGACGTCCTGAGCGCGATCACCCGCGCCACCACCGTTTGGCCCAGCGAGCCGATCGGGCTCGTGCTGCACGAAACGATCTCGCATGAACTGGCCGATCTCAGCGGCTGGCTGAGCGTCGGCCTGACACAGCGCGCCTACCGCTCGGTCGATGAAGTCAGAACCGCAGTGAGGGATCTCGCCGCCGAAGGCTGCCGCGTAATCATCGGGCCGGGCATGGCTTGCGATCTCGCGCAGCAGGAGGGTCTGGAGAGCGTGTTCCTGTACTCGCTTGGCGCCGTCGAGGAAGCGTTCGAGCGCTCGGTCGAACTCGCGCGCGTGAGCCGCCAGAAGGAGTCGAAGCGCGTGCGCCTGAACACGATCGTCGCTCATCTGCGCGACGGCGTGGCCGCCTTCGACGACGCAGGCCAGCTCGAAGCGGTCAACCCCGCGATGCTCGAGCTACTGGGCCTCGACCGTGACCAGGACGTTTCGGCGCAACTCGCGCGGACGGTCGGCCCGTGGCTGCGCAAGGCGCTGCAAGGCGACGGCGCGCTCGACGAGCGCATCGAGCAGATCGGCGAGCGCTCGCTGATCGTCAATTGTGTGCCGATAGTCGAGCAGGGCGCGCGCTCGGGCGTTGTCGTGACGGTGCAGGATGCGCTGGTCGCGCAGCGGATCGACCGGTCGTTGCGCACCAGTCAGCGGCCGAGGCATCTGGTTGCGCGGCATCGGCTGGACGATCTGATCGGCGAATCGGCGGCGCTCGAACGCGTGCGCCGGCTCGCGCGCGCCGGCGCGGCGCACGACGTCACCGTCTTATTGACCGGCGAAAGCGGCACCGGCAAGGAACTGGTGGCGCAGGGCATCCACAATGCAAGCCCGCGGCGCGGCAATCCGTTCGTCGCGTTCAATTGCGCGGCGCTTCCCGAGGGGCTGATCGAAAGCGAACTCTTCGGTCACGAGGAAGGCGCGTTCACCGGCGCGCGGCGCGGCGGCAAGCCCGGCCTGTTTGAAATGGCTCACACCGGTACTATTTTTCTCGATGAAATCGGCGAAATGCCGCCCGCGCTGCAAAGCCGGCTGCTGCGCGTGCTCCAGGAACGCGAGGTGATGAAGCTCGGCTCGGGCCGCGCGACACCCGTCGACGTGCGGGTGATAGCCGCCACGCACCGCGACCTGCACGCGCTCGTCGACGAGGGCGGGTTTCGCGCGGATCTGTATTTTCGTCTGAATCTGCTTCAGATAGAATTGCCGCCGCTGCGTGAGCGGCGTGCCGACGTCGCTTTGCTGGCGCGGCACTTGTTAAGCCGCAATGCGCTCCAATATGGATTGTCTGAAGCGGCAAGCGACCGGGTTCTGCAGTTTCTGACGCCGCTCTTCGAGCGCTACGCGTGGCCAGGCAACGTGCGGGAACTGGAAAATCTGCTGGCGCGCGCAGCGATCTATCTCGGCGATGCAGCGAGTGATCAGCGCGCCGATCCTGACGGCAGCGTTCAGCCTGACCTGTTGTCGCTGTTTCCAGAATTCAGCCGTATGGAGCATGCGGGCGGCAACGGGAGGCTTGTTAGAATTTCCGCTGGCGCCGCCCGCGCCGCGCCGAGCCGCGACGACGCGCTGGAAGCATTGGCACGCTGCGGCGGCAACCGTGCAGCGGCAAGCCGGGCGCTGGGCATCGGCCGCACCACGCTGTGGCGGCTGCTTAAAGCGGATGGCGCGATAGCCGACGGGGCCGGATCAGATAGCACAAATCTATCAATATAATTAAAACAATCCACTTTACCTATTAAGCGCTGTCTGACATACTGACTCCACTTTCCAACCACTCAGAAAGAGGACTCAGTAAATGCCGATCATCAATAGTCAAGTCAAACCGTTCAAGGCACAGGCTTATCACAACGGCGATTTCGTGACCGTCACTGAAGAAAGCCTGAAGGGCAAGTGGTCGGTTTTCGTTTTTTATCCGGCCGACTTCACGTTCGTTTGCCCGACCGAACTGGGTGACCTGGCCGATCGCTACGCCGATTTCCAGAAGCTCGGCGTTGAAATCTACAGCGTGTCGACCGACACGCACTTCACGCACAAGGCATGGCACGACACGTCGGACACGATCCAGAAGATCAAGTATCCGATGATCGCTGACCCGACCCTCGCGATCTCGCGCAATTTCGACGTGCTGATCGAAGAAGAAGGTCTGGCGCTGCGCGGCACGTTCGTGATCAACCCGGAAGGCGAGATCAAGCTGTGCGAAGTCCACGACAACGGCATCGGCCGTGACGCTGGCGAACTGCTGCGCAAGGTGCAAGCTGCGCAATACATCGCAGCACATCCGGGTGAAGTCTGCCCCGCCAAGTGGACGCCGGGCGCTGAAACGCTGACCCCGTCGCTCGACCTGATCGGCAAGATCTAAGGTTCAGCAGCTTCAAAGCCTCAGGCAAAACTAGCGCCCTAGCGGCGCATCGGCGTGCGGGCCGCTTCTTACAGCGGTTCGCGCGTCCCCGGTTCGCCTGTGTTCTATCGGACACAGGCGGGGCCGGGAACCCAACACCCCATCGTCACGGAATCGAATAGCCATGCTTGATGCCAATCTCAAGACTCAGTTGAAAACGTACCTCGAAAAGGTTAGCAGGCCTATCGAGATCGTCGCCTCGCTCGACGACAGCGCGAAATCGCAAGAGCTGCTGGCATTGCTGAACGATATCGCGACGTTGTCGGAACGTGTCACCGTGATCGAGCGTCGCGGCGACAGCGAACGCAAGCCGTCGTTTTCGATCGGCGAGCCCGGCAAGGACATCGGCATCCGCTTCGCGGGCATTCCGATGGGGCATGAATTCACGTCGCTCGTCCTCGCATTGCTGCAGGTCGGCGGCCATCCGGTCAAACTCGACGACGCGGTGATCGAACAGATCCGCAGTCTCGACGGCGACTACCAGTTCGAAACGTATTTCTCGCTGTCGTGCCAGAACTGCCCGGAAGTCGTGCAGGCGCTGAACGTCATGGCGCTCATCAACCCGCGCATTCGCCACGTGGCGATCGACGGCGCGCTGTTCCAGAACGAAGTCGACGCACGCCAGATCATGGCCGTGCCGACCATGTTTCTCAATGGCGAAGTGTTCGGCCAGGGTCGTAGCGGCGTGAAGGAAATTCTCGCAAAGCTCGATACCAACGCCGGTGCACGTGCCGCGAAGGAACTTGAAAATAAGCCGGTGTTCGACACGCTGATCGTCGGCGGCGGTCCCGCTGGCGCGGCTGCCGCGATTTATTCGGCGCGCAAGGGAATTGCGACCGGCGTCGTCGCGGAACGCTTCGGCGGTCAGGTACTCGACACGCTGGCGATCGAGAACTTCGTCTCCGTTACGGAAACCGAAGGGCCGAAGTTCGCTACGGCGCTCGAACAGCACGTGAAAACGTATGAAGTCGACATCATGGACGTGCAGCGCGCTGAAGCGCTGATTCCCGGCCGCATCAACGAAGTGCGCCTCGCAAACGGCGCGGTGCTGAAGGCCAAAACGATCATTCTCGCCACGGGCGCCCGCTGGCGCGAAATCAACGTGCCGGGCGAGCGCGAGTACCGCAATCACGGCGTGGCGTATTGCCCGCACTGCGACGGTCCGCTCTTCAAGGGCAAGCGCGTCGCGGTGATCGGCGGCGGCAACTCGGGCGTGGAAGCGGCAATCGACCTCGCGGGTATCGTGCGTGAAGTCACGCTGTTCGAATTCGGCGCGACGCTGCGTGCCGACGAAGTGCTGCAGCGCAAGTTGCGCAGCCTCGCTAACGTGACCATCGTCACGCAGGCGCAGACTACCGAAATCACCGGCGACGGCAAGAAGGTCAACGGTCTCGTCTACAAGGACCTGCGTTCGGGCGAAGTGAAGAACGTCGAACTGGAAGGCGTATTCGTGCAGATCGGTCTGGTGCCGAACACCGAGTGGCTGAAGGGCACGGTGGAGTTGTCGAAGCACGGCGAGATCGTCGTCGACGCACGCGGTGCGACGTCGGTGCCGGGCGTGTTCGCGGCCGGCGACGTCACCACGGTGCCGTTCAAGCAGATCGTGATTGCAGTCGGCGAGGGCGCGAAAGCATCGCTCTCCGCGTTCGATCACCTGATCCGCAACAGCGAAGAAACGGACACCGTTAGCGAAGTCGAAGCCGAAGCTGCGGTTTGACGATAAGACTTAGCTGGTAATGAAAGACGGCGGCCCACGGGCCGCCGTTTTTCATTTGTGGACGCGGATGTGGATTGGAGATCCCAGCGCCAACGCGCAAAAAAAGCCGCCCGGTTATGAAACCGGGCGGCTCTTGCTCAAGCGTAAGCCTGTGAAGACGAACGGCTTAGCCCCACAAGTCCGACAATTCGTTATCGCGCAGGTCGAACACCAGTACTTCTGCGTCGCGGCCTTGGGTGAAGGTCAGTGCTTCTTCGCCGCGCACACGGGCGCCGTCGCCCTCGCCGAGTTCCACGCCGTTCACCGTCACGCTGCCGCGCGCCACATGCACGTATGCATAACGGTTGCTCGCCAGTTGCAGCTGCGCCGTTTCGTCGCCGTTGAAGAGTCCGGCATAGACGCGTGCGTCCTGTTGCAACACCAGCGAACCGTTCGCGCCGTCCGGCGACAGAACGAGGCGCAGCACACCGCGTTTGGCGTCCGCGCTGAAGTGCTGCTGCTGATAGCGAGGCTCGGTTCCCTTTTTCGCCGGCGCTATCCAGATCTGCAGGAAGTGCACCGGCTCGCTCTTCGAATGGTTGTATTCGCTGTGCGCCACGCCGGTTCCTGCGCTCATCAACTGGACGTCGCCGGGCACGATCACCGAGCCGGTTCCCATGGTGTCCTTATGCTCGAGCGCGCCTTCCAGCACGTACGAGAAAATTTCCATATCGCGATGCGGGTGCTTGCCGAAGCCTTGAGCCGGCGCGACACGGTCGTCGTTGATCACGAGCAGATCGGAGAAGCCGTTTTGCTTCGGATCGTGATAGTTCGCGAACGAAAACGTATGACGCGAGCTGAGCCAGCCGTGTTCCGCGCGGCCGCGTTGATTGGCGTGTCTGATTTCAAGCATCTCTTTCTCCTGTCGACCAGAGGTTGCGCGACGCGCATGTTCTGGGTCCATGCAACTTTCGTTGCGGGCGATCCGGGCAACCGCTTATCCGTGATCCATGAACGACAGTTTAGGTCAACTTGAACGGCTTTAATCAGGCTAAAATCAGAAACACCGTCTCATATCAGTGGACAATGACAATGCAACTCGATGACATGCGGATCTTCGTCGCTGCGGTCAACGCTCATAACTTCACCGCTGCCGCCAAGCGCCTGTCGCTGTCGAAGCAGTTCGTCAGCCGCCGGGTTATGGCGCTCGAAGAAGCGCTCGGCGTGCCGCTCCTCGTCCGCAACACGCGCAAGCTGGCCGTGACGGAACTGGGGCAGGAGTTCTACGAGCGCGCCAGACGCATTCTGGGCGAGGTGGAGGAAGCGGAGCAGGCCATGTCGCTGCGGCGAGCCGGGCCGCGTGGGCTGCTGAGGGTGAGCGCGCCGATGTCGTTCGGCATGATGCATCTGTCGCCGCTCGTCGCCGACTTCCTGCGCGAGCATGGCGACGTGCGCTTCGACATGGAGTTGAGCGACCGCACCGTCGACGTGGTCGGCGAGGGCTTCGACATGGCGGTGCGAATCGGCGTGCTGCCTGACTCCACGCTCATCGCGCAAAAACTGGTGGATGTGAATCTCGTCGCGTGTTGCAGCCCGGGCTATCTGCGCCGTCGCGGCGCGCCCGCTACGCCTGCCGACCTCGCGCGCCATTCATGTCTGCTGTACGGGCACGGCGGCGTGGTGACGTGGGATTTTGCAGTAGACGGTGCGTTGAAGGGCTTCGAAGTACACGGGCCGCTGCGCGCCAACAATGGCGACCTGATCCGCGATGCGGCGGTAGCCGGCCTCGGAATAGTTCGGCTTCCTGATTTCATTGTCGCCGACGCGCTGCGAAGCGGCCAGCTCGTCACCGTGCTCGATGACTTCCTGCCGAGCGCGACGGGTGTCTATGCCGTCTACCCGCAGCATCGGCAAAGCTCGCTCACCATTCGTGCGTTCGTCGACTTTCTGCACAAACATCTGAAAAAGCGTCTTGCAGCGTAGCGACCGGCGGCAACGGCCCCACGTTCGAAAACGGACGCGGGCCGCTGTATGTCTTGCAATGATCAGCCGTCGCGGAAGATAAAGCTATAGCCGTTCAGAGCAGGCACGCCGCCGAGATGCGCATAGAGCACGCGCGAGCCCTCGGGAAACTCGCCGTTGCGCACCATGTCGATCATTCCGTGCATCGACTTTCCCTCGTACACCGGGTCGGTGAGCACGCCTTCCAGGCGGGCGCACAGGCGGATCGCCTCTAGCGTGCCGTCGTTCGGCAGGCCGTATTCGGGGCCGCCGAAGCGTTCGTCGAGCACGACGTCCTCAGCCGTGATATCTCGTCCGAGGCCCACTTTCTCCGCGGTGCGGCTCGCGATTCGCGTGATCTGCTCGCGGGTCTGCGTCGGTTTCGCCGATGCGTCGATGCCGATCACGCGATCTGCGCGGCCGTCGGCGGCGAAACCCACCACCATGCCTGCCTGCGTGCTGCCCGTCACCGAGCACACCACGATGTAGTCGAACTTGAAGCCGAGTTCCGCCTCCTGCTGGCGCACTTCTTCGGCGAAACCGACAAAGCCGAGACCGCCCAGCGGATGATCGGAGCAGCCTGCCGGAATCGCGTATGGCTTGCCGCCGGCGGCGCGCACGCTTTCGAGCGCGTCTTCCCAGCTCTTGCGAAAGCCAATGTCGAAGCCGTCCGGCACGAGGCGCACGTCCGCGCCCAGAATGCGCGACATCTGAATGTTGCCGACGCGGTCGTACACGGCGTCCGAATAGTTGACCCAGTTTTCCTGCACTAGCACGCACTTCATGCCGAGATGCGCGGCAACCGCCGCGACCTGGCGCGTCTGGTTCGACTGGATGCCGCCGATCGACACGAGCGTATCGCAACCTTGCGCGAGCGCTTCGGGAATCAGGTATTCGAGCTTGCGCGTCTTGTTGCCGCCGAACGCGAAGCCGCTGTTGCAGTCCTCGCGCTTGGCATAGAGATGCACCTTGCCGCCCAGATGATCGCTCAGCCGCTTGAGCGGCTGGATGGGTGTTGGCCCGAAGGTGAGCGGATAGCGGGGAAATCGTTGCAAGTTCATGGTATCTCCGGTGTCGGTTGGTTCGGCGCGGTGCGTGGCAACCGCGGTCAACACATGGTAGGAAAAACGCCGGGAAATGAGCTTGCGAATATAACCGCGCAAGCAAAATTTTGGTAATGTAACAATGAGATAGGCCTATCGAAATTGTGCACGGAAGCAGATGAACAAAACTAAAGTTCGCGGCCTTGCCGCAACCCGCGCCACGGCAACTGCGGAAGCCGATCCGCTGCAATCGCTCGATCGCATCGACCGGGCGATCCTGCGTCAATTGCAAACGGACGCGTCGATCTCGAACGTCGCGCTGGCTGCGAGGGTGAAACTGAGCGCGCCGGCTTGCTTGCGGCGAGTCGAGCGGCTCAAGGAATCGGGATTGATTCGCGGCGTTGTCGCGTTGATCGACCCGAAGGCGGCGGGCGCCGGCATGCTCGTCATCATCGGCGTGGTGCTCGATCGCTCAACGCCCGAATCGTTCGCCGAGTTCGAGAAAGCGGCGCAGAAGGTGGCCGGTTGCATGGAGTGCCACGTCGTGACCGGCGAATTCGATTACTTCATGACGATTCGCACGCGCGACAGCGACAGCTTCAACCGCCTTCACGCGGAACAGCTGCTTTATTTGCCGGGCGTGCGGCAAATTCGCTCGTTTATGGTGCTCAAGGAGATTTTGTCGACCACCCGGTTCCCGCTCTGACGCCAGTGGTCATCAGGCACGAAGCCGCAAACGGGCGCATGCTGTCCGGGTGCATGCTGTCGGGGTGCATGCTGTCGGGGTGCATGTCATTAACGCGCCGCATGTGCGACTAACACTGTGGACACTCGGGTCATACGCAATCCGCGCCGGCAAGAGTGAACCGCGTGCCTTTGCGAAGGCGGAATCAGGACAGGACATCATGAACATGGACAAACATATCGACCGCAAGAGCGTCCGCTCGCGCGCGGCCAGACTTTCACTCTCCGTTGGCTTCGGTGCACTCGCGCTGCTGCTTGCACAACGAATGGCATTTTCATCCGAGGGCGCAGTGGCCATCGCGCCCCCCGCGCTCGATGAGCCGGTCGCCGCGGCCACGGTTCACGAAGAAACCGCAGTGTTTGCGGGCGGCTGCTTCTGGGGCGTGCAGGGCGTATTCCAGCATGTGCGGGGCGTAAAGCAGGCCGTGTCAGGCTATTCGGGCGGCCAGCGCGACACCGCCAACTATGAAACGGTGAGCGGCGGCGCGACCGGGCACGCGGAATCCGTGCAGGTCACGTTCGACCCCACTCAGGTCACCTACGGCCAGTTGCTGCAGGTGTATTTCTCGGTCATTCACGACCCGACGCAACTCGATCGCCAGGGGCCCGACAGCGGCACGCAATATCGCTCAGCGGTGTTTCCGCTGAACGATATGCAGCGGCGCGTCGCACAGGGCTATATCGCGCAACTCCAGAAGGCGCATGCATTCGCAGCGCCAATCGTGACGAAGGCGGAGCCGTTCAAAGGCTTCTACCCCGCGGAGTTCTATCACCAGAACTATCTGACGCAGCATCCGAACTCGGGGTACATCGCGCTGTACGACATGCCGAAGGTGGCCAATCTGAAACGTATGTTCCCCAATCTGTATCGCGACACGCCGGTGCTGGTTCAGGCAGCGCAATAGAAACGCTCGATTCGCTGAAGTCGTGCTTATTGTGCGCGTGTAGGAGCGCCGCCCCTGAGGCGGCGCTTTTCTATTACAAGGCTTTCTGCCGACGATCGCCGCCGCGCGCGGCAGCCATCGACCGTGACCCGCCAGGCACCGTCTGCAAGGCAATGGAGGCATGCTTCAATCGCTTGGGCCCATATCTTGCACTAGCTCGTCCGTCGGCAAAACTTTCGCATGGTCTGTTATGACGAATACGTGGGCAGGAAGCTTGTTCCTCCTATCGACAGACCTTGAATGTGCGCGTTTTGCCGTGCAATGCGTGTCGGTTGCTGAAAAACTTACATGCTGCGCGTAGCAACGCGGCGGTCGGCCAGGCTCTTGTGCTGCGCGGGTGAGCCGGGCCGGAAAAGATAAACCCTCTTCGCGATACGCGAGATTGGAGGCATTGGTGTTGAACAGCCGTAGAAAGCGGATCGGCAAGGTCCGCAATAAACAAACAGGCATCGCGGCTACTTCCATGGTGGCCATGACTATTGGCGGCTTTGCCGCGTTACCGGGGGTCGCGTCTGCGCAGACGCCTTCGCCGTTGGGCGAGTGGCAATACTCGGTCGGTATTCCGCTGCAAAAGATGTGGCAGCCGAACATTCCCGACTGGCAGGTGCGCGTTGGCGCCGCTACGTCTTTCCAGCCGCGCTACGAAGGCTCGGAGCGGTATCACCTGATGGCGGGTCCCAGCATCGACGTCCGCTATAAAGACCTGTTCTTCCTGTCGAGCGGCGAAGGTTTCGGGGCGAACTTCGCACAAGGCGAGAACTGGCGTGCAAGCCTCGCCGTGGTGTACGACCTCGGTCGTCGCGCTCACGACGATCCGCAGGAACTGAACGGTCTCGGCAACATCAATCCGGCGCCGGGTTTGAAGCTCTCGGGCGAATACGTTGTATCGAGAGACTTTCCGCTCGTGCTGCGCGCAGCCGTGCGCCGCTATTTCGGAGGCTCAAACGGGTGGATCGGCGATCTCGGAGCGTATATGCCAATGCCGGGCAGTTCGAAGAAATTCTTCTGGTTCGCCGGCCCCAACGTGACGCTCGCGGACTCCACTTATATGAACAGCTGGTTCGGCGTGAACCAGAACCAGGCCGCCCATTCCAACTTCCCGCAGTACCACGCGAGTGCGGGTTTCAAGTCGGTTGGCTTCGGCGTTAGTGCTGTATGGCTGTTCGACAAGCACTGGTTTGCTACCGCCGACGGCGCGTTCCAGCAACTCGTCGGCAGTGCCGGGAATAGCCCGATCACGCACCGCAAGGCCAATGGCGTTGCGGACGTCTCGATCAACTACCGGTTCTGAGCGAAGCGCAACCGTGGCGGTTGCGCAACCGTCACGGTTACGGATTCACGCGCGTGCCCTGCAGCCGGTGCGTGTTTTTGGACGCGGCAGCGGCGGACGCTGCCGCTGCCGATACACCCGCCGGACCCGCTGGAATATCGCTCGGGCGTGAAGTGCCCGCGGCTTGCGGATAAAGCGCAAGCAATGTGCGCAACACGCCGTTTGTCCAGCCGAAACCGTCCTGCAACGGATACTCGCCGCCGCCCGCGGACACGCCGGGCGACGCTGCGTCCACATCGTATTTTTCGACGAGCTTACCCGTGTGCTGATAGTACGAGACGTTGGTTCTGATCCAGCGCGTCGCGATGGTTTGCGCGAGCGCCGGTTCGCTATAACGACGCAGCCCGATCACCGCGAGGTATTGCAACGGCGCCCAGCCATTCGGCGCGTCCCATTGCTGACCGGTCGCGACCCTGGTGGTTGCAAGGCCGCCGGGGCGCAGCAGCTCGCGCTGCAACGTCGCGGCCACGGCCTTAGCCTGCTGACGGCTCGCAACCCCCGTGTACAACGGATAAACAGTGGCCGCGGTAAGCCTGTGCGTGAGCGTGCGATGTACGAAGTCGTAGTCGCCGAATGCCTGCAATTGCGGGTCCCACAGCACGCGTCGAATCGTGTCGGCTCGTGTGGCGGCGCGCTGCGACATGTTCTCCGCATGCGTGACGTCGCCCCGCACGCGGTACGCCTTTGCGAGTGCGCGTTCGAGATCGACGATCAGGCAATTCAGATCGATCGGCGCGAGCGACGTCACATCGACCGTGGCAAGCGTGTTGCCGTCGGCAAACCAGCGCGAGCTGAAATCCCAACCCGTTTCGCCGCCTGCGCGCAGGTTGCGCCACAGATCGTCCGCGTTGCGTTGCGGCGTTTGCTGCGAGGTCGCAATGTCTTCACGATACGACTCGTCGCGCGGCGCCGCGCGTTCGTCCCAATAGCGGTTGAGGAGCGAGCCGTCCGCGAGGCGCACCACGTGCCGGTTCGCGTGACCCGCGGGCAGCCCCTCGCTGCCGTCCATCCAGTAAGCGTATTCGCGTTGCAGTTCCGGCAGGTATTGCGCGTAGACGGCGTCGCCGTCTTTCTCGGCCACGAGCCGCACCATCTGCGCGAAGAACGGCGGTTGCGAGCGGCTCAGGTAGTAAGTGCGATTGCCGTTCGGTATGTGGCCGTAGCGATTGATCAGCGTCGCAAAGTTCTTCAGTTCGTCGACGACCCACGCATGGTGTCCGCTTGCTTCCAGACCCAGCATGATGAAGTACGAGTCCCAGTAGTAAATCTCGTCGAAGCGGTCACCCGGCACGATGTAGGCATCGGGCAGCGGCAGCAGCGACGACCACGGACTCGCCGCGGCATCCGGCTCACGGCGCAGCACGTTCCACAGCGTATCGATATGACTCACCACGTCCTCGTTCGGATCGGACACGTAGCTCTTCGACATACGAACGGGCAGCGTGAAATTGCGCTTCACGAAGTCGCCGAGGTTGAAACCCGGTTGCTGCCTGGCGGTTTCGTACGCCGCGGCAATCTGTGCCGGCGGCGCGAGCGGCACCATGTCGGCGAAGGTCTTGCTGTCGGGATAGAGGTGAGCGAGTTGCACGTCCCGATAGAGGTCGGGGTATTGCTCGGAGGGCGGCACCGGCACCACCGGCGACGCCTGCACGGGGGGCTCGACATGCAGTGCGACACGCGTGATGCCGCTTGCTCGCGGCGCTGCATCGGCAGCCGGGGCTGCAGCCGCGATCGACGCATGCAACATGAGCGCAGCGGCGAGCGCGGCGACATGGGCAGCCACAGGCGTGGTATCAAGCCAGGCGCCAGGCCAGGAGACCTGCAGGGCGCCCAGCGCGCGACGCAGATGGTGACGGGCAACAGCGGCGAAAGCGTGAACTGTCATCGGCAGGAGAAAGGACGTCGAAGCATGAATGGGTCAAAGAGGTGGAGACAGGGTTCGCATCATTGACCGCGCGCGCCCCGGCAAAGTTGCGTGTATCTGCTCGGCCTTGCCCAGCAAGGCGGAGCGCGGTGGCGCACGCAAATTGCAAAGCCCGTCCTGTATGATTATGCGGCTGTGTAAGAACCCGAAAACGCCACGCGGAAAATCCGAAAAATATTCCGGATCGCAATGATCCGTTTTGCTGAATATAGAAAAAATGACCGCATCTCAGGTTGTCGACGAACGTTACTTTCGCGGCATCGTCCGCCGCAACATCGCCTTACCTCTCTTTGTCGGCCTGATTACGATAGCCGTGTTCGTCGGGCTCATCGGATACCTGGTTTCCACCACGAATTGGGCCGAGCATTCCGAGCGCGTGGTCGGCAAGGCCAACGAAATGTTGCGGCTCGCCGTCGATCGCGAATCGTCGATGCGCGGCTTTCTGATCACCGGAAACGAAAGTTTTCTCGCGCAGTACGAAAACGGCGGACCGCAGTTCAAGGCGCAAATGGAAGACCTGCAGCGCCTCGTTGCCGATAATCCGCCGCAAGTCGAGAAGCTCAGGCAGATTCAGGCAATCCAGGACCGCTGGACTCGCTTCGCCGAAAGCATGATCGATGCGCGCCGCAGAATGCAGGACGTCACGAGTGCCGTGGCGAGCGGTCGCGGCAAGATGGAATTCGACGAGACTCGAAAGGAGTTCAACGATTTTCTCGAAGTCGAATTGCGCTTGCGTCAGGAGCGCAGCGAGGCATCGCGCCGCGTCACCGGGATACTGGTCAGCGTGTTCCTGATCTTCAGCATCGGCGTGAACGGTCTGCTTGCATGGATGGGCCGGCGCGAACTGCTCAACCTGGCGGGGACCTACGACAAAGCGATACGCCAGCAAGCCGAACAGACGGAAGCGCTGGAAAAGCAGGTCTGGTTGCGCTCCGGTCAACGCATGCTGGCCGAGCGAGTGGTTGGCGCGGCCACGCCGCAACTCGTCGGCCGTGCGATGCTCGACTGCCTTGCGCAGTACATGGAGGCTGCCGTCGGCGCCGTTTATGTGCGCGACAAGCGACACGGCACGTTGCGCCGCATCGCGACTTACGGCTTCAGCCGCGAGGGCGAGCAGGCCACCGGGCGCGATCTCAGCGAGGCCGACACGCTGGTCGGCGAGGCCGCACTCTCGCGCCGTATGGTCGTGATGCGCGACGTGCCGGAAAACTATGTGCAAGTCGTTTCTGCAACCGGCAAAGCTGCGCCGAAGAACCTGATCATCATGCCGATCAGGAGCGAAGGCGAAGTCAACGGCGTCGTGGAACTGGGTTTTATCCGCGCACTTGCGCCGCGCGACGAAGAGTTCATCGAATTCGTCAGCGACAGCATGGGCGATTTCATCGAAGCGGCGCTGTATCGCGAGCGCCTGCAAGATGCGCTGATCGAAACGCAGCAGTTGAACGAGGAGCTTCAGGTTCAGCAGGAGGAACTGCGTGTTTCGAATGAAGGGCTCGAAGAGCGCGGCCGCGCGCTGGTCGAATCGCAAACGCGCCTTGAAGCGCAGCAGGCCGAGCTCGAACAGACGAACGTGCAACTCGAGGAGTATGCGCAGCGCCTCGAGCGGCAGAAAGCGGATCTGCTGCGCGCACAGGACGACCTTGAGGCAAACGCCGAGCGCCTCGAGCAATCGAGCCGCTACAAATCCGAGTTCCTCGCCAACATGTCGCACGAGTTGCGCACGCCGCTGAACAGTTCGCTGATTCTCGCGAAGCTGTTGCAACAGAACCGCAGCGGCAATCTGACCGAGGAGCAGGTGCGCTATGCGGAAACCATCCACGCATCCAATAGCGACCTGCTGGTGCTGATCAACGACATTCTCGATCTGTCGAAGGTCGAGGCGGGGCAGGTGACAGTCGAACTCGAAACCGTGTCGCTCGACGCAACGCTGCAATCGCTCGAAGAGATGTTCAAGCCGATGGCGGATGCAAAGCACCTGAGCCTCGCGTTCGACCGCTCGCCGGGTGTGGCGGATACGTTCATCGGCGACGGCCAGCGTGTCACGCAGATATTGCGCAATCTGCTGTCCAACGCGGTGAAGTTCACCCAGCGCGGCGAGGTTGCGCTATCGGTCGCGCCTGCGGACGGCGACATGCTGCGTATCGATGTGCGCGATTCCGGCATCGGCATCGCCGCCGACAAGCTGGAGATGATTTTCGAAGCGTTCCAGCAAGCTGACGGATCCACCAGTCGGCAGTACGGCGGCAGCGGACTCGGCCTGTCCATTTCGCGGGAATTTGCGCGACTGATGGGCGGCCGGATCACCGTTGCCAGCGAAGTGGGCAAGGGTAGCGTCTTCACGCTGTGGTTGCCGCTCGACGCGCGCGCAGCGTTGGCGGCCGACGGGGAGAACACAGCCGCCGCGGCGGGTACGGCTACGGCAACCGCCGCGGCGCAGGGTCGGACGGCAGGCAACGCAGAGACCGCCGGTGACACGCGGGGCGAGCCGCTGCTTGCTGCTACGTCATGGAGCGGCGGTGCGTCGACGGTCATTACTCCGGCCAACGGATTGATGACAGAAGCGCGTCACAACGGAGCAAGCGTGGGGTATGTTAGCGATGCGGGGAGCGCGCCGGATTCGGCCGCGGCGTCGATTGCCGACGACCGCAACAACCGCACGCGTGCGGGCCGTCTGATCGTCGCGGTGGAAGACGACCTCGCGTTCGCCGAAATCCTTCGCGATCTCGTGCATGAACTCGACTTCGACTTCGTGCATGCGAGCAGCGCGGCGAGCGGTCTCGCTCTCGTGCGCGACATGCGCCCTGCGGCGGTGCTGCTCGACGTGGGCTTGCCGGATCGTTCGGGCCTCACCGTGCTCGAATGGCTGAAGAACGATCCGCTCACGCGTCATATTCCAATCCACATCGTGTCTGCCACTGACCACGCGGACAAGGCGCTGCATCTCGGCGCAATCGGCTATACGCTCAAGCCGACGGCGCGCTCCACGATGGAAGCCGCGATCCGCCGGCTCGAAGCGCGCTTGCAGCAGCACCTCAAACGCGTACTGGTGATCGAAGACGACGCAGCGATGCGCGAAAGCATCCGCGCGTTGCTGCAAAGTGAAAACACCGAGATTGTGGCGGTCGCCACGTTGGCCGAAGCGCTCGAACACATCGAAACTTTCTCGTTCGATTGCGTGGTAACCGATCTCGCGCTGCCCGACGGCACCGGCTACGATCTGCTGGAACGCCTGGCCGGAAACGCCGAGCATGCGTCATTGCCGGTGATCGTCTACACGGGGCGCATGCTCTCCGATGAAGACGAACACCGCCTGCGCCGCTATTCGAAATCCATCATTATCAAAGGCGCAAAGTCGCCCGAACGCCTGCTCGACGAAGTGACGCTGTTCCTGCACAGCGTGGAGTCGTCGCTCGCGCCGGAGCAGCAGCGCATGCTGCGCACCGTGCGGCAACGCGACAACGCCTTCGAAGGCCGCACGATCCTGCTTGCCGAAGACGACGTGCGCAATATCTTCGCACTCTCGCATGTGATCGAACCGCTCGGTGCGAAGTTGCAGATTGCGCGCAATGGCCGCGAAGCGCTCGAAGCGCTGGAAAACGGCCCCGAAGTGCATCTCATACTGATGGACATCATGATGCCGGAGATGGACGGTTTAACCGCGATGGGCGAGATTCGGCGCAATCCGCGCTTTGCGCATCTGCCGATCATCGCGTTGACGGCAAAGGCGATGGCGAACGATCGCCTGCGTTGTCTCGAAGCCGGCGCCGACGACTACGTGTCCAAGCCGATCGACGTGGACAAGCTCGTTGCGCTCTGCCGTGTCTGGCTGCGCCAACGCTGACAGGCTGAAACAACGGTCCAGACACGGAAAAGCAATGAGCCAGTTCGAACTAGACGCACGGCAACGCATGAGCGATTTCGACATCGAGTTGAAATTGCTGCTGGAGGCTATCTACCTCAAATACCAGCACGATTTCCGTCACTACGCGATGTCGTCGCTGCGTCGCCGTCTGTCTCAGGCACTGGATGAATTTGGACTGAGCACGTTATCGCAATTGCAGGACCGCATCATGCGCGATAGCGACCAGTTCTCGCGGCTGTTCCAATACCTCACTGTGCAGGTGAGCGATATGTTTCGCGATCCTGCGTATTTTCTCGCGCTGCGCGAGCACGTGTTGCCGCGTCTTCGCACGTATCCGTCCATCAAGGTGTGGGTGGCCGGTTGCAGCACCGGCGAGGAGTTGTGGTCGCTAAAAATTCTTTTCGACGAAGAGGGCTTGACCGAGCGCACGCTGTTCTATGCAACCGATATCAGCCCGGACGCGCTCGCGCGTGCCGAAGCAGGAATCTACGCGCTGGATCGCGTTCAGGGCTTCACGCAGAATTACCTCGCGGCCGGCGGCAAACGCTCGCTGTCGGATTATTATCACGCGGCCTATAACGGTGCGCGCTTTGCCGGTTCGCTCAAAGGCCGCGTGGTGTTCGCCGACCATAGCCTCTCGACCGACGAGGTCTTTCTCGAAGCGCATCTCGTGTCGTGCCGCAACGTGCTGATCTATTTCGATCGCGGTTTGCAGGACCGCGCGTTGGGACTCTTCGAGAATGCGCTGGTACGGCGCGGTTTTCTCGGTCTGGGCAGCAAGGAGACGCTGCGTTTTTCAAGCCATTACGAAGCCTTCGACGAGTTTCGTCCGGGCGAGCGTATTTACCAGAAACGCTGACACCACCGTGATCCCACGCACATCGATCCAGTCGCCCGAAGACGCTCCGCGAGGCGCGCGAAATGGGCGCACCTGCGAGCTCGTCCTGATCGGCGGCTCGGCAGGCGGCATGGAAGTCCTCAACCTGCTGCTTGCCGCGCTGCCAGCGAGTTTTGCGCCCGCCGTGATGGTCGTCATGCATCTGCCGCCCGATCCGCCGAGCTATCTCGTTCACGCGTTGGCGCACCGCTGCCTGCTTCCCGTGGTTGAGCCCGACGCGGGCGAACAGATCATGCCGGGCCGCGTGCATGTAGCACCGCCCGGTTATCACATGCTGGTGGAAGTGGACCGGACGGTTGCACTGTCAACGGATGCAGCAGTGCGCTTCTCCCGGCCTTCCATCGACGTGTTGTTCGAGTCCGCGGCGAGCGTCTATCGCGATCAATTGCTGGCCATGCTGCTCTCGGGCGCCAACGACGACGGCGCGCGCGGTCTGCAGCGAGTGCGCGCGTTCGGCGGCCTTACGTGGGTGCAGGCACCGGACACCGCCAGTTCGCCGGAAATGCCGCGTACCGCAATTGAACGCGGTGCGGCCGATTACATCTTCTCTCCCGAAACAATGGCACGGCAGCTTGCAGCTCTGCCGGCCTCTCTCTGACCCGATGCCATGTCGAACCCACCCGTGAACATTCTGATTGTCGACGACATCGCTCACAATATTACTGCGCTCAAGGCGTTGCTGACACGGCCAGACGTCGCCGTGCTGGTGGCCGATTCCGGCACCGCCGCGCTCGACCTGCTGCTCAAGCACGAAGTCGCGCTCGCGATTCTCGACGTCAACATGCCCGGCATGAACGGTTTCGAACTGGCGGCGCTGATGCGCGGCAGCCCTCGCACGACGCATGTGCCGATCATCTTTTTGACGGCAACCGCGCACGACGCGTCGCGCACGTTTCGCGGCTATGAAGCAGGCGCGGTCGATTTTCTCTACAAGCCGTTCGACCCGCGCATTCTGCAATCGAAGGTGGACGTGTTCGTTCAGCTCGAACAGCAGAAGCGCCAGCTTGCCGCGCAACTCGTGACCACGCGTCAGATGCTCGAAGCGAATGAGATGTTGATGGCGGTGCTTAGCCACGATCTGCGTACGCCGCTCGGCGCGGTGCTCGCGTCTGCGGAATATCTGATGCGCACCGCTGCCGACCCGCAATCGGCAACGGTTGCCGCGCGTGTGAAAAACAGTTCGCTGCGCATGGCGCGCATGGTCGAGCAGTTGCTGAACCTCGCGCGTCTGCAAGGCGGACGTCTGCCGTTGCAACCTCGTTCGATCGAACTCGCGACGCTATGCAGATCGGTCATCGACGAGTTTACTTCGCGCGAGAACGGCAAGCGTATCGTGTTCGCGAGCCGCGGTAACACGGCCGGCGCATGGGATACGGATCTCGTCTGGCAGGCAGTGTCGAATTTGGTGAGCAACGCGCTGCATCACGGCGCGGAAGGCGGCGACGTCAGCGTCGAGGTGGACGGCGAAGCCGCCGACTGCGTCCGCCTGAAGGTCGCCAATCGCGGCGTCATTCCCGCTGAAGTTTTCCCGCATCTGTTCAAGGCATTCGGCCCGAACAACAGCGGCTCCCGCTCACGCGAAGGCCTCGGGCTCGGTCTGCATATCGTGCAGGAGATTGCGCGGATGCACGGCGGTGGCGTCAGCGTGAAGTCGGACGAAGCGGACGGCACGGTGTTCACGATCGAACTCCCGCGAATGGTGACGCTGCAACGCGGCTCGTTCTCAGGGAAATAAGCGCGAACACAAATGCAGCGCGTAGGCGGCAACGGCGCTGCGAATACTGTCGTCGATACCAGCGCCGCGCTGTGCTACGCTTGGCGCAACACAATCCACGCCGCGCGAGCACGAAGCCATCATGCGTTCATGGCGCATTTCCCCGCCGCATCGAAGCGAACAGGTCAGCACCGCGCGTGCGGCCGAGCTCGTCATGTCGATTTCGCACGGCGACGCCGACTCGCTCGCCGCCAGCATGCTCAAAACCGTGGGCGATATGCTGCCGGTTTCGCAGTGCACCGTGTTTGCGTACGAATTCGACGCGCGACCGCGCACTATTTCCGCCGCCGATCATCGGGGCGGACGTTTTCTGCGCGACGTTGCAGACCGCTACGCGACGCACTTTTATGCACTGGACGGCAATAGGGCGATCATCGGAAACGCGCGCGGTGCGCGATCGAACGACGCGCTAGTTCTGCATCAGCAGCAAAGCGAAGAAATCCCGAACGAAGCGTATCGCGCAGCGTGCTACTCGCAGCCCAACGTATCCGACCGCTTGTCGCTGCTCCTGCAGCCCGTGGAAAACGTGTGGCTGTCCATCAACCTATACCGTGACCGCGCGTACGGCGCGTTCAGCGCGGGCGAGCTGGAACGGGTCGAGAGCCTCGCGCATCTGTTCGCGCACGCAGCGAAAGGGCATTACGCGCTTCATGGGCAGCATCAGGAAGGCCCGGCAGCGGCCATGCTTGCACGCATCAGACGAATCTGTCCCGCGCTTACGCCACGTGAGCTCGACGTGCTTCGCGGCACGCTCGAAGGCGCGACAGCGGTCGAGATCGCCGCGCAAATGGGCGTCAAGCCCACGAGCGTTATCACTTATCAGAAGCGTGCATACGCGCGGCTTGGCATTTCCAGTCAGAGGCAACTGTTCGCGCTGTGCTTAGCGCCTCAACGTGGCTGAGATTGGGATCTTTCCGAGCCGTACTCAACGCTTTTTCAACCGCGTCTCGCGCGTGCATCGGCTTGCGTCTCGCGGTCCCAGCGTTTGAGCCACGGCAACAGGAAATCAGCAAAGCCGGCCGCAGGCGGTGACAGCGCGCGTTCGGTCGAGCGATACACGCAAACCTCGCGGATGGTCTCCGGCTCGACGATCCGCTTCATGACCAGCCCGAAAGTGCGCGCAAGCGGTGCGACGTAGGCCGGCGCGAGCGTCACCGCAAGTCCGCGCGAAGCGATGCCGAAAGCGGTCGTCACGTTGTCCACCACATCGACTGGAACGATGCGTGCCTCGACCGGCAGGTTTGCAAGCATCTGGTCGACCGCGCGTTCGTGATCGCGGCCTGTAGCCACGATAGGTATATCGCGCAACTGCTGCCACTGCACACGCCTTCGCGTGCCGAGCGGATGCGACGGCGCGCACCACATCACCCACGGACTTGCGAATGCGGAGTCGCGGCGCACGCGTGCACCGCTTGGCCTGTCGGGGCCAACCGCGAGATCCACGTCCGCGCTCTCCACACGCTCCACGAGTTGCTCGACCACCGTGTCGCAAATGCGCACGACCACCTTCGGCTTGTCGCGCGCGTACTCGGCAATCGCCTCCGGCAACGCAGTGGACGCCAGCACCAGCGGCGCGCCGATCCGGACAATGCCGGCAGCGCGGTTGCGGATATCGTCGGCGGATTGGGCGGCAGCACGCACGTGACGCAACACGGATTCCGCCGACGCGAGGAAGTCTTGCCCCGCGCTCGACAGATTCACGCGCCGCGTGGTCCGGTCGAACAGGCGAAAGCCCAGTTCCGTTTCAAGCTCGGCGAGCAGTTGACTGACTGCCGACGAAGTGAGGCCGAGCCGCTGCGCCGCCGCGCCGATGCTTTGAAGATCGACAATGGCGAGAAACGCCTCGAATTGACGGATGGTGATGCGAGTAAGTGCCATCGCTCGATTCTAAAGAAAAACTTACGAATCGTGAAAAATCCGTTGATTGTGGATTGGGGCGCGTTCGTCGACACTTGTCCCAATCGACGGGAGCACGTAAAGACGCTTAGACTTTCAGTCTCGCCCGGCCGTCGACGCAATGTCGGCGCAACATCTCAGGGCTCCTTTCAAGGAAATGCCATGTTTGAACATATCCCCGCTTATCCCGGCGATCCGATTCTGAGTCTCAACGAAGACTTCCAGCTCGATCCACGCCAGAACAAAGTCAACCTGAGCATCGGCATCTATTTCGACGACGCCGGCAAGCTGCCCGTCATGGACGCGGTGCGCCGCGCGGAAACCGCGTTGCTCGACGCAATCGGCCCGCGTTCCTATCTGCCGATGGCGGGCTTGCCGCTCTATCGCGAGACCGCACAGGCGCTGGTATTCGGCGAAGACAGCGAGGCGCGCGCCGCGGGCCGCATCGCGACGTTGCAGACCATTGGCGGCTCCGGCGCGCTCAAAGTCGGCGCCGATTTCCTGCGACGCTATTTTCCCGGTTCGCAAATGTGGATCAGCGACCCGAGTTGGGAGAATCACCGCGTCGTATTCGAGGGCGCGGGCCTAACGGTCAACACCTATCCGTATTACGACGAACAGACGGGCGGCCTGCGTTTCGCCGATATGATCGACACGATCGACCGTTTGCCCGAGCGCAGTGTCGTGTTGCTGCATGCGTGCTGCCACAACCCCACCGGCGTCGATCTCAGCGTCGAGCAATGGACCGAACTCGTGCCGGTGCTGCAGCGTCGCAAGCTAATCGCGTTTGTCGATATGGCTTACCAGGGCTTTGGCGCGGGCCTCGAAGAAGACGCAGCTTGCGTTCGTATGCTGGCCGAGGCCGGCGTACCGCTGATCGCAGCCAATTCGTTCTCGAAGAATTTTTCGCTGTACGGCGAGCGGTGCGGCGCACTGAGCGTTGTCTGCAAGAACGCCGACGAAGCGAGCCGCGTGCTCGGTCAGCTGATGTCCGCCGTGCGCGCGAACTACAGCAATCCGCCGACGCACGGCGCGCGCCTCGTCGCGAACGTGCTGTCCGATGTGTCGTTACGCGCTTCGTGGGAAGCGGAACTCGCCAGCATGCGCGAACGCATTCTTGCGATGCGCGGCACGATTCACGCGGGGCTCGCCGGCCGCGTCGATGAAGTGATGCGTGCACGTTACGTCGCGCAACGCGGCATGTTCACCTATACGGGCTTGACCGCAAGCCAGGTCGAGCGTTTGCGCGACGAACACGCGGTGTACGTTTTGCGCTCAGGGCGCATGTGCGTAGCAGGCTTGAATGCGCGCAATGCGGACTACGTCGCATCGTCCATTGCCGTGGTCGTATCGGGCACATAACGGCGGCACGTAACGACGGCACGTAACGACGGCACGTAACGACGGCACGTAACGACGGCGCATAACGGCAGATACGCACATTTGCAGCCAGCAGATAACCATGGAGAGATCGATGACGACACTTGATGTGCCAGTGGCGAGTGCGCCGAAGAGCACCGGAATGCACCCCGACGAATGGCAGTCGCGCGTTCAGCTGGCTGCGTGCTACCGGATTTTCGACATGCTCGGGTGGACCGAGATGATCTACAACCACATCACGTTGCGTGTGCCGGAAAGCGTGAGCGGCGGCGAGCGGCAGTTCCTGATCAATCCGTTCGGCTTGCACTACAGCGAAGTCACGGCGAGCAATCTCGTGAAGATCGACGCGCAGGGCCGCGTGCTGGACGACTCGCGTTATCCCGTCAATCCGGCCGGCTTCGTCGTGCACGCGGCGATCCACGAAGGCGTGCCCGACGCGCATTGTGTGATGCACACACACACCACGGCGGGCGTCGCGGTGGCGTGTCTCGAAGACGGCTTGCAGCAGACCAATTTTTACAGCGCTCAGTTGCACGACCGGATCGCGTATCACGATTTCGAGGGCATCACCGTGCATGCGGAAGAAGGGCCGCGGCTCGTCGAACATATCGGCAACCGGCAGGCGGTGATTCTGCGCAACCACGGACTGCTTGCGTGGGGCCGCACGTTGCCGCAGACTTTTGCGATTCTCTGGACACTGAACCGCGCGTGCGAAATTCAGATGGCGACGTTCTCGATGGGCAAGGCGCGGCCGGTCCCCGAAGAAGTGGCGATCCGCTGCTCGCGCGACGCGCTCCAGTTCGATCCGCGTCACGGCGCGGGGCAGGATGTGTACGATGCGCTGGTGCGTCGCGTGGAACGCATCGACGCGAGTTACAAGGAATGAATCAATGAAAGCAGTGATTTACGGCGCAGGCGCGATTGGCGGATGGATGGGCGTGAAGCTCGCGGAGGCGGGCCATGATATCGGCGTGGTGGCACGCGGCGCGACGCTCGCCGCGTTGCGCGAGCATGGCCTGCGTTTGATCGAAGGCGGCGAGACGCAGACGGTTCGCGTGAGAGCGGTCGAAGATCCCGCGGAACTCGGTGTTCAGGATCTCGTGGTGGTGGCGGTCAAGGGTCCTGCCATGGCGTCGGTGGCCGCGCATATCGCGCCGCTGCTCGGGCCGCAAACCCTCGTGCTCACCGCCATGAACGGCGTGCCGTGGTGGTTCTGCGACGGGCTCGGCGGCGATTTCGCGGGCAAGCGGCTCAAGTCGGTCGATCCCGACGGCGCCATCGCCGCGGCGATTCCGGGCGAGCAGACGGTCGGCTGCGTGGTGCATGCGAGCTGCCTCGTCGAGGCGCCTGGCGTGATCCGGCATCATCAGGGCAATGGGTTGATCGTCGGCGAGGCTGCCGGCCGGCCGAGCGAACGCGTCAAGGCGTTGACCGAAGCGCTCGTCGCCGCGGGCTTCAATGCGTCGATGTCGGACCAGATCCAGCGCGATGTCTGGTACAAGCTCTGGGGCAACATGACAATGAACCCCATCAGCGCAATGACCGGCGCGACTACCGACCGCATTCTCAGCGACGAACTGGTGCGCAACTTCGTCACGAGCATCATGCTCGAAGCGAAGGAGATCGGCGCGCGCTTCGGCATTCCGATCGATCAGGCGCCGCAGGACCGGCATGCGGTCACGCTCAAACTCGGTGCGATGAAAACGTCGATGCTGCAAGACGTAGAGGCGCGCAAGCCGGTGGAACTGGACGCACTCGTGAGCGCGGTGCGCGAACTCGGACAACTGACCGGTGTTCAAACGCCGTACACGGACGCGCTGCTCGGTCTCGCGCGTTTGCATGCGAGCACGCTGGGTTTGTACTGAAGCCGGTATAGCCGATCTAGCAGATATAGCAGTAGTGCTTCGCTGAAGCAGAAAGCCGCCGCGGGTCAACTCGCGGCGGCTTTTTTGCGCCTGGTTCGTCGTGCTCTCTTCAACCTATGTCGCCGTGACTGCTCCCGGCGAAGGCAGGCGAGCTGCCTCGATCAGGGACAAAGCGCGTTGCGTGTCATCGAGTTCGGTCATGCAGAGCAGTGCAAGGCGGGCGAGATACAGCGGTGCCTGCGCTTCACCTTCGGCCGTGATGTTCTGGCAAAGCGTCGTATAGATGCGCTCGAGATCGATATCGGTCATGACTGTCTCTCCTTGCTCCGAATGTTCAGTGCGGCGATAAGCGCGCTGTGTGTCGCGGCTGCCGTGCCGTCGCGCCAGCGCGCGAGCACATGGCCATCCGGGCGGATCAGATAGACGGTGCCCGGTGTTGCGTCGAGCATGTGATGCAGGCGGCCGTTGTGATCGATAACGGCAGTGCTGTGTGCACCCAGCTTGACGTTCGTGTCGACGACGATGATCGTGTTGAATGGAATCGCACGACTCTTCAGATCGTCCCGTATACGCTGCCACTCGGCATCTTGCGAAGAATCCATGCCGAAGCGCAGCGCCGTGAAACAGGGTGCCAGCAGATCGGTAACGTGCATATCGACCCTCTTGCCGTCGCTAATGCGCTGCAGCCTGCACTCCGGTAACACGCTGCCAGGCGCGGGACCGCTGGCAAATCGGCTCGCCACGGGCACTGCGCCGGCCGCCTGCACGCCGTCTGCCGCAACGCGATTGAGCGGCGATTCGACATACGCGATCGGGTGCGTTTGCCGCGGATTGATCAGCGGCCGCACAGCGGGATGATGTTCGGCGAGCCCCAGCACCGCTGTTCTCATCAACTCGAACCCGAACGTGGGCGGCGCCATGAACTCGGTGCTTTTCATCCCGTAGCTCAGGTTCTCGCGCGCGGCGAACACGCGCTCGTCGCTATAACTGTCGAGCAGATCGGGCGATGCAATGCCGTTGACCACGCAGCCGAGTTTCCAGCCGAGGTTGTCGGCGTCGTCAATGCCCGAATTGGCGCCGCGCACACCGAAGATCGGCACAAGATGCGCCGCGTCGCCGGCGAACAGTATCGAGCCGTGGCGATAACGCTCCAATGTCAACGCGTTTGCCTTGTAGACAGTGATCCAGATCGGTGACCATTCGCCCGTTTCGCCCATTGCGTCGAGTACGCTCTGAACGCGCGGAATTACGTTATCCGGCTCGATGGCTGCCTGTGGATCTTCGTCGTCGCGAAGCTGGTAGTCGATACGCCAAACGTCGTCCGGCTGTTTGTGCACGAGCACCGTGGAACCGGGATTCGACGGCGGATCGAAGTAGGCGAGACGTTCGGTCGCGCGCTCGCTGTGCAAGGCGATATCGACGATCACGTAGCGACCTTCGTACGTAGTGCCGGTGAGCTTCAGACCGAGCGCTTCACGCACGGTGCTGCGCCCGCCGTCGCACGCGACGACCCAGTCGGCGTGCATGCGCCACGCGGTGTCGCCGGTACGGAGCGCGAGTGTTGCGCCACGCTGGGCGTCGGAACCGTCGGATTGCTCGATGCCGGTCATGCGAGTTTGCCAGCGGATGTCGATGAGATCCGCATGCCGCTCCAGTTCGTCGAGCAGGAACTGCTCGATCTGGTATTGCGCGATGTTGATCATCGGCGGCAACGATTGCTCGTCGTCCTGATGCATCGTGAAGCGGAACACTTCGGTGTCGCGATAGAAGCTACGGCCTCCCGTCCACGGCAGGCCTTTTTGCAGGAAGCCTTGCACGGCGCCGAGGCGCTTGAATATTTCGAGGCTGCGCCGCGAAATGCAGATTGCGCGGCTGCCGGTGCATACGCTGTCGTCGGCCTCGATCAGCACCGAGCGCACGCCTTGCCGGGCGAGGGCGAGCGCGAGCGTCATGCCGACCGGCCCGCCGCCGACTATCGCCACGGGCCGCCGCACGGGATCGTTTCCGTCGATGAGCGGAGGCGCCGCGCCCTCGTAATGGCGCGGCGCAAAGGGGTAGGGTTTGAAACTGCGCGTCATGCATGTCTCCTCGATTTTCGCCGCGTTTTCGGGTGCGCCGCGCCTGTGAGTGTTTTAGACGCGCGGCGATACGAAAAAAGCGATGAGCGAAGTATGGAGGAGAGCTTACGCGCGCCTGTCCTCATTTTGGGTACAGGCGCGCCACGATTCGATCCACGCTAACGGGCGCGCGGTAGGCCCATCACCGTGCTCAATCCGCGCTGCTCGCCACGTGCGAATGCTGACGCGTGTGCAGCGACGACGCGGCCAACTGGCATTCCTCGATCATCGCGCGGAAGGTCGGTGCCGAATGTGAAGCGGCAGTCGCACCCGTTCCTGTCTCATGCCCGTTTTCCGCGGTGCCGCCGACGCCGACCACGAGCGCCGCTCTCGGCCGCCATTGGCGTGTGCGTCGAAGCATATTGCGCAGATACGGCGGCGATTCCGGAGCGTCGAGCGTGACGATGCAGATGATCGGCGCATTCTTGTAGCTCGGCTCGTCGGCGTGCGCGCTGCGGTAGCCCGAGTGCGTCGCCATGATCGGCGCAAAACCGAAGCGTCCGAGCAGTTGCACCGCGATGGCCGTCGTGACTTCGTCGAACGCGCCCCGTCCGGGCACGCAGAGCACCGCCGCTTTTTCGCTGTCACTCTGTGGTGAAGCATGCGCTCGCGTCGCACTATCGTTCCGCTCGGAAAGATCCGCTGAGGAAGCCGCGACGAGCGCTTCTGGAGACTCGGCGCGGGTCAGCCGGTCCGGCAAACCATCGGCGATTTCCAGATTTTCGACGATGTCCACCAGCGCTTCGTTCACGCGGGCCAACTGGTCCGGCATCAGGACGCCGCGCATCGCGTCGTTGCGCGCGAGCTTGAGTCCTTCGAGCGCGACGGTGTCGTAGTAGTCGATTAGCGACATCTCGCGCAGCAGACGCTCCGCCTGCACGATCGCCTCATGCGGATCGTCCGCAAGAAGCCGCTGATAGAAGTTCTGCGCGGGCGTGAGCGCCGGCTGGTCGCCGAGCAGCACCGTTAGAAAGTTCAGACGATCGGCGTAGCGCCCAAGCGTCACGACGCACAGCGTGAGCGGCGTGGACAGCACGAGGCCGATCGGCCCCCACAGCCAGCTCCAGAAAATCGCCGCGACGACCACCGCGAGCGGCGACAGCCCCGAACGGTGGCCGTACAGCAGCGGCTCCGCGATCTGCCCGGCGACCACATCCACGACGATAAAAAGAATCAGTGTGTAGACCGCCATCGTCCATTGCGGCTGGATGGCTGCCGCGAGAAACACCGCGAGAATCGCCGCGATCCAGATGCCGATATATGGCACGAAGCGCAGCAGCGCCGCTATCACGCCGAACAGCAACGCGCCTGGCACGCCGATGATAGCGAGCCCGATGGCAATCACACCGCCTGCGCTCAGGTTCACGCCGAGTTGCGCGACAAAATAGCGGCTCAGGCGCACCGCGGCGTCGTTGATGGCTGTCGTCGTGCGATGCAAATCGCGAGAGCCGAAGAGGCTGATCAGGCGGTCGCGCAGGTCCTCGCGCTGCAGCAGAATGAAGATCGTGACCACCAGCACGATGAAGGTGGTTTCAATCGGCGCGATGGCTGGCGACAGCGCACGCTGCGCGAGTTGCAACGGCGTGGGCGAAGGCTCGTGGACTTCGACAGGCGTGGGCACAGCAGGGGCGTTGCGCGCGGCCCGGCCAGTGGGTCGCGGCGGCGGCTTCGAAGGCGCAACGCGTTGCAGCGTGGCCGCCGCGCGGCTCATCAGCGAATCGGCGCGGCCGATCGTTTTCTCCTGCACGGTTTCGATCTTGCGTTCGATGGCGACCTGGTACTGCGGCAGGTCGCCCGCCAGTTGAACGAGCTGCGCGCCGATCAGCGCCCCCACGGCGAGCAGTGCGGCCAGGGCGAACAGCACCGCGATGAAAATGGACGGCAACTGGCCCATATGCAGCCGCCGCAACATCTGCACGAGCGGCGCGAGCAGAAAACTGAGCAGCACGGAGAGCGTGATCGGAATCAGCACCGCGCGGCCGAAGTAAAGCGCGCAGACCACCACCACGCCGGTAATCACCGACGCGAGACCATGCAAACTCGGAGCGGCGGGCGGATAAACGCGGTTCGACCGCCCATGCGGCGGTAAGGATATTTTCATGAGCACACTGTCCGTTTGAGTGGCGCGGCCGCGTCCGCGGTCGCTTGTAGTCTCGCGCGCGGTAGATGCGGCGGCGGCACGGTGCCGTATGGGCCACTGCGGCTGAGCAAACCCTATGCCTGGATTGTAGGCGCTTTGCGTCGCGGTTCGCCAGAACTGCCGGCTCAGCCGATATGCATGCGCAGCAAGTCGAATACTAGCGAGCTTCCATAGAGCAGCAAGCCGATGAAGCCGCCGACCACGGTCCCGTTGATGCGGATATATTGCAGGTCCTTGCCGATGTTCAGTTCGATCTGCCGCGACATCTCATGCGGGTCCCAGTTCTTCACGGTGTCGCTGATATGCCGTGTGAGGAATTGCGCGAACTCGGGCGCCATTGCGCGTGCTGCGTCTTCGAGGTGATCGTTGAGCGACTGGCGCAGCGCCGGGTCGTTCGCGAGTTCGCGGCCCACCCATTGGCCCGCCGCCACGACTCGCGCATGCAACGCCGAGTCGCTGCTTTGCAGATCGCGCTTGAGCCACGCGCGAAGTTCGCCCCACATGTCCTTCACATACAAGGCGAGCGCTTCGCCTTCCACCAGATAACGCTTGAATTCCTCGCCTTTTTCCAGAAAGGCCGGATCGCTTTTGAGCTTGACGATCAGCTTGTGCGCGGCGTCGTCGAACTTCTGGCGCAACTGGTGTGTGGGGTTTTCGCTGACCTGTTCGAGCATCCGGTTCACCGCGTTCGCGATAGTCTCGGCACCTTTCTCGCCGAGCCACGCGGAGGGCAGGATTTTTTCCATCTTCGGATACTCGCTCTTGACCCAATCGACGATACGTTCCGCAATGAACTGGCGCGCCTGCGGTTCGCGCAGCAATGCGACGACCTGTTCGATGCCCGCGTCGAGAAGTTCCTGGTGGCGGCCGTCTTTGGTGAGCGTGTCGAGAATCGAGCCCATTGACTGCGAGAGGTCGACCTTGGCGAGCACATCGCGCAATGCGTCCTTGATGAACACCTGAATGCGCACGTCGTCGGTCAGATCGAGAATGCCGCTCGTCAGCTTCACGACGTAATTGCCGAGGCGCGCGGTGTTGGCGGGCTCGGTCAGCCAGCGCGTGATGCTCTGTGCCGGATCGTGCTTCTTGATCAGACCGACGAGCGACGGCACGTCGAGAAACTTGTCCTGCACGAACACGGCGAGGTTGTCGGCAATCTTGTGCTTGTTGCGCGGAATGATCGCCGTGTGAGCCGATACCACTGGAATCGGCACGCGCCTGAACAGCGCAGCGACTGCGAACCAGTCGGCGAGGGCGCCGACCATCGCGGCTTCGGCCACTGCCTTGATACCGTCGATCCAGACGCCGCGCGGCATCAATGCCGTGACGACGAAAACGCAGGCCGCCGCGGCAAGGAGCAGCAGCGGCGTGCGTTTGGCCTTCTTCAGTTCGAGTGCTTTATTCATCGGCGAGAGAGCCAAGGTCCGGAAACGCGAGTTTAGCGCCGCGCGCCGCGCGGTGTGTAGGGCGATTCGAGCCGCGCTGAATGATGCCGGATGATCGCGAATGACGTTGAAGAGCGCGGAATCGCGCCGCTTGAACGCGATCCGGCCGTATCGGTCGCTGTTTGCGCCGCCGGCGCGGTAACATCGAGGGTTGAACCACGGCGGCGTGAGCAGCATGCGCCGCGCGGCAATGCATTTGAACGCAATGGAGGCACAGTGATCAGGTTTCTGCATACCGCAGACTGGCAAATCGGCACGCAGTTCGGCCAGTTCGAGCCGGAGGAGGCCGCGCATCTGGCACAGGCGCGCTTCGACACCGTGCGCCGCATCGCCGACGAAGCAGCCGCGCGCCAGGTCGACGCGGTGCTGGTGGCAGGCGACGTGTTCGATCTGCAGACGGTATCCGATACGGTAATCCGCCGCCTGTTCGCCGCACTGCAAGCCTTCGCAGGTCCATGGATCATGTTGCCTGGCAACCACGACGCCGCGCTCGTGGAAAGCGTCTGGACGCGTGCGCAGCGCCTCAATTGCGTGCCGCCGAACGTGCGCCTCGTGCTCGCGCCCGGCGTCGTGTTACTGGACGCATGCCGTTGCGCGGTGCTGTGCGCGCCGCTCACGCAGCGCATTACTTACGACGACACCACCGGCTTTTTCGATACCGCCGAGACACCGCCGGGGTATCACCGTGTGGGCCTCGCGCATGGAAGCGTGAGCGGCATTCTGCAGGAAGGCATCGACTCCTCGAACCCGATCTCGCCGACGCGCGCCGCGAGCGCGCGTCTCGACTATCTTGCGCTCGGCGACTGGCACGGCCACTTTCGCGTCGACGAGCGCACCTGGTACGCGGGCACGCATGAGCAGGACCGTTTTCGCGCGAACGATCCCGGCTTCATGCTCGACGTCACGCTGAGCGAGCCCGGCGCACAACCCGCGGTCGAGGCGGTGCGAGTCGGGCAATACCAGTGGCATCGCTGGGACGAAACGATTTCCGTGCCGACCGATGTGGATTCGCTGAAGACGCGCCTCGCCACGTTGGGCAGCAGCGACGTGCTGCGCGTTTCGGTGACCGGCACGGCCGCGCTGGCCGACGCCGAGGCGCTTCATGTCGCCGTCGAAGAGACCCGTGCGCGCGTGCGTGCATTGCGTGTCGATCTGAGCGGTTTGCAGGTGCTACCCACTACAGAGGATCTCGCAGAACTCGGCGCGCAAAGCGGCTATCTGGCAAAAGTCGTCGCGCGTTTGCGAGGCATGCAGGAGGACCCGCAGTCCGACCCGCAACAGGTCAAGCGCGCGGCAGAGGCATTATTGCTGCTGGCGCGTTTTCAACGTGTATTGCCGCGTGAAGCGAGGTCCGCATGAAGCTTCAGAGCATCGCGATAGAGGAATTCAAACAATTCACCGGGCGTCTTTTTATCGACGACCTGCAGCCCGGTCTCAATCTTTTCGTGGGACCGAACGAGGCCGGTAAGAGCACGATTGCCGAGGCCGTGCGTGCGGTATTTCTCGAACGCTACAAGGCCTCGCATCTGAAGGAATTGCTGCCTTGGGGCAAGGCGAGCGGGCAGCCGTCGGTCGAGGTGAGCTTCGACCTCGACGGCGTTGCATGCCGCCTGTCGAAGCAGTTCGTCACGCGTCAGCGCTGCGAGTTGAAGATCGGCCAGGCCGTTTTCGGCGAAGACGAAGCGGAAGACAAGCTCGCCGCACTGCTCGGCTTTTCGCGTGCCGCGCGCGGGCCGTTGAAGGCGGAAAACGCGGGCGTTCCGGGGCTGCTGTGGGTGCAGCAGGGCGGCACGCAGGATATGCGCGACTCGACCGGTCACGCGGCGCAGTATCTACGCGATGCGTTGTCGCAATTGTCCGGCAGCCGCGAATCGGCGGGCGAGGATGCGTTGATCGCCGCCGTGCAACGCGAGCTTCGGCAACTGCTGACCGCACGCACGCAGAAATCCACCGGGCCGCTCGCGGAAGCCGAAGTCGCGCTCGCTGCGCTGATCGCTGAGCGCGACGATCTGAACCGGCAGCGCGAACAGTTCGATGAAAACATCGCGCGGCTTGCCGCGCAGCAGCAGGCCTTTGAAGAAACCGAACGCAAACGGCCGTGGGAACTTCACGAGCAGAAGGCCGTGCTCGCGCAACAGCGCGCCGATGCGGCTGCGGAACTCGAACGCAGCGTAGACCAACTCGCGCAGGCGTTGAAAGTCAGCGAGGCTGAGCTTGCGCTGCCGTTGCAGCACGAACAGGCCGCGGTGGAACTGGAAACGGCGGTGACGCGAGAGCGTCAACAACTCGACACGGCGCGCGCGAACGTGGCGTCGGTCGAAACCGGATATGCGCAGGCGGCAACCCGCGTGGCGCAACTGGAGCAGGCTTTTACCGATGCAAACCGCGCGCTCGAACTGGCGAACGCGGCGGTGAGTGCCGCAGATCTGCGCAACCAGATCGGTCTTCATCGTGCTGAACTGGAACGGCTCGAAACGGCGATTGCCGCCGCGAGCGAAGCCAACGAAGCGCTCGTAGCAGCCGCGCGCGCTGCAGCCGCCCTCGAAATAGACGAGGCGAAGCTCAAGCGCCTCGCATCGCTCGATGCGTCGCTGACCGTGTTGCGTGCGCGCACCGAAGCGGCGATGACGCGCATCGAATACCGGTTGAGTGGGCCGATTACGGTGGACGATGCGTCCATCAGCGGCACGGGCGTATTGCGTGTCGACGAAGAAAAGCGGATTGGCCTCGGCCAGCTTGGCGAACTGCGCGTGATTCCGGGCGTTTCGGATCTGTCCGCGCGACTGTCGGAACTCGCCGCGCTCGAAGCGCAGCATGCGCAGTTGTTGCAAGCACTCGGCGTCGCTTCGCTTGCCGAAGCCGAATCGAGGCACGAACAGTGGAAGGCGCTCGTCGCGCAGCAGAAAAGTTACGCGAAGGTGCTGGAAGCGTACGCGCCGCAGGGCATCGACGCGCTGCGTGCCGCGTTGGCTTCGGCCACCGCGCGCTCGCAGGCCGCCAACGAGCGGTTGACGAGTTTGCCCGACGTCTCGGCCGCGCTGCCGCTCGACGAAGCGCGGCGCAGCGCCGAAATCGCAGCCTCCGCGCTGGAGAGTGCCCGCAAGATACTGAACGAGGCAACCGAGAAGCGTTCCACCGGCATTGCGACGGCTGAGTCGCTCGCGCTCCAATTGCAGCGCAAGGAAGCGCAACTGAGCGCCCCGGCGTTCTGCCGCAACCGCGCACAGTGGCAGGCGAAGATTGTCGAACAACGCGTGCAGGTCGAGGCGCTGACGAAGCAACGCGAAGCGCGGGCGCGCGAACTCGAAGCCGTGCGTCTGGACGACCCGGCGGCCGAGGCGAAGCGCTATCGCGCGTCGGCGGAACTTGCGCGTCAGGACCAGCACGAGCGGCAGGTCAGCATCGCGCGTTTGCGCAGCCAGCTGGAGACCGTGGGCGCGTCAGGGCTCGGCGAGCGTCTTGCAGCGCTCGACGCAAAAGTGGAGCAGGCCACCCGCCGCAAAGAGGAGCTGAGCTTGCGCGCCGGCGCGTTGAGTCTGCTCGACGAAGTGCTCGTCGCGGAACGCGATGCGGCGGTCGCCCAATTGCGTGCGCCGTTAACGGAACGGCTCGGCCACTATCTGAAGCGGATCTTTCCGCAGTCGACCATCGCGCTCGGCGACGATCTGAGTCCCGCGACGCTCGATCGTTTTGGCCGCGCAGACACGCTCGAAGCGCTGAGCTTCGGCACGCGCGAGCAACTCGGCATTCTCACGCGGCTCGCGTATGCCGATCTGCTGAAGGCGTCCGGCCGGCCGACGTTGCTGATGCTCGACGATGCGGCCGTGCATACCGACGCCGCACGGCGGGATGCGATCAAGCGGGCGCTGATCGACGCTGCCACGCGGCATCAGATTCTGGTGTTCACCTGCCATCCGGAACTGTGGGACGACCTGGGCGTGAGGCAGCGCGCGATCGACGATATGAAGGCCGCGGCGTAACTATCCGTCGGGGCTTACTCGTACCAGCGCGGCGTGTAGACCCACTGCGCGCCCTTGGTGAAGCGGCGCGTGGTGGAGGAGCCCACGATCAGCATTGTGCGCATATCGACAGCCGCTGAGCGCAGTTCGCCTAAGGTCACCGTGCGCAGCGTTGCGCCCGGCCTGCCAATGTCGCGGCCGAGCACGACCTGCGTATGCGCCGCCCGATATTCACGAACGATATCGAGCGCCTTATCGAGTTGCCACGGACGCGCGCGCGAAATCGGGTTGTAGAACGCCATGACGAGGTCCGCTTGCGCGGCATGTCGCAAGCGTTTTTCGATGATGCTCCAGGGCTTCAGGTTATCCGACAGCGACAGCATGCAGAAGTCATGGCCGAGCGGCGCGCCGGCTTGCGCGGCGGTAGCCATCGCCGCCGATACACCCGGCACGATGCTGAGCTCGACAGCGGCCCACGCGCTGTCCTCAGAGGCGTCGAGCGCTTCGAGCACGGCCGCGGCCATCGCGAACACGCCGGGGTCGCCGGACGACACCATCACCACTGACCGTCCCGCGCTCGCGAGTTCGAACGCATGGCGCGCGCGCTGCATTTCCTCGCGATTATCGGTGCCGTGCACGCGTTGGCCGGCGCGCAGCGGGCCGGCCATTTTCACGTACGTCTCATAGCCGAGAATATCGGTGGCCTGGTCGAGCGCCTTACGCGCCGCGGGCACCATCAGTTCCGCGCTGCCGGGGCCGAGGCCGATCACCGTCAGCCGGCCGCGCGCCCGTCCTATCGTGTCGGGATCGACCGCGAGCGGCGATAGAGCGAGGGCGATGCCTTGCACATGATCGTCGTACAACGTTTCGTATGGAATGCGCAGGGCGGCGCGTAAAAGGCTGGCCGGTGATTCGCCGATTGCTGCGTCGCAATCCGTAAAACGCAGCGGCACGTTCAGCAGCGCGGCCGCTTCGGCAAGCGCCGGTTCTGCCATGTGTTCCGATGAGCCAAGCAACGCGGCAAGCGAAAGAGACGCGAGGCCGTGCGCTTCGAGTGAGCTGCGCACACGAGCCGCGATTTCGGCGGCGGGGTTCTTGTCCGCAGTTGATGTCGCGGCGCTGTTCGCCTGTGCGGGCGTTGAAGCGACAGCCTCAAGCGTCACCGCTGCGACCACACTGCGAGGGTGAATCACAAGCTCGTCGTCGCGTCCATTCCACGCGCGAGGCGTGATGCGAATCGCCAGCCGCGCGGATGGCGAGCGCGGCAGTTGTGCATCGTCGAGCCACGGCGCGTCGCCCTCGATACGCGTGCTTTCGCCCGCGAGCAGGTCCGACACGAAACGCTTACCCTGGCCGATATCGGCAAGCGCATAACCATCCGGTGGATTGAGCACACAGGTGCCGAACCGCAACTCGCCACTCGTGGTGATTGCAGGCGATATGGCAAGTGCGGCGGCAATCTCGCGCGCCATCACGTTGACGCCGGCGAGGCCGCCGAGCAACGGCACGACGGCGCTGCCGTCTTCGGCAACGGCGAGCACCGGCGGCTCGGCGCCCTTGTTCGACAGCAGCGGCGCCACGCAGCGAATCACGATGCCGGCCGCGCACAGCGCGACAATCGGCGTGCCTCGTGCATACAGGTCGCGCAGATGCGGGCTCAGTTCGGCGTACGCGACGTCGGCTTCAACGCGGCCTTGCAGCGCATGCACCTGCGAATCCGCATACAGCGTTTGGATGCGCCGCGCGGTATCCAGCGCGCCTGCGCCGAGAATGACGATGGCGGGCGGCATCATCCTTGCCATTTTTCCCCCGGCACGACGAGCAGCGAGAAATACGGCGACGCCATCGGGTCCACTTCAGCGAGCGGGACGATACGCTGGTTGCCCATCGTCGCCCGCTCGACGTACAGCGCGCGGTGCGCGAGTCCGAGTTCGCCGAGCACGCGCCGCACCTTGTCGAAATTGCGCCCGAGTTTCATCACGACAGCGGCGTCCGCATCCGCAAGACGGCGGCGCAGTTCGTCTTCCGGCAGCACGCCCGAGAGCACCGACAGGCTCTGGTTGCGATACACGAGCGGCGCACCGAGCACGGCCGCGCCGCCGAGCATCGAGCAGACGCCCGGCACCACTTCGCTCTCGTAGCGCGCCGCGAGCCGGTCGTGCAGATACATGTACGAGCCGTAGAAGAACGGATCGCCTTCGCAGATCACGGCGACGTCGCGCCCCGCATCAAGATGTGCCCCGACTATGTCGGCCGCAGTGTCGTAGAAGTCGGCAATGATCGCTTCATACGACAGTGGCGGCTCTAGCGCTTCGGTCGTGACGGGATACACGAGCGGCAGTTGCTGCTGCGTGTCGTGCAAATGCGCCTCGATGATGCTGAACGCGTTGCCCTTCTTGCCCTTTGCGACAAAGTAGGCGACCACGGCCGCTGCCTTGAGCAGACGCAGTGCCTTTAGCGTGATGAGTTCCGGATCTCCTGGACCGACACCGAGTCCATATAGACGCCCTGCACGTTGTTGCGCCGTCATTTATTCGATCTCCGTTGCGAGCGCGTTGACAGCGGCCGCAGCCATCGCGCTGCCGCCGCGCCGGCCATGCACGACGACATACGGCACGCCACGGCTATTCTCTGCGAGCATCGCTTTCGATTCCGCCGCGCCGACAAAGCCGACCGGAAAGCCCAGAATCAGCGCGGGCTTCGGCGCACCGGCGTCGAGCATATCGAGCAGATGGAAGAGGGCAGTCGGCGCATTGCCGATCACGACGACGCTGCCGCCCAGATGCGGGCGCCACAATTCGAGCGCGGCGGCGGAACGCGTATTGCCGAGTTCGCGGGCGAGTGCAGGCACTCGTTCATGGGTGAGCGTGCAGATCACGTCGTTGTTCACCGGCAACCGCGCGCGCGTGATGCCTTGCGCCACCATGCCGGCGTCGCAGAGAATCGGCGCGCCTTGCGCGAGCGCCGTGCGGCCTGCTGTGCCGGCATGTTCGGAGAACGCGAGATCGTCGATCACATCGACCATCCCGCACGCGTGGATCACGCGCACCGCGAGTTTTTCGAGGTCGGCAGGAATGCGCGACAGGTCGGCTTCGGCGCGGATCGTCGCGAAAGACTGGCGATAGATCTCCTGACCGTCGCGAATGTAATCAAGCATCGGTGTCACTCATGTGTCGCTTCGAACAAGGCGCGCGATCGTGTCGGCGGCCTGTTCGACTGTCAGTTGGCGCGCGACGCATCGACCGAAGCCGGGGCCCTGGTCGCGTCGAAAAAGGTCGTACATGCCGGGCGCCGCGGCGAGCATCGTAAACGGCGCGCAATGCGCGGCAGCACATGAGCGCGGGCATCCGCTCAAATGCACGTCGACGCCGGCGGGCAGGCGCTTCGCGAGATCCAATGCGTCGGCTTTGGTATCCGCGAGGCTTTTCGCGCAGCCAGTGGAACCGGCGCACGCGATCAGGTGTGTGATGGCTTCGGCGCAATCGCATGCGAGGCCCAGCGCGTTCAGCGCGGCAAGCACAACGGGCACTGAGAGCGTCCGGATATCGGGCAGCAGCACGCTTTGCCACGGCGTGATGCGCAGCGTGCCGTCGCCATGTTGTTGCGCGAGCGCGGCGAGGCCGTGCAGCGTGGTCGCATCGATACGGCCGAGCGGCGGTTGACCGCCGGCATGCCATGTATCCGCGGCGCGTTGCGCATGTGCGCCGAGGCGCAGCGAGGCATCGGCAGTGGTGCTGCGACGCCAGCCGGCGAGCGTCGCGTCGCGTGTCAATGGAAAATCCATGTAGGTTTGCGCCTGCTGCAATATTGCGTCCGCCGAATGCGTGTCGAGCAGATGACGCATACGCGTGGCGTCGGCAGCGGCAAGATCTAGAAACGTATGCAGCAGCGCGCGCACGAGCGCCGGAACTTGCGACGGCAGCACCGAGGCCAGCGCGCCTGTCGCATCCGCATGCGATCTTTCGGACGAGTTCGCAGCGTTGCCTGATGACGATGGTGACTTCCCGCCGATGTGCGTGTTTGCGCTCGCGTTTGCATCCACGGTCGGGCAGCCTGCGAGCCCGAACACGAAGCGCGCCGCACCGGCCGAATCTTGTGCTGCCGCGAGCCACACGTCATGCGGGTGGTCCACTCTCGCGAGCCGCTCGCCGCCGTCGAGCAACAACGCGAATTTCGGCGATAGCGCCGCAAAACGCGGTTCACTTTGCAATAGCGTGAGAAGGGCGGTGCACAGAGGTCTGGTGTCGAACAGTGCGCACGGGTCGCGTCCGGCAGCGGGGCTGATCATGACGTTGCGCACGTCGTCAGCGGCGGCGGCATCGAGGGCGTGCGCTTTTCGATCGTGACCGTGATCGCGATCGTGACGGTGATCGTCTTCGGCGGAATCGGTCGGCGCTCTATCGCCCATTCTTTCAGAGCCGCTTGCAGCGCCCGGTCCGAGCCCCGCATCAATCAGCTTGGCGACCAGCGCACCTTCATGTCCGGCCCGAACACCGCGCAATTGCAGATTCGCGCGATTCGTCAGTTCGATCACACCCGCCGTATGCTGCGCGCTCGCGTTGGCGATCGCCTCGGCCTGAGCCGCGCTCAATTCGCCGCCTGGCAGCTTGATCCGGCAAATCCCGCCGTCGCGCGCCGCCACGATCCGCAGCAGGCCCGGACACGCCGAGGGCCGCAGCGCAGATGCCGCGTCGGGCAAGACAGTGGAGGGCGAAGCTGGATTCAAGACGGACACCGGGTTAGCGTCGCGCGACGGCCCGAGCAAGCGGTCAAAACGGCATTGCTGCGGCATCGGTACACCCCGCCCGATGTTGGCTGGCACGAACAGTCTGGCCGGCAGGTCTCCTGGCTGGCAGGTCGTCGTCCGCCGCGGCCTTCCCGGTTTAACCAGTGGCGCCAAGCGCAGGCGGACTCGCTGCATACAGTTGCGGGGGCAGCCACAGCGGCAATCTTCCCGCTGTGTTCCCTGTTAGGCCCCGAAGGGCACCGGCGGCTGTATTATGCCTTTTTTCGGATAGCACAACGAGGCTGGACGCTTTGACCGGCGTGGCGCAGTGCATTGTTTGAGATACAAAATGAGGAAGGGTGCATGTCGGCGTGGCTGACGGTAGTGGGCATTGGCGACGACGGCTTCGCCGGTTTGGGGCGGCCCGCACGGCGTGCGTTGCTCGAGGCGTCGGTGATTTACGGCGGCGAACGTCATCTGTCGATGTTGCCCGCGCGGCTGGCCGCGCGGCGCGCCGAGTGGCCGCGCCCATTCGATCTCGCGCCGCTTCTGGCCGAGCGCGGCGGCCCCGTTTGCGTGCTGGCGAGCGGCGATCCGATGCTGTTCGGCGTCGGCGCGACGCTGGCTCGACAGTTGCCGCCCAGCGAACTGCGCGTGTTGCCCGCGCCGTCATCGTTATCGCTCGCGGCGGCGCGCCTCGGCTGGCCGTTGCAGGATGTGGCCACGGTGTCGGTGGTTGGGCGGCCGTTGCCCACGCTGAACGCTTATTTGCATGACCGCGCGCGCGTGTTCGTGCTCAGCGCGGACGGGCGCACACCCGCCGCGCTTGCCGACCTGCTGAGCGCGCGAGGTTTCGGCGCAACGCGGATGACCGTGTTCGAACACCTTGGCGGCGACGATGAGCGGCGCATCGACGGCCGTGCGGATCAATGGTCCCCGGGCGATGTCGCCGCGCTGAACCTGGTCGCGCTCGAATGCCGCGCCACCGAAGGCGCGCCGCGCCTGCCGCTCACCTGCGGCCTGCCCGACGACGCGTTCCGTCACGACGGCCAGCTCACCAAACGCGATGTGCGAGCGATCACGCTCGCGCGACTCGCACCGACGCCCGGCGAATTGTTGTGGGACGTGGGTGCGGGCAGCGGCTCGATCGGCATCGAGTGGATGCGCGCGCATCCGACTTGCCGGGCGATCGCCATCGAAGGGCACGCTGAGCGTCAGCGCTTCATCGAGCACAATCGCGATGCGTTGGGCGTGCCGGGCTTGCAACTCGTAGCGGCCCGCGCGCCGCAAGCGCTCGAAGGGTTGGCCGCGCCGCATGCGGTGTTTATCGGCGGCGGCGTGACGGTGCCCGGCGTGCTCGAAGCGTGCTGGGACAATTTGCGCGACGGCGGCCGGCTGGTCGCGAACGCGGTCACGCTGCAAGGCGAGGCGGCGCTCGCCGCATGGCGTGACAAACATGGCGGCACGCTCACGCGAATTGCGCTTGCGGACGCTCAGCCGCTCGGTGGCTTCGATACGTGGCGGCAAGCGCTGCCGATCACCTTGTACGATGTGGTGAAGCGTTGCGCTGCCGATGGTGTCCATAGTGTTGCCGATAACACCAACGCTGCTTCATCGGCGTGACGCTCATGCGCGACGAAACGCCTGAACAACCCGCACCGCTGCGCAGCGGCTACACGACCGGCAGTTGTGCAACCGCCACGTCGCTGGCGGCCGCGCGTCTGCTGCTCGCGGGTGTGGTCAGCGAGGTGGCCGAAATCGTGTTGCCCAAGGGCCAGCATGTGCCGATGCCGCTCGTCTTCTGCCGGTTGACCGATGACGGCGCCGAAGCGGGCACGATCAAGGATGCCGGCGACGATCCCGATGTCACGCACGGCGCCGTGGTGTTCGCGCGCGTGCGTCTGGTCCCTGAGCCAGGTGTGGTGTTCCGCGCCGGGCCGGGCGTGGGCACGGTGACGCGTGCGGGGTTGACGCTCGCCGTCGGCGAACCGGCGATCAACCCGGTGCCGCGCAAAATGATGAGCGAGCATCTTGCAGAACTCGCTGCCGAGCATGCCTATGGCGGCGGTTTCGAAGTGACGATCGGCGTTGAGGACGGCGAAGCGCTCGCGCTCAAAACGATGAACCCGCGGCTCGGGATTGTGGGCGGCCTGTCGATATTGGGCACGACCGGCATCGTGCGGCCGTTTTCGTGCTCGGCCTACATCGCGTCGATTCATCAGGGCATCGACGTTGCGCGCGCTAACGGCTATATGCATCTCGCCGCGTGTACAGGTAACGCGAGCGAAGACGCGATGCGCTCGCACTACGCATTACCCGATATCGCGCTGATCGAAATGGGCGACTTCGTCGGCGCGGTGCTCAAGCATATGAAGCGCGCGCCGGTCGAGCGCCTGAGTATTTGCGGCGGTTTCGGCAAGCTGAGCAAGCTCGCGGCGGGCCATCTCGATCTGCATAGCCGCAACTCGAGCATCGATCTTGAACGGCTCGCCGCATGGGCCGCCGAACAGGGCGCCGACGACGCGTTGCAATCCGCGATCCGCGCGGCCAATACGAGTCAGCAAGCCGTCGCGCTAGCGCACGCGGAGCAGGTGCCGCTCGGCGACATTGTCTGTGCGCACGCGCTTGCCGTCGCACGCGAAATCGTGCCGCCGCAGGTGAACGTGGAGATGTTCGCGATCGACCGCGCGGGCAAGCTGATCGGAGTCGCGCGATGACAAAGGTTCTGCTGCTCGGCGGCACCGGCGACGCTTTACGCATTGGCCGCCAACTTACTTCCGTCGACGTGTACAGTCTCGCGGGACTCGGCAAGGTGCCCGACGATCTGCCATGCAGCGTGCGGGTCGGCGGCTTCGGCGGCAGCGAAGGCATGGCACGCTATATCGCAGATGAAGAGATCGGCCTCGTGATCGATGCGACGCATCCGTACGCGGCGCAGATCAGTGCGAATGCTGTGAATGCGGCTCGTCACGCGGGCGTGCCGTGCTGGGCGCTGCGTCGACCGGCGTGGCAGCCGCGCGCCGGCGACGACTGGCGCATGGTCGACGGCTGGGACGAACTCACCATGGCGCTCGCGCCGTTCAGGCGACCGCTCTTCACGCTCGGACGCGAACCGCTCTCGCATCTCAACGAGATTCCGCCACATCAATTCTGGCTCGTGCGCTGTCTCGACTCGCACGAAGACACGGAACGCGCCCGCATAATCGCGGCGCGCGGACCGTTTACGCTCGAAGGCGAGCGTGCGCTCTTCGCGCTGCAACACGTCGACGTCGTGGTCAGCAAAAATAGCGGCGGCAGTGCAACCGAGGCCAAGCTCGAAGTCGCACGTGAGCGCCGCCTGCCTGTCGTGATGCTGCGCCGGCCTTCGTTGCCCGCGGCGGATCGTGAATTCGAAAGCGTGGCGGAGTTGCTTGACGCGCTGCATCTGTCAAGTTGAGTCGTCCGCTTGCATCAATGGAGTATTGAATGACGGTGTTTTTTATCGGCGCGGGTCCTGGCGATCCGGAGCTGATCACGGTGAAGGGGCAGCGTCTCGTGCGCAGTTGTCCCGTGATTCTCTATGCGGGTTCGTTAGTGCCGTCTGCGGTGCTCGAAGGGCATTCGGCGGTGCAGGTGGTGAACACGGCCGAACTCGACCTCGACCAGATCGTGGCGTTACTAAAAAGCGCGCACGATAAAGGTCAGCACGTAGCGCGCGTGCACTCCGGCGACCCTTCGCTATACGGCGCGATCGGCGAACAGATTCGCAGGTTGCGCGAGCTCGCGATTCCGTACGAAATCGTACCGGGCGTGACCGCAACCGCTGCTTGCGCGGCGGCGCTCGGCTGCGAACTCACATTGCCAGACATTTCGCAGACGCTGATTCTCACGCGGTACGCGACCAAAACCACGATGCCTGAGGGTGAACAGCTTGCCGATCTGGCGCGGCATCGTGCGACGATGGCTATTCATCTCGGCGTGCGGCACCTTGCGCGCATCGTCGAAGAACTGCGGCCGCATTATGGCGGCGCATGTCCGATCGCGGTGATCTATCGCGCGAGTTGGCCCGACGAGGAAAAGATCACGAGCACACTCGACGACATTCTCGGGAAGGTCCAGTCCACGCAGATCGAGCGCACCGCGTTGATTCTGGTCGGACAGGTGCTCGCGGCCGAAGGCTTTGCGAATTCGACGCTGTACGCGAAAGCCTGACGTATCGGAAGGCTTTCGATTGCGTTCGCGCGTCGGCCAGTCGACATACACGTCCGTCCTTCTACCGGCAGCAGCTAGTCTTCGAGCGGCGCAAGCGCTTCGACCGGCATCTTTTTCTCCGTGCCGATGATGATGGCCGGCACGAGAGTCAGCAGCAGCACCACGAAAATCGCGATTGCGAAGATCGAAATGAACGTGAGGTGCAGCGATTGATGCAGCACCATGCGGATTGCTTCGCTACCACCGAGGCTCGCGGCCTGATTTTGCAGCAGGCTTTTCAGTTGGTCCGACGTTACGACGGCGACGCCGTGCGAGTGGCTGAGGCCGAAGTTGAGCACGGCGCCGAATAGCGTGGCGCCTAGCGTGCTGCCCAGATTGCGCGAGAACAGATTCGACGCCGTTGCACTGCCGCGTTCGTCCATTTTCACGATTTCCTGAATCAGGATGAGACAGCTGACGCTCGACGTGCCCATGCCGAAACCCATGATCAGCGAACCGAATGCGGCGACGAGCGGCGAGCCGCCCGGCGCGAGAAACAGCAGCAGCACCGCGCCGATGGGAATGAAAGCACTGCCGCCAATCAGCATGCGCCGCAAGCCAATGCGATGAAACGACTTGGCGGCGAGCGTGGCGCCGGCCGGCCAGCCGACCATCATCATCGTGAGCGCGAGGCCCGCTATCACCGGCGAGCGATTGAGCACGCCTTGCACATACATCGGCAGGAACGTGGTCGATCCCATCAGGATCATGCCGGACAGCAAGGTCGCGCCGTTACACGCTGCAATCGGGCGGCGGCTCCAGAGCGCGAATGAGATCATCGGTTCTTTTGCGCGGCGCTCCTGCAGCACGAACAGCAGCAGGCACACGACGAATGCACCGCCGGCCATCGATGCGTGCGCGAGGTCGTCGTCGCCCGCACAGGTAAGCGCAGTCATCAACGCGGCTATCGCGGCCATGAAAAGCGCCGCGCCCGCGAAGTCGATAGAAGGGCGCGCATGCCGCTCGGACTCTCGTAGAAACGCGATAAATCCTGCTGCCGATGCGAGGCCGATCGGCACGTTCATCCAGAAAATCCACGCCCACGACAAGTTGTGGATGATGAAGCCGCCCACCATCGGTCCCACCACCGCTGAAATCGCCCACACGCTTGCAAGATAACCTTGCACCTTGCCGCGTTCGCGCGCAGGGTAGAGGTCCGCGACGATGGTCAGCGTGACCGGCTGGATCGCGCCCGCGCCGATGCCTTGAATCAGCCGGAACGCGATCATGGCCGGCATCGACCACGCGAAGCCCGCGAGCACGGAGCCGATCAGGAAGATCGCAATGCCGGCCAGCATGACCGGCTTGCGGCCGTACAGATCGGCGAGTTTGCCGAACACCACGGTCATTGCCGTTTGCGTGAGCAGGAACGAAGAGAATACCCAGCTATACAGATGCAGATCGCCGAGTTGCGCGACGATCTGCGGCATGGCGGTGGAAACGATGGTGGCTTCGATGGCGACCATCGCCATGGAAGCCATCACGGCGGCAATGACTAAAGGACGCGACGATTGCGGATTGCGGGACATGGGGCGAAGTTGGATCAGAATAGTGGGTGCGTCCGGCCGCCTGGCGCTCGACCTGCACGCGGCGACGCATGAGCACGGCCGTTCGGAGGCGGCCGACCCCGAGTATGCACCTTGCACAGAATCTTCGCATGCGAGCGGCGCCATCGGCGCCCTGCGCCGTTTGGCACAGCACTTGCGACTTGCAAGGTTCTTTCGACACATGGAGGGTCATTATGAGGATCGAATTCACCGGACGCCGTGAAGTGGTGGCGGCGGCACGCGTCGCCTTCGAAGCCAATGTCGATGGAAAAGACGTCTGGTGCAGCGTCTCGCTCGACGCGCTAAACGACCATTTCGGCAACGGCGGGCCGTCGGCTCACGATCTCGTAGGTACGTTCGAAGCCAATCGCGCGCAGATTGAAAAGGCTACCCAGCGGGTGCTGGAAAAGAACGGCGGGCAGTCGGTGGAACTGGAGACGCGCGACTTCGACAAGACGGGGCCTTAGCATTGGCGCTGCCGCGGTCATTGCCGTCGACGGGTCCGGCATGCGTCGGGCTCGACGGTTGTTCTCGCCGATGAATCTGCGGTGGCTTGGCGATGCGGCTCAGCGGCTCGGCGGCGCTTATGCTGCGAGCCGTTGCAGCACTTGTAGCCAGTCCATGCGCCAAGCGGCGAGTTCACGAGTGCCTGGCCGATTGCGCCGCCCCGATAGCACACCGCCATCCTGCCGACGCCACGGCAACGCGGTATAGTTCGCGCGAACCGCCGCGGCCATGCAAGGCGTGCCGCGTATCTTCGATTATCGGGAGAACATCGTGCAGGAAATCATCGAGGGCTTGATCCGCTTTCAACGTGAAGTGTTTCCACAGCAAAGTGCTTTGTTCAAGCGCCTTTCGACCGCGCAAAGTCCGAGCACGCTTTTCGTGACGTGTTCGGACAGCCGCGTGGTTCCTGAACTGCTGACGCAAGCGGAGCCGGGCGCGCTCTTCGTGATCCGCAACGCGGGCAATATCGTGCCGTCGTATGGTCCGGAGCCTGGCGGCGTATCGGCGACAGTCGAGTACGCGGTCGCCGTGCTCGGGGTGCGCGACATCGTGATATGCGGCCATTCGAACTGCGGCGCGATGACCGCAATTACGACCAATACGAACCTGGACCATTTGCCGGCAGTGGCCGGCTGGCTGCGTCACGCCGATGCGGCGAAGGCGATCAATGCGTCGCGCACCTATCAGTCGCCCACAGAGCGTCTGGACGCGCTCGTCAAGGACAACGTGGTCGTGCAACTGGCCAATATCCGCACGCATCCGTCGGTCGCTGTCGGGCTCGCGAACAAGACGCTGCAATTGCACGGCTGGATCTTCCAGATTGAAAGCGGCGTAATGCTTGCACTCGACGGCCGCACCGGCCAATTCGTGCCGCTGCTCGAGAATCCGAACATTTACGCGGTCTGATTGACGGCGTCTCAGTGCGCCGCGCATGCGGCGTGTAGCCAGTGCCGCTAGCCGCTGTAGCAGCGGAACGCAAGACTGATGCGCGGCCCAACGCGCTCATTGAGCTTGGGAATGCCGTGGTCATGGGTGAACTGCGATGCGTAGCTCATGACGAGGCAACTGCCCGGTTCGAGTTCGACATGCACTGCGCGGCCCGGGCCTTTCTTTGGACGGACCGTCATGCGGCGGCTTGCACCGAGCGACACGATCGCGATCGGCTCGCCGCGCACCAGATTCGCCGTTTTGTCGCTATGCGGCGCGACGCTGTCGTGCTCGTCGCGATAAAGGTTGAGCCCCACGCGATTGAACGGCGCGCCGACCAGCGAACGCACCATCTCGAACGCTTCGCCAAGCGGCGCGGGCAGGTCCGCCGCTTCGCGCAGGAAGGTCGCGATCAGACGGGGCACGAGCACCTCGCGCTCGTACATCATGCGCTGATAGCTGCTCCAGCCTATGTTGCGTAACGCCTCGTCGAACCACCGTTGCGCGAGCTCGGGCGGGACAGAGTCGGGCAGGTAGCGTATGCCGCCGTCGCTGTCGCCGAGTAGCGCAACGGGTTCAGGAGCAAACAGGCCTTGCTGGGACGCCATGGTTCAATGCCGGGCGCGAGCGGCCCGGCCGGCAAATAGTCGGTTCATGCAAAGCATTATACTGTGTTTTTATACAGTATTCTTGCCCGCAGGCTGGACCTCTTGCCCGTGTCCGCGCTTGAGCCTGTTTGCGTCCCTGGAACGCCGCTACTCGCCGGGGCTGTACAGGTCGAGCAGTTTGAGCGTTACGCCGTTGGTCCAGCCGAAGCCGTCCTGAAGCGGATATTCACCGCCACCGCCGCCGCCCGTGCCCGCTCCCTCGACCACGTATTTTTCGACCAGTTTCTTATCCGACGCATAGACGCCTTTCACGTCGGTAAGGAATCGCGTGCCGATTTGTTGCGCGAGGGCGTCGTGGCCATAGCGCTTCAAGCCCTGAATCGCGACCCAGTGCAGCGGCGCCCAGCCGTTCGGCGCGTCCCACTGTTGGGTGGTGTTGTAGGTTGTCGTCGCGAGTCCGCCGGGCTGCAATAACGTCGACTGCACTTGCTGTGCAGTCTTTTGCGCGCGCTCCGGCCATGCCGCGCCCACGAACAACGGGAACACCATGGCGGCGGTCTTGTTGTCGCGCGGTTTCGCGAGCTGCCAGTCATAGTCGCCGTAGTAGCCGTTCGGATTCCACAGGTAGCGATTGATGCCGAGCGCGCGCTTCGCGGCGCGTCCTGCGAATTCGCCGACACAGCGGAAGTCGCGCGTCTCGCTGCAGCCTTTCGCAATGCTGATCTCCAGGTGGAACATCAGGCTGTTCAGATCGACAGGGATGATCGACGTCGTGCGCACCGTCGCGAGCGTCATGTTGTCGCCGAACCAGCGCGAGCTGAAATCCCAGCCGCTTTCCGCAGTGGCGCGCAGTTCGCGGTAGACGTCGTTCGGATTGCGCCCGGTGGCTTTCTGCGCGGTCTGTATGTCCTCCAGATACGATTCGTCGCGAGGCGTGTCGAGTTCGTCCCAATAGCGGTTCAGCACGGTCCGGTCGGGCATCACTACGACATTGCGGGTCGCCGAGCCGGCCGGCGTGGACTTTTCGCCCTGCATCCAGTAGCCATACTCCTTGCGCAGCGCGGGCAGGTACTTCTGATAGACGCCGTGGCCTTCCACCTTCGCCGCGAGTTCCACCATGTGCGAGAAGAAGGGCGGCTGCGAGCGGTCCAGGTAGTAGGTGCGATTGCCGTTTGGAATATGGCCGAACGTGTCGATCATGTACGCGAAGTTGTCGAGCATGTTGTCGACGAGGTCCTCACGGCCCGCTTCCTGCAAGCCGAGCATCGTGAAGTAGGTGTCCCAGTAGTAGCCCTCACGAAAACGGCCGCCCGGCACGACATAGGGCTTCGGCAACGGAATCAGCGAACTGTTCGGCGGCGCGCTCGTGGTCGTGCGGGTGAGGGCAGGCCATAGCCAGTTGATGTGCTCACGCAGCGTCTGATTGGCGGGCGGTGTGATGACCGGCTCGCTCGGCGGCGTGAAGTACTGGTTCACGAAATTCGCCAGCGAAAACCCGGGCTTGCCTCGCTGCTGCTGATAAAGCTGCACGATGACGGCGGGGTCCGCATTTGGCGTTGCATCGACGAAGGTCTTCTGGTCCGGATAGATCTGCGCGGTTTGCACGGCAACGAAGAGGTCGCCGTACAGAATATCGGGCGCGGGCGGCAGAGTGCCGCCTACTTGCGTGTCGGCTCGACAGACCGATGACAGCCCAACGAGGAAGGCAAAGCCTGAAACAGCAACCGCGCGATGCAAGTACTTCAATCGCGCGGCGGGGAGGGAGGGCTGAACGAGGACGCCGGGAACGCCGGACACATTCCCGGCACGGCTAATGCTGCGCACTTGCGATGACACAATCATGTCTCCTCCTGAGGAATGGACAACAGGATTGGTCTGCCTCTTACGCCCTCTGTTTTCATGGCCCGCGTTGGGGCGTGGCTAGCATGGCATAAAACCGGGCGCGCTTCAAACTATGCATGGTGAATGCGCTTCGCGCATCGTCGAAGAGTTATGGTTCACGTTCGTTTAGTTCGGATGCCGAAACGATTGCGTCGAATGTCTGTGTCGGCGAACTTTGATCGACGCCGTAGCTGCTGCCACTGACGCGCCCACATCTTTCGCCGCTTTTCGAATCAGGCGAAATGTCTTTTATGTTAAAGAAAAAGCAATGGAATTGTTTCAATCGCTGATTCATTATTCCCATAACTTACGAATGCAATAATGTGGAAGAATAAAGCGATTGGATCTGCGTTGTTGTGAGACTGTCCATATGCTATTCTCGATTTTGCCTGAGATTCCGAGCGCTTTTCTAGATCAGGCACTTGGGGCGCGTCTTCCGCGAGACCCGCCCCATTTCATTTGGCGCGGAGGTTAAGCGTGTTAAAGGAAATAAAACGAAAGTTAAATCGCAATGACGTCGCTAAAAAGCAACGTCGTAATATAGTGAAAAATAGGTTTTGAATTTCTGCGGTATTCTCCGCCGCTCAATAGCAGCCGCTATTGGATTCAGGAGATATTCAATGAACAAATACGTATTGTCGAGCCTCTCGCTCGCTCTTGCCGGCGCCGCGGGCGTCGCTCATGCACAAAGCTCCGTCACGCTGTACGGCCTGATCGATACAGGCTTGACCTATACGAGCAATTCCGGCGGCAGCAGCAACTTCCAGCAGGCAAGCGGCATTCTGAACGGCAATCGCTGGGGCCTGCGCGGTGCGGAAGATCTCGGCAACGGCCTGAAGGCAATCTTCGTGCTTGAAAACGGCTTCAATCTGTCTACCGGCAAGCTTGGTCAGAACAGCCGCGAGTTCGGGCGGCAGGCGTTCGTCGGTTTGTCGAGCAACCAGTACGGCGCCGTCACGCTGGGTCGCCAGTACGACAGCGTGGTCGATTATCTCGCGCCGCTTGCGCTAAACGGCACGCAGTATGGCGGCACGCTGGCGTCACACCCGTACGACAACGACAACCTGAACAACTCGGTGCGTATCAACAACGCGGTCAAATTCCAGAGCGTCGATTACGCCGGCTTCAAATTCGGTGCGTTATACGGATTCTCGAACGCAGCGGGCAGCTTCGCCGATAGCCGCGCGTACAGCGTCGGCGCGTCGTACGTATTCGGCGGCCTGAAGGTCGCGGCGGGCTATCTGCAACTGAACGGCGGCGGCTCGTCGACGAACACCAGCGGCGCCGTTGCGACTGGCGACTCGACCTTCACGGCGGCGCGCCAACGCACGTACGGCGCCGGTTTGAGCTATGCGTTCGGCCCGGCGAACGTCGGTCTCGTCGTGACGCAAACGCAACTGAACGGCGCGAGCGCGATCAGTTCGTCGGCATCGGGCACGAGCAGCGGGTTGGCTCTGACGGGCGGCAGCGCACGCTTCACGAACTATGAAGTGAACGGCCGTTATGCGTTGACGCCAGCGTTGTCGGTGTCGGGCGCGTACACGTTTACCGACGCGCGTCTGGACGGCGTGAGCCCGAAGTACCATCAGGTCACCGTGCAAACGGACTACGCGTTGTCCAAGCGTACCGACGTCTATGCTGAAGCGGCATACCAGCATGTCGGCAGCACCGGCAACTCGGGTATTACTGCGGACATCGTCGGCGTGAGCGCTTCGTCCACCAGTTCGCAAGTGGTTGGCACCGTCGGTATCCGCCATCGCTTCTAAGCAGTGGCGTCGAGTGCCGCATTAGCGGCACTTTGAAAAAAAGCCCGCAATTTGCGGGCTTTTCTGCGTCGTCGAGACAATGAACATCTTGCGGTCAGCCGCCGATCCAGCGCGCAATGAACGGCATCAGCACGGGAACCACGAACGCGGTGAACACACCATTGAGACCCATGCCGAGCCCCGCGAACGCACCCATTTGCTCGCTGACCTGAAAAGCGCGCGCCGTGCCGATGCCATGCG
>NZ_JBQEPV010000007.1:0-414209 GCF_052045935.1 Paraburkholderia sp. 22098 | reverse complement strand
TTCATCGAACAATGGCTGCAGTTCTTTTCACTCGATCGATACACGATGGTGTTGGCTTTCGTGATGTGCGTGCGTGGATTTTTCAGTGGACGCCAGTCGCTGCGTAGCGCGTTCCCTGCTGGGGGCACAGGCTCTTACTGCGAAATGAAGCGAGATGACCCCGTGAAATGGTCCGGTAAAGCGAAGACCACTGGTCGGCGAGCGATGCCTCGTCGACCATCAACACGATGCGTTTCCTCGTCGCACCGTTTGGCCGATCAGATGTCTCCTTGGACCCGGAAGCCGCCACTCAATGTGCGGGAAGTCGAGCGGCCTTCAGGGTCGTGAACTGCCGGCCACCTACCCAACGATCAAGCCACAGCGGCTGGTGTTGCAACTGTCGCTGCCGATTCCAGATAGTCCACGCAAATCCGCCCCTTCCTGGCCAACGAACCGCGCGCTAGACCAAGCCAATCCCGCTCACCTACAAATGCCTTGACTTCTACAATAAGCGAACTAATATACGCACCGCGTATATCCGGCGCGGCCATTTTCCGCCAGGTGCCTTCATGAGCGTCCCGCAACAAGCCTTCCTCCGCGACGCCATGCGCCGCCTGAACATGACCCGCGAGACCTTCGCGGGCCGCATCGGTGTCTCCCGCCGGGCGCTGGATACGTGGTTGTTGCCTGACGACTCGCAGGAATCGCGGGCCATGCCGGAGATCGTCGAGCGCTTCGTGTCGGAAATCGTCGTGCATGGCGAGCCGGGCGAAAGATATACGCAAAGCGTAGATTCGCAGTCGCTCGCGAGCCAGATGCTGTGGGAAGGCAAGCCACAGTTGCTGTCGGTCGACCAGTTCTCGCGCGACTCGGTTGAGGCGTTGTTTCGCGTCGCGGACATCATGCAGCCCATCGCACGGCGCCGCAAAATCTCGCGCGTGCTCGAAGGCGCGGTACTCGGCAATCTCTTTTTCGAGGCCAGTACGCGGACTCGCGTGAGTTTCGGCGCGGCATTCTGCCGGCTTGGCGGTTCGGTGTGCGACACCACCGGCTTCACGTTCTCTTCCATGGCCAAGGGCGAGTCGATCTACGACACGAGCCGCGTGATGAGCGGCTACGTCGACGCACTCGTGATCCGTCATCCCGAGCAAGGCTCGGTGGCCGAATTTGCGCGCGCGACCAATGTGCCTGTGATCAACGGCGGCGACGGCCCCGGCGAACATCCGAGCCAGGCGCTGCTCGACCTCTACACAATTCAGCGCGAGTTCTCGCGGCTCGGCAAGATCGTCGACGGGGCGCATATCGCGCTCGTCGGCGACCTCAAATACGGGCGCACCGTGCATTCGCTGGTCAAACTGCTGGCTCTATATCGCGGCATCAAGTTCACGCTGATTTCGCCGCCCATGCTGGAAATGCCGGGCTACATCATCGAGCAGATTTCGCGTAACGGGCATGTGATCGAGCAGACTCACGATCTGCCGAGCGGACTGCGCGGCGCCGACGTCGTGTATGCCACGCGCATTCAGAAAGAGCGCTTTACCGACGAATCGTTCGAAGGCTACACGCCCGACTTCCAGATCAACCAGGCATTGGTAGACAGCGTGTGCGGCAGCGATACGCTCATCATGCACCCGCTTCCGCGCGACAGCCGGCCGGGCGCGAACGATCTGAGCGTCGATCTCAATCACGACTCGCGGCTCGCCATTTTCCGGCAAACCGATAACGGCATTCCAGTGCGGATGGCGATCTTCGCGGTGCTGCTCGGCGTCGAAAAACTGGTGCAGCATTCCATGCGCGACGCTGCATGGCGTCCGCCCGCATACCTCGGCCCCGATGATGCAGTGTTTCACGGCATCGACTGACGCAACTAAAACATTAGTTCGGTTACCGAAGCAAAATTAGAGCAAACACGCGGCACGAAGCATGAGCGTCAGGCTATCGCGCTACCGCCGTTGCGCCTGAAGGTAGTTGCAAAGAACTTCACCTGATATTGCACCGCGTCGGCCCAGTACTTCCAGGTGTGGCCGCCCGGCCGCTCCGCATAATGATGCGGCACGCCCAGTTCGATAAGCCGCGCATGCAGCATCCGGTTCGACTGCACGAGTGAATCGTTCATTCCGCAGTCGATCATCAGCGCAATATGCGCGCTCGCAAAGCTGCGCGCATGCTCGACGATAGGCTCGTCGTTCCAGAAGTCCGCATGCCTCGCAGGATCGCCGAACACCTGGTCGATGCCCGGTTCATCTTCGCAACCGCGCGGATCCACCGCGCCGCTCATGCTTCCCGCCGCCCCGAACTCGTCTGGCCGATCCAGCGCAATGTGAAGCGCGCCGAACCCGCCCATGCTCAAGCCGGTGATCGCGCGCCCTTCTTTCGTTGCAATGGTGCGGAAATGCATGTCGATGTACGCCACGACCTCGGTTCCGACGTAAGTCGTGTAACGGCTGCGCGAGTCGACCGGACTGTCGATATACCAGCTTTCGCGGCCGCCATCGGGCATCACGAGTATCACGTGGTAACGGTCGGCGAGTTTGCCGATGGGCGAATTGGCGGTCCAGTCGGTGTAGTCGCCGCCCGAGCCGTGCAACAGATAGACGACCGGAAAGCGGTCAGCCGCGTTGCCGCGCCCATAGCTGTCGGGCAGTACGACTGTCGCTTCCAGCGACTTGTGCATGGCCGCGCTCGGAATCGTCACGACACGGGACTGAAAGGCCCATGCCGGAGCGGCGACAAGCATCATCACGATCAGCCAGCAAAGACGCGCCTTACTCATGTTGTCGCTCTCCCTTTCTACGTGTCCGGGAACCCAGCGGGCATACCAACGACGCAAGCCATACGGGGCGGCAATATCCAGCGACGACTCTAGCAACGGCGACTTACAGCCAAATTTCAGTAAACCCTAAGATTGGTCTCACGCGATGCGCAGCGCATGCTTTCGAGCATGCGTGCGCAATGCAACTATTTGACGTGGACACCGAAGCCCTCGCGACCGGGTGCAATGTCGTCCTTCAACGTAAGCTCAGGAATCCGATAATCGCCGCCGTTCTGCGCGCGGAAGGGTATCGGCGCCGTGTTCCACAGATTGTCGAGGCGCTCGCCGAGCGCGTTGCGCACTTCGGCATATTTCTGTTCGTCGATGCGGCTCGTGCGATGCACCACGAACGGCGGCAGTACATCGAAGCCGGGGTAATACAGTATGCCGTGCTGGATCGGGAACAACAGGTCGTCGATCGGACCGTTGATGCCGCGCGAACTATAGTGCGATTCCCATCCGCCCGTCGTGACCACGAGCATCGCGCGTTTCCCGGCGAAGTTTCCCTCGCCGTAGCGGTCGCCCCAGCGCACGTCCGAGTGCTCGCCCACGCCGTATGCCAAGCCGTATGCGTAGACCCGCTCTACCCAGCCCTTCATGATCGCGGGCATTGAAAACCACCACAGCGGAAATTGCAGAATCACCGCGTCTGCCCATTTGAGCTTTGCCTGCTCCGCTGCGATGTCCGCGCTTTGCAGTCCGTTTTCGAACGCATATTTCGACGCGCGTGAAGGATCGAAGCGATCGCCGGTCGTGTGAGCGACGCTATCGCCTGCATCCAGCGCCGCCTTCCAGTTCATCGCATACAGATCGGAAACCTGAACAGCGTGCCCCGCGTCGCGCAGGCGCTTGACGGAAAACTCCTTCAGCGATCCATTCAGCGACCGTGGCTCTGGATGAGCATAAACAATGAGAACGTTCATTTGCGCTTGCCTCTTTCATGTCTGGAAGAACACACAATAGGCGTTGCCACGGTATATTAGAAATGAATTGCTGATATGACAGGTATTACCGTGAATAATCTCCGCAAGCTGGACCTGAACCTTCTCGTTACGCTCGACGTTTTGCTAGCTGAGCTGAACGTCACGCGCGCGGCTGAGCGGCTGAATTTTTCGCAACCTTCCGTGAGCGTGCATCTGGCCAAGCTTCGCGATCTGCTGGGCGATCCCCTGCTGCTGCCCGGCCCGCGCGGCATGCGTGCGACGGCCCGTGCCGAGGCGCTGCGCGAGCCGTTGCGGCAAGCGCTGGAGGCATTAGAGCAAGCCGTGGCGCCCGCGCGTCCGTTCGACCCGGCGCAGGCTGCGCACACCTGGCGCGTTGCCGCGACGGACTACGCGGAATCGACCATCGTCTTGCCAGCGTTGCCGGGCCTGCGCGCGGCGGCGCCAGGCACCCGGCTCGCCATAGTGGAGGCGGCGCCGCCCCGCATCGCAAGGCAGGCCGAACAGGGCGAGATCGACCTCGGCTTTCATACGAGCGAAGGAGCGCCCGCCGGTTTGCGACGAAGAGTGCTGTTCGCCGAGCGCTACGTGCTCGCCGGCCGTGCCGGTCACCCGCGCCTGAAACGGCGGCCGACACTCGCGCAATTCTCGAAGTTCGAGCACGTGATCGTGTCGCCCGACGGCGGCGGATTCGCCGGCGCGACCGACGAAGCGCTCGCCAAAGCCGGCCTCTCGCGCAGAGTCGTGCTCTCGGTGCCGCACTTTCTCTTCATGATTTCCGCGCTTGCCAACACCGACCTCGTGGCGATGGTGCCCGAGCGGCTGGTCCGCGACAACGCTGCACTATGCGTGGTCCAGCCGCCCGTCGAGGTGCCGGGCTACGAAATGGCGATGCTGTGGCACGAACGGTCGCATCGGGATCCGGCTCACCAGTGGCTGCGAGCGCATATTGCGGATTCCGTTTGAAGCGACGTGGCCTTAACACGTGGCGTTAACACGTTGCGTTAAGCGTTGGCGCGGCCAATGGCATCCAGTTTCGCGAGTATTTCGTCGTTCAACTCGATCTGTGCGGCGTGCAGGTTCTCGCGCAAATGCCCGACGGACGACGTGCCCGGAATCAGCAGGATATTGGGCGCGCGCTGCAGCAGCCATGCGAGCGCCACTTGCATCGGCGTCGCGCCGATCGTTGCCGCGATATCGGTCAGCGCTGACGACTGAATCGGCGTAAAGCCGCCCAAAGGAAAGAACGGTACATAAGCAATGCCCTTGACCGCCAGTTCGTCGATCAGCGCGTCGTCGGCGCGGTGCACCAGGTTGTAGTGGTTTTGCACACAGACGATCTTGACGATGCGCTGTGCTTCGGCAATCTGCGCCGGCGTGGCGTTGCTCAGGCCGATATGGCGGATCAATCCGCGCTGTTGAAGTTCGGCGAGCGCGGTGACCTGCCTTTCGACCGATCCTTCGCTCGGCGCGTGCACGTCGCCCATCATCCGCATATTCACCACTTCGAGCGCGTCGAGCCCGAGGTTGCGCAGATTGTCGTGTATGCCGCGCTCGAGATCCTCGGGCTCCTGCGCCGGCAGCCAACCGCCGTCGCTGTCCCGTACCGCGCCGAGCTTCGTGACGATCACGAGATCGTCGGCATACGGATGCAGCGCCTCGCGAATCAGCTGGTTGGTGATATGCGGGCCGTAAAAATCGCTGGTGTCGATGTGATTGACGCCGCTAGCCACCGCTTCACGCAGCACGGCGATCGCGGCGTCGCGGTCTTTCGGCGGCCCGAACACGCCGGGTCCCGCGAGTTGCATCGCGCCGTAGCCCATGCGCCGCACCTCGCGGCCGCCGAGCAAAAATGTCTTTGTCATATCGAGGTTTGTCATGGTGCTCTCCTGTCTTTGTAGGTGAGCCCAGTATGGCGGGGATTGCACCGTTTAATAAAGCGGGCTAACGTGCACGGGTTGTTCAATTTTGTGAACACTGACATGGAACTAAACGACCTCACCGCTTTCATTTCGGTCGCGCGCGCGGGCGGCTTTCGCGACGCTGCGCGCACGAGCGGCGTTTCCACGTCGAGCTTGAGCATTGCCGTGCGCCGCCTCGAAACGAAGCTCGGTCTGCGCCTGTTGAACCGTACGACCCGCAGTGTCGCGCCGACCGAAGCCGGCCTGCGTCTGCTCGAAAAACTGACGCCGCTCTTCAGCGAAATGGAAGCGGCGCTCGACGTGCTCAACGTGTTTCGCGACCGGCCAAGCGGCACGCTCAAACTGAACGTGCCGGCGAGCGCGGCGCGCATGGGATTGCCCGGTGTGATAGCGCCTTTTCTAAAGGCCTATCCGGACATACGGGTGGAAGTGGTCGTCGAAGACGGCTTTGTCGACGTGCTTTCCATTGGCTGCGACGCGGGCATCCGTTACGACGAGCGGCTCGAGCAGGACATGATCGCGGTGCCGATCGGCCCGCGCGTGGAACGCGTCGCCACCGCCGCCGCGCCGGAGTATTTGGAGGCCCGCGGACGCCCGCAGCATCCGCGCGACCTCCTTACGCATGCTTGCCTGCGCGTCCAGTTTGCCGGCGGCGCGACGCCGACGTGGATCTTCGAGCGCGACGACGAAGTGGTGCAACTGAATCCGTCGGGACCGTTGCTCGTGCGTCCCGGCGCAGCGCTCGACCTCGTGATCAGCGCAGCGCTCGCCGGCGTGGGCGTAATTCACCTGTTCGAAGACATGCTGAAGCCGCACCTCGACAGCGGTGCATTGCAGCCGGTTCTCGAACCTTGGTGGCAAAGCTTCTCGGGGCCCTTTCTCTACTATCCCGGACACCGTCATGTGCCCGCGCCCTTACGTGCGTTCGTCGATTTTTTGAAGGACCGCAACGGTTGAGCGGACGGGGCCGCAAATTCGACGCCGCGCGGGCGATTTGCTGTGATAATGGGCTGCCGCCACCGCAGCGCACGCACGCACATTTTCGAACCCAGATCCACCGCACCATGAAGAACGACACACGCGTTAGCCCCCTGCGCAACTTCGCCGAATTCGTTCGCGCCGAGCGGGTTCGTTTGACCGAACAATGGATGAACGCAGTTTTTGGCGACGTCGATCTGGTGGAAGCCGATAAGCTCACGTATCAGCAACTCGCCGATCATCTTCCCGAAATTCTCGACGGCCTGTGCGCGGCGCTGGAGGTCGACGATCTGGAACACGTCGAAACGGAGATCGAACGCGACGCGCGCAAGCACGGCATAGTGCGCTGGCGTCAAGGCTACCGGATCGAAGAACTGGTGCGCGAACTGGATCTGTTCCACCTGGTTCTCGCCGATGTACTCGACGAGTACGCCACGCGCGACAACGGATTCACCCGCAGCCACGAAAAGCGCGCGCGTCGCCTGATTGCAGAAGCGCTGAGCATGGTCACGCTTGCGTCGATCAAGGAAGTGGTCAGCGAACGCGACCGCAAGATCGACGAATACACCGGTCGGCTGGAGCGCGCCAATCACGAATTGACGCTGAAACAGCGGCTCGTCAGCGAGTTGTACGAGTCGCGCATGCACATCACGCGCAGCGTCGTGCACGATTTGCGCAACTTCCTGAATTCATTCTCAATGGCGCTGCAACTGATCGCTCGCGTGCCCGCCAAGGCCGACACCGCGTTGCAGCTAGCGAACCGGCAGGCGGCGGACATGAAGGCGCTTGTCGAACAGATGGTCGAGTACTCGGTCATTCTCGGCGACGGTACGCCGCTCACGCTCGAACAGGTCGATCTGCATGAGCTCTACGAGGAGCTCGTCGCGTCGTCGCGGCCGTCCATCGAAGAGAAGGGGCTGACGCTGCGCGCGGCGTTCGATCCGGCGCTGCCCGCCGTCACGTCGAACCGCCTGAAGATCAAGCAGATCGCCGTCAACCTGCTCACCAATGCGACCAAATACACCAAGTCGGGTCAGGTCGAGCTGTACTTCCTGACGGCCGGTCCGCAGCACTGGTCGATCCGCGTGTCGGACACCGGCGTGGGCATCGCGCCCGCCGATGCCGACCGGGTGTTTGCCGAATTCGAGCGCGCCGCCGGCGAGGAAATTCCCGGCACCGGGTTGGGTCTCGCCATCGTCAAGGAACTGTGCCGCGTGCTCGACGGGCACATCGACTTCGCGTCACGCGAAGGCGTGGGCACCACCTTCACGATCCGCTTTCCGTTGACGCTCGCGGAACCGGAAGAAGAGGCGTAACAGCAGACGCGGCAGACAGCGATCATCGTGTCGCTGCGCTGCTGGTCATGCGCGGGCATGCGCTCATTGCGCCATCGCCGTTGTTCAACCCGTGCATCACAACCTCTGAAGATGTCCCGTCGCGGCGCGCCAGTTCCGCTAGATCGAGCAAGGCGGCGTAGCGCGCGGGGCAATCCGCAGACGGAACGAGTTCAGGAAGTTCGCGCGGCAACTCCGGATTTGCCATGAACCTCTGCACGGCGATCACCAGCGCGGTCGCCACGATGATCGTCGCCCATAGGCTTGCTTTGCGAACCGTGGATGCATTCGAGGCCCGCAAGCGCCGCCGGCGGGACGCGGCAACACGCTGCTCGTCTGCGTTCGCGCTGCCCGGCGGCATCCCTCGTGTGACTTTGAAGCGGCTCGGCCGACGGGCTCGGCTGGCTAGAGTAAAGCGCATTCTTAATGACATGGCGTTCGCTCTTCACGCCCAGTGCGCCGGTACATACACATTGCCGACCCAATGGCCCGGCACCCAGACTGCCGGACGCGGCGCCGGCGCAAGATAAACGCGGCGCGGCGCTACGTAGACAACCGGCGGCGGCGCATAGACCACTGGCGGAGCGACATAAGCAACGGGCTTCGGCGCGATCACGACAGCCGGCGGGGGCGGCGGCGGTGCATACACCACGGGCTTCGGCGTCACCACGACAGCCGGCGCAGGCGGCGGTGCATAAACCACGGGCGGCGGCGCCACTACGACAGCGGGCGCGGGCGGCGGCGGCGCGACGTAGACAACCGGCTTGGGTGCAACGACGACGGCCGGCGGCGGATACACCACCGGTTTCGGCGCGACGACGACGGTCGTGCCGCCCGTCGCCACAACGCCCGTGCTCACCACGGTTCCACTCGAACTCACCGTATTGCCGTGCGTGCCGGTCACGCTGGTGGACGTCGTCACTACGCCGGGCGCTACCCGCGTCGCGGTGCCGGAATGTGCGACCGTGTTTCCATCCGATCCAGTGACCGTTCCCGAACGCGAGCATGAAGAACCGGCGCAGCTTGTCGACGCCGAGTGATCGATCGTATCGCCGTTGGAGCGCGTCACCGATCCCGACGACGAGTACTGCCCAGCGCCCGTCTTCGTCACTTCGCCGGAGGTGGTGGCCGTCTTGCCATCCGGTCCGGTGAGCGCGCCCGTATGCGAACACGTGCCGCCCGCGCAACTGGTGTCGCCAGAGTGCTGCACCGAGTTTCCGTAGCGGCCCGTCGCGGTGCCCGAATTCGAAAACTGACCGGGCGAATTGCGGGTGACCGTACCGGTGTTGGTCGCGGCACCGCCATAAGGTCCGACGACGCCACCAGCATGCGAGCAGCTGCCGCCGCCGCACGAGCCATAGTGGCCTTCGTTATAGACGCCGCGCGACGTGTAGGCGGTTCCGTGCTGCGACCACGCGAATGCCGACGCGCTGCCCAGTGCGAGCATTGCCGTTGTCGCAGTCAGCGCGAGCTTGCGCAGTGTGCGGCGAGCGGAAGGCGAAAAAGAAGTGACGGCCGCAGATGAAGCGCCGCTGACCGGGACTGCGAACGAATGAGCTTTCACGGGTATGTCCTTCGTGGAATCAGGCCACGTCGTGCGACTGCTGCTGCTGCGCTGTGTGGCGATGAACGGACTATAGGAGGACGCGCCGTGGCAGTCAGCAGTGAAGATATGTCACGCTGTTTCAGCGCGAAAGAAGCCCTCTGGGCAAGGCTTCGCGAGCATTTTGCAGAGGCGGTGACATACGCCGACATACTTTGCATCGGCGAAAACGCATCGTGCCGCATGGCTATCCGGGCGATGAGGTGACGAGGCGCTGCAGTGTGGCTACGGGAAATAGCGGCCGATTTCCGTTGACAACGTGTGCGGCAAAACGGCACACTCAATTCATGTTGACGCACATCTCCATCGCCGTAGCGATTAATCACCCGAAGCGAGCCATCATCGGCTGGCCTATGGGAGCATGTTTGCGTTAGCAGTCTGAATCTGCAAAGCAAGACCCCAAGGCCCCGCCGGTAACGGAAGGGGCCTTTTGTTTTGTGGGCGCCTCTGTCGGCCGGCTCCAAACCGGAGAGCAAGATGGATCAGGCAAGCCCGCAGTACATGGAAGACGACGCACATCGTTATGCGTATTACCAGGACGAGCGTCTACCGAAGGTGGTCGTGCATTTCCCGGTCGTGCCGGGCGCGACGCTGACATGGCGTGTCGAAGCGGACAGCACGCTTACGGTGAAGGGGGCGCGCCTTTGGCTGACCCGCATCAGTTCTCCGTACGATCACTGGATCGCGCCGGGTCAAACGTTCACCCTGCAGCGCGGCGAACGCATATGGCTCAGCGCTGACGGCGAACGAACAGCGCATGTGTCGCTGAGCTCCGCGCTGCCCGCGAAAGGCATTCTCGCGCGCTGGCTCGGTCGGCTCGCCGGTTTGAGCCTGGGGCCGCCGAGCCCGCGCTGACATGCGTTGTCAGGCTCCGCGCATGTCGCGTGAATTCGCAGCATGCGCAGCACGAGCCTGAAAAAACAACGGCGCGATGGCCGGGAAGGCCATCGCACCGCGCAACGACATACGCTTCATTGAGGCGTGCTTTGCGCCGCGTCTTGCGGCGTGACTTGTACAGCTGCGGCCGAAACGAATACCGCGTGAATCGTGTCGCCCACCTTCACGTCTGCAAGATCGACTTGCGGACCGACTTCGAGTGTTTGGGTCTGATACGCGCCGCGCAGAGTGACAAGGCGCCGTTTGCGGTCGATCTTTTGCACGGTGGCAAGCACTTCGACCTGACGCGCCGATTCGAAGCCGCCCGACGCAGGTGTGTAGACCTGCGTATCGACGCGTTCACGAATGCCCTTGCCTTTTCCTGTCACTCGCTCGGCCTTGACCAGCAGCGCGTTTTTATACAGCGCATCCACGTGGTCGCCCACCTTCAGTTTTTCGAAACCGGCGACTTGCTGGCCCACGAGCACGATCACAACGTTGCCGTTCGCCCCCTGCAGCGTGAGCGAGCGGCTGCCGGGATCGATGCCCACGATGGTGGCCTTCATATGCACAGGCTGCACGGCACTGACGACACCTTGCGCGGCGCTCGCCAAGGGCTCTTGCGCCCACGCCGGCTGAGCCGCGGCGAGCACCGCTGCCGTCAATGCTGCTCCTATCGTCGCTGCATTCATTTACGCTCTCCTTGAAAAATCGTCCCGGCCACGTTGCCCATTTCGCATAATGTCCAATGGGAAATATTCAGGACGCTTGACTAAAGATGTAGCGCAACGATTGTACATGCCTTACAGGAAGCTTCAATTGCGAGCCGGTACGACGCTTGCCGACGCGCGACGCAAAAAGAAACAGCCTCTTCGCGGCAGCGAAGAGGCTGTTCAGAAACGCAAAGCGCGGCACGCGCGCTAGACCATCACACGCGTTCGATTGCGATTGCGATGCCCTGCCCCACGCCGATACACATCGTGCACAGTGCGAAGCGTCCCTGCGTGCGTTGCAGTTGGTACATCGCGGTCGTCACGAGGCGCGCGCCGCTCATGCCGAGCGGATGACCCAGCGCGATTGCGCCGCCGTTCGGGTTCACACGTGCGTCGTCGTCTGCCACGCCGAGCGTGCGCAGCACCGCAATACCTTGAGAAGCAAACGCCTCGTTCAACTCGATCACGTCGAACTGATCGATGGTCATGTTCAGGCGCGCCATCAATTTTTGTGCGGCGGGCGCCGGGCCCATGCCCATTATGCGCGGCGCGACACCCGCCGTCGCGATGCCGAGCACGCGGGCTCGCGGCGTGAGGCCGAACCGCTTGGCCGTCTCTTCGTTGGCCAGCAGCAGCGCCGCTGCGCCGTCGTTGACGCCCGATGCGTTGCCTGCCGTTACCGTGCCGTCCGGGCGCACGACGCCCTTCAGTTTCGCGAGCGTTTCCAGGCTCGTCTCACGCGGATGCTCGTCTTGCGACACCGTGATCGGATCACCCTTCTTCTGCGCGATCGTCACGCCGACGATTTCCTGCGCGAGCGTGCCGTCCTTCTGCGCGCGCGCGGCTTTCTGCTGACTGCGAAGTGCGAACGCGTCCTGATCGGCGCGGCTGATGTTGTAGTCGGTCGCGACGTTTTCGCCGGTCTCCGGCATCGAGTCGACGCCGTACATCTGCTTCATCAACGGATTGACGAAACGCCAGCCGATGGTCGTGTCGTAGATGTCTGCCTGGCGCGAAAACGCGCTCGTTGCCTTGCCCATGACAAACGGTGCGCGGCTCATGCTCTCGACGCCGCCCGCCACCATCAACGCGGCCTCGCCTGACTTGATTGCGCGCGCGGCGATGCCGACCGCGTCCATGCCGGAGCCGCACAAGCGGTTCACGGTCGAACCCGGCACGTCTTTAGGCAGCCCTGCGAGCAGCAACGACATGCGCGCTACGTTGCGGTTGTCTTCGCCAGCCTGATTCGCGCAGCCGTAGATGACGTCGTCGATGACGCTCCAGTCGACGTTCTTGTTGCGCTCCATCAGCGCCTTCAGCGGCACCGCGCCCAGATCGTCTGCGCGAACCGACGACAGCGAGCCCGCATAGCGGCCGATGGGGGTGCGAATCGCGTCGCACAGGAATGCTTCGGTCATGTCATGTCTCCAGTGATGTGCTGCGCGCGCCGCGCCGTCAGCATGAATGCGTGGCACGGGCGGATGCGTCGAGCATCGGCCGGGCGGCTGCCGGGCAGCCGTCGCGTGAATTCAGCTTAGCGCAGGATGGTGAACGATGCGTTCGAGTTGCCGGCCGTTTTGTTCTCTCTCCGAACATACGGTCATATATCGAACAACAAGGCTCGATAATAGGCGCGTGGCGGAAACGCTGTCAAGCGCGCACCGACCGTCATCAGGGAATACGTGAGAGGCGTCAGCCGCGCCGGGCAAGCGTCTGACAATTGATGCGCCCGCGCCGCCGCCGCGCTGCGGGGCCGCAACGCGAGGTCTGGCGGGCGCTTTAGTGACCTTCTAATGAAACTTCAGCGGACCTTCACGCCCTCGTCTGCGATATAGGCGCAGATCACGTCGGCAAAGGTCTGCTCGCCGCGCAGGCCCAGTTGTTCGGCGCGCGATGTGTCCCAACGTCCCGGCCAGCTACCGACGATTTTTTCGATGCGCGCGTCCGGCTGCCAGACAATCCGCTTCGCGACCTCGTCGCCAGCCACTTCGCGCAGCGCCGCCACCATCTCGTCGACGCTCACGGAGATGCCCGGCAGATTCAGCACGCGTTGGTTGCCCAGCGCGGCGGCATCGAGTTCGAGCCCGGCAATCAGGCATTCGATCGCTTTGCGCGGCGACAGCAGCCACAGCCGCGTGGCGCCGTTGACGGGACACACAGCCTCTTCGCCGTTCAACGGCTCGCGGATGATGCCGCTCGCAAACGACGACGCCGCCGCATTCGGCTTGCCGGGCCGCACGCTGATCGTGGGCAGCCGCAGCACGCGTCCGTCGACGAAACCGCGCCGCGAATAGTCGTTGAGCAGCAACTCGGCAATTGCCTTTTGCGCGCCGTACGACGATTGGGGATTCAGCGCAGTATCGTTCTGCACGATGTCGGGCAAGTCGCCGCCGTACACCGCGACCGAACTCGTGAACACCACGCGCGGCCGGTGTCCGCGTTCGCGGCAAACGTCGAGTAACAGGCGCGACGCGTCGAGATTGATGCGCATGCCGAGATCGAAGTCGGCTTCCGCCTGACCGCTCACGATCGCGGCAAGGTGAAAGATCGCCGTGGTGTTGCTGTCGATTGCACGCTCGAGCACGCTGCGCTCGGCGATATCGCCCACTTCGGTGCGCACGCGGCTGTCGCCGAAATCGTTCGCTTGCACGACGTCGAGCAAGACGAGTTCGGTGATGGCTTGCGGCGCGCCTTGCGCGTCGTTCAACGAACCGCGCGAGAGCAGTTCGCGCGCAAGGCGTTGGCCGAGAAATCCCGCGCCGCCGGTTATTAGTACTTTCATGATTGGCTAGTGTCCTCGTTATATCCTGGTCAAGCAGCGTTCAGATACGGTTTGAGCCAGCCGAGCCCCGCGGAAGTCGCGGCGCGCGGCCGGTATTCGCAGCCGATGTAGCCGTCGTAGCCGAGTGAGTCGATGACATCGAAGAGATACGGATAGTTGATCTCGCCCGTATCCGGCTCGTGCCGCTCGGGTACGCCTGCAACCTGAATGTGACCGATGCCCGCCTGATCGCGCTTGAGCTTCACCGCGAGATCGCCTTCCACGATCTGACAGTGGTAACAGTCGAACTGCACCTTGAGATTCGGCTCGCCGACTTCCGCGCAGATTGCTTGCGCCTCGTCCTGCCGGTTCAGAAAAAAGCCCGGCATGTCGCGTGTATTGATCGGTTCGATCACAATCATGATGCCCTCGGCTTGCGCGGCCTTCGCGGCGTACGCGAGGTTTTGCAGATATACCTCGCGATGCCGCTCGCGCGGCTGATCCGCGCCGATCAGGCCCGCCATCACATGCAGCTTGCGATTGCCGATCACACGTGCGTATTCGAGAGCCGTTTCGATGCTGCGGCGGAACTCGTCTTCACGTCCGGGCAGCGTTGCGATGCCGCGCTCGCCGCTGGCCCAGTCGCCCGGCGGCGCGTTGAAGAGCGCTTGTGTCAGACCGTTGGCGTCGAGCCGCGCCTTGATTTCCGCGGCGCGAAAATCATACGGAAACAGAAACTCGACCGCTTTGAAACCGTCTTTTGCGGCAGCAGCGAAACGGTCCAGAAAAGCGTGCTCGTTGTACATCATCGACAGATTGGCGGCGAAGCGAGGCATGGCGGCAACTCCTTTGAAGCTGTGTTCAGCGCGCGGCAACCGAAGCTGTGCAGCAACGTATGGGCCGCGCGGCGCTTTTAGCGATTGACCAGTCTGGCCGGCGTGAGCCACGTAGCAATCGCGCCGATCACCAGCATGCCGGCCAGCACATACATGCCGGTCTGCGTGCTGTGCGTGAGATCTTTCAGGTAGCCGATCATGTAGGGACTCGCGAAACCCGCGAGATTACCGATCGAATTGATGATCGCGATGCCGGCCGCTGCGGTCGCGCCCGACATGAACGCCGTCGGCAGCGACCAGAAGAGCGGCGCGCAAGTCAGCACGCCGGCAGCGGCGAGCGACAGAAACGCGATGGACACCACCGTGTTGCTGGCGAACGAAGCCGCGACCGTGAAGCCCACGGCGCCGAACAACGCCGGCACGATCAGATGCCAGCGGCGCTCACGGCGCTTGTCCGCGCTATGTCCCATCAGATTCATCACGACGATCGCGCAGACAAACGGAATCGCGCTCAGCAGACCGATGTTGAATGCGCCGCTCACGCCCGTGGATTTGACGAGCGTCGGCATCCAGAACGTCAGGCCGTATTGCCCGGTGACGAACGCGAAGTAGATGAGCGACATCCACCATGTACGCGGATCGCGGAACACCGCGCGCAGCGAATGAGCGTTTGCTTTTTCCTTCGGCTGCGATGCGGCGATTTCATCGGTCAACAGGCGCTTTTCGCTTTCGCTCAGCCACTTTGCGCTCGCAATTCCGTTGTCGAGATACAGGATCGTGGCGATACCGATCGCCACCGCCGGAATTGCTTCGATCAGGAACATCCATTGCCAGCCCTGGAGACCCGAGCTGTGATGGAACGCCTGCATGATCCAGCCTGACAGCGGATTGCCGAAGATGCCCGACACCGGAATGGCCGACATGAACACCGCAATGATCTTGGCACGCCGATGCGACGGAAACCAGTAAGTCAGATACAGGATCACGCCCGGATAAAAACCTGCTTCGGCGAGACCAAGTAGAAAGCGCAGTATGTAGAACTGGGTCGGCGTCTTTACGAACACGAATAGCGCTGACATCACGCCCCAGGTAATCATGATCCGTGCGATCCAGATCCGCGCGCCGAGCTTGTGCATCAGAATGTTGCTCGGCAATTCAAACAGGAAGTAGCCGATAAAGAACACGCCTGCACCGAGGCCGAACACCGTTTCGCTGAACGCGAGGTCTTGCGACATTTGCAGCTTTGCAAAGCCGACGTTCACGCGATCCAGATACGCGACCACGTAGCAAAGCATCAGAAATGGCACGATGCGCCAGAACACTTTCTTGTATGTGCGCTCGACTTCCGCGGCGCCGGGTTGACCCGCGGCCGCCGCGAACGGCTGGCTGGATACGGCCTGATACGAACTCATGCAATGTCTCCTGGGATGGTTGTATAACGCGTCGCCTTGGGCGATCTGATTGATGTGAGCGGTTGCTACCAGCGCGCGCCGAACGCGCTGCGCAGTTCTTCGAGCGACGCTTCGTCGAGCGGCGCCGGTCGAGGATTGGTCATGAGCCACAAACGCGCGGTCTCTTCGAGTTCTTCGAGTGCATACGATGCATGCGCGACCGAACGTTCCCAGACCACCGGGCCTAGACGCTCGAGCAGCACCGCGCGAACGCTATCGGCGAGCGCGGCGATCTGCGCGGCCACTTGCGGATCGCCGGGCCGCCGGTAACGAATCAGCGGCACGTGGCCCACTTTCATCACGTAGTACGGCGTAATCGGCGGCAATACGTCGGTCTCACTCCACACGCCCGCCAGTGTCAGTGCGACCAGATGCGTCGAATGCGTATGCACGATGCCGCGCGTTTCGCCGTTGCGCGCATAGATGCCGCGATGCAGCGCGAGCGTTTTCGACGGCTTGCCGCCCGACACCGCATTGCCGTCGAAGTCGACCTTGGCGATGTCGGCCGGATCGAGCCGACCGAGGCACGCGTCGGTCGGCGTGATCAGCCAGCCGTCATCGAGCCGCGCGCTGATGTTGCCTGCGCTGCCGACTGTATAGCCTCGTTGATAAAGACTCGCGCCAGTCACGCATATTTCCTCGCGTACGCGCGCTTCGTTCGTGGCGTGGACTGCGGGCGCGTTGCTCATTGCGCGGCTCCGTTCAGATGACTCAGCGCTTTTTCGAAGAAATCCGTCGTGCCGAAGTTGCCGGATTTCAGTGCCAGCGCGAGCGGTTGCGTGCCTACGGTTGCAGTCGCCGGAACGCCAGGATCGATCTGCGCGCCGATGCGCAACGTGCGAACGTTCAGCGCCTGCACGACCGCGCCCGAGGTCTCGCCGCCCGCTACGACGAACTTGCGCACGCCGCGTTCATGCAGGCCGCGCGCAATCGCCGCCAACGTCGATTCGACCAGATGTCCTGCCCGGTCCACGCCGAGTTCGCGTTGCACCGCTTTCACTTCGTCGGGCGTGGCGGTCGCGTAAATGAGCATGGGTTCGGCTTTGTCGAGATATGTTTGCGCGAAGGCCAGCGCCTGTTCGACAACCGCTTCGCCGCGCGCAGCCGCAAGCGGGTCGATGCGAAACGCAGGCCGTGTTTCGCGCCAGGCGGCGACTTGGGCATTGGTCGCTTTCGACGCGCTGCCGGCGAGCACTGCGGACATTCCTTCGACGTGGGGCAGTTGCGCGGCATCAGCTTGCGAATCGAGCAGGCCCGCGCGACGGAAGTTACCCGGCAAGCCCAACGCAATACCGGAGCCGCCTGTGATCAATGTCAGATCGGCGCACGCTTCGCCAAGCACGTATAGGTCGACGTCGGAGACCGCGTCGGCAATTGCCATGCGCACGCCCTGGTTACGCAATGCGTCGAACGATTCGCGCACGGCCGATACACCTTGGGCCACCGCGTCGTAACGCACGAGCCCGACTTTCGATTGCGTCTGACGTTGCAACACGCGCACGAGGTTGGCGTCGCGCATCGGCGTGAGCGGATGGTTCTCCATGCCCGACTCGTTGAGCAACGTATCGCCGACAAAGAGATGACCGCGAAAAATCGTGCGGCCGTTCTCGGGGAACGCGGGGCAGGCAATCGTGAAAGCACTGGCAGAACCTTGCGCGGATAGCGCGTTCAGCAACGCATCCGTCACCGGCCCGATGTTGCCCGCGTCAGTCGAATCGAAGGTCGAGCAATATTTGAAAACGAACTGGCGGCAGCCTTGGGCGCGCAGCCAGTCGAGGGCGGCAAGCGATTGCGCGACTGCGTCGGCTGCGGGGATCGTGCGCGACTTCAGCGCGACCACGAGCGCGTCGGCTTCGATCGTTTCTCCCTTCTCAGGCACGCCGATGGTTTGCACCGTGCGCATGCCGCCGCGCACCAGCATGTTGGCGAGATCGGTTGCGCCGGTGAAATCGTCGGCGATACAGCCGAGCAGCGCGCGTTGTGTCGTAGCGGTCATGACGCGCTCCTGTTCACTTTGCCGCCGGCACGTCGATGCCGGGGAAAATCTTGATGACCGCGGAGTCGTCTTCGCCGCCGTGACCGGCCGTGGACGCCATCATGAACATCTGGTGCGCCGCCGCCGATAGCGGCAGCGGAAATTTCGAACGGCGCGCGGTATCGAGCACGAGGCCGAGATCCTTGACGAAAATGTCGACGGCCGACAGCGGCGTGTAATCGCCGTTGAGTATGTGCGGTACGCGGTTCTCGAACATCCACGAATTGCCGGCGCTGTGCGTGATCACGTCGTAAAGTGCGTCCGGATCGACGCCTTCGCGCAAGCCGAGCGCCATCGCCTCCGCGGCCACGGCGATATGCACGCCGGCCAGCAACTGGTTGATGATCTTGACCTTCGATCCCGCGCCATGCGCGGAGCCCAGGCGATAAACCTTGCCCGCCATCGCGGCGAGCACGTCCTCACAGGCCGCGTAGGCGGCGGCGGGACCGGACGTCATCATCGTCATCTCGCCCGATGCGGCGCGCGCCGCCCCGCCCGAGACCGGCGCATCGAGCATCTGCAAACCTGATGCCTCAATCCGCTTGCCAAGTTCGATTGCGAAGTCGGGCGCGACCGTCGCGCTCGCGATCACGACGCCGCCCGGCTTCATCGCCGCGACCGCGCCCTGCTCGCCGAACAACACGGCCTCGGTTTGCGCGGCGTTCACGACCAGCGTGATGACCACGTCGCATTGCGCACCGAGTTCGGCGGGCGACGCACAACCCACGCCGCCTTCTTTTACGAACGCCTGCAGGACTTCGCTGCGCAGATCGCACGCGTGGACCCGCAAGCCCGCACGCAGCAACGAACGCGCGACGCCCAAACCCATTGCACCGAGACCGATGACACCGACATTTCTGGACATGCTGCACCTCTATGGAATCTGTTACGCGCTTGTGGGAATTGCATCGCGTGCGCCGAGCCCACGGCACTCGCCGGCGTGCCACGGCATCATCGAATGCCCGCTTCCGCGAGCCGCCTTGCCGCGTTGTACATGTGCGTTTGCGCCGCGTTGCGCGCGGCCATGGGATCGCCGGCACGAATTGCGGCTGCAATGGCCGCGTGCTCTTCGCGCACCTGACGCGAGAAGTCTTCGCGCAGTGCTTCGTTGCGGCGCGTGACAACCGTGCCGGCTTCGAGATACTGATTCAGGAACGTCAGCGTCTTGAGGAAATACGGATTGCCGGTTGCTCCCGCAATCGCGCGATGAAACGCGACGTCTTCGGTCACGCCGTCCTCGCCTTCCGCGACGGCTTCGTCGATCTTCGCGAGGGCCGCGTCGATGGACATCATGTCGGCGTCGGTGCGACGCATCGCGGCCTCGGATGCGACTTCCGCTTCAATCGCCCGCCGCAGCGCGAGAATCTGTACGACCGACCCCGGCTCGACCGCTTCGGCGTAGTCGATACGCAGCGGCCGGATCGCGCCGTGCGCCGCGATGAAGACGCCGCTGCCTTGGCGCGGCTCGACCACACCTTCGTTCTTCAGCCGCGAAATCGCCTCGCGGATCACCGTGCGGCTCACGCCGAATTGCTGCGCGAGCACGGCCTCGGTGGGCAGCTTGCCGCCGCGTGCGAAGGTGCCCTTGTCGATCTGCTTGAGAAGCTGCTGCGCGACGGTGTCGCTCAATGCGCGGGCTGGAATCTTGTCGAACATCGAATCTCTCGATTGTCATGTCATCGGGTCATCATACAAATTTTCGATGCCGGTTACATCCACGCAAACCCTGGGTTTTTTGTCCGAAGACCCGTGAAGTTGGCGAAACAGAAGGCTTAAGCTATCGTCACGCCTTTGCGCACCGTCGCGACCATCGAGTCACCGCGGACGGTATCCAAGCCTTACGAACGCACGTTTCGCACACATTTCCAGGTCCATGAGCAAAGCCCCGCCGCCGTCCCCCGACGTTTCCGCCAGCGCCGAACCGGCCCCGGACAAACCGGGCGACTCGTACGTGCAATCGTTCGCGCGCGGCCTCGCGGTGATTCGCGCGTTCGACGCAACGCGCCCCGAGCAGACGCTTACCGACGTCGCCGCTGCCACGGGCCTCACGCGCGCGGGCGCGCGGCGCATCCTGCTGACATTGCAGACGCTCGGCTACGTCGAAGCCGAGGGCCGCCTGTTTCGCCTGACGCCGAAAATTCTCGACCTCGGATTCGCGTACCTGACGTCGATGCCGTTCTGGAATCTGGCCGAGCCAGTCATGGAAGAACTGTCCGCACAGGTGCACGAAAGCTGCTCGGCGGCCGTGCTCGACCGCACGGAGATCGTCTACGTGTTGCGGGTGCCGACTCACAAGATCATGACGATCAACCTGTCCATCGGCAGCCGCCTGCCCGCGTATTGCACGTCGATGGGCCGCGTGCTGCTCTCCGCACTCGACGACGAGACGCTCGAAACCACGCTGAATTCGTCGCCGCTCTACGCTCACACGCCGCGCACGGTAACGGACAAAGAAGAACTGAAGAAACTGATCGCGCAGGTGCGCCGCCAAGGATGGGCGATTGTCGATCAGGAACTGGAAGGCGGTTTGATTTCGCTGTCGGCGCCTATCCGCAATCGTCAGGGACGCGTGATCGCGGCAATGAATATCAGCGGCAACGCGCAACGCAATTCGGCCAGACAGATGGTCAAGGCGTTTCTCGAGCCGCTGCAGCAGGCTGCGCAAACCGTATCGGAGATGGTGGCAAGGCGCGGTTGAAATTCAGCGACAGTTTTGCCACCGCTGTTCGAATGTTCACGCCCCGCGCCCGCAACTGCGGTCAGCGGCTGAGGTACCTCTCCACCAGCCGCGTCCAGAATGCCGCACCAACCGGCAGGTTCTGGTCGTTGAAGTCGTAATGCGGGTTGTGCACCATGCAGCCGTCCTCGCCCACTCCGTTGCCGATGCGTAGAAACGTGCCCGGCCGCTTCTGCAGCATGAATGCGAAGTCCTCGCTACCCATCAGTATGTCGGTCTGCGCAACGACCTTGTCGTCGCCTACCAGTTCGCGCGCCACTTCTACCGCGAAATCTGTTTCGTCATCCGAATTAACGACAACCGGATAACCTTCGATATATTCGACCACGGCCTTGCCGCCATAACTCGCGGCCTGCGTTTGCGCGAGTTCGGTAATGCGCTTTTTAAGCAACGCACGCACTTCAGGGCTGAACGAACGCACGCTCAGTTCGAGCCTCGCCGTGCTCGCGATCACGTTGTTTGCTGTACCCGCATGCATCGAGCCAACTGTCACGACAGCAGGTTGCGACGGATCGACGTTACGCGCAACGATGGTCTGCAACGCCATGACGATGCTGGCCGCCACCACCACCGGATCGACCGTCAGATGCGGGCGCGCCGCGTGGCCGCCCACGCCTTCTACCGTGATGATCGCCTTGTCGCCCGCCGACATGAACGGCCCCTTGCGGAACAGCAGCACGCCCGGCTCCGCGCCTGGATGATTGTGCAGACCGAACACGGCGTCGCACGGAAAGCGCTCGAACAGGCCGTCTTCGATCATTTTCTTCGCGCCGCTGTCGATGCCGCTTTCTTCGGCCGGCTGAAAGTACAAGTGCACCGTGCCCGAGAAATTGCGCGTGGCGGCGAGACGTTGCGCGGCACCGAGCAGGATCGTCGTGTGGCCGTCGTGGCCGCACGCATGCATCTTGCCGTGCGTGCCGCTTGCGTAAGGCAGACCGGTTTGCTCGATGATCGGCAGCGCGTCCATGTCGGCGCGAATGCCGATGCTGCGCTTGCCGTCGCCTACTTTGAGCGTGCCGACCACACCGGTTTGACCGACACCGCGCGTGACCTGCCAGCCCCATTCCTCGAGCTTTCCGGCGACGAGCGCGCCGGTTTGCAACTCTTCGTAGGCAAGCTCGGGATGGTGATGAATGTGATGGCGAATTTCGCGCAGGCTTTCGGCCGCGGGGATCAGATCGGCTACTTCGGTGTAACGCGCGCTTTCGCTCATTTGCAAGAGACTCCGTGAAGTGAAGCTGTATGAAAGCGGATGCCAAGGCAGCAGTAAGACTGCTACCTGCTTACCGCCGATGCAGCAAAGGCGAGAACTATAGCCCGGCTTTGGCTTCGAGGAATGCGATCAGCGCATGACCCGCCTCTTCCAGTTCGCCTGAATTGTCGATTGATTTGCAGCGGACGCCATCGGGCAAAGAAAAAGGCGCGTGCCGTGCGAGCCGCGCGGCTACTTGCTCCGCCGATTCGCGCGCCCGCGCGCCGAGTCGCGCTTCGAGAATATGCGGCGCAGCGTCCACATGCACGACTTCGGTACGAGGATAGCGCGCAAGCGCATGATGCAAGTACTGGCGCGAGCCATTCACGACTACCGTGCAACCGCGCGCGAGCCATGCGTCGAGTTCGATACCCACGCCATAGCGCAGTGAATGACTGGACCATTCGAGCGCGAAGAGACCCAGCAACGAACGAGCGGCGAATTCCTCGACGCTTAACGCGATATGTTCTTCGCCGTTGCCGCTTGGCCGCGTAATGTAACGATGCGCGAAGAGAATCGGCTCGCCCGCAAGGCGCTTGCGAGCGAAACCCAGCAACGCGTCTTTGCCCGCGCCGGACGGCCCCATCACATAGACCAGGCGACCTGTCATTGGCCCCTCACCTCGTGGCATTGAAACGGCACACTTTGCCATAACGCGACGCTTTGCGGGACCCGCTCAGCGCGACGTTTTCACGTGGACAGCGGCACGCGCTCCGGTTCGTCGGTCTCGAACCAGGCGGGGTTACGCGCGGCGATGGGACCGAGCGACACGAGGATTTCACGCAGATGGCTGCGCATGGCGTCTTCGGCGGCGATGGGATCGTGCGCGCGCAAGCCGGCCAGGATCTTCGCGTGTTGCTTGATCAGCAGATCGAGGGGCGACACGTCCGGCAAACTCAAGTAGCGCACGCGATCCATTTGCGCCTTGATGTCCTGAATGGTTTCCCACGCGGCAGTGCAGTCTATCGCCTGCGAAATCGCGTAGTGGAATGCTTCGTCGAGCGCGAGGAACGCGGCCGTGTCATTCGATTTTGCCGCGAGCTTCTGTTCGCGCAGATTGTCGGCGAGCGCCTGCAATTGCTCATCGGTAATCGACACTGCTGCTTTGCGCACTACCGCCGTCTCGATCGCTTCGCGGATAAAGCGCCCTTCGCGCACCTGGCGCGGAGAGATGCGCTTCACGAAGGTGCCGCGTTGCGGCAAGACCTGCAGCACGCCCGCTTCGACCAGTTTGATGAATGCCTCGCGCACCGGTTGCCGCGACACCTGGAACATGTCCGACACTTCCTTCTCCGAGAGCGGCGTGCCGGGTACCATCTGGCCGACGAAAATGGCCTGTCGCAAAGCGCGGAAGATCTGCTTGCCGATGGGCTCGTGCGAATCGAACGATACGTTCTCGGTTAGATCTGGCAGTGGGACCTGCACGCCCGCCTGCGCGCCCGCACGACGCCGCGCACGAGGTTCAGCGAGCGTGGCGTTCGCTCCAATGGGCGGCTTGCTGGCGGAGAGATTCCTAGTCGACATTTTGCAAACTACGAAAGAGCATCGAGTGGATAGCTGCCTCGGCGCAACGGTGCCTGGCCGTTACTGAATGCACGGTGATGCACCCTGCGAAGCTGTGCACCATACTACCATGCACGTTCCACCGCCAGCGTGCTTGCGCGCGGCTCGCGAATCCACACGAGGGAGCACACCGCGCCGAGTACCGCGATCCCTCCCGCCAGCACGAATGCGCTGCCATACGCGCCGTGGGTCGCCTGAACGATGAAGCCGGTGACAGCCGGCCCGATCACGCCCGCAAGATTCGCCAGCAGATGCACGAAGCCGCCGACGCCGCCCACGTGTTCACGCGGAACCGTGTCCTGAATGACGGCCCAATAAACAGCGCCCGTCACATACAGGAAGAAGATGGACACCGACATCAGCGCAACCGCGCTTTCCGTGCTGGCGACGCGGCCCGCCAGTGCAACGCACACCGCCGCCGCGCCAAGACATGTCCCCAGTACGATCTTGCGCGACAACAGCGGCTTGCCCGTCAAACGCAGAATCAGGTCAGAGATAAAGCCGCCGGCTGCAAGTCCGATGCTGCCGAGCACCCATGGAATCACCGTGGCGATGCTCATGTCATGCAGGCTCAGGTGGTGTGCCTCGGTCAGATAGGTCGGAAACCACGAGAGAAAGAAAAACAGCACGTAGTTGTACGAGAAGAACGCAAAGGCAGTTGCGAGAATAATCGGCTTGCGCAGAAAGTGACCGAGGCCGAGCTTCGAGCCGTCGGCGGAATGCGCGAGCGCGTGTTCATCGGCCTGGCCTGCGAGAATCAATTGCATCTCGTCGCTTGTGACGCGCGAATTCTGTTGCGGATGCTCGGTCGTGGTCGCGGCCCAAAAGACGAGCCATAGCAGCCCGAGCAACATGATCGCGACGAACGCCCAACGCCAGCCGAACTGCACCGCCATGAAACCCACCACCGGGCCCGCCAGCGCGCCGCCGAGCGGCGTGCCCGAACTGATCACGCCAATCGCGCTCGCCACTTCCTTGCGAGGAAACCAGTTGTTGACCATCTTGCTGTTCGACGAACTGAACGGCCCCTCGCCCATGCCGAACAGCACACGCAACACGATCAGCGAACCGATGCCGGTCGCGAGCGCCGTGGCGCCGCAGAACAAAGACCACACGCCCATTGCAGTGCCGAACACGCGTTTCGCGCCGACCTTGTCCGACAGCACGCCGCCAACGAAATTGAACAACGCATAGCCCACGAAGAAACTGCTGAACACAACGCCCATTTGCGCGTGCGAAAAGTTCAGGTCCTTCTGAATGAGCGGCGCGGCGATAGATAGTGCCGAGCGGTCGAGATAATTGATGACGCCCGCCAGAAAGAGCAGTGCGACAACAAACCAGCGTTGACTCTTTATCATGCGATGTCTCCTTCATTGCGCCTCTTGACGGGCGTTGGAACGGCTTGTGAATGTGTTGCGCCCATCGGGGCACGTGTTTGCAACGCGCCTGCGGGCGTGCGGGTTCAGTCGAAACTCAGATGTACCTTCATGGACTGCGAGCGGTCCAGAGCGACCTCGAATGCCCGGTTCGCATCGCTCATCGCGAATGCGTGCGTCATTAGCGGACGCAGGTCGACCTTGCCCGATGCGATTTCATCGGCGGCAATTGCATATTCGTCGGTGAAGCGAAACGAACCTTGATAGCGAAGCTCTTTCGACATCACAAGATTGGCCGCAACCGGCGACTGTCCAGCAGGCAGATTACCGACCTGGATTACCGCGCCGCCTGCACGCGCTGACCGTAAAGCCGTTTCGAGTCCCGCGGGACTGCCGGACGCTTCGATCACCACGTCGAACGTGCCGCGCTGTGCGGACCATTGCTCGATCGTCGCGCTGTCGGCGGCATTGACCGTCTGGTCCGCGCCCAGTTGAGCGGCAACCTGCAAAGCCCGGCTCGACAGATCGACGGCGACGACCCGATGTGCGCCTGCACGCCGCGCCACCGAAAGCAGGATGCAGCCGATCGGGCCGCAGCCGATCAACAGCACGCTTGCGCCGACCAGCGAGCCTGCCCGTTTCACCGCATGCAGCGCGACGGCGAGCGGCTCGGCCATCGACGCCTGCGCGAAGTCGACGCTGTCCGCGACTGGAATGCACTGGCGCGCCGCCACGACAATGTACTGGCGGAACATGCCCTGCGTGTGAGGAAACGTGGACGCGCTGCCCATGAAGCGCATGTTCAGACAATGATTAGCCATCCCTATCGTACAGTACTTGCATGTTCCGCATGCGAGCCCTGGGTTCACGGCGACGCGCTGACCCGGCACGAGGCGCGCATCGGCGCTCACGCCTTCACCCAGCGAATCGATTTCGCCCGCCACTTCGTGCCCGAGCACGAACGGCTCGCGCACCGCGAAATCGCCGCTCTTGCCCTTGAAGTAATACGAGAGATCCGAACCGCAAATACCGCCGGCGCGCACTCGCACTCGCACCTGACCGGGTCCGGGCTCCGGCGGATCGACCTCGTCGATGCGAATCAGTTTGGGTTCGTGAAGCACGGCTGCAAGCATGGTGGACTCCGGTGTGGCAGATGCGCGAATTCGATTAATTCGATTAAGCGCGGCAAAAGGCGGGGTAAATAAGACCTGAGCGACGGCGCCGCATCACTCGTCGGTCACCAGTTCCACAGCGTGCCGTCCTCGAGACGTGCAACGGGCAAATAAGCCGGATCGTAGGGGAAACGCGCAGCGGCGGCTTCGTCGATGTCGACCCCATGACCCGGTGCATCGCCCGGATGCATCATGCCGTGATCGAAGCGCCATGCATGAGTGAACACTTCGAGCGCCTCTTCGGGAAAGCCCATATATTCCTGCACGCCGAAGTTCGGCACCCACAGGTCGAAATGCAGCGCCGCACCCATGCAGACCGGCGAGAGATCCGACGGCCCATGACAGCCCGTGCGCACCTGGTAAAGCGAAGCAAAATCAGCAATGCGCCGAAGATGCGTAATGCCGCCCGCGTGCGTCAACGTCGCGCGGATATAGTCGATCAGTTGCTCCTCGATCAACTGCTTGCAGTCCCAGATACTGTTGAACACTTCGCCGACCGCAATGGGCGTGACCGTATGCTCACGTATCAGCCGGAAGCCAGCCTGGTTCTCGGCGGGCGTGGGGTCTTCCATCCAGAACAGACGATACGGCTCAACGGATTTACCGAGGCGCGCCGCCTCGATCGGCGTCAGGCGATGGTGCACGTCGTGCAGCAGATGCGTGTCGAAACCGAACTTGTCGCGCACCGCTTCGAAGAGTTTCGGCACGAAGTCGAGATACTTTTCCGACGACCAGCTTTGCTCTTCAACGGCGCCCTTCGTCGCCGGCTCGTACATGCCGCTGCCTTTCGATACGCCATATACCGAGCGCATGTTCGGCACACCGCATTGGATGCGAATCGCCTGATAGCCGGCCTCGATGTGCTCGGCGTAACGGTCGAGCGCTTCTGGAATGTCCCGACCCGTGGCGTGTCCGTACACCATCACGCCTTCGCGCGATGCCCCGCCGAGCAGCTTGTACAGCGGCATCCCCGTGACCTTGCCGAGAATGTCCCATAGCGCCATGTCGACTGCGGCGATGGCCGTCATCGTGACTGGACCGCGGCGCCAGTACGCGCCTTTGTACAGATACTGCCAGGTGTCTTCGATACGGCCCGGATCGCGGCCGATCAGTAGCGGACAAACGTGATCTTTCAGATACGAGGCAACCGCTAGTTCGCGACCGTTGAGCGTGGCGTCGCCGATGCCGTGCACGCCTTCATCGGTGACGATCTTGAGCGTGACGAAGTTGCGGCCGGGGCACGTGACGATCACATCGGCGCGAACGATTTTCATGTTTCCTTCCTTGCTTCAATCAGGTCTGGCGTGACACCGAACGCGAGCTTGACGCTGAATTCACGGCTGCGGTGTCATGGCGCTTTCAACGAAGCATGCAACTGCATATCCGGCTTCAGCCTGCTTGCCTCGAATCGTTTGAACGATGCTACCATACAAGTATATTGACACGTCAAATCAGGGTTTTCCCGCTGATTTACGGCGTTTCAAGCCTGTCACGTCATCTGGACTTCACACCATGAGCACGCCAGCTTCAATGCCTCGCCTTACCCGTCATGCGTTGTCCGCCCTGAGTCAGCATGTGTTGTCATCGGAGCATGCTGCGTGGCGCGAGCCGTCCATCGGCATCGTGCATCTCGGCATTGGCAATTTTCATCGCGCGCATCAGGCGCTTTATACGGAAGAAGCCATGCTCGCCGAAGGCGGCGACTGGGGCATCTGCGGCGTCACGCTGCAAGGCGACGTGGCGAAGCGCAATGCGCTGACGGAGCAGGAAGGTGTGTACAGCGTCGTCGAACGTGGACCCGAGGGTGCAAAGGTCACAGTTGTGCGCGCATTGCGCGAAGTGCTTGCAATGCCGCACGACCACGACGCATTGTTCGAGCGGCTCGCTGATCCGTCCGTGCGGATCGTTTCGTTGACGGTCACGGAAAAAGGCTATTGCCGCAATGCGAAGACGGGCGATGTCGCACTCGAAAATCCCGCCGTCGTACACGATCTATTGCATCCGCACGCACCACGCAGCGTGCCTGGCATTCTGGTTGCCGCGTTGCGCCAGCGCCGCGATGCAGCGAGAGAACCCTTCACCGTGCTGTCGTGCGACAACCTCGGGCACAACGGCGCCGCTCTGCGCCAGGTGGTATGTTCTTTTGCACGCGAGTTCGATCCGGCACTCGCTGACTGGATTGCAGCAGAAGTTGCGTTCCCGTCGACCATGGTCGACCGCATCGTGCCGGCCACGACCGACTCCGAGCACGCCACCGTGGCAGCGGCGCTCGGCTATCGTGACGCCGCGCCCGTGCCTTGCGAGCCGTTCCGGCAATGGGTGATCGAAGATCGTTTTCCGGCGGGACGTCCTGCATGGCATGCGGTGGGCGCACAACTCGTCGGCGACGTCACGCCGTTCGAACTGGCGAAGCTGCGCATGCTCAACGGCACGCATTCCACCCTCGCCTATCTGTCGATGCTTGCCGGCTTCGCCACGATCGACGAGGCGATCGCCGACCCCGCCATGCGCAATCTCATCCACGCGATGATGACCGAAGAAATCGCGCCGACGCTGAACATGCCGGCGTCGTTCGATGTCGCCAACTATCGCGATGCACTGCTCGCGCGCTATGCGAACCCGGCGCTCAAGCACCGCTGCGCGCAGATTGCGATGGACGGCAGCCAGAAGATTCCGCCGCGCCTCCTTGGAACCATCGCCGCAAGAATCGACGCGGGGCAGCCGTTCACGCGCCTCGCACTAGCGGTCGCGGGATGGATGACGTTCTTGCGCGGTTATGCAGACGACGGTTCGCGCTATGACATCAGCGACCCGCTCGCCGAAAACTTGAAAGCGCTCGCGGCATCTGCGAATGGCGATCCTCGGGCGCTGATGGATGCGCTGCTCGGCGTGCGCGAAATATTCACCGCGGAGTTGGCCGCGCAGCCCGCGTTCAGAGCGGCGTTGCTTCATGCGTTGCAGTTGCTGCAAGACAATGGCGCACGCGCAGCGGTAGCGGCATTGCAATAACGCGCCGCATTTCATATGTCAGCCAGGCCGTGGGCTCGGCCTCGTGTCACTCGGTCGCACTTTCGCCGGCTTGCAAGTGCACGGCTTCGGTCTGGTCCGCCTGCTTGCGCCGGCGTGCCTCGAGCACGTCGCGATAACGCAAATATGCGCAACGCCCTCCCGATTTCGCCGCATACATCGCGGCGTCAGCGTTCAGCAGCAGTTCCTCCGCCGTGCCGCTGTCGTCGGGGAACTGGCTGATGCCGATGCTCGCGCCCACCGTCATGCCCTGGCCATCCATCACAATCTCTTCGTTGAGCGTAGTCATGATGCGTGAGGCGATGCCCGGCGCCGCCTCCGCCGAGCGCGGTCCCTCGATCAGCACGATGAATTCGTCGCCGCCGAGACGCGCGACGACATCCGCCGAATGAAGCACTTGCTTGAGCCTCAGCGCCACCGCAACGAGCACCTTGTCGCCGACCGAATGGCCGAACTGGTCGTTGATCTGCTTGAAGCGGTCGAGGTCCACGAACAACACCGCGAGTCCTTCGCGGCGGCGCGTCGCATCGTCGATTGCACGCTCGAGCTTCTCCATGAACAGCATGCGGTTCGGCAGTCCGGTGAGCACGTCGTGCGTGGCGAGATGCACGAGTTCGCGCTGTTTCACATGCAGCGCGTCCATCTGCGATCTGATCTCGCGGCGCAGACGATCGAAGCAGCGCGCGAGTATGCCGATCTCGTCCGTGCGTTTGACCGGCAATGTCTCCATCGCGTGTTCGGCGAAAAGATGCGTGGCCGCATACGCGAGGATATGCAACGGCTTGGTTAGCGCACGCGCAAAAAGAATCGCGAGAAGCAGTGCGAGCGCGCTGAAAATCAACACCATGCGAATGATGCTGCCGCCCAGCAGTTGCGCGCCCGACAACACGTCTTCAAGCGGCTTGCCAAGCCCGATCACGATGAAGCGATTGCCCTCGGACGCGCCGAACGGCCGGCGCACGAAGGCGAGTACTTGCCCTTCGGCCTGACGCGGTCGCGCGAGGCCGTTCACGAGTACTTCGCTTTCCTTCTGTTCGAAAAGCGGCTTGGTGACGGAAAAGCTATCCTGCATCAGCACGCGGCGCCCGCTATCGAAGCCGAACGTTTTCGACGCGTCGGGATGAACCAGAAAGTCGCCCCATTCGTTGGCGAGATAGACCTCATAATCGCTTGGCAAATCGCTTTGCAAGCGTTTGAGCAAATCGGCGAGATTGATATCGATCACGACGACGCCGATCACCGAGCCTTGCGCGTTCGCAACGGGCGTGCCGACCCGCAACGTCGGTTTGCCCTGCGCCGCGTGAGCGCCGTACTCATGATTGACGGCAATCGGCGACGTGTAAATGCGTCCGGGCGAAAATGTGAGTGGCTCGAACACATACGGGAACTGCCCTTTCTCCTGCAGATCGCCGCCGTCCACGCGCATCAGTCCGTCGGCGTCGCGGTCAAAACGAATGATTTCGAGGCCGTGATGCGCGCGGCTGATAAGCCGTATCTGCAGGTACTCGGCGTGATGGATCATGAAGCTGGAGTACACCTGCGCGAGCCGTTCGCGCGAAGCGCTCGCCGCAGATCCGTCGCCGGTCGCCAGGACCTCGGCCGACGAAGGCAAGCTCGCGAGCACGAGTGCGTCGGCGCCCACGTCGTCGATGGAGGCGGAAAAACGCTGACCCAGCAGCTCTGTGGACGTCAGCAAGCTGTGGCCGGCTTCCTTCACGAGCATTGCGCGGTTCGCGTGATACGCGTAATAACCGGTCGCGCCCGATGCCAGCACGCCAATGCAGGCGAGCAGAAGGGACAGCTTGAAGGTGAGGCCGGGGCGGATCATCAGAAGCGCTCCGAGCGGTCACCGGAGACGATTCTGATCCACAGGTCCTCGCGCCGTTGAATGTTTTCGACCGGACCGATCCACACGATGCGAGCGCTATCGCTATGCGCAGCCGGATCGGTCAATGTGTTCGCGAGTCCTTGCCGCTGTGTCAGTAACCGGCTCACGTCCGGTTCGAGCATGTAATTGATCCATGCGAGCGCGAGCGCCGGATCAGCGGCTGCACGCGTCATCGACCAGCAATCGAGCCAGGCCAGCACGCCTTCGTCGGGAATCACGTAGCCCACGTCGGCGCCGGCGCGGCGCAGTAATTCCAGTTGCTGCGTGCCGTAGTTCCCGAACATCAGCGCAACGTTATGCTGGATGAAAAACGCGGTCGCCTCTTCAGGCAGCGTGTAATAGGTCAGTAGGTTGCGGCGCAGATCGACGAGCTTGTGCGCAATCGCGCGCATCTGCGTGGCGTTCAGATTGAACGGATCGGGATAACCCAACGCGAGCGCCGTGAACGAGAAATTGTGCTGCGCACTATTGAAGTCCAGCACCTTGCCGCGGTATCGCGGGTTCCACAGTTCACGCATCGAGCGCGGCGCGACTGCGACCTGCTTGCGATCGTAAATGAGGCCCATCGACGAATAGGTAAACGGAATCGCATAGACCTTGCCGTCCGACATGATTCCTTCGATCGCCGAGCGCGCCTGAAAACGCGGCAGTTGTCTTGCGGTATTGGGCAGACTTTGCAGATCGAGCGGCGCCAGCAGATTTGCGTGCGTATAGCGCTGGATTTCCGCGGTGTTCGCCGCGAGCACGTCGAAGCGCGGCGCGTTCCTGGCATGCAGTTGGGCCCATAGCGCTTCGTCGGAATCCACGAGCGTCACTTCCACTTTTACGTCGTAACGCAACTCGAAGTTCCTCACGACGTCGGCATCGGCGTAACCGGGCCACGCAAGCACATGCAAGACTTTTTTCGCGACCTCGGCCGACGCGCTCGACAACAGCCCGAAACTGAGAAACGCGCCCACAACGAGTCGCAACAAAACCGCGCACCCGCTACGCGCTAATGGCGCGCGCGAGGACGCAAGCGCAATTCGCTGCTGACCGTGCTGCGTAAAACAGCGCACTCCATCTGCCGTCGAAATCATGTGCATATGCAACACCGTTTTGCAGAAGGCAGTTCCCGCGAGCAGAAGCCCGCGTAAATGACTCGCGAATCAATACTGGAGACGTTTCCTCTGACCAGAACTGCTCTGTGCGCTGCGTGGAAGCGCGAGGAGCAACGATGATAGCCCCAAGCAATATGTTTTTGGTCTCATTACCGCGTCAATGCCTGGAAATAACTGACCCTCGGCGGGACACGACGGGCATTCATCACGTGATAACGGCAGGCGCTTAACGTTCTTTAATTAATTCGACGAATTAAATGAACGCGTGATTGCTAAATCTATTTAACGATTCGCATTACGACCGGGTTACTACGTTATTACGACATGCGCCGACAGCCGGCCATTCGATGCCGCCCGCATCGTCGCGCGACAATGCGCTCCTCCGGGCACCTCTACTGCCAAGGCATCGCTCATGCGCCATCCGGTATTTCACTAACTACCCAACATTTTTGAACTGATAAGCTTGGCGCGCGCTGCTGGCCGCCCCGGCTGGCGGCTTCAACCCAGGCCCGGTCGTGAGTCGCGCCGGGTTTCCCGCAGCGGCACAACCGCGTGCGGGAGTATTTGAACTACACCGAGGAGTAAAACAGTGAAAAAACTGCTAGCGGCTTTGACGGTTGCTCTGCTTGCCACCGTCTCGATTGGCGCACACGCTAAAGATTGGTCCACCATCCGTTTTGGCGTCGATGCCAGCTACCCCCCGTTCGAGTCCAAAGGCTCCGACGGCAAGCTCGTTGGCTTCGACATCGACCTCGGCAATGAAATCTGCGCGCGCCTGAAAGCCAAATGCGTGTGGGTCGAAAACGACTTCGACGGCATGATTCCGGCCCTGAAGGCGAAGAAGTTCGACGGCGTGCTGTCGTCGATGTCCATGACGCCGCAACGCGCCGAACAGGTCGCCTTCTCGTCGAAGCTGTTCAATACGCCGACGCGCCTCGTCGCAAAGAAGGGTTCGGGCATCCTGCCGACGGCTGAATCGCTGAAGGGCAAGACGGTCGGCGTCGAACAGGGCACGATCCAGGAAACCTACGCGAAGACCTACTGGGAACCGAAGGGTGCGAAGGTCGTGCCGTATCAGAACCAGGACCAGGTCTATGCCGACTTGCTGTCGGGCCGTCTGGACGCAGCGCTGCAAGATGCGGTGCAAGCTGAAATCGGCTTCCTGAAGACGCCGCGCGGCGCCGGCTTCGACTTCGTCGGCAAGAACCTCGACGATCCGAAGATCCTCGGCAACGGCGCGGGCATCGGCATGCGCAAGGAAGACACGGATCTGAAGGCGAAGGTCGACAAGGCGATCGCCGACATCATCAAGGACGGCACGTACAAGAAGCTCGAGAAGAAGTACTTCGACTTCGACGTGTACGGCAGCTAATAGGCCGGCTTGTGTCAGCCAGGGCCGCCACGCGCGTCTAGCGGCGCGCTGAACGGCTCGAAAAAACGGGCCCCGCCATGCGCGGGGCCCGTTTCGTTTTTGAAGCCGCCACGACCACGCCCCGCGCCGTATCGGCTAAGATCGTGCGATCGATATGGCGCCGGGCAGTTGTGAACGACTGGCGTCATCCAGGCTTTTCCCCTCAAATCAACGAGATAGCGGCGCGCCGCACTTTCCCGCGAATTCGACAACCATGCAAACCCAATCCCATCCGCTGATTGCCCCGACGCTCGGTACCGCCCGCAACCTGACCAGTTTCCATTACGGTCCCAGCGGCGGACAGAAGATCTACATCCAGTCGTCGCTGCATGCCGACGAACTGCCGGGCATGCTCGTCTCGTGGGAACTTCGTCGCAAGCTTGCCGCACTCGAAGCAGCCGGCAAGCTGCGCGGCGAAGTGGTCATCGTGCCGGTGGCCAACCCCATCGGCCTGAACCAGCACTTTCTCGGCCACCTGACCGGACGCTTCGAAACCAACACCGCGCAGAACTTCAACCGTAACTTCCATGATCTGTCGGCACTCGTCGCACCGGTAATCGAAGGGCGCCTCACGGATAACATCGACGCCAATCGCACGGCGATCCGCACCGCGATGCGCGAGGCGCTCGACGCGCAGACGCCGGCCACCGAGCTCGAATCGCAACGTCTCGCGCTGCAAAAGCTTTCCTACGACGCCGACGTCGTGCTCGATCTGCATTGCGACTGGGAAGCCGCGATGCACCTTTACACGAACCCCGACCTGTGGCCCGAAGTCGAGCCGCTCGCGCGTTATCTCGACGCAAAGGCGTCGCTGCTTGCGCTCAATTCGGTGGGCAATCCGTTCGATGAAATTCACAGCTTCTGCTGGTCGGATTTGCGTGGCCGTTTCGGCGAGCGTTTCCCGATTCCGAACGGCTCGATTTCGGTCACGATCGAATTGCGCGGGCAGCGAGAAGTGTCTTACGAGTATGCGGAGCGCGACGCGCAGGCGATCGTCGAATATCTGACCTTGCGTGGCGTCATCGAAGGCACGGCCGCGCCGCTGCCGCCGCTCGAGTTCGCTGCGACGCCGCTCGCAGGCGCCGAGCCGATTGTCGCGCCGATCAGCGGCGTGCTGGTGTATCGCTGCGAAGTGGGCACCTGGGTCGACGTGGGCCATGAAATCGCGGATATCGTCGATCCGTTGACTGACCGCGTCGTTACGCTCAAAAGCAACGTTGCCGGCGTGCTCTATGCGCGGCATCTGACGCGTTTCGCCACGGCCGGCCTCGAATTCGCGCGCATTGCCGGCGCGACCGCGTTTCGAAGCGGCTCGCTGTTGAGCAACTGATTCGCGGCTTGACGCTAAAGCGAGGGCGCCGTGAAGGGCGCCCTCGCTTTTATTGCTACTGCTCCTGTTCCAGTCACTGCCGGCGAGGCACGCGACACGGAAGGAAGAGTCCTTTAAAACGCGGGGATGATCGCGCCTTTGAACTGCGTGTCGATGTACTTGCGTACTTCATCGGACTCGTAAGCCGCGACCAGTTTCTTCACCCAAGGCTGGTTGCGGTCCTTCTCGCGCACCGCGATGAGGTTTGCGTAAGGCCCCTTGAGGTCTTCGATTGCAATCGCGTCTTTGGTGGGCTGCAAGCCCGCCTTCACTGCATAGTCGGTATTGATCGACGCGGCATCGAGGTCATCGAGCGCGCGCGGCAATTGCGCGGCGTCGAGTTCCACGATCCGGATTTTCTTGTGATTCTCACCCACGTCGAGCGGAGTCGCATTGACGCCGTTCGTGCCGACGCCCGGCTTCAGCTTGATGACACCGTACTTCTGGAGCAGGAGCAACGCGCGGTTGCCATTGGACGGATCGTTCTGAATGCCCACTTTCGCCCCTTCGGGCAAGTCCTTCAGCGACTTGAACTTCTTCGAATAAAAGCCCATTGGCGACACATACGTCAGGCCGACATTAGCGATCTTGTAGCCGCGCTGTTTGATCTGGCTATCGAGAAACGGCTGGTGTTGAAAACCGTTAGCGTCGAGATCTCCGGCGTCTAGCGCAGCATTCGGCTGCACGTAGTCGTTGAACTCGATCACTTTGACGTTGAGCCCCTCGCGCGCCGCCACTTTGGTCACGACCGACCAGATCTGTGCATCCGGGCCGCTCATCGTGCCGACCTTGAGTTGCGGGCCGTCTGCATGCGCAAACGTTGTCGTGAGCGAGAGAGCGGCGACACCGGCCAGCGCGAGCACATTTCTGATGATATTGCGGCGTTGCATGCGTTTCCCCATAAGCGGTTTGATTGACAGGCGCGCATCGTCGCATGCGGCGGCGGCCGCCTGAAACCAATCGTTTTTCACACGCTTATATGAACGGGCGCGAAGAAGCTTATGCGCGAGATCGCCATTAACTGTCGCTTGCGCGCGACAGATTTCAAAATCAATGCGCCTGTCACATACCTTACTCAGCGTTCCCTTAAATTTCAGCCCGTCGCACGACCTTGCCGAAGAGCATCGCATTGCGATCGCTTAATTTTTAATCGGAGAACGTTTTGAACAAAAAACTATTGACCGCCGCTACCCTCGCAGTCTTCGCCAGCGCCGCACACGCACAAAGCAGCGTCACGCTGTATGGCGTGATCGATGCCGGTATCAGCTATGTGAACAACTCGAAGACCGCCACCGGTCACGACAATCTCTTCAAGTACGACGACGGCGTGGCGCAAGGCAGCCGTTGGGGCCTGCGCGGCACCGAAGATCTGGGTGGTGGCCTGAAGGCGCTGTTCGTGCTGGAAAACGGCTTCAACAGCGGTAACGGCACGCTCGGCCAGGGCGGCGCGTTGTTCGGCCGTCAGGCGTATGTCGGTCTGTCGCAGAACAATGTCGGCTCGCTGACGTTCGGCCGCCAGTACTCGTTCTCGACCGACTATCTCGGCGGCAGCTACTCGACCGGCGGTCAAACGGTCGCGGGCAACTACGCTTACCACATCAACGACGTCGACCAGTTGACGTCGAGCCGTATCAACAACTCGGTCAAGTTCAGCAGCGCGAATTTCTCGGGCCTGACCTTCGGCGCGATGTATGGCTTCTCGAACCAGGCTGGCGCATTCGCCGGCGCGCCCGCAACGGGCACGGCCGCAGCACCGGTCGCAGGTTCGTCGCGCGCTTACAGCTTCGGCCTGAACTACGCTAACGGTCCGTTCGGCGTGGGCGCGGCATACACGGATATCCGCTACCCGAGCCAGGCAACGCCGGCATTCTCGACGACCATCGCAAACGTGACGACGGGCAACATCCGCGATCTGCGCACGTTCGGCGTGGGCGGCCGCTACACGATCGCCGCAGCGACGCTGTGGGCGTTGTACACGAACACGCGCCTCGAGACGGTCACGGGCGGTGCGACGACTTTCGCCGCGTATGAAGCGGGCGCGAAGTACGCGTTCACGCCGGCACTGACGGCAGGCGCGGGCTACACGTACATGCACCTGAGCAACGCAAATCGCGGCCACTGGAACCAGGTCGACCTGAGCGTCGACTATGCGTTGAGCAAGCGCACCGACGTGTACGCACTGGGCATCTATCAGATCGCAGCGGGCCGCAACGGCACGCAGGATCTGCAGGCGCAGATCGGTTCGAGCACGAGCTACTTCAACACGTCGGGCACGGGTGCGGACAACCAGTTGGCATTCCGCGTGGGCGTGCGTCACAAGTTCTAAAGCGCCATCGTGCCGGCGCAGACGTTAGCGCCTCGCCGGCGCTCTGTGTTGAAACGCCGCTGCTTTCGAACCAGTTCCACAAGTTGTAGCGGAGTCGATTGCCCGGCGTTGCAGCTGGACATTACGCAATCACGCAGTTATTCCTATCGGTAAGACGCCGGCGCCGCTGGCGTCTTACTGCTTTCGCTTCCCCCTTCGCAGTTCAAAGCCAACCGATATCGATTCGTTCAGCCGCGTCCGCACACCTGTCATTTCAAGAATACTTGAATTATCGAATCGACAGCCCTATCATGCTGCGATGGACTCGAACCTCGTTGTACGCGCGCTCGGCGCGCTGGCTCATGAATCGCGACTCGCCATTTTCCGGGCGCTGGTGGTAGCTGGTCCCGAAGGCATGGCGGCAGGGGACATCGCGCAGCAGGTCGGACTGTCACCGTCGAGCCTGTCATTCCATCTGAAGGACCTTTCGCACGCCGGGCTGGTTACAGGTCAGCAGGAAGGGCGCTTTATCTATTACTCGGCCAACTTCGACGCGATGAGCGGACTCCTCGGTTTCCTCACCGAGAACTGTTGTGCGGGTGCGGGCTGTGCAGTTGGAGCCGCGCCGCAGTGCAAAGGAGCGGCGACATGAACGTTGCCGAGTTTGCCATCTTGCAGCGCATCTCAGCAGCCGCCACTATTCCATTACGGATTCACCCATGAGCAGTCTCGAGCAAACGGCACGTCATTCACAGGCGCCTCGTATCGGTTTCTTCGAGCGGTATCTGACGGTGTGGGTCGCGCTTTGCATCGTTACAGGCATCGCGCTCGGGCATTGGCTGCCGCTGGTGTTCCAGGCAATTGCCCGCATGGAAGTGGCGCACGTCAACATTCCGGTCGGCGTGCTGATCTGGGTCATGATCGTGCCGATGCTCATTAAGATCGACTTCGGTGCGATGGCGCAGGTGAAGGAGCACTGGCGCGGCATCGGTGTCACGCTGTTCGTCAACTGGCTTGTGAAACCGTTGTCGATGGCGCTGCTCGGCTGGATCTTCGTGCGCCATGTCTTTGCCGCGTGGTTGCCGTCGGGCCAGCTGGACAGCTACGTCGCAGGGCTTATCCTGCTCGCCGCGGCGCCTTGTACGGCAATGGTGTTTGTCTGGTCGCAGCTTTGCAAGGGCGATCCGTACTTCACGCTCTCGCAGGTCGCACTGAACGACGCCATCATGATCGTCGCTTTTGCACCGATCGTTGCACTGCTGCTCGGCCTGTCCGCGATTGCAGTCCCGTGGGACACGCTCATCGCTTCAGTGGGGCTTTACATCATCATCCCTGTTGTCATTGCGCAGATCGTGCGCCGCCGGCTGCTTCGGCATGGCGATGCGCGCTTTCAACGCATGGTTTCCCGACTAGGCCCCTATTCGATCTGCGCGCTGCTCGCAACGCTCGTGCTGTTATTCGCGTTCCAGGGGCAGGCCATTGTCAGCGAGCCGCTGGTGATCGCGATGCTGGCCGTACCGATCCTGATCCAGGTGTTGCTGAACTCGGGCCTCGCCTATCTGCTCAACCGCAAGCTCGGTGTCGCGCACTGCGTGGCCGGTCCGTCGAGCCTGATCGGTGCGAGCAACTTCTTCGAACTGGCAGTGGCAACCGCCATCAGCGTGTTTGGATTCCAGTCGGGCGCAGCACTCGCCACCGTAGTCGGCGTACTCATCGAAGTGCCCGTCATGCTGCTGGTCGTCGGCGTCGTGAACCGGACGCAACATTGGTACGAAACCCGAACATATTGAGGACAAACGATGCGCGTGACCATCTATCACAACCCCGACTGCGGCACGTCACGCAACGTGCTCGCGCTGCTGCGCGAAGCCGGTGAAAACCCGCTCGTGATCGAGTATCTGCAAAATCCGCCTGATCGCGCAACGCTCGAACGCCTGATAGCCGACAGCCGAATGGCGGTCCGGGACATGCTGCGCACGAAGGGCACGCCATACAAGGAACTCGGACTCGACGATCCGGCAGTGAGCGACGCTGAACTCGTCGACGCTATGCTCGCCCATCCGATTCTGATCAACCGGCCGATAGTCGTGACGCCGCGAGGCACACGCTTGTGCCGCCCTTCCGATGCAGCGGCCGGCCTCCTTGCAAGCATGCCCGAACGCGAAATCCTGAAGGAAGAAGGCGCGCCTTTTATCGTGGCCCGGCGCATCGCAGATGACAACGCTGAGTTTGTGCAGGCACTGCGCGATGCGGACCTTCCCATCAACGATCTGAGCGAGTCTGGCCGCTCGTTCTTCACCTTCTCGACGCTGGCAGGTGTCCATCTTGGTTATGGCGGATTCGAGCAATACGGACGCGATGTACTGATCCGGTCGCTTGTCGTTGTGTCCGATCAGCGGGGCAAAGGCATCGGCCGTAACGTGCTCGCCGTTCTGTTGCGCGAAGCTTTCGATGCGGGCGCCCGCACCGGGTGGCTGCTCACCACGAATGAATCGACGTTCTTCGAGAAGTCCGGCTTCAAGCCGGTCAGCCGCGACGCGGCCCCGGCATCGATCCTCGCCACACGTCAGGCGACCGACTTGTGTCCGTCGAGCGCCGTCCTGCTTTCGCGTGCCATCACCCTTTAAGCGCCATAGCCCATGCCGACCGATCTGCCGAACATCAGCCCTCTTCATCTCGACATACCCGATCTCACGAAGCTCGAGCCACGCGCGCTATCGCAACACCCGCCGCGCATTCTTCTTCTATACGGCTCACTCAGGCCAACGTCGTACAGCAGGTTGCTGACGCTGGAAGCAGAGCGGATTCTGCAGCAGTTCGGCGCGGAGACAAAGGTGTTCGATCCGCACGGCCTTCCGCTTGCCGATAGTGTCCCGCCGGACCACCCGAAGGTCGCGGAACTGCGCGCGCTATCGATATGGTCCGAGGGTCAGGTGTGGTGCAGCCCGGAGCGTCACGGCGCGCTCACAGGCGTTTTCAAGAATCAGATCGACTGGTTGCCGCTCGATTCCGGCAGCGTCCGTCCCACGCAAGGGCGCACGCTGGCAGTCATGCAAGTGTCCGGCGGCTCGCAGTCGTTCAATGCAGTCAACGCGCTGCGCGTACTAGGCCGCTGGATGCGCATGGTGACGATCCCGAACCAGAGCTCGGTCGCCAAGGCATTCCAGGAGTTCGACGAGAACGGACGGATGAAGCCGTCCTCGTACTACGATCGGGTGGTCGATGTCATGGAAGAACTCTTCAAGTTCACGCTGCTCGTGCGCGACCGTTCCGATTACCTGACCGACCGGTATAGCGAGCGCAAGGAGCGGGCACCGGCAACCGTAACGGCGCTCGCGAGTGCTGCCATGAGTCATGAACAAAGTGCTCAAATTGCCGACACGGACGACAGCGAGGTTGAGTAGCGCTCGCTGCCATCGGAGTGAATGGCCATGAGGCGTTCCAGTTCGCCTCGCATCGACGCATCGACGCATCGTTATACAGCGGGCGCACGTCTCGCGGGGCGCTGCGGCAGAAGCACGATACAGGCGACGATAAACACAAGCAGAATCACCGACGCGTATAAGCGGCTCACGTGCAACCCGCCCTCCGCGACAGGCTTGTCGAGCAGATCCCCAAGCGTCGCGCCGAGGGGACGCGTCAGAATGAACGCTGCCCAGAAAAGCGCCGTGCGAGACACGCGCGACCAGAAATACAGGGCGGCCACCACGAGCAAGCCCGCGCCGAAGATCATTGCTCCGTATTCGTAACCCACGCCGAGTCCGCCGCGATCTTCGCCCGCGACCCAGTCACCAAGAGCGGTGCCGAGCGTTTGCGAGAACAGGATGGTGACCCAGTAAAACCACTCCGCTTTAGCCGTGACGATACTTTCCACTGACACCGTGCCTTGCGAGCGATACCAGGCCGCGAGACTCGCCGCTAGCAGTGCGACGACTAACGCGACGCCTCCGGGGTAACCGATGCCGAGCGATCTATCCGCGAAGTCGGCCATTGTCGTGCCAAGCGTCGTGGTCGCGATGATGGTCGCCCAATAAAGGAACGGATGGAAGTCGCGCGCCTTGATCTGCGCGGAGACGAGCGCGACGAAGAATACGAAGAAGATCGCCGAGCCAATCAGGTAACCGAGCTTCAGCGACATCGACACCCAGTCTCCGCCCGTTTCACCCAACGTGGTGGCCGCGACCTTGATCACCCAGAAGCCCAACGTCACTTGCGGCACTTTGCTGACGGCCTGGTCTGCAAAGTTCATGGCGCTGTCTTTCATCAGTCACTCCTTTTTTCGTAGCTGCATTAAGCACGCCAATTTAAACGCCCGAGGTTAACGCTTGCTTAAGCTGGCGGAGTTATTGGCGTTCGCAGCCGGGAATAAGTTACCCGCTACACCGGTTAACCGATGCAGAGCACGTCAAAACGAACTCAAACCGGGTTCGGTCGATACGCTCTTAATCCAGGAGCACTGCCATGAAACGCACGTATGCAGACCGCGCAGTATCGCGCTCATTCATCACGATGGTGGCGAGCACCGCGTTGATGATCACATCGACATGGGCGCACGCACAAGCATCGCCCTCCCCCGGCTCGCATCAACTTACGCGTGCTGAAGTCATGCATGAACTCGAAGAACTCGAAGCCGCCGGATATAACCCGTCTGTCGGCGACGACCCCAACTATCCGGCCGACATTCAGGAAGCAGAACGAAAAGTTGCCGCGATGCATGCGGCCCAGCAGAACGCGTCGGTCGACGGCCAACCGGCAATGCAGTCAATGCCGGCAATGCCGATGCAGTGAGAAGAACAGTCGCCGATCTAACCCACGCTACGAGAGAACCTATGCGCCAACCTTGTAAGGCCGCGTCATCAACTCGAGAAAGTGACCATCGAGGTCGTCGAAATAAAGTCCGCGGCCACCGTTGTGCGTGTACGTTTCTCCAGCGCGCCGTTTGCCGGGATCGGCCCAGTATTCGAGCCCCCGCTCGCGTATGCGCGCGAACGCCCGCTCGAATTCTTCTTCGCTGATTAGAAATGCGTAGTGCTGCATGGCGATCGGATCATCGCTTTCATAGAAATCAAGCGACACGTCATTAGCCATTTGCACGACCAGCATTTCCCCGAACGGAATCGGAGCGGGAAGGCCGAGAATGTCCCCCAGAAACTGTGTCGACGCCTGCTTGTCCCGGCACCAGACAATAGTATGGTTTAGCTGCACGCTCATGCTGCGCCTCCATCCGGTAGCTACGCATTGAATCAATATAGTCGAAGCCTCATTAACCAACCGCTCCGTCCTGCAAGTCGTGAGCTATGAAGTCGACAAACGCGCGAATGCGGTTCGACATCTGATGCCGCTGCGAATACACGGCGAAGATATCCGCGTTCGGCGTCTCGTGATCGGGCAGCACCACAACGAGCGAGCCATCGGCCAGATACTGTTTGATGTCCCACTCCGCGCGCAGCAGAATGCCGTGCCCTTCGAGCGCCCATTTCACCGCGATCTCGCCGTCGTTGGTGGTCAGCGTGCCCTTGATCCGCACCGCTTCCGTCTTGCGCGACGCCCCCTTGCCCGACGTCAGTCGCCACACGCCATACGCTTCGTCGCCCTGGCGAATGCCGATACAGTTGTGCCGCGTCAGATCGTGCGGCGTCATCGGCAAGCCGTGCGAGGCGATATACGAAGGCGCCGCGCACAGCAGACGCCGGTTGCCTGCGAGGCGGCGCGCAACGACCCGCGTATCGGGCGGCTCGCCAAAACGGATACAGACGTCGAATGTATCGTCTGTGAGCGGCGGCGGCGTGACCGATAGCTGAAGCTGCACCGACACCTGCGGATACTTCGCGACAAAGCGCGAGATAGCAGGCGCCACGTGGCTGCGCCCGAACCCGAGCGTCGCGTTGACGCGCAGCAGCCCTTTCGGAGTCTTCTTCGACGAACCGAGCAACTCCGCGAGTTCGTCGATCTCGTCGAGAATCCTGCGCGCATGCTGCAAATACAGCTCGCCTTCGGGCGTGAGCATCATCCGGCGAGTGGTGCGATTGACGAGAGCCACGCCGGCGCGGCTCTCCATCTGCGTGAGCCGCTTGCTCACGGCCGCTGCGGTCAGCCCCAGCTCACGTGCCGCCGCGCTCAGGCTGCCGGACGCGGCGAGCGTAGAGAAAAAGCTCAAATCGGCCGGCTGGACGGTGTCGCGCATCAGCGTCACTTGTGAATTAGAGTTAAAGATGCTTTGAGTCTAGCACCGGTTTTTGCGTCCAGATATCGATAGAGTCACTCACATCTACAACATCTGAAGGACCGGAGACATGCAAACCTATCGCATCGCAACCATTCCCGGCGACGGCATCGGCAAGGAAGTCGTGCCGGCGGGCGCGCAAGTCCTCGAAGCGCTCGCCAGAACCACGAAGTCGTTCGCGTTCGAATTCGAGAACTTCGACTGGGGCGGCGACTATTACCGCAAGCATGGCGTGATGATGCCGGCAGACGGACTCGACGCGATTCGCGGCAAGGACGCTATCCTGTTCGGCTCGGCGGGCGACCCGGACATTGCGGACCACATAACGCTGTGGGGACTTCGTCTGAAGATCTGCCAGGGCTTCGACCAGTACGCGAACGTGCGCCCGACCCGCATCCTGCCCGGCATCGACGCACCGTTGAAACGCTGCAAGCCCGAAGACCTGAACTGGGTAATCGTGCGCGAGAACTCGGAAGGCGAATATTCCGGCGTGGGCGGCCGGGTTCATCAGGGCCACCCGATTGAAGCTGCCACCGACGTGTCGATCATGACGCGTGCCGGCGTCGAGCGCATCATGCGTTTCGCCTTCCGCCTCGCACAGTCGCGTCCGCGCAAACTGCTGACGGTGATTACGAAAAGCAATGCGCAACGTCACGCAATGGTGATGTGGGACGAGATCGCGCTACAGGTCTCGAAGGAATTCCCCGACGTCACATGGGACAAGGAACTGGTGGATGCGTCCACGGCCCGCATGATCAATCGTCCGGCGAGCCTCGATACGATCGTCGCCACCAATCTGCACGCGGACATTCTCAGCGATCTCGCCGCCGCGCTCGCCGGCAGCCTCGGCATTGCGCCGACCGGCAACATCGACCCGGAACGCCGCTTTCCGTCGATGTTCGAACCCATCCACGGCTCCGCGTTCGACATCATGGGCAAGGGTCTCGCCAATCCGGTCGGCACCTTCTGGTCGGTCGTGATGCTGCTGGAACATCTCGGCGAACTCGATGCCGCAAACCGCGTAATGCAGGCAGTGGAAGCCGTCACCGCCGACAAGTCGCTGCATACCGGCGACCTCGGCGGAACGGCGACCACCGCGCAGGTGACCGCTGCCGTCTGCGCGTTCATCGAGCGGGCTGCAGCGCCCGCTGCCAACGCCGCGTAAGCCCGAATCACGCGACACCAGTTCGCGCCGTGTAACGCGCGCCGGAACAAGCGCTTCATAGGCGCCCCGCAAGCGCTTCACGAGCGCCTAACGACAGCCGCCCGACAGCCGCCCAACAGCCGCATCCGACGGCTGCGGCGCGCGCGGCGCTGCGCTGCGTTTGCAAGCGAGCACAGCCCACGCCTCCAAGGAGGAGACAATGATGACCGACCTCGAAAGCCGGGTGTCCCGCAAGCTCATGCTGCGGATCATCCCGTTTGTAATGCTGCTGTACTTCGTGAGTTTTCTGGACCGCGTCAACGTTGGTTTTGCCGCGCTGACCATGAACAAGGCCATCGGTCTTTCACCGACTGCATTCGGATTCGGCGGCGGCCTCTTCTTCATCGGCTACTTTCTGTTCGAGGTTCCGTCGAACCTGATTCTTCACAAGGTCGGCGCGCGCCGCTGGATTGCGCGCGTCATGGTGTCCTGGGGCATCGTCTCGCTGGCTTCCGCGTTCGTCGTCGGACCCAACAGCTTCTATGCGCTGCGCTTTCTGCTGGGCGTGGCCGAAGCGGGCTTCTTTCCCGGCATCATCCTGTATCTGAGCTTGTGGTTTCCGACTCGTCAGCGCGCGGTCGCCGCCGCATGGTTCATGGCGGCCGCGCCGATTTCCACCGCCATCGGCTCGCCGATTTCCGGCGCGATCATGAAGCTTCCATCGATAGCCGGTTTCGCGGACTGGCAGATGCTCTACATTCTGGAAGCGCTGCCCGCTGTCGTACTCGGCTTCTTCGTGCTGAAGTATCTGACCGACACGCCGTCGAAGGCGCAATGGCTTGCGCCGGAAGAGCGCGACTGGCTGATCGCGAAACTGAAGACGGAAGCCGACGCGCGCCAGTCGCACGCGGGCCACACGGCCGGTGCGATGAGGGCACTGCGCGACCCACGTGTTCTCGCTCTGGCGCTGATCTACTTCGGGACCTCCGCGGGCTTGTACACGCTCGGCTTATGGGCGCCGTTGATCATCAAGCAGTACGGCTTCGGCTCGTTCGAAACGGGACTGCTCGCCGGCATCCCCAGCATCGCCGCCGTGGTCGCAATGATCCTGTGGGCGAGGCATTCGGACCGTACCGAAGAGCGCACGTGGCACGTCGTCATTCCGTGCGCGCTGGCCTGCCTTGGTTTTGTGTTCGCAGGTAACGCCTCAACAGCACTGATGATCGTGCTCGCTCTCGTCATCGTGAACGTAGGCATCAGTGCGGCAAAGGCGCCGCTGTGGGCAATGCCGAGCATGTTCCTGTCGGGCGCCGGCGCGGCCGCGGGAATCGCCATGATCAACTCGATCGGCAATCTCGGCGGATTCGTCGGTCCGTTCGCGATCGGGTGGCTCAAGAACGTGACGGGCGGCTACTCGGCCGGGCTCTATGTGGTCGGCGCGACGCTGGCTCTGTCCGCTGTCGTCACGCTGATGCTGAGCCGGCAGTCGAAGCAGACACCGGTGGCGGCCGGCGAGCGCCACGGCCACTGACGGCATACGCTCGTGCGGGAACTGGGAACAGGATTCTCCGTCGTGACATCCAACGTCGTATGCAACGAAACGTTGGTTGAACGGGAGAATCCGCATGAAACTCATCCAGCCTCACTGGCTAGGCGCGCTCGCGCTCGTCAGCCTCGCTAGCTGGGCTCAAAGCGCCGGTCCGACCGATCCGCAGATCGCGGCGATCGTCGTCACGGCCAATCAGGTCGATATCGACGCCGGCAAGCTCGCCGAATCGCGCTCGAAGTCGAGCGACGTCAAGGCGTTCGCGCAACAGATGGTCACCGATCACAGCGCGGTCAATCAATCAGCCAGCGATCTCGTGCACAAGCTGAATGTGACGCCCGAGGACAACGGGACGAGCCAAAGCCTGAAGCAAGGCGGCGATGCAAACCTCGCGGCTCTGAAGAAGCTGAGAGGCTCGGCCTTCGATCGCGCGTACATCGATCATGAAGTGACCTACCATGAAAACGTGCTTGATGCGCTCGATAAAACGCTGATTCCGAACGCAAAGAACGAAGAGCTGAAAGCGCTGCTCGTAAAGGTCCGGCCCGCCTTCGTCGCGCATCTCGAACATGCGAAGCATCTGCAGGCGTCGCTGGAGAAAAACAGTGGTTAAGCGGCGGTGTGCGCCCGGCGCCGCCGTTCGTGGATGTACGGCGCTCGCTTGCGCGATGCTGGCGTTGCTTGCGGCAAACGCGATTGCGGCGCCAAAGACATATGTGGTCGCGATTGAAAACATGCAATTCAATCCGCCGGACTTGACCGTGAAGCGAGGAGACCGCGTTGTATGGATCAACAAGGACATCTTTCCCCATACCGCGACGGCCGAGACTCGTGCATTCGATTCGCGCAGCATTGCCGCGAGCGCATCATGGTCGTACGAGCCGGGCAAGGCCGGCACTTTTCCCTACGGATGCACGTTTCACCCGACCATGCACGGTGCACTGACCGTTCGATGAGAGCCCGCTCGCAATGACCGAGACAGCCACTGTGCCGTCGATATCCGGCGCCGACGACGATCTCGCGATCGTACGGCGCATCGTCGCTGGGGATCGGCCCGCATTCGAGTTGTTGATGCGCCGCCATAATCGACGGCTTTACCGGCTCGCGCGCGCCACGCTGCGCGACGACGCTGAAGCCGAAGACGCCCTGCAGGACGCGTACCTCCGCGCGTATCGTTCGCTGAGTCAGTTTCGCGGCGACTCCGCGTTGTCGACCTGGCTTTCGCGCCTCGTGCTCAACGAGTGCTACGGCCGGCTGCGCCGTTATGCGCGCCGCGAGAATGTCTTTCCGATAGTCAGTTCGAACACTGCCGACCTCGATCTCGAAGCCATGCATCCGTCCGACTCCGAATCCCCCGACCGCGCCGTGGCGCGCGCGGAAATGCGCGCGCTGATCGAGCGCAAGCTCGACGAGCTGCCAGAATCGTTCCGCACGGTATTCGTCCTCCGTTCAGTGGAAGAGCTGAGCGTCGAGGAAACCGCGCAATGCCTCGACATTGCCGAAGCCACCGTGCGTAGCCGGCATTTCCGTGCGAAAAGCCTGCTGCGCGAATCACTGGCGCGAGACATCGACCTCGCAGGGAGCGAACTGTTCGGATTCGCCGGCGCGCGTTGCGACAGGATCGTCGCGAATGTGATGTCGCGAATCGACACGCGAGGCGAAAACAGTTAGACGGCTGATGCGCCGCAAGCGACGCCGGCAGACATAACGCCATGTCATGGCCGCTCCAACAATTGCGGCGTTGCCCCGGTCAAATTGACTCACTATATTTCCAGTCAAGCCAGCGCTATTTGCCCCTCCGGCCGCAAGCCGCAGGCGCATTCGCGCCGACCTGGATGATGTCTTTCGCTTCAACCGTATCGAGGAGAAGTCGTGATAAGCATGCCAAGGTTGCGCCCGTTTGCCATGACTCTTGTGTTGAGCGCAATGAGCATGGCGCCTGCTCTCGCCGCAGGAAAAATCACCTTCGTGTCGCAAGGCGGCACGTATCAGGAAGCCCAGACCAAAGCGATTCTCGACCCCGCTGCGAAGGAACTGGGTATCACCATCAACCAGGACAGCATTCCCGACGCGTGGCCGCAGATCAAAGCTCAGGCCGCTACCGGCAAGCCGATCTGGGACGTGGTGGACACGCCCACCTCCAACTGTCTGCGCGGCGGCCGCGAGGGGTTGCTCGAGAAGCTCGACTTCTCGAAGATCCCCAACGCTGCCGCGATGCCGGAAAAGTACCGCACGCCGTACTCGGTCGCGTATGAGTTCTACTCGACTGTGATCGGCTACAACAAGAAAACGCTGAAGAAGGCACCGCAAAGCTGGGCCGATTTCTGGAATGTGAAGGCGTTCCCAGGCACCCGAGCCTTGCGCAACGATCCGCAAACGGTACTGGAAGCCGCCCTGCTCGCCGACGGTGTGCCGCGCGACAAGCTGTATCCGCTCGACGTCGACCGCGCGTTCAGGAAGCTGCAACAGATCAAGCCCGACATCACCGTGTGGTGGACTTCCGGTGGGCAGTCCGCGCAATTGCTGCACGACGGCGAGGTCGACATGACGATGATCTGGAACGGCCGCGCGAGCGCGGTGCGCAAGGACAATCCCGATGTCGATTTCACATTCAACGACGGCATTCTGCAAAACACGCAGTTGTGCGTGCTGAAGAACGCGCCGAATCTGACCGACGCGATGCGCTTCCTCAACGCTGCAATGTCGCCTGAGTTGCAGGCCAACCTGCCGCTTTACATCGACTACGGTCCAGGGAACCCCGCGGCGTTCAAGACCGGCAAGATCACGCCCAAGCGCGCAAGCGAATTGCCAAGCTCGCCAGAGAACGCCGCGAAACAGGCACTGATGTCTGAAGATTGGTGGGCGTCGGATGCAGGCATCCAGGCAAAAGCGCGGTGGCTGAAGTTCATGCAGTAGCTTGCGCACTGCTCGCCATACGATTGAAGCGCCCGCGGGAACACGGTTCATCGCGGGCGTTTTTGTATCTTGCGGCGCTCATTGCATCCAGCGCATTCATCGCATGGATCGCACCGATCGCATTTACAGCCACGAGCCCCACAGTCTTTATCTATCCAACGTGATCGATTATCTGATTCTTGGCGGCGGATCGGCGGGCTGCGTGCTCGCTGCGCTTCTTTCCGAAGACGCCGGCAAGACCGTGTGCCTCGTGGAAGCGGGTCGCGACATCTCGCAGGCGACAATGCCAGCCGACATTCGCAGCCGCTATCCCGGTCGCGCCTACCTCGACAGCACGAACATCTGGCAGCAATTGAAAGCGCGCATGAGCGCGCCTGCCGCATTGCGCCGCTATGAACAGGCGCGGCTGCTCGGTGGCGGCTCCGCGATCAACGCATTAATGGCCAACCGCGGCGCGCCCGCCGATTACGACGAATGGCAAGCACTCGGCGCGCAAGGCTGGAACTGGGAAGCGTGTCTACCCTACTTTCGCAAGCTCGAAACGGACCACGATTTCGGCAATTCCAGCGACGTCAGTATCAGCGCCCTGCACGGCGCGAGCGGCCCGCTGCGCATTCAGCGCACTGCGTGGACGCGCATTTCGCCGTTCGTGAAAGCCGTGCTCGATACGTTGAAACATGAATATCCGTTGCGCGCCGATCAGAACGGCGCGTGGGAAGACGGCACCTTCATCGGGTCGATTGCAGTAAGCGCGGGCGGCGAACGCATACCCACGTCCGTTTGCTATCTGGACGAAGCCGTGCGCGCGCGATCCAACCTCGCCATTTGCACCCACGAGACCGCCGAACGCATTCTGTTCGACGGACGGCGTGCAGTCGGCGCACGCATGATCCGGCCTGACGGTACGCATCACGACATTCGGGCCGGCTGCGTGATCGTGTGCTCCGGTGCGATTCACTCGCCGGCACTGTTACTGCGCAGCGGCATCGGTCCCGCTGACGAACTTGCCGCACTGGGCATCGACGTGCTCGCACATCGCGAAGGCGTGGGCCGCAATCTGATGGAGCATCCGTCTATTGCGGTGTCCGCCTATCTGCCTCGCGCGGCACGCACGCCCTTTCGCCACGAGCATCACGAACAGGCAATCGTGCGCTTTTCGTCGGGCTTGCCGGGCACCGTGCCGGGCGACATGCACGGCGCAATACTGTCGCGCTCGGGCTGGCACTCGGTCGGCTACCGTCTCGGCACGATGTTTTTCTGGGTCAACAAATCGTATTCGCGTGGACGACTGAAACTGAAATCGTCGAGCGCGTTCGATGAACCCGAGGTCGATTTCGCCATGCTGTCCGATGCGCGCGATCTCGAACGGCTGAAGCTCGCGCTGCGGTTAGGCGCACAGACTCTGTCCGCGCCAGCGATGGAGGCGCGTCTCGGCACAGTATTCCCGTCGAGCTATTCGCCGCGGGTCGCCGCCGTTGCAGTGCCAGGCGCATGGAACGCGTTGCAGCGCGGCGCGCTGAGCTTGCTGCTCGATATCGCCGGCCCGCTGCGGGCGTCGCTCGTGCGGCGCGTGGTGACTCAAGGGGTGACGCTGAACGAACTGCTCGCCGACGACACCGCGCTCACGCAGTTCGTCACGCGCTCCGTGGGCGGCACCTGGCATCCGTCGGGGACCTGCCGCATGGGCGCCGCCGACGATCCACTCGCTGTCACCGATGCGCGCGGCGCAGTCTACGGTGTCGAACATCTACACGTGTGTGACGCGTCGTTGATGCCGTCGATTCCGTGCGCCAACACGAACGTGCCGACCATCATGATCGCCGAGCGCATTGCCGACCTGCTGCGCGGCCGTTCGAGTGGCTCCTAATCGCCGTAGCCGACGATACCCTTCACTTCGAGAAACGCCTCGAGGCCCCACTCGCCGTACTCGCGGCCGTTGCCTGACTGCTTGTAGCCGCCGAACGGCGAGCCTGGGTCCCACGACGGATAATTCACATAGACGCTGCCCGCGCGCAGACGGAACGCCACACGCCGGGCGCGCGCCAGGTCCGCCGACTGCACGTAGGCAGCGAGGCCGAATGGCGTATCGTTCGCGATTGCAATGGCATCTTCGTCGTCGCGATACGGCATGATCGCGAGAACGGGACCGAAGATTTCCTCGCGCGCAATCGTCATCGACGGGTCCACGTTCGCGAACACCGTGGGCCGCACGTAGTACCCGCGCATCAGACCGTCGGGCCGCCCGGGGCCTCCCGCCGCCAGTTGCGCGCCTTCCTCGACGCCCTTTTCGATCAGCCGTTGCACGCGAGCATATTGCACGTCGCTGACGACCGGGCCCATCGTCGTTCTTTCATCGTCTGCAGGACCCACGCGGTGCGCGGCCGCCGCGCGCTGTGCAATGCGCACGGCCTCTTCGTGCCGCGCTGCCGGCACGAGCATGCGCGTCGGCGCGTTGCACGACTGGCCGCTGTTGCTGAAGCACGAGTTCACGCCCGACGTCACAGCCGCTTCCAAGTCGACATCGTCGAGAAGAATGTTCGCCGACTTCCCGCCCAGTTCCTGATGCACCCGCTTGACGGTCGGTGCGGCAAGCTTTGCGATTTCGACGCCCGCCCGCGTCGATCCTGTGAACGACACCATGTCGACGTCCGGATGGCTGCACAGCGCGGCGCCGACAGTCGGGCCATCGCCATTCACGAGATTGAACACGCCGGGCGGCACACCGGCTGCGTCGAGAATCTCGGCAAACAGCACGGCGTTGAGCGGCGACACTTCGCTCGGCTTGAGCACCATCGTGCAGCCGGCCGCAATTGCCGGCGCGACCTTGCAGACTATCTGATTGATCGGCCAGTTCCATGGCGTGATCAACGCGACCACGCCGACAGGCTCATGATTGACGAGCGTCGTCCCTTTCTTGCGCTGCCATGCGAACGTCTCGCACGTTCGGAGCAATTCTTCGAGGTGACGCTTGCCGAGCGCGGCCTGCCACGCATGCGAAAGCGCTTTCGGCGCGCCAATCTCGCGCGAGATGATGTCGGCCATGTCGTCGTAGCGCGCCATATAGGCGTCGAGTATCCGGCGGATCAGCGCGATCCGCCCGGTAGGCCCGATCTGCGAGAACGACTCGAACGCGCGCTTCGCGGCGGCCACGGCGCGCTCGACATCGTCTGCATTGCCTAGCGCGACTTCAGCGAAGACTTCTTCCGTGCAAGGATCGACCACGGGCAGACGTGCGGTGCCCGACGGCTCGACCCAGGCGCCGTCGATATAAAACTTCAGTGCGTTCGACATCCGCTTCCCATAGAGAGAGTTCAAAGACATCACGCCCGCGCCGCCGAAGAACGGCGGCTCACGACGACGATCATCACGAGACACAACGTCAACGCGGTCAGCATCGTGCTGATCGCGGCGATGGTGGGATCGATCTCGTCGCGCAGCGTGACGAACATGCGGCGCGTGAGCGTCTGGTTCGTACCGCCCGAGATGAACAATGCGACCACTGTTTCGTCGAGCGCCTGAATGAAGACGAACACCGCACCCGAAATCACGCTCGCCTTGATCTGCGGAAGCGTCACCGCAAGAAAGCTGCGCAGGCGATTCATCCCGAGGCTGCGCGCGACCATCTCCTGCGTGCGGTCGAACGTGCGCAAATCGGCGCCCACGGAAATCAGCACATAGGGCAGGCCGAGCATCGTATCGGCGACGATCAGGCCGCCCAGCGTATTCACATAACCGGCCTGCGTGAATACGAAAAACACGCCCACCGCGACGATGATGATCGGCACCATCAGCGGCAACATGAGCAGCGTGCGCAGATAGCGCATCGACCAGTGCGTGCCGTGCTGGATCGCATAGGCCGCGGCGATGCCGAGCGGCGTCGCGAGCACCGCTGCGCATACGGACGCCACGAGCGTCGTGCGAGCCGCGTCGATCCACGCGGGATTGTCGAAGAACGCGTGATACCAGCGCAACGAATAGGCGGGCGGCGGGAACGTCATGAAGCGCGTGTCGGAGAACGACAGCGGCACGACGATCACCACCGGCAGCATCAGAAACACGAGAATCAGCACGACGAGTACGCCGAGCACGACTCTGCCGAACGGGATCTTGTTCATTTCGCGCCCAGGGTCTTTTCCAGGGGAATCACGCGGCTCGCGGCATAGAAAATCGCGAACACGCAGAGCAGCAGCACGACACTGACCGCGCTCGCAGCGCCCCAACTGTTATAAATCTCGACGTTGCGACTCACCACCATCGACACCATGATGGACTTGCCCCCGCCCATCAGTTCGGGCGTGATGTAAAAACCGAGGCACAGTACGAATACCAGCGTGGCGCCTGCCACGACGCCGCTCATCGATAGCGGCAGGAACACGCGCCAGAACACGTGCAGCGGCGAGCCGCCGAGACTGGCGCCGGCCTGCGAAAGATTAGCGGGGATTTTCTGCATCGCCGAATACAGCGGCAACACCATGAAGGGCAACAGAATGTGCACCATCGCGAGAATGGTGCCGAACTGGTTATACGCAAGTTGCACCGGACGATCGACAAGACCCGTCGCAAGCAGCGCCTTGTTGATGAGGCCGGTGCGCTGCAGCAGCACGAGCCACGCATAAGTACGCACGAGCACGCTGGTCCAGAACGGCAGGATCACCATGCCGAGTATCAACGCACTCCATCGCGGCGATACCGACGCCGCAAAGTACGCAACCGGATAGCCCAGCAGCAACGTCACGCCCGTCACGATGACGCTGAGCTTGAACGTCATGAGGAACGTGTCGAGATAGGTGCCCGTGAAAATGCGCCGGTAATTGACGAGCGTGAAGCCGCCGTCATGCCAGATGGACTGCCACGACAGCCACGCAAGCGGCACCACCAGCAGCACGATCACGACGAACAATGCGGGCGCGAGCAGCAGCAGCATCGCGCGGTCTTCGCGTTGCTGGTGGCGCACCGACGGGTCCGTGGCAACTGTTTGCATCAGGGCGGGGTCCTGGAGAATCCGTTTGGCTGTCGTCATCATGCACCCACGGCGTCGAGAAACTGGTACCACGCGGCAACGACGCGAACGCCGGGCGCACGCAGCGAATGGAACGGCACGGGCCGCAAGCCTTGCTGGCCGAGCAACGCAAGCTCAGGTGTCTCGCCGAGTGCGAGTGCTGCGGCATGCTGGCCAAGCAGGCTCGCCATCGCGACACCCGCTCCGTTATACCCCAGACAAAAGGTTGTGGCGTCGTCGCTGCGGCCAACATGCGGTAACGCATTGAACGTCATGCCGACATAGCCGGACCACTGATATTCGATACGCAGATCCGCGAGATCGGGAAATAGCGCGACCATCGCGCGTTGCAACGCGTCGAAGCCGGTCGCCTGGCCTTCCTTGCCGAACGCGTCGCGTCCGCCGAACAGCATACGGCCGTCGACCTTGCGAAACCACTTCATCATGCGCCGCGTTTCCGTATAGCTGCGGCGCTGCGTCATGAGCCGATTATCGAGTTCCGCGGGAAGGCGTTCCGTCGCAATCATCGCGCTGCGAAACGGCACGAGTTCACGCTGGTAGGCAGCGGTCGCGGACGTGAGATCGGAGTACGCGTTGGTCGCGACAATGACTTGTCTCGCGCGCACCGTGCCGCCGGGCGTTCGCAGCACGACGCCGGCAGGCCCGCCTTGCGAACGCGTCATTTCGACAACCGGCGTCGTTTCGTAAATCGGCACGCCGCGCGCAGTGAGGCCTCGCGCGAGCCCGTACACGTATTCGAGCGGTAAAATCGTGCCTGCATCCGCGCTCAATACGCCGCCCACAAACTCGCTCGATCCTGTCTCGCGCCTCACTTCTTCGCGCGACTGCACTGTCATCGACGTGTCGCCCAACTGCGTCCGCACCCAGTCGGCTTCCGCACAGATCGCGGCGAACGCGCGCTCGGTGTGCGCGCAACGCAGGCTGCCTGTGTGCTCGAAGTGCGCTCGTTCGAGCTTGAACTCGTCGACGAACGATTCGACCACTCGCACGCCGTCGTGCGCGAGCCGGTGCATGCGCTTCGCGGTATCGAGTCCGTGCAATTTGTCGATTTGCGGAAACGACAAACGGAACTTCGACGACACCACCCCGCCGTTGCGCCCGCTCGCGCCCCAACCGACCGGGTTCGCATCGAACACGGCGCAATCGACGCCGCGCTTTTGCAGCGCGTACGCGGCCGACAGGCCCGAATAACCCGCGCCGATCACGGCCACGTCGACCGCCAGATCGCGCGCGAGCGGCGCGCCCGTGCTCACGGGCGGCTGCCGTTGCGCCAAGCGGGCGGCCATCGCACGCCATAGCGAGTCGGGCTGCGGCCGCTGCGAGTCGTTGTGGAGGGCGGGCGCGAGCATGGCTTAAGCAGCGCGCGCTTCGGCTTCGACCGCGTCAGCGAGCGCGCCGAGCGTTGCGAATTTGAACGTGGGCGCGGTGACGGCTTCGGGCACCGGCGTCGCGCCGAAACCCTTCATGCCCTGGCGTCGCTCGATCCAGCAGGTCGAGTAACCCAGCTTCGTCGCGATGCCGATGTCGTGATACTGGCTCTGCGCGGTGTGCAGGATCTCGTTGAACTTGAAGCCGAATGCCGCCTGACGTCCGCGGTTGTAGGCAAAGAACTGCGGGTCCGGTTTCGCGACGCCCGTTTCGTCACAGCACACGGTGTCGTCGAAAGGGTCGCCCAGGGTATGTGCGTAGGCCGACAACGCGACGCGGTCCGCGTTGGTCATCGCGACGAGGCGATAATGTCTGCGCAGGCGCTTCAGGGCCTCGACTGAGTCTTCGAATGCGGGCCACTCCAGCACGTCTCGCTGGAAGGCCGCCGCGGATTGCGCGTCGTCGGGCAGGCCGAGTTCGCCGGCAAGATACAGATACACGTTCGCCATCTCGTGGCTCGAACGACCCGGATACTTCGCGCGTCCGCGCATATACGGCTCGAAGATCTGGTCGTCGGTGAGATCTTTCGCCGCCGCGCCGCCAAGGCGCCGCACGGACGTAAGCACGCCCTGTTCGAAGTTGATCAGCGTGCCGACGACGTCGAACGTCAGGACCTTGAAATCGGTGAGCTTCATTGCATCATCCTTTTGCGGGTTGCGTTAATTTCGTAAGACGTATGCCCGGGCGGGCGGGGAAAGTCAGGCGGGCACGACGATCGTGTCCTGCGGATCGAGCACAACGGTCATGTGTTCGCCCGGTGACGGAATGCGGCTGCGTGCGTTGTGATTGCCGGGCTGGCGCAGACTGATCGAGGTGCCGTCAGCCAGTGTCGCGAACACGCGCAGGCTTTCTCCCTGGTACAGCACTTCGGTCACGCGGCACGAGAGCCGGTTGGCGGCAGGCTCTGCCGGACCGGCGTCGATCACGAGCTTTTCTGTCTGCACGGCAAGCAGCAAACGCTCGCCGCGCGGCAACGGGTGCGCGGTTCGCAACACCGCGTCGCCGAGGCGTACGGCGTCGTCGCCTGCGCGGCGCACCTCGAGCAGCGTCGCCTCGCCTATAAAGCTCGCGACGAACGCGTCGCAAGGCCGGTCATAAAGACGCTCGGGTGTATCGATCTGCACGAGCTTGCCGTTCTTCAACACGGCCACGCGATCGCTCATGGTCAGCGCTTCGCGCTGGTCATGCGTCACGTAGACAATCGTCGCGCCGAGCTTGCGATGCAGACGCCGCAACTCGATCTGCATCGTTTCGCGCAGCTGCTTGTCGAGCGCGGAAAGCGGCTCGTCCATCAGGATCAGTTGCGGCTCGAAGACCATTGCTCTTGCAAGCGCGACGCGTTGACGTTGGCCGCCGGAAAGCTGACTGATGCCGCGGGATTCATAACCGCTCAGTTCGACCATCGCGAGCGCGTCGGCCACTTTCGCCGCCCACCCCGCTTTCGGATCGCGGCGCGCGCGCAGCGGGAACGCGACGTTCTCGCCCACCGTCATGTGCGGAAAAAGCGCGTAGTTCTGGAACACGATGCCAATGTTGCGTTTGTGCGGCGGCGCAAATGTAATGTCCCGCTCGCCGACCCACACCGAGCCGGAACTCGGCTGAACAAAGCCGCCGAGGATGCCGAGCAGCGTCGTCTTGCCCGACCCGGACGGTCCGAGCAGCGACACGAACTCGCCTGGCTCGATGTCGAGCGAGACGTCGTCCAGCGCGATTACGGGTCCATAGCGCTTCGCTGCCGACCGGATGGAGACTCCTGTTTTCGCTCGTGCGTCCATTGCGTTTGCTCTCGCTGAAGGGCCTGCATTAGGGAAAATATAGGTGTCAAACTTTTTGGCGGCAATTCCCAAATTGTTGGATCGGGCATAACATCAAGTCATGCCGAATCTACGCAAAAAACTGCCGAGCGCGAATGCGCTGTTCGTCTTCGAGGCTGCCGCTCGTTGCGGCAACTTCACGCGTGCCGCGCAAGAACTCTATGTGAGCCAGCCTGCCGTGAGCCGCATGCTCGCCCGCATGGAGGACCACATTGGAGTGCGCCTCTTCGAGCGCGTGCGCGGCGGCATTGAACTCACCGAGAGCGGGCGGATTCTGTACACCAAGATCTCCGAAGGATTCAACGGCATAGAAAGCGCGATACGTGAAATAGAAGCGCGTGCTACGGGCGTGGAATCGGTCACGCTGTCGGTATCCACGGGATTTACGACGCACTGGTTGATGCCGCGCATGAGCCGCCTGAACGAAGCGTTCCCGTCAATCGATCTGCGGTTTCAGCTCATTTCCGGGCGCATTGGTGGACCGCTTGTCGATGTCGATCTGGGCATGCGCTTCATGCACGCCGGCGACATCGACGAAAACAGCGTGCTGGTTATGCCCGAAACCCTGTTGCCCGTGTGCAATCCGCGCTATCAGGAAACGTCGCTGACAGACGCCGGCCGTGAGCACGGCGACACCGTCATCGTGATGGACGACGAAGAGCGCGGCTGGCACCATCGTTTTGGAGCGTTCGAGCAGCACGGGCGGCGCGTGGCGAGCATGCTCAGCTTCAACGACTACGCGATCGTCGTGCAGGCGGCGCTGCTCGGCCAGGGCATCGCGCTTGGCTGGCTGAACGTGGTGTCGCACTGGCTGTCGCAACGCGCACTCGTCCCCGCTGAAGAAGAAATCCTCGTGACGAACCGGCGCTGCTGTCTGGTGTCGCCCGCGAACCGGCCTTTGCGGCCCATCGTCGCGAACGTGCGCGACTGGATCGTCGAGGAAATGCGAGCCGATTTACGCACGTTGGAGAGTGCGTACCCGCAGTTGGGATTGCGCGGGGCGTTCAAGGAATGCGGCGTCGCTATCGTTTGACGGAAGGTAATGCGCTGCCGCGGCCACGGCGCTGTATGAGAACAAGTGGTGCGCGGGCCAATTCCGGAATCGCCTGCGAGCAGCGAGACAACGCGACGGACCAACGGCAGATCAAAGCCCGTTTTTCATCGTGTGCATCAAGTCGCCGAACGACTGACGCGTATTGACCGCATTGACGATGTCAGCGAGAAACCAGGGAAGAATCAACTGCGTGCCGGGATCGGTGACACCGACGCTCAGCGCCGGCGGCCTTGTGACCGGCGCGGCTGCCGTGGCTGGCTTTGCGCCCTGATAAGCGGACGAGGTGCGAGTTTCGGTGGTAGCCGAAACGTGTGAGGCGACTGGCTCGCCGGGCGGCGGCCACGCCGACGAACAGCCGGCCAGCAGCATAGTGGCGGCGGCAACAACGGCAGTAGCGGCAACGTAGAACGGCTTCATGATCAACTCCAGCCTACGTTATTTGGACAGAACTGGCTGGCGGGAAGTTCGTCGACTTAGGCACGCCGAATGGCGGCGTGGGGGTGCCAGTTCCTAGTGCCCCGCTGCAGCGGCCGCCGCGGCATTCGTCTTGCCCGGCTTCGTCACCCAGATCAACGGAATGATCAGTACGAAGATCACCGCCGACAACCAGAAAATATCATTGAGTCCAAGCATGGCGGCTTGGGTGTTCATCGAGTGTTCGAAGAAAGCCATTGCTTGAGACCGGCTTCCTCCCAGTGCAACTTGCGCCGAATCCAGTGCCGCGGTGAAAACAGGGTTGGTGACGCCCGTCTGCTCAGCCAGTCTCGCGTGATGCAAGATGGTGCGATCGTTCCAGCCGGTTGCGGCAAGAGACGTTCCCACTGCGCCCGCGAACACCCGCACGAAATTCGACAAACCCGCGGCGGCGGGAATCTTCTCGGGCGCGAGGCCGGAAAGAATGATGGCGGTCAGCGGCACGAAGAACAATGCGGTCGGTATGCCCTGCAACAAGGTGGGCAATACGAGCGTCCAGGTATCCACGCCGGTCGTGTAGTGCGAACGCATGAAGAACACGCCCGCAAAGCCGACAAAGGCCAACGTTGCGAGCACGCGCGCATCCGAGCGCGGCATGATTTTCGCCATCACAGGGGCAAGGATCACGGCGAATATGCCGAGCGGCGCCGTCGCGAGACCTGCATCGACGGACCGGTAGTTCAGGTAACCCTGCATCCACTGCGGCAGCAAGACGAGGTTGGAGAAAAACACCGCATACGCAACCGAAATCGCAACCGTGCCGCCAAGAAAATTGCGGCCGCCGAACAGCCTCAGATCGATGACCGGGTTCTTCTCGGTCAGCTCCCAGATCACGAAGAATGCAAAGCTGATCCCTGCAAAGACAGTCAACGCGACGATCACCGGGGAATTGAACCAGTCGAGGTCCTTACCCTTGTCGAGCATGATCTGCAGGGAACCGACCCACGCGATCAACGAGATCAGCCCGATCTTGTCGATCGGCGAACGCTTCGTTGGGGACTCGCGCGTGCGGTAGATCGCCCATGTCACACCCGCAGCAAAAAGCCCAACCGGAATGTTGATGTAGAAGATCCACGACCACGAATAGCTGTCCGTAATCCAGCCACCGAGCGCAGGCCCCGCAATCGGGCCGACAGTCGCTGTCATTGCCCACAGCGCCAACGCATGCGAACTCTTCTCCTTCGGATACGAGCCCAGCAGAATGGCTTGCGAAAGCGGAATCAACGGGCCCGCTACCGCGCCTTGCAAAATGCGCGCGGCGAGCAGAACCGGCAGATTCGGTGCTATTCCACATAGCCACGAAGACATGACGAACAACAATATCGCCCATACGAACAGCTTGATCTGCCCGACACGCTGCGTGAGCCAACCTGTCAACGGAATCGAAATTGCGTTGGCTGCGGCGAAGAGCGTGATAACCCATGTTCCTTCATCAACCGATACGCCGAGGTTGCCCGCGATAGTCGGGATAGCCACGTTCGCAATCGAGGAGTCGAGCACATTCATGAACGTGGCCAGCGCTACGGCAAGCATTGCGAGCACAAGCTTGCCGCCCGTCAAAGGCGGAAGCGTTGCAGTTCGCGTCGATTGATTCATTTCATCACCTGTCGAATGTCGCTAATATCTGACGTGTCAGCTATTCGCACAAAAAAATGGAAAAACCCTCGCCGCGTATTCAGCCTGCTTTGCGCGTCGCACTCTTTTGCACGCCAGCCGTTGCGGCTGTGCGCGCCATCGGCATGTTCTGCGCGATGATCCGGGCGATCTCCGCATCTGCATCCGCGCCGTACTGCGCAAACACGTCGGTGCGATAGGTAGTATTCACCGCCGCGCCGAGTTGGGTTCCCGACTGGTCGCGAGTTTCGACTTCGACCTGCATTGACAATCCGATCCGCAGCGGATGTGCGTCCAGTTCCTTCTGATCGAGCTGAATGCGCGCGGGCAGACGCTGTACGACCTTGATCCAGTTGCCGGTCGCATTCTGTGCGGGCAGTACGGCGAACGCCGAGCCTGTTCCCGCAGAGAAGCCGACCACGCGGCCGTGGTATTTGACGCTCGAACCATAGACATCGGCGGAAAGCGTGACCGGCTGGCCGATACGCATGCGCCTGAGTTGGCTCTCCTTGAAGTTCGCATCGACCCACACCTCGTTGAGGGGGACGATCGCCATCAACGGCGTGCCGGGCGCGACTCGTTGACCGACCTGTACAGAACGGCGTGCCACATAGCCGGTCACCGGAGCAGGCAAGGTGTTGCGCGCGTAGTTCAGATAGGCGTCGCGTACTTTGGAAGACGCCGCCAGAACGTTCGGATGCTGTTCGATCGACGTGCGGTCGGTCAGTGCATGGTTTGCTTCGGCCTGCTGACGCGCGGCGTCGAGCGCGGCCTGCGCTGCGCTGACCGCATCGCGCGCGTGGGCCACGTCCTCACCGGACACCGCGCCGGTTTCCGCGACCGCCTGACGTCGCTTCAGATCACTGACGGCGCGCGCGAGATCGGACTCGCGCTGCGCGACCGTTGCCGCGTAGTAGTCGTTGTTCACGTAAAGACCGCTGACTTGCCGCACGGTCTGCCCCAGCGTTGCTTCGGCATTGGCAAGCGCGTCTCTGGCATCCGCGTTGTCGAGCGTCACGACCGGCACACCTTGCTTGACGATCTGCGTATCGTCGGCGTTCACTGCAACGACGGTGCCGCTGACCTGCGGCGTCAGTTGCACGAGATTGCCGCTAACGTATGCATCGTCGGTAGCCTCGTGATACTGACCGGTCGTCACGTAATACACGCCGTACGCTGCGCCGGCTGCCACTATCGCGGCGGCCAGCAACGCGAGCAGCAACTTGCGCCGCATAGTGCCTTGCGTTTGTTGGGGTTGGTCTGCGTCCGCCTTCGCTCGGTCGGCGTTGATGCTATCGCTCATTGTGTGACTCCTGACAGGATCTGAAAATCGTCGCGCTCAACGCACGGCGACGACTGGATTGAGTTTGACTGCAGGCGCGGTACCGGCATTGTCGGAATAGCCGCCGCCCAGCGCCGCTGCCAATGCGATCTGCTGATCGCGCCGGTTCATCTTCAGATTCGCGACCTGCTCGTCGGCTTGAAGCGCTGTGGTATCGGCGTTCAATACCGTGAGTTGATTCGCGAGTCCCGCCTTGTATTGCACGAGGGCCAGTTGATCGGCGCTGCGGGCGGCTTCCTGCGCGGCTAGCGCGTCGACCAGCTGCTCGTCGGTAGAACGGATTTGCGCGAGTTGAGTGGCAACTTCGGACAGTGCGGTGACGAGCGTCTGGTTATATGAAGCGACGGCGTAGTCGAAATCGGCATAGCGGCCTTTAAGTTGCGCCCGCAACTGACCGCCGTCGAAAATCGGCAGATGGATCGCCGGACCCACCGATGCCGTGCGGCTCGCCGCGGTGAGGAAGCGGCCGAAGCCGAATGCGTCGAGGCCAATAGCCGCACTGAGGTTGATGTCGGGATAGAACTCGGCCTTGGCCTCCTTCACGTCGTGCACGAGCGCGTCGACACGCCATTTCGCGGCGACCAGATCCGGGCGCCGGCTCACAAGGTCAGCGGGCAGATTGGCCGGCAGACGCACTTCATCGCCGATACCCAGCGACGGGCGGGCAATTGCAAGACCTCGGTCAGGTCCTGCGCCGAGCAATGCGGCAAGTTGATATCGCGTGGTGAGAATGCTGCCGTCCAGCGACGCCAGCGCGGCCCGGCTGCTGGCGAGGTTCGCCTGCGCGGTCTTGCGCTCGACCTGCGTGTCGAGTCCAGTTGCAATCCGGCCGGCCGTAATTCGGTCAATCTGTTCGCGCTGCGTCACTTCCTGCTGCGCGATGTCGCGCAACGCAAAGAGACGAGCAAGCTGGTTATACGCGCGCGCCGTGGCGGATGTCAGCGAGAGTCTGACGACTTCCGCATCGGCCTTGCTTGCTTGCAACTGCGACAGCGAGGCTTTCAGGGCTTCGCGATTCTTGCCCCACAAATCCAGGTCATACGATGCGGACAGCAAACCCTTGTTCTCCGATTGCCATGACCCGCCGTACGGAGGCGGCACGAGTGCCGTGCTTGAATACTGCTGCCGCGTGAACGAGTAAGTCGCCCCGACTTGCGGCATCGTGCTCGCCTTCGCCGTCTCGCTGTAAGCAGCGGCGGCGGCAACGCGTGCGCGCGCCTGTTCGATCGACGGGTTGCCTTTCAATGCTTCCTCTAACAGCGCCTTCAGTTGGGCGTCGCCGAACTGATCGGCCCAGTCGACGGCGGGCCACTGACCGCTGTCAGCAGGAATGCTTTGCTGCGTCGCATAGGTATCCGGCGTCGCAAGCTGCTTGTCGCTCGAGATACCTGCATAGTTTGCGCAGGCCGATAGCACTGCCGCGAAGATCACCGTCATGCCGGATTTCGCAATTCGCGTTCCGATCATCCGTCGATTTAACTGTCTATTCATTTTCTGACATGTCAGATATATGGACAAAAAATTTTGTGCAAACGCTTCGCTCAATCTTCGAGAAACTTGAACAGCAGACGGCGCAGCTCATGGAATTCGGCCTTGGTGAATTTCTTCAGCCGCTTGTTCAGCACGACCGGCACCCTGTCGGGCAGGTGGTCTGCCACTGCTTCGCCCTTCTTCGTCAGCTTCAGGTTGACGACCCGGCGATCTTCAAGACTGCGGGAGCGCTGAAGCAAACCCTTCGTTTCGAGTTTGTCGAGCATGCGCGTCATCAGGCCGGTGTCTATACCGAGCAACGTGGACAGTTCGAACGGAGTGCTCGCAATGTCCTGGCGCATGGACAGAAGAATGCCCATTTGCTGAGCCGTGATGTCGAGATCCTTGAGTTCTGCGTCTATCTCCGTCACCAGAAGGTTGCGCGCCTTGTTGATGGCGAATCCCACGCTCTCGGTCACGGTGAAATTGTCGCTCGTGTAGTGGTTCATCTTTGCTCCTTGCCTGGAGAGCAATATATCTGCATTGTCAGATATATCCAAGCTCGATGCTGGACATCAATGTTTCAAATATTGCGCTAACCGGAGACTTCCGGTCCTGCCGCGAAGAGGAATTGCCGCGTGCCCGCGTCATTCGCGGGCGGGGTCGCGCTCAATTCAATGGGCGGGCATCGTCGCCCTTCTTACACGCCTTCGACGAGAACGGCGCGATAGCGCGCGCCTTTGAACCGGTGCTGCGCGACTTCCTGATATTCGGGACCGTCGTACCAGGCACGCGCTTCCGCAGTGGACGGAAACTCAACGATCACGACACCCTCTGGCGCTTCGCCCTCCAGAACCTGTTGAGGTCCATAGGCAGCGAGAATCTTGACGGGATGGCCTTTGAAAGTGGCGCCGACCTTGCTCTGATAAATGTCGAGTTCCTGCTGATCCTGCGTGCTTTCCTTCGTGAAGACGATATATGTGGCCATGACATACGCTCCTGCGTTGGTGGGAAGGTGCGTACGATGATGCCATGAAATCGCATCGTGCTTCGGCGTACAGCGTCGCTGCCAGGTGGTCCGTCACACTGGCACATCGTGACCGCTGGCATTGCTTATCCGCGATGGTGGCGCCTGGCGCAACCGCGGCGCGCGTCATCGCGTCGCTCGCCCGGGCGTGAATGACCGAGCGTCGGCAGTCGAGCGCTGTGAGAATTGGGCGCCGATGGTCTGCCGCGCGCGCGAAAGCCGGCTCATGACGGTGCCGATCCGCACGCCGACCACGTCGGCCGCTTGCGAATAGCTGAGCCCTTCAACCGCGACCAGCAGCATCACGATCCGTTGCGCTTCCGGCAAACGCTCGACGGCCGCGATAATCAGGTCGAAGCCGTCTCCCGGATCGCGCTCACGGGAATCGCGCACGGTCTCTTGCAAGTCGTTAGCGCATTCCATGATCGAACGGTCTGGCAGCTTGCGCGTGCGCAGTTCGTCGGTCCATGTGGAATGAATGATCGAGAACATCCAGCTTAGCGGCGCAGTGCCGGGCTCTAACTGGTCGGCGCGCTCGAGTCCCCGCGCACAGGCGCGCTGAAGTACGCGTTCTGCATCATGCCGGTTACGGCACAGGCGAATAGAGAACGCCCAAAGGCGCGGAAGCATGCCTGGCAGAAGACTGTGCAACTTCCCGGCATCTGCTGTTGACATGATCGACTGGGTGAAAACGGGTTACCGGACGACGCGCCCGCCGGGTACCGGCGATGATCAAGGGCCGACGGAAGTCGCGGTCGAACTGTGCCGCGACCACCGCGACTACCGCAACCAACGCAACCAACGCAACCAACGCAACCAACAATGCGCCGGTCATTTCCCAGTAGCCCAATGCGAGTTGCGCATCAGCTTGCTGAAGTCTCTGCGGACGAAACCAGGGTCCTTGTAGGCCATGACATCGGCCAGACCTGTTCCCTGCGTGGTCTCCGGACGATGCTTGAGGCTATCGTAGAGGGCCTGCATGAAGTCCTCAGCAAATTGCGGCGGATGCGGATGAGCCGCCTCGACGGCGCTCCGCTGAGCGACTGTGAAGTCGTCATAGCCTGCGCCCACGAGATCCATGTTGGCGCCTTCGGCAACCAGTGCGGCCATGGGGAACAGATTTGCGGAAATTCCATTGGTCGTGTGCAATGCAATCGCAAGCCAGACCATCTGGCTATTGGCCTCGGAAACGCCGTGACTTCGCAAAAAGTCACGTGCCGCGTTCGCGCCATCCACTTCATAGCGCAAGTGGCTTTGCCCATAGCCGGCCGTCAGGCCGAAATCATGGAACATGGACGCAACGTAAAGAAGTTCCGGGTCGAAAGCGAGACCTTTGCGCTTTCCTGCCAGGGCAGCCCAATAATAGACACGCGTGGAATGCTGAAACAGAAAATCGCCCTCTGAATCGCGAATGAGTTGCGCTGCGTCGCGCGCCAATTTGCTGTCGGGGATTTTTACGCCAGAAACCTCGTCGCCGGCATTCGCCGTGGATTGATTGAACGTGGGCTGCGCTTGCGCGTGCGCGTCGAGGGTCGGGACCATTCCCCCAACCGCAAGAGCAACAGCGGCGCAAATTGCAGCGACAGTACTGCGGGACTTCATGATGTTCTCCTTCTCGCAAAGAAATGCACCCTTAGCGGGTAGTTCGCTGTTCCCAATTCGAGTTGAGAATGATGCTGCAAACGTTCGTTCGCACGAATTCCGGGTCCTTGTAGGCGAGGAAGTCGTCGTTGAATGTGCCGAACGTGCTGCCCGGGCGATGCTTCATACCGTGATAGAAAGCATCGATGATCCTGTTTGCAAAACCGGGGTCCCGGGGATACGCAGCAATCACCGCGTCGCGCTCTTCGTCGGTGAATTCGTCGAAGCCGCGCCCCGCTACGTCCATTCCTGCGCCTGCCTGCAACAGGGCAATTTCGCCGTGCATGTGTTCCGGGATGCCAGGCGTCGTGTGCAAGGCGACGGCATTCCAGACCTTGTCGATATCCGCCTCGGCGATGCGGTGGCTTCGCAGAAAATCCCGCGCGGCGTTCGCGCCGTCCACTTCGAAGCGAAGCTGGCTCTCGTGATAGATCGACGTCAGACCAATGTCGTGGAACATAGCCGCGACGTAAAGCAATTCCGGATCGAAGGTCACGCCTTTGCGTTCTCCGAGCAATGCGCCCCAGAGATACACGCGAGCGGAGTGCATAAACAGCAATTCATCTTCCGTGTCCCGGATAAGCTCAGTCACCTCACGTGCCAATCTGCTGTCAGGTATCTTCACGCTGGATTTTCCGTTCGTCTGCATCGCTCTTCTCCATTCATCTGGTCCTGCATTTACGGGCACCTGGCAACGGCTGCTGCCTGTCGCTGGCTCGCGCACCGACTGCGTACTTCAATGAAATCGCCACTGTCGAGCCGCTGTATAGGGAGGAAGTTACGCTCCTATCGGGCCACAATACAGACCCAAGATTGACGATTCTGGATGTACCATTGAAGGCTATGACGACGCTCCCAATTGGCCTGGATCGCTCCGCGAGCACATCGCTGTCCACACAAATCTACGGCGCGGTTCGACACGCCATAGAGACGGGGCAGCTTGCCGCCGGCGCACGGCTGCCATCGTGGCTGGATCTGGCCGCGCAGATCGGCGTCTCGCGAGGCACGGTCCGTGTGGCCTATGAACGTCTGATCGATGAGCAGTTCGCGGTCGCTTGTGGAGCGGCCGGCACCCGGGTTGCCGAGCGGCCGCCCTTGCCTGCATCGCCCGCGCGGTCACCGGAAGCGCCGCCGTTTCCCGATCTGTTCCACGCATTCGGCGCGGCTCCTTTGGCGTTTCAAATGGGTGTGCCTTCCGAGGACGCCTTTCCTTTCAAGCTATGGTCGCGTGTACTCACGCGCGCGGCGCGGCGGGCTGCGGCTGCGCCGGTCGGCTACCCTGATCCGCGGGGCGATCCGGACTTCCGGAAGGAAATTGCAGCCTATCTGGGCGTAGCACGAGGCTTGCGGTGCAGTCCGTCACAGGTTCTCGTCACTGCGGGATTCTCGGCAGCACTCGGCCTCGCGATCAGAGGGCTCGGTGTTGAAGGTAAAGAAGCATGGTTAGAAGATCCGGGTTTTCCGCTCACGCGTACCGCGCTCGATCTGGCAGGAATGACTGTGAGAGCCATTCCAGTCGATGCAGACGGACTCGACGTGGAAGCCGGCATCCGGAGTTCTGCTGAAGCCGCTCTGGCAGTCGTGACACCGGGCCAGCAGGCGCCCCTCGGAATGGCCATGTCGCTCCCCAGGCGGCTAGCGTTGCTCGCATGGGCTCGACGAAACGACGCATGGATCATCGAAGACGATTACCTCAGTGAGCTCCAGTTGAAGGGCCGCGCAGCGCCGGCCTTGGCATCGCTGGATCCAGACGGACGGGTGTTGCATATCGGCAGCTTCAGCAAGACTATTAGCCCGGCGCTCCGACTTGGCTTTCTGGTGGTCCCGGTTGAAATGGTTCGCCGTTTTGGCGACATCGCAGCGTGCCTGATGCCGGCACCGGGGTCGTTCGTGCAACACGCCGTGGCAGAGTTTCTGCGCGATGGGCACTATCTTCGGCACCTTCGGCATATGAAGCGTCTTTACGCCACGCGGCGCGATAGCCTGCTTCGTTGTCTCAATGAGTTGGCGCCGGACTCGATAAAAGTGCACGCGGCTGCGGGTACGGCCATCGTGACCACGCTTCCCCGCTCTACATCTGACGTAGACATTGCCATGCGAGCATTGCAATCCCGCCTGGCGCCGGCGCCTTTGTCGCCTTGGTATCTGCAGTCTTCTGGCCCACAGGGCTTATTGCTGAGCGTGACCAACCTCGATGAACGCAAGATGGTCGAACACTGTCGCCGGCTGGTGGAAGTGGTTCGCAAGGGTAGCTAGGCGACAGGCAATGCGGGCTTGCTGCCCGCTGAATGGTACATAAAGAATGTTCATTCTTGGTTCTTTCTTGTGGTCCGGCCCGGACCCACAATGCGAGAACACCAAGGAGATGCAACATCATGAACATTCGATCTATCGCCGGTGCTGTCGCCGCAGGCATTGCTCTTTCCATTGCCGTACCGGCTACCGCGCATGACACGGCTGAGACCGTCACGCCGAACTTCCAGCACGCGATTCCCAACATCCCCGGCAAGTCGTTGATTGCGGTCGTTGTCGACTATGCGCCCGCCACAGCGTCGCACGCACACGAGCATGCGAAGTCGGCTTTTATCTATGCATACGTCGTGTCGGGCGCCATCGAGTCGCAAGTCGACGACGGCCCGAAGCGGATCTACCACGCCGGCGAAAGCTTCTTCGAGGAGCCCGGCGCGGTTCACCGTGTCAGCCGCAATGCAAGCAAAACCAAGCCGGCGAAGTTGCTGGCGGTGTTCGTGGTGGACAGCAACGACAAGGCCCTGACCACCCCGGTCGAGTAATCAGTACATCAAGGAGTAAAAGTATGAGCATGCGTCTGGACTACAACCACATCGCACCTGCGGGCGCGAAAGCCCTCGGTGGTGTTTACGGCTATGTTCTGCAGAGCGGCCTGTCGCCTGTTCTCGTGGATCTGGTCTACCTTCGCGTTTCGCAGATCAACAACTGTGCGTACTGCCTCGACATGCATACACGCGATCTGCTGAAAAAAGGCGTGAAAGTCGAAAAGCTCGCGCTCCTGCAGGCCTGGGCGGAAGCCGGCAATCTGTTCGACGAACGTGAGCGTGCCGCACTTGCGTGGGCCGAATCGGTCACACGCGTTGCACAGACCGGCGTACCCGACGAAGCCTACGAGGCAGCCCGTGCAGTGTTCGACGAGCGCGAACTGGTCGACCTCACGATCGCCATCGGACTCATGAACACTTATAACCGCATGGCGATCAGCTTCCGGAACACACCTCAGGCCGCAGTAGGACGGTGATAACGCTTCGCATCGCTGCGGACACATCAATCGGGACGCATCGCAACGGCGTCGTTACCCAACCAGTTCGACCATCACGATGTCGGTGTCGTCTCGCGCTGTCATCGTAAGCTGCGATTCGCCAGTAACCACGACTCCATCGCGTGGCGCGAGCCGAACCTCTCCCACGTCGAGGCGGCCGTGATCGGTAACCAGATACGCGTGGCCTGGCGGACGCAACACGTGATGCAGCGTTGCGCCTTCGCGTATCGTCGCGATGCGCACGCGAGCGTCGGCATTGATAGACAACGCGCCTGCACGCACGTCGTCCGGATCGCCGCTCGCCAGCGTGACGAAGCGGCCTTCGCGGCACTCGCGCGAACAGACACGCGTCGCCCAACGCGGCGTGCCACCCAGCGTGCGCGGGTGCAACCAGATCTGAAACAGCCGCGCCGGCGAACTCTCCTCGTTGCGCTCGGCGTGATGTACCGCGCAACCCGCGCTCATTGCCTGCACGGAGTCGGCGACCAGACGTGCCCGATTGCCGGCGTCGTCTTCGTGCGTAATTGCGCCTGAGCGCACCCACGTCACGATCTCGACTTCACGGTGAGCATGAAGGCCGAAGCCCGAGTGTGCAGCGAACTCGTCGTCGTTCCACACGTAGAGCGCGCCGAGCGGCACATGACCGGCGCGTCCGCACTCGCCAAAGCGAAAATGCAGCCGCGCTTCCAGCCAGTCGCGACTGATTACATCCAGCGACAGAAAAGGACGATGTTCGATCATGATGTGCCTGAGTTGGATCGCGCGCACGCGTGCGCGCGCCGGTGCAATCGTCGAAGACTGCACCAGACGCGCCCTCGCGTGCTCAAGGAACGCTTAGACCTGCTGCTGGCCGCCGTCCACGAACAGCTCGGCGCCGTTCACGAAGCTCGCGTCGTCGGAGGCGAGGAACAGTGCCGCACTCGCGATCTCGCCAGGCTCGCCGAGGCGGCCCATCGGGATCTGGGCGGCCAGGTAATCGGCCAAGCCTTGTTGCTGCGCCGCATCCGGACCGGCGAGGTCGAGCAGGCCAGGAGTGCGGGTTGCGCCAGGGCTGAGCGTGTTGACGCGGATGCCGCGGTCCTTGAGATCGAGAATCCAGCTGCGTGCAAAGGCGCGCACCGCGGCCTTCGAAGCTGAATAGACGCTGAATGCAGCCGTGCCCGAACTGCCAGCCGTCGAGCCCGTGAGGATCACCGACGCACCTTGTGCGAGCAGCGGCAGCGCTTTTTGCACGGTGAACAGCACGCCCTTCACGTTGCGGTCGAAGGTGTCGTCGAACTGTTCTTCGGTAATGCTGCCCAGCGGCAGCATTGAACCGCCACCAGCATTGGCGAACAGCACGTCGAGACGCCCCTTCTCCTGCTTGATCTGCGCGTACAGCGCGTCGAGTTCATCGAGCTTTGCAGAATCGACGCGCACGCCGGTCACGTTGCCGCCGGCTTCGCGAATTCCCTTCACTGCGGCGTCGAGTTCGGCCTGACGGCGACCGGTGATATAGACATGCGCGCCTTCTGCTGCAAAGCGTTGAGCAGTCGCGAGGCCGATGCCGCTCGTTGCGCCGGTGACCAGTGCGATCTTGTTGTCGAGTTTGCGTGCCATGGTGTTTCTCCTTCAATTCGATAAGTGGATGACTACGTCGGGAAACTACGTTGGGTGTTTCGTGCTGCGATGTAAGGAGAATATCGACGCAGCCATCTTTTCGAAATAGAATTGATTGCAATCTAACGTTGCAAAAATGAGATGATGAGGCGAGATGGCGAAACTGCCTGATTTCGAGGGACTGGCGATGTTCGCGAAGGTCGCTGAGGAGGGATCGTTCGCGGCTGCGGCGCGCGCAGTGGGCGTTTCGGTGGCGACGGTGTCGCGCGGCGTCGCGCGCCTGGAAGACCGGCTCGGCGCGCGGCTTTTCAATCGCACATCGCGTCAACTGGCGCTCACCGAGTTCGGCCGGACAATCTGCGAGAAAGCTGGCCAGATTTACCGGCAGGCCGAGGAAGCCGAAAGCGCCGCCCGCGAGATGTCGGTGCAACCGCGCGGGCTCGTGCGTCTGGCGGTGCCGATGTCGTTCGGGCTGCGCTGGGTCGCGCCGCTCCTGCCAGCATTTTTTCGTGCATATCCGGAGGTGTCGATCGACCTGCATCTGTCCGATGCGCCGGTCGACCTGGTTGCTGACGGCTTCGACGCCGCGCTGCGCATCGCCGCACTGCCCGATTCGTCGCTGGTGGCGCGACGGATATGCGCGGTAACGCAATACGTAGTCGCGTCACCGGACTATCTGAAGCGTGAGGGACGGCCTATGCATCCGCGCGAACTGGTGGACCGCCCCTGCCTTTCGTATGCGTATCGCGCGCGCAGCGATGTGTGGCGCTTTACGAACGACGCGGGCGAGGAGGAACCGATCATGCCGATCGGTCCACTGCGCGTGACGAACTCCGACGCACTGTTGCCGACGCTGCTCGATGGTCTGGCGATTGCGGAGTTGCCCGAGTTCATCGCCGGCGAATATCTGGCCGATGGCCGCCTGGAAGCTATCCTCACCGATTGGTCTTTGACGAAAGGCGGCCTTTACTTCGTCACGCCGTCGGCGCGCGCCCGACCCGCAAAGGTGAGCGCGCTGTCCGATTACTTCGCAGAACATCTTTCCGATCCGTCGTGGCGATGGCCGAAGTGATCTGCTGCAGTGTTTTCATGTGGGCTAACCGGACAGACGTTCATCATTGAATGGGTGCAACGACGCATCCGGGCTCGACATAGCTTTCGCCGAATACAATGCAAGACGAAGAAGGGTCGCTTCGACCGACCCGTATAAAACACAGTGATCGATGAAAGTCCCCAAAACGTCTGCTAATGCTGAGCCCACGGCGGCCGACCGCGGCAAGACCGCACGCCCGGCTGCGGGCGCCATCGCACCGCACAATCCGCACAATCCGGACGAACAGAACGCTCCCCACGATTCGCGCGCTCGCAGCATCGCTCTCGCGGCGAGCCTCGCCTTGATCGCTTTTTCGCTGCGCACGCCGATCACGAGCGTGGGTCCGATCCTGCTCGAAGCAGTGCGGGCCACCAACCTTTCGCGCACGGGCGCGAGCGTGCTGACGACATTGCCGTCACTATGCTTCGGTCTTTTCGGACCGCTCGCGCCGCTACTCGCGCGGCGCCTCGGAAGTGAACGCGCATTGCTCGCGCTGCTCTTGCTGCTCACGCTCGGTACTGCGTTGCGCGTCTTTCCCGTGTGGGAGGCGTTGTATCTCGGCCAGATTGTGGCCTGCTTCGCCATCGGCTTGATGAATGTGTTGTTGCCAGGCGTAGTGAAGCGCGACTTCCCGCACCACGTTCCACTGATGACTGGAGTCTACAGCGCGGCAATGTGCGTCGGCGCCGCCGCGGCGGCGGCCGGGACGGTCCCCGCGGCCCATGCGATCGAATACCTGCTGGGCGGCGCGAGCGGCAACTCCTGGGCATGGGCACTGGCGCTGTGGGCGTTGCCCGTCGCGTTGGCCACGCTGGTCTGGGGCGTGCGTCTGCCAAAGAAGTCGACCCACGCAGGAAGACACGCGCAAGTCGTTCGCGGATTGTGGCGAGATCCGCTCGCGTGGAAAGTCACGCTGTTCATGGGTTTGCAATCGTCGCTGGCGTATATCGTGTTCGGCTGGCTGCCGACGGTGCTTCGCACGCGTGGCATGAGTGCGGTCGATGCCGGTTTCATGCTGTCGCTCAGCGTGGTCACGCAGGCCGCGTCGTCGCTACTGCTGCCGTTTCTGCTGGCGCGACTGCGTGATCAGCGCGCGGTGAATGTGGGGGCGTTACTGTCGACTGGCGTGGGTCTGATGGGCTGTTTCTTCGCGCCTGCGTCAACCATGTGGATCTGGGCGCTGCTTCTCGGCGCCTCGCAAGGCGCGGCGTTCACGCTCGCGCTCACCGTCATCGGCTTGCGCTCGTACGATTCGCACGTGGCCGCGCAACTCTCCAGCATGGCTCAGGGCATCGGCTATCTGATCGCGTCGTGTGGGCCGTTCATCGCCGGATCGCTGCTCCATGCAACCGGCTCGCTTTACAGTCTCGCTGCTTTGTGCGCGGGTATCTGCGTCGTGTCTGCATGGTTCGGCTATGCAGCGGGGCGACGGGAACACGTTAACGCGCATCTCGAGTCGACGCATTGAAGACGCAATAAATACGCTGCCGCCGAGGGCAATGGCCCGTTCGTAGCCGACGTGCGCCGTGACATCACGCGTCATGGCAACGTATCGGAAAGGCTCAACAAGGTCCGCTGGATCGCGGCGCGATTAGCTGACCTGCTGCTCAGCGGGTACGAGCCATTGCCTCGCCTTGCCCGCGCTCAATGCCTCAACCAGTTCGGCGAGCGGCATGGGTCTGCCGATGTAGTAGCCTTGCGCCTCGGTTGCGCCGATGTCCCGCAATGCAGCCAAAGCGACCGCATCTTCGACACCTTCGGCCACCACGCCCAGACCGAGCGATTCCGCCATCCGCACGATCGCCCGGACGATGGCGCGCGTGCGCGGACTCGACGTCAAGCCGACGATGAACGATTTGTCGACTTTCAGCGCACTGAAGTGATACTGATGCACATAGCTGAGCGATGAAAAGCCGGTGCCGAAGTCGTCGAGCACCACCGACACGCCGTTGTCGATCAGATGCTGCATCGTCTGCCGGGCGACTTCCGGCTCCGCGATCAACGCGCCTTCAGTCAGTTCCAGACGCACGCGCGACGGTGCGACGCCGTGCTGTTGCAGCAGCGCGAGTACGTCGCCGGCGAACTCCGCGCGCGTCATGCTGTAGCTCGAACAGTTGACATGGACGGGAGGCCAGCCGGCGTGCGCAGGCTGCGCGAGAATTGCCGCGACGCAATTGAGCATGTAGAGATCGAGCCGGCCGATCAGCCGCAGTCCTTCCATCGCCGGCAGGAATTCTCCCGGCGCGAGCAGGCGGCCATCTTCCTGCCGCCAGCGTACCAATGCTTCGAGCGAGGTCAGACGGCCTGTGATCGTGCAGATGATCGGCTGGAAGAACGGGATCAGTTCGTCGTCGCGTTTAAGCGCATTTCGTAGCGCGCCTTCGCGCCGCATCCGGTCCGAGACCTCATGGCGCAACTCCTGATTGAACACCACGTAACTATCGCGGCCACCGTTTTTCGCGCGATACATCGCCGTGTCGGCGTCGCGCAAGAGGTCGGCCGGTTCCCTATGGAATTCATGCTCGGCGGTCACGATCCCGATGCTGCATGACGAGAAAACGACGTGATCGTCGATATGAAACGGCAGGTCGAACACCGACAATATCCGCTCGGCGATGGTGACTGCCGCTTCGAGCGACGCTTCGGGCGAGAGGATCGCAAACTCGTCTCCCCCGAGGCGCGCGAGCATATCGGTTCTGCTCAGGCAGTCGCGCAGCCGTTTCGCTGCCGACACCAGCAGCTGATCTCCGAAATGATGGCCGAGACTGTCGTTGACTACCTTGAAGCGGTCCAGATCGAGGAACATCACGACCAAACGTCTTCCGGAATCCAGATGCCGGATCCATTCCGCGCCGAGCCGCTCGAGAAGATGGCTGCGATTGGGCAGCCCGGTCAACGAGTCGTGGAAGTTCTCGTGCAACAGTTGCGCGTTTGCCCTATCCAGTTCGCGAGTGCGCTCCTGCACGCGCGCTTCCAGTTCGAGGTTCGCGGCATACAGTGCATCGGCGGCGCTTCGCCGGGACAATGCCGTATCGATGTGACGCGAGACGAACGTCAGCAACTCCTGATCGCGGGGCGTGTACTGTACGTCGGTCGAATAGCTCTGCACCGCGAGCATGCCTCGCACCTTACCCGCTTCGAAAAGCGGCACACCTAGCCACGAACGCAGATTCAGGTGGTCGTGGTCGAGTTCGACCTTGCCGTCGCGGATCAGGCGCTCCGCATCGGTACGATTGAAAAGACACGGTCGACGCTGTGCAATAACGTATTCCGTGAAGCCGCGTTTATAGCGCCTCGGAGCCGGCTGCTCGTCAACCAGTTCATCGACGTAATAGGGGAAAGAAACCGTTGCTGTCGCCTCGTCATACAGTGCGATATAGAAGTTGTGCACGTACAGAAGCTCGCCCAGAATGCGATGCAGGCTGCGGAAGAACTCGACCATGTCCCCCGACGCGCTCGACAACTCCGCGATACTGAAAAGCGCACTTTGCAGATGTTCCGCGCGTTTTCGCTCGGCCACTTCCTGCCGGAGTGCGTCATTCAGTTCCGAGAGTTCCGATGTCCGGCGCGCTACGATATTTTCGAGGTTCGCTCGGTGAAGAATGCGGTCGAGCGCCATTGCAACATGACGCGCGACCACGAGAAACAGCGCCCGGTCGTCGGCGCTGTATATGCGCGATACGTCATAGACCTGCATGGCGAGCATGCCAAACACCTCGTCCGATGCGTTCTTCAACGGCGCGCCCATCCAGAATTCGGGGCGATCTCCAACGCAAAAGAAGCGGCCTGCCGCTTCCGCCTCCTGAATTCCGGCGGCGTCGATCAATAACGGCTGTCCGGTCGTCAGGACCTGTGCAGTCAGCGACAAACGATCCGGATCGAGCATGTCATAGCTTTCGGATTCGAGTGCGTCGACGTCGATCACATCCACATAATACGGATACGTGATACGTCTGCTTTCCGGTTCATACAGCGCGAGATAAAAGTTCTCTGCATCGATTATCGTGGCTAGCTGCCGGTGAACGGCATGCAGGAACGCTGAGCGTTCGCCGGTCGAACTGGCCAGGTACGCGATTTCGTGGAGCACGCGCTGGGTGTGTTGCGCGCGAACGAGCGCGTCGCCAAGCAGTTGCAGTCCCAATGTGTTGGCGAACGCCGCGAGTGCTTCGTCGTTCGCGTCCTTTAGCGGCGCGAGCAGCCAGCCGAGCGCTTTGTCGCCGGTTCCGGTCGGCCAGCAATGTAATGCTTGCGACTCGCAAAACGGGACTAACGCGTCGTTCGCGAGGGCCTCGGGCCAGACCGTTTCGGCCCCGGAATATGCCGCAAGGCGCAGCTTGTCTCCCGCGCGATACCATGCCCAGTCCCGCCCGCGCATTCGATCGCGGGAGGCTTGAAGCAGTGTATCGACCCGCGCTGCCGTCGCTAGCGACGTAGTCAGCTCCGCCTCTGGATTTGCGACATCGGTGGTCTGGTTATCGCTCTGACCGTTCCCCCAGTCGCGTCGGTGTCCGGAAACAATATTCATCAACGCTCCATGCATCTCTCATTCTGCATGCATTAAATCAGGTAGCGACCGGCCCCGGTCCGCGTGCCTTTTGTAATTTGCCTACCCGCTATCTGATAACGGCATCAAGGCCTCGATACTTTATCCCAACCCGTTTCCGGCCCATCCGGATGGCTGTCATTCCCGTGCCCGATCAATGCGCGATACGTGATTTTTCGGAAAGCAAGCGTTCGGAATATGTCACTTGCCCATGCATTTGTGGCTACCTAGCATCAGTCCGACTAGTCGCAGTGGGAGCGCTCGGTACAGCCGGAGCGGGCCCGATCTTTCCTCTCAGACAGACTCTCACGATGATCGACCCCAATAAAAGCAGGCGCGCCAGTATCGCGGTATTCGCGCTGCTCTATCTCGGCTACTGCATTTCGTACATAGATCGCGCGGCGATTGCGCTGTCGCTCGTCGCCATCGGCAAGGAATTCAACGTTGGATCGGCGGCGCTCGGCGTCGTCATGAGCACCTTCTATATCAGCTACGCCGCGATGCAGATACCCGGCGGCTGGATCGCGGATCGCTGGGGCAGCAAAAAGGTCATCGTCGTATCGGTGGCATTCTGGTCGCTGTTCACGCTGATGACGGGTCTCGCATGGTCGCTGGCCTCGCTGATCGCGATCCGCTTTATCTTTGGTCTCGGCGAAGGCGGTTATCCCGGCGCCGCCGTGAAAGGCGTCACCGAATCGTGCGCGCGTGCCGATCGCCCGAAAATGTCCGCATTGCTGATGTCATCGAACTACGTGGGCAGCTTTATTGCTCCGCTTGCGATCGCGCCTCTCATTCTGTACCTGGGATGGCGTCACGCGTTCGTCGTGGCGGGCATTGCCGGCGTCGTGTTCGCGCTGTTCTACCTGTTCGCCGTCAAGGACACGCATCAGAAGCGCGATGCGTCGGGCCGTGCCACACGCATCGACGGTGCGGCGACGCGCGCGCTCCTCAAGATGCCGCTGATGTGGAAGATCCTGCTCACGTGGTTCGGCATGGGCATCGTCAACAAAGGTCTGGATGCATGGATGCCCGCGTATCTGCTGACCGAACGTCATCTCGATCTGAAAGCGGTCGGCATGTTGACGCCGCTGCCCTTCGTCGCCGCGAGCATCTCGACGGCGCTCGGCGGATGGATTCTCACGCGCTGGTTCGATGGCCGCGAGAAATGGCTGATGGCCGCGTGCTGCGCGATCTCCGGCTTTTTCCTCTACGAGATGTATACGGCTGAAACCGTGACGGGCGTGATCGCATTTCAATCGATCGTGTATTTCTTCAAGTCCTTCGTATTCGCGGGTGTCTTCGCGCTGCCCACGAAGTTCCTCCCACAGAAGTTGATCGGTACGGGCGCAGGCATGGTGAACTTCGGCGGACAGGTAGCAGGTTTCGTCGCGCCGGCTGTCATTGGCCTGCTCGTGTCCATGACGGGCAACTACAACGCCGTGTTCGGCTTCCTGATCGCGGCAACGGCGCTCGCGGCGGTCACGAGCCTGTCGATTGGGCTCGCAAGCGAAAACGATGCGCGCCGTTTGGGAACCGCTGAAGAAGCCTGATTGCATGATCGCAGTGTGCGGGCGCTATGATGCGGACTACGCGTCACTACATCGATCCAGCATGAACGCCCGCATTCTTCAGGAAGCCGCTGTCCGTTACTTTCTCGAAGTCGTCAACACCGGGTCCATCGCCGACGCCGCGCATCGGCTGAACGTCGTGCCGTCGGCGGTGAGCCGGCAAATCACGCGGCTCGAAGGCGAACTCGGCATGCCGCTCTTTGTGCGGCAATCGCGCGGCATGGTGCCGAGCAAAGCAGGAGAAATGCTCGCAGCCTATGCGCGGCGCTCGCAACTGGACGCCGAACAGATTTCGCTCGAAATCGACGCGCTTCGCGGCGAGGCGGCCCGCAGGATTCGCATTGCATGCACCGAAGGTTTCGCGGCAGCTTTTCTGCCGCGCGCAATGGCCGATTTCCGCCGCACCGTCGCGCCCGCATCGTTCGAAGTCGTGGTGGATACCGCCGCTGGCGTCACCCAGCGTGTCCGCGAAGCCGGAGCCGATGTCGGACTGACCTTCAGCTTCGGTCCCGCGAAGGACATTCATGTCGCGTTCTCAGCGCCGTCACCCATGTTCGCGATCGTTGCGGCGTCGCATCCGCTCGCGTCATCGCCGCAGGTTTCGTTTCGCGAATTGCTTGCCTATCCGCTCGCGTTGCCCGGCGCTCATTCGACGCTGCATACGCTCATCGATATCTATTGCAGCCGCGAAGGCGTAGCTTGCAAGAGCGTGCTCAGCAGCGCGACGCTAGAAACGCTGCTCGGCTTCACGCTCGCAAGCGACGCGGTCACGTTCAGCGGCGAACTCTTCGTGCGTCCGCGTCTCGCGACGGGGGAACTGGTCGCGTTGCCTGTGCCCGAGTTCGCGACGAGCGAACGCGCCATCGAAATACAAACGCTCGCGCGGCGTGAATTGCCGCCGCTTCTGCAGTCGTTCGTCGAGCGCTTGAGCGATGAACTAACGCCGCCGGCGAGCGTTGTCCAAAAGTGAAGTCAGCGTTCGATAAACATCACTAGCCGCTCAATTTCTCGTCGTCTACATTGAGCGCACTCTTTGTATCATTGCCAAAGGATCGCTCGATGACCGACCGTCACGAACTCACGCGTCATAGCGCCGTCGCGCTGCGTGCGCTCTTGCAGGCGCGCGAAATCTCCGCCGTTGAATTGCTCGATGCCTGCATTGCGCGCATAGAAGCGCTCAATCCGTATGTGAACGCGATCACCGCAACGAGCTTCGAGCGCGCGCGCCTCGAGGCGCGCGCCGCCGATGCCGCGTTCGCGCGTAGCACCACGCTGGGGCCGCTGCACGGCCTGCCGATCGCCATCAAGGATCTCGAAGAGACCGAAGGCATTCTGACGACGTACGGCTCGCCGCTGTATCGGGCGAACGTGCCCGCACGCGACAACACGCTCGTACGACGTTTGCGCGCGGCGGGCGCGATCGTCGTCGGCAAGACGAATGTGCCCGAATTGGGCGCTGGCGCGAACAGTTTCAATCCCGTTTGGGGCGCAACGGGCAACCCGTTCGATCCGCGCCTGAACGCGGGCGGATCGTCTGGCGGATCGGCAGTTGCGCTCGCACTCGACATGGTGCCGCTTGCAAGCGGATCCGACACGGGCGGCTCGTTGCGCATTCCTGCTGCGAAGTGCGGTGTGGTCGGATTGCGCACATCGCCGGGACTCGTGCCGAGTGACCGCAAGCCGCTGGGCTGGACACCGATTGCCGTTGTCGGGCCGATGGGCCGCAACGTCGAAGACACGTGGCTGCAACTCGCGGCGACGGTCGGGCAATCGGACAGCGATCCGCTCGGCTATCCGTTCACAATGGCGCCCACGATGGACGGCCGCGCGCTCACCGACCTGTCGAAGCTGCGTATCGGCTACACCGAAGACTTCGGCGTCTGTGAGGTCGATGATGAGATCCGCGCCGTGTTCCGCCGCAAGATCGAATTCCTGCGCGGCCATGTCGCCGTTTGCGAGCCGGTCCAAGTCGATTTCGAAGGCGCGCACCGCTGCTTCGACGTGCTGCGCGCGGAGGCTTTCGTTGCGGGCCTGCAAAAGGCCTACGAAACCAATCCTGAACTGCTCGGGCCCAATCCGCGTGCGAACTACGAGATGGGCATCGGCATGGGACTCGCCGATTGCGTGCGCGCCCACGCCGATCAAACGCGGCTGTTCCGCCAATTCCAGACGCTGTTCGACCGCTACGACCTGATCCTGTCGCCGACCACGCCCGTGTCGCCGTTCCCCTGGACGCAGCCGTATCTGAAGTCCGTGAACGGCGTCGAGCTGGAAAACTACTATCGTTGGCTCGCGTTGACCTATGTGGTGACGCTCGCGACAAACCCGGCCTTGTCGTTGCCATGCGGTGTCGATCATCGCGGCATGCCGTTCGGGCTTCAGATGATTGGGGCGTTCCGCGGCGATCTCACGTTGCTCGATGCAGCGCGCGCCTTTGAAAAGCTCTTCGCGTCGTCCGATGAAACGCGCCGTCCGATCCCGGATGCCGCGAAACTGCGCACATCCGATGTCGATCTCAAGTCCATCGTCACACATCCACCCGTGTTCGATGCGGTGGCTCCTTCGAACAATTCCGCTTCCTCTTCAACGTCCGCCGTCTGACCGAACATGATCGATTCCATTTATGGGAAGCCGCTCGACGCGTGGCTTCGCGACTATCCGCTCTTGCGACCGCTCATGGAGCTTCAGCCCGTCGAATGGTTCAACCCGGCTGTCGCGCCGCTGGCCGATGCGATTGACGACATTCCGCTCGATGCATCCGATGTCGCCGACGCGAGCGCACGCCTGCAACGATTCGCGCCGCTGCTCGCGCAGACCTTCGACGATGTGCGCGACGCGGGCGGCATCATCGAATCGCCGTTGACTGAGGTGCCCTTGTTCGCGGACGCATTGAGCCGGCGCTACGAGGTCGAGACACCTCGTCGCCTGCTACTCAAGCAGGATAGTCATCTGCCCATTTCCGGTTCGATCAAGGCGCGCGGCGGCATCTACGAAGTGCTCTTTCATGCTGAGCAACTCGCGATACGCCACGGCCTGCTGAATGAAGGCGAGGATTACCGCATGCTCGCCACCGACGCGTGTCGCGCGCTCTTTCGCAAGCACAGCATCGCGGTAGGCTCGACGGGTAACCTGGGCATGTCGATCGGCATCGCGAGCGCGACGCTCGGCTTCACAACTACCGTGCACATGTCCGCCGATGCACGTCAATGGAAGAAAGACCGTCTGCGCGCGCACGGCGTGACGGTCATCGAATATGCGGGCGACTACGGCGAAGCGATCGAGAGCGGCCGGCGTCTCGCGTCGAACGATCCGCTGTGCCACTTCGTCGACGATGAAAATTCGACCACGCTGTTTCTGGGTTACGCAGTCGCGGGCGAACGCCTCAAACGCCAGCTCGATCTCGCGAACGTTGCTGTCGATGCCGGGCATCCGCTTTTCGTCTATTTGCCATGCGGCGTCGGCGGCGGTCCGGGCGGCGTCGCGTTCGGTCTGAAGCTCGCATTCGGCGATGCGGTGCATTGCGTCTTCGCGGAGCCGACGCACTCGCCATCCATGTTGATGGGCGTGCTCACCGGTTTGCACGAGAAGCTCGCGGTACAAGACTTCGGTATCGACAACCTGACGGCGGCAGACGGACTCGCGGTCGGTCGCCCGTCGGGCTTCGTCGGCCGCGCGATGCAGCGGATGATCGACGGCTACTACACGATCGACGACCGCGAGTTGTACGCCCTTCTCGCTTTGATGGCGGACACTCAGGCCATTCGGCTGGAGCCGTCCGCGCTTGCGGGCGCGCCGGGTTTCGCGCGGGTATCGAAAGAAGCTCAGGGCTATCGCGCGCGCATGACTCTAGGCGACGCAGCCATGCGCAATGCGACACACGTCATCTGGGCGACGGGCGGCGGCATGGTGCCGGAGGTTGAGATGTCGTCTTATCTGCAAACCGGCCGCGCCGCGTTGTACGGCGCGTAGACATCTGGCGGCGCGGTTTCCGGCGCCGCCACCTCCATGCGCGTGCACAGTTGTTTCGAAATGCTGCTCACTCACGACCGCACGCGAAGCGTCGGCTATACAGCGTCGTGAACGACATCGTGCAGTGCTCCCGCGAAGACCGTCCCTCTTATCGGTTCAGTACTTCAGACAAGTCGCGATCAAGCAAGATTTCGACACGTTTTGACAGAAACTGGAAAGAAACGCCGGCCCCCTTCCCCTAGACTCAATCCCGTCGCCCGAAGGGTTGTGGTGCAAGTATTCGCGCAAAGCCCTGCTGCCCGAGGACACGAAGGTTCGATGCTCAATGTCTCAACAACCGGATCAAGCAGGACCATCGCAACGTAAAGTCCAGAACAAACGCGATGCCCAGCTTCAAACGTTTCAGGAACGCGGTCACCACCGTAGCGGGCATTGAATCGATGCCCGCATTCGCAAAAGGGGCAATTTCGCCCGAATTGCCTGTACCTCAAAGATGCCACCATGCCTACCGCCTGGAGTTTGGTCCTCGCTGCTCGACAAGGTGTCCTGATCTGGTGGCGTTAGCTCGCCGAAATCGTCTATTTGCCAGAGCATGTTTACTCCGAATTCCACTCCCTATCAGCAACAACCTGGCTTTCAGCGCACTTACCGCCAAGGCCGCCTGAGCCTGGGTCTTTTCTTTCCCCTCGAAGCCTTCACCGGCGATACGCCGAGTATGTTGGACCAGGTGAGCTTGGCCCAACGTGCCGAAAAGCTGGGTTTCTCTGCCCTCTGGTTTCGCGACGTGCCGTTACGCGATCCCAGCTTCGGTGATTCGGGCCAGGTCTTCGATCCCTGGGTCTACCTGGGTTTTATGACGGCACACACTCGCTCGATTGCGCTGGGTACCGCGTCGGTCATCCTGCCAATCCGCAATCCCCTACACACAGCCAAGGCCGCAACCAGTGTCGATCAGCTCAGTGGTGGCCGCCTGCTGCTCGGCGTGGCTTCCGGTGACCGTCCAGTAGAGTTTCCAGCATTCGGTGTCGACCCGGAGCAACGCGGCAGCCTGTTCCGCGAATACCTCAAGGTGTTTCGCGAGGTTCAGCTCACCAGTTTCGTGCCTTTAACCTGGTCCGGCGGCAGGCTTGAGGGGGCAGACCTGATTCCCAAGCCGACCACGGCGGAAATTCCTTTTTTCGTCACCGGCCATAGCCGCCAGACACTTGAGTGGATCGCCCGCTACAGTCATGGCTGGATCACCTATCCGCGCGCACCGAAGGCACAGCAGCTGATTGTCGAGCGCTGGCGCACGGCGGTTCGTGCCGAATGTGGTGAACAGTTCAAACCCTTCACTCAGTCGCTATACATCGACCTGACAGATAACCCTCAGACACCACCACGACCGATCCACCTGGGCTATCAACTGGGGCGATATCACCTGACCGCGCTGCTGCACAGCTTGCAGGAGGAGGTCGGCGTCAACCATGTGATCATCAATTTGAAATACGGCCAACGCTCGGCGGGTGAGGTCATTGAGGAACTCGGTCAGTTCGTTCTACCTGACTTCGTGATGTCGGCATGAGCCGGCATGGTGCTGGAAAGCACCGCACGGGGAAGCCCACGCTCAGGTGGTCGAGACCTGACCGAAGAAGGCCAGGATGCGAACCGCGATACTCTCGCGCGGCATTCAATTGACGAATCTCTCGAGAGCAGACGAACATGAAAACAGTGGTCGTAGCAGGCGCGGTCGGAGTTATCGGACGCGGAGTACTCGCACACTATGAACCCAGCGGCGTCGGCCTGGTCGCCGTTTCCCGACGCGCACCTGATTTCCCTACGCGCGCCAGGCATTTGGCGGTCGACCTGCTGGACAGGGAATCCTGCGAGGCGCTACTTGCACAAGTACCGGAAGCGACGCATCTCGTGTTCGCAGCCTACCAGGAGAAGCCGACGCCTGCGGAACTGGTCGAGGTGAATCTGCGGATGCTGAAGAACATGGTTGAGGTTATGGAGAAGCACGCGGCGAACCTGCAGCACGTCACGCTGATGCAGGGAGGCAAGGCATACGGCGTGCATATTGGCCCGATTCCGTCGCCCGCGAAGGAGAGCGATCCGCGCCATATGCCACCGAACTTCTATTACGACCAGGAGGATTTCCTTCGGGAACGTTCAGTCGGCAAATCATGGTCCTGGACTGCATTGCGTCCCGAGGGTGTTGCAGGGGTTGCCGTGGGCAATCCCATGAATCTGCTGATGGTGATTGCAGTCTATGGAACGTTAGCGAAGGCCCTGGGCGTTCCAATGTCTTTTCCCGGCCCCCGCGCCGCTTTCGACGCGCTCTACCAGATTACCGATACTCGAATTCTCGCGAGCGCCGTCGATTGGGTGGGCGAGACCGACGCATGCCGAGGCGAGATTTACAACATCACGAATGGCGATTACTTCAGATGGTCTCGCGTCTGGCCGCGTCTGGCGGAGTTTTTCGATGTGTCGGCCGGTGAGCCGTTCCCCATGCTGTTACAACAGATGATGGCCGACAAGGCAGAGCTGTGGAACAGTCTGGTCGAGAAGCACAACCTTCGACACTACCCGTACGACCAGATCGTGTCGTGGAAGTTTGGCGACATGATTTTCAAAACGACCTTTGACAACATCTCTAGCACGATAAAGGCGCGCAAACATGGCTTCCATGATTGCATCGATTCGGAGGAGATGTACATCGAGATGCTGACCGAACTCAGGGAGCAACGCTACATTCCCTGATTGTGCTGTGTGTCCGGTGCTACGTGGCCCGCTCTGCCGCGTGTCGATCAGGATGAGAGTGGTGGCGTGACAGTGCCGCAGACTTTCCCCATTCAACCGCCTCGCGCAGGCAAGACTCCCAACGTCCCGCCACTCAACCGAAGACGCGATCCCGGTCATGGAAGCGTTGCATCCAGTAGGGGAACGGCACTGATGGTTCAGATACTTCATCGAGCCGCGCGCACTGCTCGGAGGTTAATACGAGATTCTGTGCATCGAGATTAGCTGCGAGTTGCTCACACGTGCGGGCTCCGACGATGACAGAAGTGATCTGCTCGCGCGCAAGCAACCAGCCCAATGAGACTTGAGCTGGCGTGGCCGCCAGTTCGTCGGCGACTTCACGCAATACTGCGAGGATCGGCTCCGCCCTGACTGTATCGACCGGCGGAAAGTCGAGCTTGGCACGCCGCCCGGCGGCTTCCCCATTCTGCGAGTACTTGCCGCTCAGGTAGCCACCTGCGAGCGGACTCCAGACCAGGAGGCCGATTCTGTTTGTCGCTGCAACCGGCATGATTTCGTGTTCGATATCGCGGCTCGTCAGCGAGTAGTGCACCTGATTGCTGACGACATGAGCTCGATCGGTACGGGACGTTATGCCGACGGCCCGCTCGAGATCGCCTGCACTGAAATTGCACACGCCAATATGGCGGACCTTGCCCTGGGTGACGAGGTCGTCCAGAACACGAAGCGTCTCGTCGAGCGGAACCAGCGCGTCACGGTCATGCAACTGGAACAGGTCGATGTGATCGCGACCCAGTCTCTTCAGGCTTGTCTCGACCGAGCGCATGATGTGTGAGCGGCCCAATCCTACTTCGTTATGGCCGGTGCCGGTGCGTAGCCGAACCTTGGTCGCGACGAGCATTCGATCTTCGTCCAGCCCCAGCGCTTTCAGGACATGGCCCACGACCTCTTCTGAGCGACCCTGCGAGTAGGCGTCAGCCGTGTCGATCAGGTTGACGCCGCGTTCCACGGCCATTGCGACGAGCCGGGCGGCCTGATCGCTGTTCAAGCCGGCAATACTGCCCCAGATGCCCGAGCCAGTTCCGAAAGTCATTGCGCCCAGGCTCAGCCGCGAAACCCGTAGCCCAGTTCTGCCAAGCATGCTGTATTCCATCGTGTATTCCTGGTTTGAACGAAATCCTGATGTATCGGTAAGTAAGACCCTGAGTCCACGCATCCCGCTATCGGCTCTGGTCAGGTGCGACGCGACACAAGCTCGCCCAGAACGGTCTCCAGTTCGACGTGGCCTCGCAAGATTTCGTCAGAACTGCTTTCGAAATCGATCCAGCCTTCGTTGAAGCCGTCCAGCATGCGCATGCGGGGCATAGGATGTTTCATGCCCTGCGTGCGGAACAGCGCTTCCCACGTCTGCCTTTCGACGGCTTCCGCACGTACAGGACGACTCAACACACTGGCGAAAGCCGCTGCGAGATCGTTAGGACTCGTCCGGCGTGGACCCTCAAGCTCGACGACGCGCACACCGCGCCACGTCTGCTGGAGCAGTTCGGCAGCAACGCGGCCCACGTCCGCGGTGGCGACCATCGGCACAGGCTTGTCGAGCGGCTGCAGGTAACTGGCAATGACGCCATCGTCGCTTGAAGACGCAACATCCCACGCGGCGTTCTCCATGAACCAGCCAGGCCGCAGGAACGTCACGGGCATCGGCATCTCGCGCAGCGCCTGCTCCATCAGCGTGCGTTGAGTGAGCAGGTTGACCTCGTCGGCCTGTGCGCCGATCGTCGAGAGGCAAACGACCTTGTCGGGCCGCGCCTCCAGGAGTGCTGCGCACACAGCCTCTATCACTGTGCGCGCTTCAGGAAACCCGGGCTCCGGATCGAACTCCGAAGGCGGCAGGATGAAAACGCCCGTCGCGCCTTCGAATGCGGCAGCGAGCGACGAAGGGTCTTCCATGAAAGCCGTCGCGATCTCGCAACCTCGCTCTGCCCACGCCTCTGCTCGCGTCGCATCGCGCACGACTGCGCGCACCGGGTGACCAGCAGCCAGCAGTTCGCGGGCCACTGCGCCGCCCACCTTGCCGGTGATTCCTGTGATTGCATACATTGCTCGTTCTCCATGTGTGGATATATCGGTTGACGCACGGTGAATGTGCCGACGGTCAATCGCTCAGGCGCGACGCAAACCGTCGTAAAACGCCTTCTCGAACTGTCCGTAGAGGTCCACTACGCGCGCATCGTAGAAGGGCAGCATCTGCGTAAAGAGCGATCCGGCGACCCGCTCGACCGGATCCACCCAGAAGTAGGTGTTCAACAACCCGGCCCAGCTCACACTGCCTGCGCTTCGTCCGTGGGGTCCTTGCTCTGTATTGATGTCGAACGACAGCCCCCACTTGTGCGCGGTGCCGGGAAACTGATCGAAGCTGTTCGACCACGACGGCTGCGCCGTCTTCATTTCCGCGACCTGCAGATCGCCAATGTGATTGCGGAACATCGTCGCGACGGTGTCAGCGCGTAGCACGCGTTCGCCGCGATACGTGCCGCCGTTCAACAGCATCTGCAGGAACGCCATGTAGTCGCGCGGCGTGCTGAAGAGTCCGCCTCCGCCCATGAAAAATTCGGGGCGCTGGTTGGTTTCGAACGGCTCAGGCGCGAGTAAGCCGTCCGCCTGACGCCTGTGCATGGTGGCGACGCGCTGCTTCTGCTTGCTACCGATGAGAAATCCCGTGTTGTGCATGCTCAGCGGATCGAAGATGTGCTCACGGAAGTAGACTTCCAGCGACTGATCGGTCACGGCCTCGACCAGTTTGCCGACCCAGTCCATGCTGATGCCGTACTCCCAGCGCTCGCCCGGCTCGAACTCGAGCGGCGCCGCGAATGCACCGTTCATCGAATAGCCGATGTCCGGCATGCCCGTCACCGTCTCGTACCGGCTGAGCTTGTCGCTCCAGATGCTGTACGTAAATCCGGAGGTATGCGTGAGGAGATGGCGTACCGTGATCGCATTGCGCGCGGGACGCAGCTTGGGTTGCCCGGAGACGTCGAATCCATCGAGGATTTGAGGCGACTTCAATTGCGGCAGGATTTCGCCCGCAGGTTGATCCAGCCGCAGTCTGCCCTGCTCGATGAGTTGCATGCACGCGGTTGCGGTAATCGCCTTTGTCATCGACAGGAGCCAGAAGACTGTGTCGGGACTAATGGCCTCGCCAGTGCGGGCGTTCGCCCGGCCACACGCTCCCTCGTACACCAGTCCGCGGTCGGTTGCGCCCATGGCGACAACACCGGCAACCGTGCCGTCGTCCACTGCCCTCTGCAGGCATTGATCGATCGAACTGTAGGCCGGGTGACGGGCCAGCGCGGCGTCGCCACTCGCGCGCGGCGATACTGCTCGCGCGTCGCGGCTTGCGACGCCACCAAGTGTCGCAAGAGCCAGCAGGCTCGACGCACCCTTCAGAAGACGACGACGATCTGTTTGAGCTGCCATTTTCCGTTTCTTCCCGAATGAATGAATCGCGGCACTACAGTGCTTCAGTGATGGGCGAAAACGCGCGCCGCGAGCGGTTTCCGTTGAAGCGTCCAGCGGATGTTTCGGTGAGACGTATTCTGGCCAAGCACTTAAAGAAACAAAATGACATGGGTGTCATCAGATAAGTGACAGAGCGTCACCTATTTGGCATGATCAGCAGACACGTCCACTGCTGCGCGGCGCAGCGTTCGATTTCACGCGGTCGATTGCGCTCCGCCAAACGTATTAACTCGAGCAACCATGAGATCCAGTAGCGAGAAGCTTTCCGGCAGCATTAGCGTGTTCGCCGCCGTAGTGGATGCGGGAACGTTTGTGGCCGCGTCGGAGGTAATAGGAATGACGCCGCCGGGCGTCAGTCGGGCGATTGCGCGGCTGGAAAAAAGGTTGAACATCCGGCTCTTCAGCCGGACAACGCGCTCCGTCTCCCTGACTGAAGAGGGCCGCCGCTTTTACGAGCAGGTCATGCCCCATCTCGCCGGACTTGAGGAAGCAGCGGCCGCTGCGGCAGGCGGCGCGTCCGCTGTGCGTGGAAAGCTGAGAATCAATCTGGATCCTGTCGTCTACCGGACCATTCTCGGGGAACAACTCGATGCGTTCATGGACGCACACCCCGAACTCGAAATCGAGTTCATCGCGCGAGACAGTCTTGGCGACCTCGTCATGGACGGCTTCGACCTCGCCGTACGATTCGGCGAACCCAAAGCGTCTACCCTGATCGCGAGAAAGCTGCTCGACACCCGCATCGTGACGGTCGCAGCGCCCTCGTACGTTGCTCGGTGGGGACGGCCGGCAAAACCCGAGGACCTGCAAGGTCGAAGCCACAGATGCCTTGAATTCCGCAACCCGGAGACAGGCAAGCCGTTCCAGTGGGAATTTCATCGCAAGCGGAAACGCATTGTGGTCGACACTCAGGGACGACTCACGGTCAACGATCCGGGTGCCTTGCTCAACGCATGTCTCGCCGGTTCCGGGATTGCGCAGATGTTGCTGTTCGGTGCCGAGCCCCTGATTGCCGACGGCCGGTTGGTCAATCTCTTTCCCGAGTGGGTAGACGAACGGTATCCGTTATACGTCTACTACGCATCCCGGCACCACGTGCCGGCAAAGACCCGTGCTTTTCTTGACTTCGTGGTGGAACTGACAGGCAATCACGGGCGCGCCGGCACGCGCTAGTGCTGTTTCGGCAAACTGGCGAGGCAATATCGAATGGCCAGTTACGTATGGGTTGCGGTCGGCCATGATCCGATTACGAACGTCCAGTTCTGGCCGGAAGTAAATCGTGTCGTTTTACGCGTGGTCCCAACAGTGCGCAGGCGTCTGTACCGGACACCATCCTCAAATCCGTACAGGTACTGTACCGGCAACGCTCGCTAGAATGCTCCAAAGTCCTCTGCCAGCCTTTGGAGTCCGCCATGTCTTACTTCACGCTCAGCGCGCTGCCAGCCGGCATCCTGTTCGCGCTCGTCACAACGATCACGCCAGGTCCGAACAACACCATGCTGCTGGCTTCGGGCGTCAACTTCGGTTTTCGCCGCACGTTGCCGCATCTGTCGGGTATTAGCGCCGGCGTGGTGCTGTTGATGCTGTCGGTGGGCATCGGTCTCGGCGAAGCCTTCATTCAGTTCCCGGTGCTCTACACGGTGCTCGAAGTCGCGAGCGTTGCGTACCTGCTTTACCTCGCGTGGAAAATCGGCACGTCCGGCGAATTGAAAGTAAAGCAGGGCGAGCGCAGGCCAATGAAATTCTATGAAGCCATCGCTTTCCAGTGGGTCAATCCGAAGGCATGGATGATGGTATTGACCGCCGCCACCACGATCCATTTGAGCGAGAGCTACAGCATGAACGCGATAGCAATGGCGGCGCTGTTCTATGTGATCGGCTTTCCGTGCATCTGCCTGTGGGCCGGTTTTGGCACCGCTATGCGCCGCGTGCTGTCCGACCCGAAGCGCCTGCGCGTCTTCAATATCGCAATGGCGCTGCTGCTGGTCTGCTCGCTCTATCCGATCGCACTGAAGCTGATCGACACCATCCGCGCGTGAGCGCGTGGGCACCCTTTTCATCCGGGCACCTGCGTGCGGCTAGATTACGCCACGCCCAACCTGCTCGATGAAGCGCCACAACGCGTCGTCGGTTGAATACGGGGCGTTGAAGCGGAACCATGCGCTCGGCGCGTCGTCGGGACGGAAGTAGGAGCCGGGCGCAAGCCAGATGCCGTGCGTGAGCGCGGCGGTCGCCACGTCGCCGGCGCGCGCGGCGTCGATCGGCAAACGCGCCCATAAAAAAAGCCCTGCGCGCGGGCGGTGAAACACTTCGAGCCCGAGCGAATCCAGCCGCTCCTCGACGGTTGCGTGCGCGAGCTTCAGCCGCTCGTTCACGGCTTCCACGTGGCGCGCGTAGCGCCCTTCGAGCAGCACTTTGTCCACGATCCGCTCGATCGCTTCCGACGACGTCAGCCCCACCGCCATCTTCGTGCGCGCCAGCTCACGCAGCACCGCGCGCTCCGCGACCACATAGCCGCAGCGCAGCCCCGGCGTTACCGTCTTCGAAAAACCGCTGACATACAGCACGCGCTGCAAGCCTTCCATTGCGGCGAAAAGCGGCGCACCGGACGGCGCCAGCTCGCGGCTCACGTCGTCCTCGATCACCCACATGCGCTGACGCTCGGCGATCTGCAGCAAGCGAAACGCGGCCGACATGCCGAAGGTCGCGCCGGTCGGATTCTGCAGCGTCGTGTTGACGAAAATAGCCTTGGGCTTGTGCTGCGCGACGAGTGTTTCGAGTACATCGGTATCGACGCCGGCGGGCGTGCGCGGCACGCCATGCACGACCAGTCCCGCCAGCTTGAGAATCTGCAGCAGGTTGCAATAACCCGGATCTTCGACGATCACCGAATCTCCCGCGCGCAGCAAGGTACGCACGATCAGGTCGAGCCCCTGCGTCGCGCCTTGCGTGAGCAACACGTTCGACACGTCGACCGGCAAGCCGCGCCGGTCGAGCTGCTCCGCGATGCGCTCGCGCAACGGCGCGAACCCGTATGGATGCCCGTAATCGCCGAACCGCGCCGCAGGCACGCGGCTCATCGCACGCAGCGCGTGCTGCAGACCCGTTTCGTTGATCCACTCGTTCGGCAGCCAGCCGCCGCCCGCCTTGATCGGCACCGAATGATCGGCGAACACGTCGGACAGGAGCCAGGTCGCGGTGAGGCTCGGCGGCTGCCAGTCGGTCACCGCGGGCCGCGCGGACGACGGGCGCGCCGCCACGCGATACCCGGAGCCGCGCCGGGCGACCACAAGCCCCATCGACACGAGACGGTTGTACGCTTCCGTCACCGTGAACGTACTGAGTTCGTGACTTTGGGCCAGTTGCCGGACGGAGGGCAGCAACGCGCCCGCGCGTAACGATTGAGCCTCGATCGCCCGGGCGAAGCCTTGCACTACCTGTTCGACCAGGGTCGGAGCGGCGCGCCGGTCGCGCTCGAGGTTCAATTCGATCATGGTCAGGACGAAAAAGGCGGCCGGCGAACGGCCCTAAATGAATGTTGCGGAAACGGCGCGCGGCCGCCTGCCGTTCGACGCTCGATCCGCGCTAGATTCACGCGATGCGCGTCGACACAGTTACTGCAAATCCACCAACACAGTTAGCGCGACACTGCGTCAACTGTTTATGCCGCCATTAAACCGCGAACGCTACAGTTTTGGCTATGCCCACGGGAAGTGCCCTCGGGGTGCCTCGACGGAAATGCGTCAGGGGCGCCCCAACGGAAGTCCCTATCGGGAAACCACTTCGAGGAGAAACCATGACTTCGCGCCCCGTCATCGACGATCTGTCGTCTTTCTGGATGCCCTTCACCGCCAACCGCCAGTTCAAGGCCGCGCCGCGCCTGCTGGAATCGGCGAAAGGCATGTATTACCGCAGCACGGACGGCCGCGAAGTGCTCGACGGCTGCGCGGGTCTCTGGTGCGTCAATGCGGGACACAGCCGCGACGAGATCGTTGCCGCCATTACGCAGCAACTCTCCACGCTCGACTTCGCGCCGACTTTCCAGATGGGCCATCCGCTCGCGTTCGAAGCGGCCACGAAGGTCGCCGAGCTGATGCCCGAGGGCCTCGACCGCATCTTCTTCACGAACTCGGGTTCCGAATCGGTCGACACCGCGCTGAAGATCGCGCTCGCCTACCACCGCTCGCGCGGCGAAGGGCAGCGCACGCGCCTGATCGGCCGCGAGCGCGGGTATCACGGCGTGGGTTTCGGCGGCATTTCGGTCGGCGGCATCGCGCCTAATCGCAAGACTTTCTCCGGCGCGTTGCTGCCGGCGGTCGATCACCTGCCGCACACGCACAACCTCGAACACAACGCTTTCTCGAAGGGCCAGCCGGCTTGGGGCGCGCATCTCGCAGAGGAACTGGAGCGCATCGTCACGCTGCACGACGCGTCGACGATTGCCGCGGTGATCGTGGAACCGGTCGCCGGATCGACGGGCGTGCTGATTCCGCCGCAAGGCTATCTGCAGAAGCTGCGCGAAATCTGCACGAAGCACGGCATCCTGCTGATTTTCGACGAAGTGATCACCGGCTTCGGCCGCGTCGGCAAGGCCACGGCAAGTGAATATTTCGGCGTGACGCCGGACCTCATCACGATGGCCAAGGCGATCAACAACGCGTCGATTCCGATGGGCGCGGTTGCGGCAAGCCGCACGGTGCACGACACGATCGTCAACGCCGGCGCGCAAGGCGCGATCGAGCTATTCCACGGCTACACGTATTCGGCGCACCCGGCGGCCGTCGCCGCGGCTATCGCTACGCTCGACCTCTATAGCCGCGAAGGACTCTTCGAGCGCGCCGCGTCGCTTGCGCCGACGTTCGAAGCCGCCGCTCACTCGCTGCGCGGCGCGAAGCACGTGAAGGACATCCGCAACCTCGGGATGATTGCGGGCATCGAACTCGAACCGCGCGACGGCGCGCCCGGCGCACGCGCTTACGAAGCATTCGTCAAATGCTTCGAAGCGGGCGTGCTGGTGCGCTTCACCGGCGACATTCTTGCGTTCTCGCCGCCGCTCATCATCAACGAAGAGCAGATCGCGCACATCTTCAAGACTGTCGGCGACGTACTGGCCACCGTGCAGTAAGGTCCACCACGGCTCAATGATGCGCGCGAGCCGCGCGCGTCTGAGCCGCCTTCTTGGCCGCCGCCGAACGGCCGGCTGCACCCTTGGTCGCAGCAGCCTTCTTGGCGGCCGCCGAGCGGCTCGCCGCCGGACGCTTCGCTGCGGCGGACTTTGCCTGCTTCGACATCGCCGAAGGCGATGCGCCTGCCTTGCTCTCGCGCTTCAGCGCATTGGTGGAGGCGCGTGAGCGCTTCGCCGTCGACTCCTTGCTGGCCGTCTTTTTTGCGCTGCTCTTCTTCTGCCCCGCAGCGCTGTCCTTCTCGGCTTTCTTGCGCGTGGCCTCGCTTGCGGCGCCTTTCTTCGGCGCCTTCAGATCCACGCCCGCGCGACGCGCTTCCGAGAGGCCAATGGCGATCGCCTGCTTCGGCGACCTCACGCCGTGCTTGCCGGCGCGCACCTTGTCCACCTGCTCCTTGACGAACTCTCCAGCTTGCGTGCTTGCTGACTTGCCGGCGCGTTTGTCGGCTTCGGCACGCTTCACGGTTTTCTTTTCGGGCATGACGGTTCTCCGGTTGAAAGTGGCTCTAGTCGCTGAGCAATGCGTGTGCCGGGGTCGTCATTCAAGCTGCCGGGACTCGCGCCGTTCACGTCGACGGCGTATGGTGTCATCAAGAGTTGGCACTTGACCGGCTCGAACGGGAGACATCCATGAAGATCCCCACCGTGCGCGCGGGTGCGCATATCGAAGGCGTGCATTGGATTGCCGAATACGCGGAAGACGTCCACGAGATTCGCATCTTCCGCGAGGGGCAGGAAATCGACGTGCACGACGCGCCTTCGTCGCTGTTCGGCGACGAAGAGAACGCCGGCTCAAAGAGTACCGCGGATCATCGCGCGGCCGAGGCAGCCGTGCTGGCGTATCTGAGGCGCTTCGTGGCCGAGCACGACGCCGAGGAATAGCGCCTTCGGCTCAAGCGAGCCAGCCGGAAGATCGGCCGGCGGCCTGGCGCCTCATCGACACCTCACCGACGCCTCATCGGCGCCGGCATGGATGGACGCCTGCGGCATGGGCCGCCGCAGGCGCGGCGGCACGCTCGCGCCGCGACAGGAAGCTTACTCGGCGGGCCGCAGCTTCTTCACCTCGGCGTCCGACGGCTGAACGCTCGCGCCGTCGACATAGCGATACGACGTCATCACGCCTTTGCCGTCCTTCAGACCAGTCACGCCGACGTAAGCACCCATCGTCGACTGATTGTCCTGCGCGCGATAGGTGATCGGCCCGAACGGCGTTTCCACGCCGAGGCCCTTGAAAGCCGCCGCGAGCTTGTCGGTATCGACGGAACCCGCCTTTTTGATGCCGGCCGCAATCGACATGAGCGCCGAATAACCAACCACCGAACCGAGCCGCGGATAGTCGTGATACTTCGCCTGATACGCGTCGACGAATTTCTTGTTGGCCGGCGTATCGATCGAATACCACGGGTAGCCCGTCACGATCCAGCCGGCCGGCGCTTCGGCGCCTAGCGGATCGAGATAATCCGGCTCGCCCGTCAGCAGCGAAACAACGCTGCGGTCCTTGAACAGCCCACGCGTATTGCCCTCACGTACGAACTTGCCGAGATCGGCGCCGAACAGCACGTTGAAAATAGCGTCGGGCTTGGCGTCGGCGATTGCCTGCGTGACCGCGCCTGCGTCCACGTTGCCAAGCGGCGTGGCCTGCTCGGCAACGAACTGCACGTCAGGTTGCGCGGCGCTCAACAGTTTCTTGAAAGTCGCGACCGCCGATTGTCCGTACTCGTAGTTCGGATAGACCAGCGCCCAGCGCTTCTTCTTCAGCTTGGCCGCTTCGGGCACGAGCATCGCCACCTGCATGTACGTGGAAGGACGCAGACGATACGTATATTTGTTGCCGTCCGCCCAAACGATCTTGTCGGTCAGCGGTTCGGCGGCAAGGAAAAAGATCTTCTTCTGCTTCGCGAAGTCGGTGAGCGCGAGCCCTGTGTTCGACAGGAAACCACCGAACAGCAGCTGCACCTGTTCCCGCGCGATCAGCTCCTGCGCGACTCGGATCGTGTCGCCGGGGTTGCCGTTGTCGTCGCGCGAAACGACTTCGAGCTTTTTGCCGAGCACGCCTCCGCCAGCGTTGATCTGTTCCAGTGCAAGATTCCAGCCGTTCTTGTAAGGACCGAGAAAGGCCGGCTGCGCCTTGTAGCTGTTGATTTCGCCGATCTTGATGGTCTGCTGTGCGTTCGCGGCGAAGGCGGCGAACGACAGCACCGTCGATAGCGTGAGGCGAGAGATCCATCTTGCGCGCGTGGTCATGCGTTTCTCCGTATCAAAGGGATTGCGGGAATGCGTTGGTTTTCTGTCCGGCATTGCAGCGGCGCTCGAGCGAACGGTCGACCGGTCGTTGCGTAGCACGCTCACTCGGCGACCGGCGTTGCGCGAATCCGCGCGACGCTTGCGGCAACGTCCTGCCAGGCCGGCTTGCCGCCCGCGAACTGCTGCCGCAGATACGTCACGAGTTCGGCGACCTGGGCGTCGTTGAAACTGTCGCGGTAAGCCGGCATCGTACCGAGTTCGGGCCGCGCAGGCGAGCCGATGCCGTCGAGTATCACGCGGATCAGATTATCGGGCGTCGCGCTGTGCAAATTCGTATTCAGCGCCAGCGACGGATGCGCGCCGAACAGTTGCGGCCCGCTGCCCGTGTGATGACAGGCGGCACATGCACCGTCGAAAAGCCGTGCGCCGACGCCGGCCGGCGTGCCGGTGATCGCGCTTGCGTGTTCGTATTGACGCGCCATCGCGGCGGTATCGACGTTCGCTTCAACGGGATTGAGCGACGCAAGGTAGTTTGCCATCGCGCGAATATCGCTGTCGGGCAACGCAGCGAGATCTGCGACGACCGGCGCCATCGGGCCAGCCGCAACGCCATGCAGCGGCGCGTGTCCGAAGCGCAGATAGCTGAACAGTTCGTCTTCGCTCCACGGCACAGGAGAGTTAGAGAGCGACGACAACGCGGGCGCTTCCCAGCCTTCCGCGCTACCACCGCCCATGAACGCCGCGCCGGTCTTCTCGGCGCCGAAAGCGTTGCGCGGCGTGTGGCATGCGCTGCAATGCCCGAGACCGTTGACGAGATACGCGCCGCGATTCCACTGCGCGCTTTGCGTCGCGCTCGCAACGAACGTATTGCGTCCGAGGAAGAGGCCATTCCATGCGGCCATCAGCGGACGCGCGCTGAACGGAAACGGCAGCTTCGTTTCCGGCGGACGGAAGCGAACCGGCGTTTGCGACATCAGGTACGCGTAAAGCGCCTTGAGGTCGTCGTCGGAAGTGTTCCTGAACGACGTGTACGGAAACGCCGGATACAGCCGATGGCCGTCGCGGCTAATGCCTTCGCGCATCGCGCGAACGAACGCTTCGAGCGACCATGAGCCGATGCCCGTCTGCGCATCGGGCGTGATGTTCGTACTGTAGACGGTGCCGAACGGTGTCTCGAGCGGCTTGCCGCCCGCGTTCGGCACACCGTTGCGCGCCGTATGGCACACCGCACAATTGCCGAGCGAGGCCAGCAGCTTGCCGCGCGCGACGAGGTCCGGCGCGAACGCACTGGCAAGCGGCGGTGCGATCGGCGCAATGGGCGGCGGCGCCCACGCCGACGCACCGAGCCAGCCCGCAGCGCCCGCGGCAAATGCGCCGAGAAAACCCAAGCGCCAGCGCTTCTTGCGGCGCGACGCGGCGTCTTCGGCCTGCGCATCGGCGAGCGCGGCGCGGATCGTTTCGGGCGTGAAAGGAGGCTTGCGAAAACGCACGCCGGTCGCGTCGTACAGCGCATTCGCAATCGCCGCCGCGCCGGGCAGCGACGCGGACTCGCCGGCGCCCATCGGCGGCTCGCCGTGGCGCGGCATCATCACGACGTCGATCACGGGCACTTCACGGAACGTGAGGATCGGGTACGCACCCCACTCCTGACTCGTCACCGCGTTCTGGTCGAACGTCACGCGCTCTTTCAGTGCGCGGCTCGTCGCCTGAATCACGTTGCCGTGAATCTGATGACGCACGCCGTCGGGGTTGATCATAGTGCCCGTGTCCTGGCCGACCACCACGCGCGTTACCGCGAGTTCGCCGCTTCGGCGGTTCACTTCGACGTCGGCGACCCACGCGCACCACGCCGCGCCGAAGCCGGGAAACTTGCTGTGCACATAGCGTGCGTAAGCAATGCCGCGGCCGCGCGCGATGTCGCCCTCCTCCCGCGGCTGGTCGGTCCGCGGCTCTCGCGGCTGCCAGTCCGCACGCTCGGCGACCGCCTTCACGAGTTCGACGGCACGGGGGTCGCTCAAATGTTTCAGGCGAAATTCGACCGGATCGACGCCCGCCTCGGCCGCGAGTTCGTCGATGAACGACTCGTGCGCGAACGTGTTCGGCAACGCGGACACGCCGCGCAGCCACGACGCACGCACGATGGGCGGCGTGTCGTCGCAGACCACGCGCATCGACCGATAATCGTATGGGGGCACCGCCGTCCGGTCGCCCATTTCGAAGACCTGCGGCTGCGCGGACAGCACGCCGGTCAGCAGCAGCGCCAACGTAGGTGCGTCGTTCGACGGATAACGCGTCGCGAAGTCGTAGGCCGCCAGTTCGCCTTCGGCGCTCAACGCGCCGCGCACGTCCATCAATTGCGCCGCGCCCTTCGGCTCCCACGCGTGCTCGTCCTCGCGCGACAGTTGCACGCGCACCGGGGCGCCGGTCGCGCGCGAGAGCAGAGCGGCGTCGGCGGCGACATCGTCCGCGCAATTGCGACCGTAGCAGCCGGCCGCATCCATCCGCACGATGTCGATGAGCGCCTCGTCCATCGACATCAGCAATGCAAGGTCGGCGCGCAGCGAATGCGGATTTTGTGTACCCGACCACACTTTCAGCGCGCCCTCGCGATAATCGGCGACCGCGCACGAAGGGCCGATCGACGCGTGCATCTGAAACGGCCACACGTAGGTGCGATTCAGCGTGCGGCTCGCGCCCTGCGAAAGCGCCGCGTCGACATCGCCGTCGATCACGAGGTCCCGCCGTTTCGCCGGATTTGCACGCAATGCGGCTTCTACCTCTTCACTGGTTTCGAGCGGCGGCAACGGTTGGGCGGCTTTCCACTGCACATGGAGCCGCTTCGCGGCCTGCTGCGCGACTTCCTCGCGTTCGGCCACGATGCCTACAAAGTCGCGTATGACGACTACTTTGACGATGCCGGACAAGTCGCGAATCGATTCTTCGTCGACATGCAGCAGGCTGTTGCCGACAAAATCGCCCTGCGCGATCCCCGCATACGGCGGGCGCACAACGCGGCCGTGCAGCATGCCGGGCACACGCACGTCGTGCACGAAGCTCAATTCGCCCGTCGCCTTCGCGGGAATGTCGACGCGCGGCGCGCTCTTACCGACAATCTTGTAGGCGTGCGGCGATTTCAAAGGCGCGTCGGTAGTCAGCTGCAATTCGACTCGCTGCCCTGCGATCAACTCGCCGTAGCCGATGCGTCTTGCTTTCTCTACCGCGTTGTCGCCGTCTTGTTCGAACACCATGCCGTCGCGTACAGCGAGCTTTTCGATATCCACGCCGAAGCGCGCCGCCGCCTGCGCGAGGAGCCATTGACGCGCCTGCGCCGCCGCATGCCGCAGCGGCACTGCGGTTATCTGCATCGTGGCGCTTGCGATAGTCGGCCCCTGATTCGGCGTTTCGTTCGTGTGACCGAGCACGATCGACACGCGCGTCAAAGGCAGATCCAGTTCTTCTGCGACGATCTGCGCCAGCGCGGTGCCGATGCCAGTGCCGAGATCGACATGGCCGTTGAACGCGATCGCACTGCCGTCGTCGCGGACGGCGAGAAACATATCGGGCTCGCCTGGAACAAACGACGACCGCGAGCCGGGTTGCCCAACAGCCGGCTTGACCGGCGCTTGCGGCGCGCGCATGACGATCAGTACGCTCTGCGCGTCATACAACTGCTTGCGCGACGGCGCAGCGGCCCGGCGGTCGACGCTGAAATCCGGTCCTGTCATGCGCGCGCCCCTTCGGAAGCATTCTTTTGCGACGCGATTAGTTCAGCGGCGCGCTGCACAGCACGCACGATCTCCACATGTGTGCCGCAGCGGCACAGGTTGCGCGACAACTCGCGTCGGATCGTTTCCACACTGGGATGCGGGTCGCGATCGAGCAACGCCTTCGCCGTCATGATCATCCCGCTCAGGCAATAGCCGCATTGCGCAGCCTGCTCTTCGATAAAAGCCTGTTGCACTGGATGCAGCGCGGCGCGTGTACCCAATCCTTCGAGCGTGGTGATCTCGCGGCCTAATGCCACTTTGGCGGTCGTCACGCACGCACGCGTCGGCACGCCGTCGAGCAGCACCGTGCATGCGCCGCATTCGCCCAGTCCGCAGCCGAATTTTGGACCGTTGAGTGCAAGGTCGTTACGCAGCAGATAGAGCAACGGCGTGTCGGCGGCGGCGCTGACAAGATGCGTCGCGCCGTTCACTTTCAGCGCGAGCGGCGCCGGCCCGTTCACGAGCACACCGCGCGCGCTAAACGTTGCGTGCTCACAGCACGACCGGCACTTCGGTCGCGGGCGGCGTATTACGACTGCGCCTGCAACGGATCAAACCGTCGATCATCACCATGCCAACGCCCGGAATGTCGCCGAGCTGCACGCTTTCGAGCAGCGTGTCAGCCGCCGTATGTTGCGCGCGGTCCATGAAGACGAGGTCGGCGGGACGTCCCACTTCGATCAAGCCCTGGCGTAAGTTCCGTTGACGCGCGGTATTGCCGGTCGCAAAGCAGAACGCGATTTCAGCGGGCACATCGGCGAGACTGGAAATGAGCGCGATCATCCGCAAAATGCCCAGCGGTTGCACGCCGGAGCCGGCGGGACTGTCGGTGCCGAGAATAATGCGGTGCGGGCATTTCAGTTCGACCGCATGACGAGCCGTCAGCAATGCGATGCGTTCGTTGCCGTTGTGCACTATCTCGAGCGCACGGCTCGACTGCTCGCACAAATCGCAAACATGCCGGTAAGACAGCGACGTATGCCCGCCGTTGATATGGCCGATCACGTCGGCATCGGCTTCCAGCACCACGTCGCGGTCGATCAGACCGGAGCCGGGAATCGAAGGGCCGCCCGTATGAATCGTGCTCTGAATGCCGTACTTACGCGCCCACGCAACCATCTGCGCGGCTTCCGCACCGGCCTTCACGCTGCCGAGACCGACTTCGCCGAGCAGCTTCACGCCCGCTTCGGACAGCTCCTTGAAATCCTCCTCGACCATGCCTTTCTCGATGACCGGCGCGCCCGCCATCACCTTGACGCCGCCGCCGACACCCGCGCCGCGCATGCCTTCGAACGAACGCTGCGCGGTGATCGCCAGCGCCTTCACGCCGAGCACATCTTTCGGACGACCAGGTAAATGTACTTCGCCGGCGGAGATCATTGTTGTCACGCCGCCGTTCAGATTCGATTCGATCCAGCCCATCTGGTTCTGGCGCGGCGTCCAGTCGCCGAATACCGGATGCACATGCGAATCGATCAGGCCGGGCGCGACGGTCGTACCCTTGCAATCCACCGTAGTGCGCGCGCCTTCAAGGTCGCAGTCCTTCTCGTTGCCAACGGCAACGATAACGCCGTCGTCGATCACCAGCGTGTCGGCGTCGAGAATCGGCTGATCGATGTCGCCGGATAACAGCAGCCCGATGTTCGTTACCGCGACCTTGCCCGACAAGCCTGTCAACGTCTCTGCTGCCATCTGCCTCTCCTTTCGCAACGACTGTCCTAATCACGCGCGAATCAAACGCTCAGATAAGCGCGCCTCACTGTTTCGTTACTTGCCAGTTCGCCGATCGTGCCGCTAAAACGGATCTGCCCTTTTTCGAGCACATACGCGCGGTCGCTGACCAGCTCCGCGAAGTGCAGGTTCTGTTCGGATAACAGAATGGATAGCCCTTCGCGCTTGAGTTCGAGAATCATATTGGCCATCTGCTCGACGATCACAGGCGCCACGCCCTCGGACGGTTCATCGAGCAACACGAGATACGGGTTACCCATCAACGTGCGCGATACGGTGAGCATCTGCTGCTCGCCGCCGCTCATCTGGCCGCCGGGGCGTTTCGGCATTTCGCCGAGATTGGGGAACAGACGGAACAGCTTCTCCGGCGTCCATTGCGGCGCGCCTTCGCGCGGCGGCTGGCGGCCAGTGTCGAGGTTCTCCATCACTGTCAGATCGGCAAAGACACGCCGGTCTTCCGGGACGAAGCCCATGCCCATGCGAGCGATCTTGTAGGGCGCGAGCGCAGCAATGTTCTGCCCGCGAAAGATGACTTCTCCCTGGCGGCGCGGCAGCAGACCCATTACCGCTTTCATGGTGGTCGATTTGCCCGCGCCGTTGCGGCCCATCAACGCGACAACTTCGCCGCGGCCCACTTCCAGGCCGACATCGAACAGAATGTGAGCGCGGCCATAAAACGCGTTGAGGCCTGCTACTTTCAGCATCGGCTCGCTCATTGCAGCGCTCCCCTTGCCGCATGCCCAGCCGCCATGTCGTGCAGCGCCGCGTGCGGCTGAAACGTCTTGCCGGTGCCGAAATACACTTCCTGCACGCGCGGGTCGTTACGGATCGTGTCACCGTCGCCCTCGGCGATCAGCTTGCCGCGCGCGAGCACGATCATCCGGTCGGCGTAAGCGAACACCACGTCCATGCTGTGCTCGGTGAACAGCACGCCGATTTTCTGCTCCGTGACGAGCCGCTTGGTCAGCGCCATCAGTTCGTTGCGCTCCTTCGGCGCCATGCCTGCAGTGGGCTCGTCCATCAACAGAAGCTTCGGCCGGTTCGCGAGTGCAATGGCCAGCTCGACACGCTTCACGTCGCCATACGCGAGAACGCCGCATGCGCGGTTCGCGTCGGCGGCCATGCCGACCTGTTCGAGCAGCGCGAACGCTTCGTCTGCATAGCGCGAAGCCGCGGGCTTCCACACGCCGAAGGTTTTGCGTTCGCGTGAGACAAGGGCCATCTGCACGTTTTCGAGCACCGTCATTGAATTGAAGGTCGCCGCGATCTGGAATGTCCGGCCCACGCCGAGCCGCCAGATGTCGCGCGGACGCATGCCGACGAGTTCGTGTCCGTCGAAACGGATTGAGCCTGACGAGGGCGATAATTGTCCGTTGACCATGTTGAAGCAAGTGGACTTGCCCGCGCCGTTAGGCCCGAGCAATGCGAGAAGCTGTCCGGCTTCGAGCGTGAACGAAACGTCGTCCACCGCTTTCAGACCGCCGAACGATTTACAGAGGCCGGATACGTGCAGCAAGCTCATAGCCCCTCCTTGATCGCTGTGCGTTGCGACGGTTGCGGGCCGCTCTTCTCAGCGTTGTCGGCCGTGTCATCGCCAAAACGATCGCGGATAAAGCCGACGATGCCCTGCGGAAACGCGATCACCAGCAACAGAATCGTGAAGCCCAGCAGCGCTTGCCAGTAATCGGTCTGCCGCGCGACGGTGTCCTGCAGCCACGTGAAGACAGCCGCGCCGACTATCGGCCCGGTGAGCGTCTGCAAGCCGCCGAGCAGCACCATTACGAGGCCGTCGACGGAACGGCTCACGCTGATCACCTCCGGCGAAATCGTGCCCTTGGAGAACGCATACAACGACCCTGCGAGACCGCAGAACAGCGACGCGATCACGAAAGCGGCCCATTGCACGCGCTTCACGTCGATGCCGATCGCCTCCGCGCGCAGCACCGAATCGCGCGACGCGCGCATTGCATAACCGAGCGGCGAGAACAACATGCGGCGCAGGAGCCATACGCCGATCACCGCACACGCAAGCGTCAGGTAATAAAACGCCACCGGCGACGACAGCCAGTTGGACGGCCACAAGCCGAGAATGCCGTTGCTGCCGCCCGTCACATCGTCCCATTGAAAGACGACCGACCACACGATCTGCGCGAACGCGAGTGTCAGCATCGCGAGGTACACGCCGGAAAGGCGCACGCAGAACCACCCGAACACCAGCGCGCCTGCAACGGCCAGAAGCGGTCCGAGCATCAAAGCGGCTTCCATCGGCAGGTTCAACACCTTGAGGAAGAGCGCGGCGCCATATGCGCCGAGTCCGAAGTACGCAGCATGACCGAACGAATGCATGCCGCCGGGCCCCATGATGAAATGCAGACTCGTCGCGAACAGCACGGCGATGAGAATTTCCACGAGCAGCACCGGCATATACGGGAACGCATTCGCCGTGAGCGGCGCGAGCAACAGGACCAGCAATGCAATCGCGGCAAGCCATTTGAGTCGCTTTCCCGCAGGACGCAGAGGCACTTCGGGCGCAGCCATGCCCCGCACAGCGGCACTCGCGCGACCGAGCAGACCCCAGGGCCGCACCACGAGTACGACGGCCATCACGACGAATTCCGCAACCAGCGTAAAGCGGCTCAACGAGAGACCGACGCCGAATAACGTCACATGTCCGATGCCGATGCACAGCGCCTTGATCTCGGCGATGATCAGCGCCGCGACGAACGCGCCCGGAATCGACCCCATGCCGCCGACCACGACGACCACGAACGCATTGCCGATCGTCTCCAGGTCGAGCGAGAGGTTCGCCGACATACGCGGCCCTTGCAGCGCACCGCCCAATCCGGCGAGAAATGCGCCGACGAAAAACACGCCTGTAAACAGCCACGCCTGATTGATGCCGAGCGCGCCAAGCATCTCGCGATCGTGAGTGGCCGCGCGCACGAGCGTGCCCCAACGCGTGCGCGTCAACGCATACCAGAGCAGGAGCAAAACAACCGGGCCGATGACAATCAATGCGATGTCATACGTCGGCAACGGATGGCCGAGAAAATCCACCGCGCCCGCAAGATGCGGCGCTCGCGGTCCGAACAGATCTTCCGGTCCCCATAGCCACAACGCGGCGTCGCGAAAGATCAGCACGAGTGCAAACGTGGCAAGAAGATGGAACAACTCCGGCGCCTGATAAATGCGCCTGAGCACGATCACCTCGACGAGCGCGCCGAGCACCGCCACGACCAGCGCGGCGGCCAGCACCGAAAGCCAGAAGCCGCCCGCGGTGTGACCGAAGCGGCTTGCGATGCTGTAGGCCACGTAGATGCCGAACATGTAGAACGAGCCGTGCGCAAAGTTGACGATGCGCGTTACGCCAAAGATCAACGACAAGCCGGCGGCGACGAGAAATAGCGTCGACGCATCGGCAAGTCCGTTGACCAGTTGTACCAGCAAATTCGAAAGCATCGAGACCCTCGGCAGCTTGCTGACGATCCACGCGCCAAACGGCAAGAGGCTCGAACAGCAGACGTTGCGGCGCGTACGGCACCGTGCTCGCACGCATCAACGGCAGCACACTACCTGAAAGAAAGCCCTTGCGGGAAGCCGTGAAAAAATCGCATGCAAATCCCGGTGCAAGCGTCAGCGCAAACCATCCTCGCCCTTGATTTCACTTGCCTGCAAACCGCCGACACGCGGCAACGGCCGGCCCGACGCGGTCACGGCCACCGCGACCACGATCTCGTTGGCGCGCGGCGCGTCCGACACGCGCGCCTCGATCGCGTCGAAATGACTGCGCACGAAAGCGGCGTCTTTATGGCCGAGCGGCACGTCGATCGCGGTGCCGAGCGTGCCCATTTTTTTCGCCGACGGCACGAGCGCCGCACCCTTTTCGACCGCTGCGCGCAGCGGCGCGCCGAGCTTCGGGTGCAGAATCGCGGCGGCGTGTTCGAGTTCGCCCGCCTCGCCGACAATCGCTGCCTTACCGTAACTTTGCGCGTCGCCCGGTTCGATGCCGAGCGCTTCGACGCACCTCTTGCCGAGCAGCGCGCCCAGTTCCTCGCCGGCCTCGATCAGCGCGTCGAGCTTCGCTTCGTAACGGCCCGCATACGGGTTGTCGATCACCGCGATCGCCACCGCGCGGCGTGCCGGCGGATCGACGTTCTGACCCATTTCAATGCGTGTTTCGTCCACTTGCACGACTAGCTTGCGAAGCCTGATTGCCATTTCGCTCTCCGTGTTTCCATGCCTGCGTTGCTCTGTGTTGCTCTGTATTGTTCGTGCGCCCGTTGCAACCTTCGACGTGGATTAGCGCAGGCCGTCCTTGCCCACAATCGCCTCTTTCGCCAGTCCGCCGACGCGTGCATGCACGCGCTGACCGGTGCTCATCGCGAGGATGTACACCACTTCGTCGGCGGACGGTGCGCCGGGCACGCGTACTTCGATCGCGTCGAAATGACTGCGCACGTAGCTCGCATTCACATGCGTGAGCGGTACGTCGAGCGCGGCGGACGGCGCGCCGACCTTTTTCGTCGACGGCACGATGGCGTTGGTGGGCACGCCGTTATTCTCCAGCAACTCGCGCATCGCATAGCCGCCCGGCACATGCCACAACGCGCCGTGTTCGAGTTCGCCACGCGAGCCGACAATCGCGCCCTTGCCATAACCTTCGATCGACGCATGCGGGACCGCCATCGCCGCGAGCAGCCGTTGCGCCATGTCGACGCCGATGGGCTTGAGCGCTTCCATCGCGTGTTCGATGTTCGCTTCATAGCGGCCGGCGAACGGGTTCGTCATCACAGCGGCAATGGCACCGCGGCGCAACGGCTGTGCGGGCGCGGGGCCGAACTCGTGGAAGATGTCTTCGACGTGCGTCAGCACGCGGCGTATTTCGAACACGGAACCTCCGTTGTTGTTTGAGCGCGATGCGAAAGCAACCCGCTCGTGTCGTGCATACCGGCGACTCGCACTCGTCCTTGCAAGAACAATGCGGCGCCTTCAATCATCTCTCTATCGAGCAAACGCCGCGCGACTTCAACGCCGCGTGCAAGTGCGAAATCGACGAGCGGCTGTGGCAGCAAAGGCACGTTGGCGGTAACAAGCCGGTCGCCCAGATCGGTGTCGTCCTTCAGCGACGAAGCCGGTACACGTACGATGCCTGCATGATCGAGATTCACGGCGTTGGCGATCATCGTCGCGGCAGCGTCGGCGCTTGCCGCATTGCGTGCGAGCACCGTCACACTGTCCGCGATACCGAGACTGAAACTGCGGCCGCGCCAACCGCTCGTGGCAATGCCGCGAATGGGCGCGTTCGCGTCGAGCGTGAGATTGGCGTCGAGCGCGTCGCCGCCTCGGCGCTGCACCTTCGCGAGCGCTTGCGAGACGTCCGCAAAGACACCAACGCGATATTGCCTGCCTTCCGTCAAATAAAACGCTATGTCGCCGCCATTGTTGATGAACGCGCGAGAGATGCCCTCACGCGCGAATGCAGCGATCAGTTCGTCGGCGACACTGCCCGCAACGGCCGCCATTGGCGTGATAAAACGCGCGCGGTGCGGATGGCACGCGGACCACATGCGGCGCGCAACATGGCCTTGCAGCGCGCAATCATCAGGCGACGCGTCGGCGCTGATGGGCCGCCGAAGCATTTTTAATTCACCGACCAGTTCAGGCAATACGTCCACGAAACGCGTCCAGCACGCATCAAAAGCAGCTTGCAGCGCGGCGGGTTCTCCGTCGGCGCCGAGGATCAGATCGATCGGCCCGTGCTGCCAATGCCAGCGGGTTGCGTCGATGCGGATGCGGGTTGGGCTCATAGCGTTGTCGTGACAGTCCGGTTAGCCGAGCATTGGCGGCATGACGGGTGGCCACGGATTGTCCGGATTGGCGGCCACCATGCGGCGCGCAAGCGGCGCGCCTTCGGTATGCTCCGGACCGTTGATCAACACGTTTTCCAATGAACGCACTGCATCCAGATGGCCGCCGAGATCGCGATAGGCGTCGTACGTCATGGTGAATTCGATCGGCGCGACAATCGCGGGCGTCGGCACAGTACCGAACGACCGGTCAGGCATGCGCGATACGTCGACCATCACGGTAATGCCGCCGCCTGGCCACACATAAGCCGGCGCGCCGCCGCATGTCACGTTGACGAGCTTCTGCTTGATCGCCCGCGTGAGCAGCACCGGGTTCTCGGTCGCGCCCGCGCGCAGACTGCCGCCCGCGCCGCCGAGAAACAGCACCGTTGCAAGCGACGGCTCGCAGTTTTCGCCGATCCGCTCCACTGTTCTGCGCACCGCGTCGGGCATCTCGGCCACGCGCGGAATGAGATCCTGATCGAGCTCATACCACTGCGCGTGTTCGCCGGTGGTCGACACCATCAGCAGGCGCATGCCGGGTTTCGCAACTGCAGGATCGAAGCCTTCGATAATCGCAAGCGGGTCCTGAATGTCGGTGCCGCCCCAGCCAATGCCGGGATTCGCCACCTGAAAGTAGCGGCCGGGCGTCGACTTGCGCCCGCGAATCCGGATGCCGGAGCGCGTCATGCCGAGGCAGCGCCCCGCCTGATGTTCGGTCAGCACGCCGGTGATGTGATCGTCCACCACGACGACTTCGTCCGCGTGTCCGAACCATTGTTTAGCGAAGATGCCGATAGTCGCCGACCCGCAACCCACGCGCATGCGCCGCTCTTCGACACCGTCGACAACCGGCGCGGCACCGGCGCGAATCGCGAGGCTCGCGCCGCCGTCGATGCTCAACTCCACCTCCTGCTTGTTGCCTAGCGCGAGCATCATGTCGCAAGTCACGCGGCCTTCTTTCTTGCTGCCGCCGGTCAGATGATGCACGCCGCCGAGACTCAACATTTGCGAGCCGTATTCGGCCGTCGTCACATGCCCGACGATCTCACCCTGACAGCGCACGTTGGCCTGCTCCGGACCGAGAAAACGGTCAGTGTCGATTTTCACCTTGAAGCTGCAATAGCTGAAAATGCCTTCGGTAACGACCGTGATCATGTCGACGTCGTCGCGCTTCGAGGCAACGATGAAAGGCGCGGGTTTGTAGTCGGGGTAAGTGGACGATGCGCCGACACCGGTCACGAAAAGCGCCTGTTCGGCGGGGTCATTTCGAGCATCTGACGATGCACCGAATTCGACCGTGGAGTCCGCTTCGTTTGCGCGGGATAGAAACACCACCGGATCGACGCGAATCAGCCGTCCGCTTGCATTCGCATAGCGATCGCATGCGCCGGTACGGCCTTCCGATATCTGACACAGCACCGGACAGGCATTGCATTCGATCTTGTTCGACGCCATTCGCTCGCTGCGCGGCGCCGCCTTCTCGAGCACGGTGGGGCCGGGCGTCGAGGCGGTTTCGCCGTCGACGCGCTCCGCACCGAAATCGACCTTCGTATGTTCTGTCATGGTGGGGTTCCCATACGACGACATTACAATCGGTCCTGCCCGGCTGACGAATAGCCCTTGTTTCAAGGGACGTTTCGTGTGACTCGCGAATTTCATGTTGCGGTCACTTACCGTTCGTGTAGTATCCGCTACACCAAAGTTCTTGCAAATCTACTCGATCAAAATAGACTGCGCAATGTGTTTCCCGGGCGTATGCGGATGGTGCAACGCGGCATTTAAAGAGCGCGCGTTGGATCGATCTTCCAGTTTGCGCCGAAGCCGTCGTACTCGCAGCACTCGCACTATGCAAGGCCCGCTGTATGATGAGGACGCGTATCTGCCCTGGCGAACAGCAGACGCAAGGTCGCAAGGTGCAAACCGTTTAACGACGCCAAAAGAGATATTGGACCGCCATGAGTTCCACTGCCGCTCGCAAACCGGGAGCCACCGGCATTCGTGCGAAACAGGCGCAAGACACGCGCGCCAAGATACTGAAAGCGGCAATCAAGGTGTTCGCGAAGCAAGGCTATGCGAGCGGGCGCGTGGAAAGTATTTCGAAGGCTGCGCGCTCGCACGACCGAATGATCTACTACTACTTCGGCAGCAAGGAACAGTTGTTTATCGAAGTACTGGAAACGATCTACACGCAGTTCAACGAAGCGGAAAGCAAGCTCGATCTCGACCTGGACGATCCGGTGCACGGCCTCGAACAGATGGTCGAGTTCGTCTGGCAGTACTACCTCGACCACCCCGAGTTCGTTACGCTGCTGTCGAGCGAAAATCTGCATCAAGGCAAGCACGCCAAGAAGTCTTCGAAGCTGAAGGAGATCTCGGGCTATGCGATCTCCGTGGTGCAAAAGCTGTTGGATGCAGGCAAGGCACAGCGCGTTTTCCGCGCCGACGTAGAGGCGCGCGACGTGTATCTGCTGATCGCATCGCTCGGCTATTTCTATAACGCGAACCAGTACACGTTGGGCGCGTTTCTCGGCGAGTCGCTAATGGACAAGGCGGCGCTCGCGCATTGGCGCGAAGTTATCAAGGACACCGTATTGCGCGCTGTCCGGATCGACTCGGTAGGTCAGGCACGCCCGAATGCAGATGCCGGGATTGACGTCGATGCCAATGCACGTCGCGAAACCGAGCCCGCACGGCGCGCCATGTAAAAACGCGCGCCGTATCGGGCGCGCGTCTTATCGTTAAAGCATGACTGCAGCCAATCAACTCACTGCTTCGCCGCGGCGTCGTCCTCGCGGAACAGTTTGTCGGCGAGATGAAACGCGGAGTTGGCCGCCGGCACACCGCAATAAATGGCGGTTTGCAGCAACACCTCTTTGATCTGTTCACGCGTCACGCCGTTGTTTTTCGCCGCGCGCAAATGCAGCGCAAGTTCTTCGCTGCGATTCAACGCAACCATCATTGCAATGGTCAGCAGGCTGCGCGTGTGCCGCGGCAAGCCATCGCGCGTCCAGATTTCGCCCCACGCATAACGCGTAATGAAGTTCTGGAATTCTTCAGTCAACTCGGTGCGATTCGCGAGCGAGCGGTCCACGTGCGCATCGCCCAACACTGCACGGCGCACGCCCATTCCTGCTTCGTATCGGTCTTCGTCGTTCATTTCGGCTCCGTCAAAAAGTCGATGACTGTCTTCGTGAAAGCATCGGCCTTCTCGATGTTGGAAATATGCGACGCGTCCAACTCGACGTACCGCGCGCCTGGAATCGCCTGCGCGAGTTCGCGTCCTTGCGCAGGCGTCGCCGCGACGTCGTGCGTGCCGCTGATCACGAGCACCGGCAGCTTGATGCCGTGCGTTTCGGGCCGAAGATCGGTGGCGTCGATCGCATCGCAATTCGATGCATAACCTTCCTTGTCCGTGTGCACGAATACGTCGCGAATCATGGCGAGCACCACCGGCTCCCGCTCGATGTAATCGGCGGTGAACCAGCGCGGCAACACCGCGTCCGACAGCGCCAGCATGCCCTCCGTGCGCGCCCGCGCGGCGCGCGGCACCCACACTTCCGGCGAGCCGATTCGCGCCGCCGTATTGGCGAGCACGACGCGCTCAAAACGATTCGCATGACGAGCGGCCAGCGCGACGCCTGTCAGCCCGCCCATCGACACGCCGCAAAAATTCGCGCGCGCGATCTTCAGCGTGTCCATCAGGCCCAGTACGTCGCCACTCAGTTGTTCGATCGTGTACGGACCTTTCGGCGCTTCGGAATGGCCGTGGCCGCGCGTGTCGTAGCGCAACACGCGGAAGTGCTTCGACAGCGCCGCGACTTGCGGCGTCCACATGGACAGGTCGCTGCCGAGCGAATTCGACAGCACGATCCACGGTGCATTGCCGTGACGGTCGCCGTCGATCCGATAGTGAAGCTCCGTGCCGTTGACTGCGGCGTAAGGCATGCCGGTTACTCCTTCGAAGGGGCGCGCTCTGAACGCGCGGTATGAAGCGCCAGCGCGGCGTCCACATATGCGTGCGCCTGGCCGACGTATTGAGCGGGGTCGAGCAGTTGTTTCAGGCGCTCGACCGAAAGATGCTGGGTCACGGCCGCGTCTGCGGACAGCACATCGAAAAGCGTCTGGCCGTCGCGAATCGCGGCTTTCGACGCGCGCTCCACGAGATGATGCGCGTCCATCCGGCCGATGCTGTCGCCGAGCGCGAGCATGACCGCTTCGCCGAGAATCAGCCCGCGCGTGACGTCGAGATTCGCGGCCAGGCGCGGCACGTTCACGTTGAGTCCGGCCGCGATCAGTTCGATGTTGGCGAGCGCGCCGCCAGCAAGCCGTGCAAGATCGGGCAGCGCGTCCCATTCGGCCTGCCAGCCGCCGAGCGCGCGCTCGTGTTCCTGCACCATGCCCGCGAATACCGTGGCGACGAGTCCGGGCGCACGCGTGGCCGCCGTGAGAACCGCTGCGCAGCCAACCGGATTGCGCTTGTGCGGCATCGTCGACGATCCGCCTTTGCCCGAAGCGGCAGGCTCGGCGAGTTCGTCGATCTCGGTTTGCATTTGCAGCGAGACGTCGCGCGCAATCTTTCCGAGCGTGCCGATCAACATGCCGAAGAACGATGCGCTCTCCGCAATCCGGTCGCGCTGCGTATGCCACGGCAATGTGGGCACCGTGAGGCCGAGTTCTTGCGCGAGCGCTTGCGTGACTTGCGGCGCAGCATCGCGAAGACTCGCCAGCGTGCCGGCCGCGCCACCGAATTGCAGCACGAGCGCGCGCGCACGCAGGGCATCGAGCCGCTCGCGGTGACGCAACAACGCATCGAGCCATTGCGCGAATTTCAGGCCGAGCGTGATCGGCAACGCCTGCTGCAACCATGTGCGGCCGATCATCGGCGTCGCGCGATGGGTGGCCGCAAGCTTTGCGATTGCGTCGCAAGTGGCTTGCAAGCCGCTGTCTAGCAGGTTGAAGGTATCGCGTAGTTGCAGCACCGTTGCGGTGTCGATGATGTCCTGGCTCGTCGCACCCCAATGCACGTATTTCGACGCTTCGGCGTCAGCCGCTTTCACGCGTGCGGTGAGTTGCTTGACGAGAGGAATCGCGAGGTTGCCGCCGAGCGCCGCGTCGCGCGCTAGCGCGTCCGCGTCGAGTTGATCGGCGTGGCAGGCTGCTTCGATTGCCTGGACCGCCGTTTCAGGAATCACATGGTGCGCTGCCGAAGCCCGCGCAAGCGCCGCTTCTACGTCGAGCATGCGTTGCAGCGTGGCACGCGGCGACCAGATGTCGTTCATCGGCTGCGTGCCGCAAAGAAGGCCGGTGAGGCGACCGCTGGAGTCGAGCATGATGACGTGGATGGCCGGATGATTTTATTGAATGTAGCATTGCTCGGCGAAACGCGGGGCGCACGGCAGCATGCGTGCCGCCGCGCGCCCCCACGCCACGCCACGCTTACGCGGCGCGCGCGTCCTGCGTACCGTCGATCAGCGGCACACCCGTGAGTTTGAGCAGCGCGTCGAAGTCGATATCCGAGAAAATCTCGCGTACCACGAGGCCCTGGTCGGTGACGTCAATCATGGCCAGGTCCGTGTAAATGCGATCGACGCAACCGACGCCCGTCACCGGGTACGTACATTCAGCGGCGATCTTGCTTTCGCCCTGCTTGGTCAGGTGCTCCATCATCACGTAGACCTGTTTCGCGCCGATGGCGAGATCCATCGCGCCGCCGACAGCAGGAATCGCGTCCGGTGCGCCCGTGTGCCAGTTCGCGAGGTCGCCCTTCGCCGACACCTGGAACGCGCCGAGCACGCAGAAGTCGAGGTGGCCGCCGCGCATCATCGCAAACGAATCGGCGTGGTGGAAAAACGCGCCGCCCGTCAGCAGCGTGACATGCTGCTTGCCGGCGTTGATCAGTTCGTCGTCTTCCTCGCCCTTCGCGGGTGCGGGGCCCATGCCGAGCAGGCCGTTTTCGCTGTGCAGGAAGATTTCCTTGTCGGCTGCGAGGTGGTTCGCCACCAGCGTCGGCACACCGATACCGAGGTTCACATACGCGCCTTCCGGAATATCCAGTGCAACGCGCTTGGCCATTTCATCGCGGGTCAGTTTCTTCATGTCGGTCTCCGGTTCAGGCGGCAGCGTCGCGGGGATTGGGCAGCGGAGCATGTGCCGCTTGCGGCACTTCGATCACGCGTTGTACGAAAATGCCCGGCGTCACGATGTTTTCCGGATCGAGCGCGCCGAGCGGCACGACTTCCGACACCTGCACGATCGCGGTTTTCGCCGCACTTGCCATGATCGGCCCGAAGTTGCGAGCCGTCTTACGATAAACGAGGTTGCCCCAGCGGTCGCCCTTATACGCCTTGATAAGCGCAAAATCCGCATGCAGCGGCGACTCGAGCACATAGTGCCTGCCGTCGATCAGACGCGTTTCCTTGCCTTCAGCGAGCTTCGTGCCGTAGCCGGTCGGCGTGAAAAATCCGCCGATGCCCGCGCCCGCCGCGCGGATGCGCTCGGCCAGATTGCCCTGCGGCACGAGTTCGAGTTCGATTTCGCCGGCGCGATAAAGCGCGTCGAACACATACGAATCCGTCTGGCGCGGAAATGAGCAGATGATTTTGCGGACACGCTTCGCCTTGAGCAGCGCTGCAAGGCCAATGTCGCCGTTACCCGCGTTGTTGTTGACGATGGTGAGTTCGCGCGCGCCTTGCTCGATCAGCGCGTCGATCAGCTCCGACGGCATGCCGGCCGTGCCGAAGCCGCCGATCATGACAGTCGCGCCGTCGTGGACGTCGGCGACCGCCGACTGAAGTGACTCGAAAATCTTGTTGATCATGTCGAATTTCCTTGTGAGGCGCTACGCACGCCGGGCATCGCCGTGACGGCAGCCTACGCGGGCGGTCTCCAGACAGATGCGGGCCGTGCAAACCTTGGGGCTGCTTTCGCCCGTTCTCCGCCGCCTGGTTCCATTGAGTCCGCGCGGCGATTCTGTGTGCGACAAATCATCTGCCAGCTCGCTCGGTTTGTTCGCACAGTGAACAGTGATTCGTTTAGCGAACGATTCGGCGATTATGGTTGCGCTTTAACTGCATTGTCAAGGCACGGACTTTCCCTTAATCATAGGTTGCCGACGTCCGGGGTGCGCGCCTGTATGCCTCGCTCGCACTCTTCCTGCTCGGCGAGCAAAGAAAATCCCACTATCCCGCATGCCAATTATTCGGCTACCCTTTATCCATATATCGAATAGCACCTACGGCCGCTGGCCGAAAAGCATGTCGGACACCAACCTCGATCTGAATCTGATTCCCTACCTCGTCGCAATGGAGGACACCCGCAACGTCAGCCGCGCGGCCGAGCAACTCGGTGTAAGCCAGCCGCGCGTGAGCACGGCACTCGGGAGGCTGCGCGAGTATTTCGACGACCCTCTGTTCGTGCGCACATCCAAAGGTATGGAGCCCACGCCCCGCGCGCTCGCCATTCTCCCGGCCGCGCGCGACGCGCTTCTGCGGATCGAGAAAGGCATGCTCGACGCGCAGGAGTTCGACCCGGACACGAGCACGCATACGTTCTCGATCGCGCTTTCCGACGTCGGTGAGATCGTCTTTTTGCCACGGCTTTTGCACCTCTTCGCCGAGCGCGCGCCGCATGCGAACCTGCGTTCCGTATCGCTGTCGCCGGCGCACGTCGAACGCGGGCTCGAATCGGGCGACGTCGATCTGGCGGTCGGCTACTTCCCGGACCTGTCGGGTAATAACTTTTTCCAGCAGCGGCTCTTCACGCACCGCTTCATTTGCCTGATGCGCGCCGGTCATCCGCTTTCAAAGGCGCCGCTCACGCTCGCGCAATTCGTCGCGTCGGGGCACGCGGTGGTGCGCGCCGAAGGACGCAGCCAGGAAGTCCTCGAACAATATCTGGTGAAAAAGCGCATCAAGCGACGGGCGGTGCTGGAGACGCCCCACTTCATGAGCCTGCCGTTCATCCTCGCGCGCACGGATCTGATCGCGACCGTGCCGCATGCGATCGGCTTCGCCTATGTGTCGGAACATGCGTCGATCACGCTCGTCGAGCCGCCTCTGCCGCTGCCGCGTTTCGATTTGCGGCAGCACTGGCATCGCAAGTTTCATAACGATCCGCGCGGAAGCTGGCTGCGCGGCGTGGTCGCGCAGCTCTTCAACGACGCAATGGACGAGTGGCCGAAATGAAACCGTCAGCCCCGCGACGTCGGAAGGGGCATCGGCACGATCCGGCCTAAAACATGGAACAATGACCCCACTCATGAACCCGCGCGCTCCATCCTGGCCCGACGCGCGATCCCGGAGGAGCGACGGATGACCAGCAGCAAGACAGAACAAACCACACCGGCGGCCACGAACGGCCGTCCGAGCCGTGAAGAAGCAGAAGCAGCCGTGCGCGTGCTGCTGCGTTGGGCCGGCGACGATCCGCAGCGCGAGGGCCTGCTCGACACACCGGCGCGCGTGGTGCGCTCATACGAAGAGTTCTATGCGGGCTATCAGGTCGATCCGCGCGAAATCCTCGCTCGCACGTTTTCCGAGGTGGACGGCTACGACGAGATGATCGTGCTGAAGGACATCCGCTTCGAAAGCTATTGCGAACATCACATGGTGCCGATCATCGGCCGCGCGCATGTCGCGTATCTGCCGCAGCACCGCGTCGTCGGCATCTCAAAGCTCGCTCGTCTCGTCGACGCATTCGCGAAGCGCCTGCAGATCCAGGAAAAGATGACCGTGCAGATCGCCGATACGTTGAACGACGTACTGCAACCGGCGGGCGTGGGCGTCATTCTCGAAGCCGCGCATCAGTGCATGTCGACGCGCGGCGTGCACAAAGCCGGCGTGACAATGGTCACGTCGCGCATGCTCGGCACGTTCCGCACGGACCCGTCCACGCGCCGCGAGTTCCTGGCGATCGTCGGCAATCCCGGCGCCGTCGCGGTGCCCAACACGTAAGAACACGTTTCCAGCCGAACGCGCGGCACCACACGTGGCTCACGCCGCCTTGCGCGTGCTGCGCGGTTGCCCGAATGTCGCGAGCATCACGGCGCCGAGCACACAGGCAACGCCTGCGAGTTGCGCCGCGCTAACCGGCTCGTGCAATAGCAGCGCGGCCAACGCCAATGCACTGACCGGCACGAGCGCGGTCGTCAAGCCGGCCTCCGCGCCGCTCACGCGCGCGGCGCCTTCATACCAGAGAACGAAGCCGGCCACGGTCGGCACGAGCGCGTAATACAGCACGCCGCTCAGAGCGCCGGCGTCGAGCGGCAAGCTCCAGGGTCTTTCAAAGTACGCGGGCACGATCGATACCGCGAAGCCGATGCCGCACATCAACGCCGACAACGGCAGCGGCGCAACCGGCGTGCGCAGCTTGCGATTGAGCAGAATGAAGAGCGCCTCGCAGACAATCGCCGCGAACACCAGCGCGTTGCCCACGATAGAAGAACCGCCCGGATGGGACGCAACGCTTTCGCCGGGATGCACGGTGCAAGCAAGCACGCCCGCAGTGGCAAGACAGACCGCACCGAGCAGCGAAGGCGACGGCCGCTCGCCCAGCGCCAGCATCGCGACTATCGCCGACACCGCGGGCAACGTGCCCGCGATCACGCCCGCATCGCCGGCGGAGGCAAGTTTCATCCCGCTGATGAGCAACACCGTATAGCCGACGCTGCCCGCCGCGGCCTGCGCGACCACGAGCGCGGCGTCGCGCCGGTCGAGGCGCGGCCAGCGCACGCCGCGCCAGCGCATGATCAGCACAAACAACGGGAACGCGATCGCGAAGCGCAGCGCGGTCGCGCTGAACGGCGGCAATCCCGCCGCGATCGACTTGCTCACCACCACGGTGCTGCCGACGCCGACCATCGCCAGCGCGCAGCACATATAACCGATGTACCGTGAGTTCATCCGGCATCTCCGAGGCAAAGGGACGAGCACGCAGCTTAGACATGCGTCGGCAGGCGGTCTTGAACGAAATTGCAGCGGGTCGCGCAGTGGCCCCGCGGGAAGTCGATCGAGTATCCTGATCGACGGGAGAAGCCACAGCGCGACGGGAACGGTCTTTGCATCGGCAGTCGAGCCAGGCAACAATAGGCGCGCTTTCAACTTCCCAACAAGAACCCAGGAGCCGCTCAATTGGTAGAGTTTCCGTCGTCGGCGGTATCCACTTGGGGCGGCGCGGTCGTCTTCGGCAACGTGCTGTTGACGCGACTCGGCGTGCCGATTCCCGCCGTCCCCGTGTTGCTGTTTGCCGGCTCCGCGATCGCGGCGGGCACGCTGTCGTTCTGGCCGGTGCTATGCGCCGCCGTGCTCGGCGCGTTGATCGGCGACGGCCTGTGGTTCACGGCCGGCCGCCTCTACGGCCGCAGGCTGATCGGCGTACTCGGTCAACTGCTGCCCGCTCTCGATGCCCGGGTCGAACAGGCGCGCTCGATGTTCGAGCGCTTCGGCGTGCCGCTGGTGTCCATCTCGAAGTTCGTCCCTGGCCTCGCACTGATTACGCCCCCGCTGATGGGCACCACGGCCGTCGATGCCCGCATCTACGCGATCTGGGACCTGACTGGCGCAATGGCGTGGGCCGCTTTCTGGCTGCTCGGCGGCGCGGCAGCGGAACGGCAACTGCACATGCTGTTCGAGTTCGTTAGAGCGCAAGGCGGCACCGTGATCGATTTGCTGCTGGGCGCCGCGTTGCTGTATCTCGCCTATCGCCTTTTTCTGCAGCGGCGGGCACGCCGGCAATCGGCGCTTGCCGATGGCGGCGCGCAACCGCAAGCGTCGAGCCGCGCGGCGGCCCGCAAGCCGACACCCAAGGTGCTCGACGCACGTCCGCCGGGCGCGGCGCCCGACGCAGCGTCGCCGATTCCGGGCGCGTTCGCACTCGACCCGCACTCGCCCGAACAGATCGACTTCGCGCTGCGCGCTTACGACATGGTGATTTACTGCGTGTGTCCGGACAGCGCGACGGCTGCCGAGATCAGTGTGCGGATGCGCAACTACGGCTATACGCGGATTCGTGCGCTTCGCGGAGGGCTGGATGCATGGCAGCGGCGCGGCTTCCCGGTGGGCCTGCTGCTGGCCGACGAGCAGGGCGCAAGCCGGCCAGCGCAGTCAGTTGGCGGATTGCGCGGCGGACTACATGGAGATGCACGAAACGCCGTGACCCTGCGCGGCTTCGCGCCGCGAAGCCGCGCAAGCGCATAAGTGCCGGCTGCGCCGTTCAGGTTAACCTCGCCTCTTGTGCATCAAGCTAGTCAATAGCAGCGCGTGCTAAGTCATCGAACGCATGGGCGACTGCGCGGCAGAGACGCGATTGCGGCCCGCCGCTTTTGCCACGTAAAGCTGCCGGTCGGCCGCGGCGAGCAGGTCGAATGCGTTCGCACCTTGCGCGGGCACGCAGGTCGCGCAACCGACGCTCACCGTGACCGCCACTGTGTCGTCGCCGCCTTGCAGAATGTCTTGTGCCTGCACTCTTCGGCGAATCTTTTCGGCGACCGTGAGTGCTCCGTCGGCCGATGTGTCCGGCAGTATCACGGCAAACTCCTCGCCGCCATAGCGCGCGACCACGTCGACTGAACGGCGCACCGCGGTCGATATGCATTCGGCCACCGCGCTCAGTGCCTCGTCGCCGCTTGCATGCCCGTGTGTGTCGTTGAAGTGCTTGAAATGATCGATGTCGATAAAGAGCGCCGACAGCGGCTGGCCCGTGCGCCGTGCGCGACGCCACTCTTCGTCGAGCCGGTTGTCGAGCACACGGCGGTTGCTAAGCCCGGTTAGCGGATCTGTAGCGGCGAGGCGCGTCAGCGCAGCCTGCGCGCGCAACTTGCCGCGCAGCGCAAACGCCAGCAGCCACGACACCGCCACGAAGACTGCGCCGAACGCGAGCGTCAATGCGCCGCTAATCGTCGCGCGACGACGCCACGGCGCCAGCACGTCGTCGACGGCGGGCGCAACAACCGCAATCAGCGAGGTGCCCGGCACGTGCGCGTAGGTGAACATGCGCTCGACACCGTCGACCGCGGACGGCGCAACATAGGAACCGGCGTTGTGCGCGGCCATGCGGACGAAGCTCGGAGACCTTGCAATGCTCGCGCCGATATCTTGCGGCGAGTACGGCTTGCGCGCGATGAGCGTGCCGTCGTCCATCGCGATGAATACCGAGCCCTGCTTGCCAATGTTGATTCGTTCGAGCAGGCGCTGGAAGTACTCGATGCGAATCGCAAGCAACGCCACGCCGGCAAAGTTGCCATTGGCGTCGTTGATCCGCCGTGTGAGCCCTATCGACAATTTGCCGTCGCGCAAGCGGGAGCGGAACGGATGCGACAGATAAAGACCCGCAGCCGCGTTGCGCCGATGGACCATGAAATAGTCGCGGTCAGTAAAGCGGGCATCCCGGTTGACGTCGCCGCTTTGCGAAGCGATCACCTCGCCCTGCAGGCCCAGGATATACGCGCCGCCGAGATACGCGGCCGTCGTAGCACGGTCGAACAGCACTGCTCGCTGCGCGTCGGGAGGCAACCCGGCGCCCAGGTGGCGCTGCGCGCCATCGGCCATCGCCTGCAACGAGAGGTTATAGATTTCGACGTTCCTCGCCAGATCGCTGGAAATGATCGACACAAGGTTCTGCGACGTTTCGCGCGCATGGTCGAGCGCGTCAGTGCGGCCGCTAAGGAGCGTCAGCAACGTGAGCGCCGCCATCGCCACCGCGACCAGCGTACCGGCCACACCCGCCAATACCGGACGATTGCCTACATAACGCGCGACGCTGCCTGCTCCATGCCGGAAGGTCCTGCGCCAGCGGCGCCCCTGCAAATGCGCTCGATTTGCCACCTGCGCGTTGCCTCCATTGCAGGCGGGCCGCATGAGCGTGCGGGCCGCCATTCGAAATTATGCGCGGGTGCATTGCCTGCCGCGTGTCAGGCCGCGTTCGCGCTATAGCTTGCGCAACAGTCCTGCCGCCGAACGCATGCGGCGTTTGCGCTCCTTGTGCAACCACTGCAGTACGGCGTCGGTGTCGCCCGATCCGGCAAACAAGGCCGCATTGTCGCGCAGCAACATTTCGCTCGCGACAATATCGTTTAGCGTTCCGAAACGTTTTTGCACCTGCTTGAGTCGCTTGAGCGTGCGCTTGTGGCTGCCGCTCAATACCGGCTGAAAAAATTCGAGCAGATAGCGAAGCTTCTTGCCGGCTTTCCTGACGTCGTGAAAAGCGGCGTAATTAGAAGGTTTCGCGCGGCGCGCGCGCCTCGCGCGCTTGAACAACGAACGCTCCGACGCTGCCACCCGTTTGCCCGCGAACTTGCTCAGCGGAACGCGTTCGTGCGTCGTGTTGATTTCCGTCGATGCACTCGTCAACGCCTCGCGCAGCAGATGCTTGACGTCCGCGTTCGACAGCGTTTCGCGGCTCGTCGCAAGCGCATCGCCGCGCGCCTGCTCCAGCTTCGGCGCGAGGCTGCGTGCACCGCTGTCTTCCTGGCCGAGCAGTTCGATCAGGATGTCCCAGTCGCGGGTTTTGCCGGCTGCAGTGGCCAGATACTTGTACAGCGCGCGCTGCCGCGTGTTTTCGCCCTTCTCGAGGAGCGGCGCGAAGGCCCACCACAACGACCGCAAGCGGCGGAGCGAAACCCTCAGCTTGTGCAGCGCTTCCGGCGATGGATCTTCACGTACTGCAGTCGCGAACGCTATCGCGTCGTTCACGAGCGGGGCCGCATACGACGCGAACGCCGCGTGCGCCGTGGGCTCTTGCACAACCGGATCGGCGACCGACGCGCCTTCGTCCGCCTTGCGGCTTTCCTTGCGACTGTCGCGCGTCATCGAATTTCCCCCGAAAGGTGTACCCCGCATCCTCAGCGAAGCAAAAACGATTCCTGTGCGCTATGCAGAGCTGGCTTCGGGCCGTGAGGCAAGGCGCCGCCCGCCAAATGTCGGTGGATGCCCGCTCATATGCATCCGCCGGTGCAGATGTCATCGTACAGACACATATGCCCCGCAGGATCGGCAACTCACCGACATTCCTCCAGGGGCACACCTCATGCCGGAACTTTCGTACCCGCAACCCAGCGCGGCCAGTGGCAAGGGGCGCAATCTCGGTCTCGTGATCTTCCTCGCCGTAATCGTAGCCGGCGTGGGCTATTGCGGTGTGCAACTCGCGGGCGATCTCCAACCCGTGCGAGAGGGTTCCATCCTGCCGTATCTGCTGCTCGGCGTGGCCCTGCTGATCGCACTTGGATTCGAATTCGTCAACGGCTTTCACGACACCGCGAACGCCGTGGCCACCGTTATCTACACGCATTCGCTTGCACCGAATCTCGCGGTCGTGTGGTCCGGCGCCTGGAATTTCCTGGGCGTGCTGACCTCGAGCGGCGCGGTCGCGTTCGGCATCCTGCAACTGCTGCCGGTCGAGCTGATCCTGCAAGTGGGCAGCAGCGCGGGCTTTGCGATGGTGTTCGCGCTGTTGATCGCGGCAATCATCTGGAATCTCGGGACCTGGTATTTCGGCTTGCCGTCGTCGAGTTCGCATACGCTGATCGGCTCGATCATAGGCGTCGGCCTGATGAATCAGTTGATGCACGGCGTGAACGGCACGAGTGGCGTGGACTGGACCCAGGCGCTTGGCGTGGGCAAGTCGTTGCTGTTCTCGCCGCTCATCGGTTTTCTCGCAGCCGGACTGCTGCTGATGATTCTCAAAGCAGTCGTGCGCATTCCCGCGCTGTATGCGGAACCGAAGGGCAAGGAGCCGCCGCCGTTCTGGATTCGCAGTCTACTGATCCTCACCTGCACCGGCGTTTCGTTTGCGCACGGTTCGAACGACGGCCAGAAAGGTATGGGCCTCATCATGCTGATCCTGATCGGCACGGTGCCGACGGCGTATGCGCTGAACAAGGCGGTGACGCCAGCTCAGACGCAGACGTTCGTCGCGGTCGCGGAGCAAACGTCGGGTGCGCTCGCGCGCTACACGAACGGTGCGCCGCCTTCCGCCAATCCGCGCGCCGATGTTGAAGCGTATGTGCGCACGCATCAACTGACGCCCGCGACGGTGCCCGCCTTGAAGCAACTCACGGATATCATCGCGCACCAGGTCGGCACATCCGGTTCGATGGCGGCTGTTCCGCAAGGCATCGTCGACAACGTGCGCAACAACATGTACGTGGCGTCGGAGGCGATTCGGCTGATGGACAAGGCGAAGCAACCCGCCTTTGCGCCGGAAGACGCCAAGGCGATCAACAACTTCAAGGGGCAAACCGATCACGCCACGAAGTTCATCCCGACGTGGGTGAAGGTCGCTGTGGCTATCGCGCTGGGCCTGGGCACGATGGTCGGCTGGAAGCGGATCGTGGTGACCGTCGGCGAAAAGATCGGCAAGCAACACCTGACGTATGGACAGGGCGCGTCGGCCGAACTCGTTGCGATGATGACAATCGGCGCGGCCGACATGTATGGCCTGCCCGTGTCCACGACTCACGTTCTGTCTTCGGGTGTGGCCGGCACGATGGCAGCCAACGGCTCGGGCTTGCAATGGGCGACCGTGCGCAGCCTCGTGCTCGCGTGGGTGCTGACGCTGCCCGCCTCTATCGCGCTCGCGGCCGGCTTGTACTGGGTTTTCCGCGCCGTGTTTTAAGCAGTCCGTTCGCGGTCGTTCATGCATCTGCATGCATGGACCGGCATAACGAAAAAGCGCGGCATATGCCGCGCTTTTTTCGTTTCTTCTACTTCAGATATCAGCCCGGTCGAACCGCTCAATACACCTCGGGCACGATCATCGAAGCCGGCACGGGCTGACGGCTGTACTCGTCGTGATAAACGCGCGCCGGCAATTCGACACGCGGATGCTCGATCTCGTGATACGGCACCTGGCTCAGCAGATGGTGAATGCAGTTCAGGCGCGCCCGCTTCTTGTCCACTGCCTGTACGACCCACCACGGCGCCTCGGGAATATGCGAGCGTTGCAGCATCACCTCTTTCGCGAGCGTATAAGCCTCCCAACGACGCCGGCTTTCCAGGTCCATTGGGCTGAGCTTCCACTGCTTCAGCGGATCGTGGATGCGGTTCTGGAAGCGGATTTCCTGCTCTTCGTCGGTGATCGAAAACCAGTATTTGACGATCTGCACGCCGCTGCGCACGAGCATCTTCTCGAACTCGGGCACCGAGCGAAAGAACTCTTCGTATTCTTCGTCGGTGCAAAAATTCATTACGCGCTCGACGCCAGCGCGGTTGTACCAGCTGCGATCGAACAGCACCATCTCGCCGCCGGCGGGCAACTGCGAGACGTAGCGCTGGAAATACCATTGCGTGCGCTCGCGGTTGTTCGGTGCGGGCAATGCCGCAACGCGGCATACGCGCGGATTGAGCCGCTGCGTGATGCGCTTGATCGCGCCACCCTTGCCCGCAGCATCGCGCCCTTCGAAAATCACCACGAGACGATGCCCCGTCTGCACGATCCAGTCCTGCAATTTGACGAGCTCGCCCTGCAAGCGGAACAGTTCGCGAAAATACATCTTGCGTGCTTCGCGGTGCTCAAGCGTGAAGCTCTCCGCACCGTCGAGGATGCGGTCGTCGACCTCCATCTCGAGTTCCTCGTCGTACGCGTCGATGAGGTCTTCCTCGAAACGGCGTTGCCGCTCCACGAGCAACTCAGCTTCAGGTCTCGGATCCTGCTCTTTCATTGCGGCTCTCCCTGGCGACGAAAATGATCAGGCGCGCGGCGGCAAAAGCGACGCCGGCGCGCCCGATTATCGGTGCGTCCGGTGTCAGCCGTGTTACCGCGGCCTGTTAATGATAGCGAGTTTCACGCCGACGCCGCCCGCTAGCGCAACGGTTTTGCGAAGCTGAGCTCGTGGCCGTCCGGATCGGAGATGTGAAAATAGCGCTCGCCCCACGGCGCATCGGAGGGCTCGAGCGAGGGCTTGAATCCGGCGGCCAGCGCCTTGCGATAGATCGCATCGACGTCCGACACATAGACGATCACGCGGCCCCACCAGCTGACCGGCGCACGCGAATCGGCGATCAGGTTCAGATACGTGCCGCCAAACGCGAACGACGTAAATTCGGCTTGCCCGCCGCCAAATTTGAGTGGGAAACCGAGGGCTTCGTAGAAGCGCACCGCTTCGCGCATGTCGCCGGTGGCGAGCGTGATAGCGCTGAGCGACTCAATTCGCGGTTTGACCTCGGAGGATGAAGCTGACGAAGCCGAAGCATCGGTCTCGCCGGATGGATGAGCGGGCAGGTTCATGACGGCGGTCTCCTTGGCGTGCGGTCGCGGACGGCTCGCGGTGGCATCACAGTGTCTCACACGCCGAAAGCTCGCTCGACGTCGGAGATGGCCGCCCACGCCAGATTCCGGTCGATCTCTGCCCAGGAGAGCCAGGCGGGCGCAGCCGGATTCGCACTTGAAAAGCTCAGCCGCGCCCCGCATCTGCAATTCCGTTTATCCGGAGCATCGCCATGGGAAGCCGTCCACGCTTCATCGATGACCTGTCGCGCGCCGCATCCGACGCCCCCGGGCCAAACCACCTCAATTCTCTATCCGACGACGCCCTGCTCGACGCCTATTCGCGCACCGTCATTGGCGCGCTGGAACGCGTGCAGCAGGCCGTCGCCTTCATTTCCGTCGAACGCCGGCTGGCGGGCACCGCCACGCGCGAACGCGGCGCGCGCGGCGGCACGGGCTCAGGCTTCATCTTCACGCCCGACGGCTACCTGCTGACCAATAGCCACGTCGTGCATGGCGCGACGCACATCCAGGTCACGCTCGCCGACGGCTCCAGGTTCGACGCCGATCTGGTCGGCGACGACCCCGGCAGCGATCTGGCCGTGCTGCGAATCGGCTCGCCCGAGCCGCTGCCGCATGTGGAACTCGGCGACTCGTCGAAGCTGCGCGTCGGGCAGATCGCCATTGCGGTCGGCAATCCGCTCGGCCTCGCGCAAACGGTGACAACGGGAGTCGTATCGGCACTCGGCCGCTCGCTGCGCTCCAATTCCGGCCGCATGATTTACGACGTGATCCAGACGGACGCCGCGCTCAATCCCGGCAATTCCGGTGGCCCGCTGATCAATTCGGCAGGCCAGGTGATCGGCGTGAACACCGCGATCATTCCCGGCGCGCAGGCCATCTGCTTCGCCACCGCGATCGACACGGCGAAGTGGGTCATCATGCAGATTTTCGCGCATGGCCGCGTGCGGCGAGCGTATATCGGCGTGGCGGGAACGACGACGCCGATATCGCGCCGCGTACAGCGCTACTTCGGTTTGAGCGCGCAAAGCGCCGTGCATGTGATGGAAATCGTCAAAGGCAGCCCTGCCGCGGCGGGCGGTCTGCGCACCGACGACACCATCGTCGCAATCGACTCGCTGCCGGTGCAGGACGTGGATGCGCTGCAACGCACACTCGACGCTTCGCGGATCGACAAGCCCGTCAACGTGACGGTGCTGCGGGGCGCGCAGCGGCTCGAACTGACGCTGACACCGGTGGAACAGGCAAGCTGATCGTGCGTAAAAAAACCTCGGGCTCTTTCGAGCGCGAGGTCTTGTGTTCGTGAACGGCGCATCGCGATCGACACGCCGTCCACACCATTCGAATAACGCTTACTGAATGATCCGCGTGACGCCACGGCCGCGAGGGTCGGCTGCGGGCTCCGGCGTGTCGTCATTGATCTTGATGGCCTGAATGTCACCGTTGAAGTTCTGGGCCTTCAGCGTATAGCCCTTTGCTTCGACCTGCTTGGCGAGTTCGCCGTCGATCGGCTGGTACGGCTCCCAGAAAATCGTATTCGGCGGCAACAACTGGTGATGGAAACGCATCGCGCCGACCGCTGCCGGCAACGGCATGTTGAAGTCGTAGATGTTGTTGATCACCTGGAAGATCGACGTGAAGATGCGCGAGCCGCCCGGCGTGCCGATTACGAGCGAGACTTTGCCGTCTTTCGTGAGAATCGTCGGGCTCATGGACGACAGCGGGCGCTTTTTAGGTTCGATCGAATTCGCGTCGCTGCCTACCACGCCGAACATGTTGGCCACGCCCGGCTTCGCGGAGAAGTCGTCCATCTCGTCGTTCAGCACGATGCCCGTGCGATCCGCGACCACGCCCGAACCGAAGTAACCGTTCACCGTGTAGGTGTTCGACACTGCGTTACCCCACTTGTCGACCACCGAGAAATGCGTGGTTTCCGCTTTCTCCGGCATCGACGTGCCGAGTCCGGGCTGCACGCTCTTGGTGTCGGACGGGGTTTCCGGGTTGACCTCAGAGGCGCGCTTCGCGAGGTACGCGTCGTCGGTCAATTGCGCAACGGGCACCTTGTAGAAGTCGGGGTCACCGAGATATTGCGCGCGGTCGGCGAACACGCGCTTTTCAATTTCCGCGATCAGATGGATGTATTGCGGCGAGTTGAGCGGGACGTCCTTGAAGTCGGCTTCGCGGTCGGCCTTCATCTTCAACAATTGCACGAGGCCGATGCCGCCCGAGCTGGGAGGCGGTGCGGTGTACACGCGGTAGCCTTTCCAGTCCGCCTGGATCGGCTGGCGCCACACGGCCTTGTACTGCTGCAGATCCGCCTTCGTAATGAGGCCGTGACCGCGCATGGATTCAGCGATCAGGTCGGCGGTTTTGCCCGAGTAGAAGTCTTTCGCGCCCTGGTCCGAAATGCGCTGCAGAACGGCGGCAAGATCGGGTTGCTTGAAGTTGACGCCTTGCTTCAGGTTGCCGAAGTAGGTGTCGAAGTTCGTCTTGCCGGCGAATTCTTTCGCTGCCGCGTCGCGACGCTCCTGCAGTTGCTCGCTGACCGTGAAGCCGTCGCGTGCATAGTGGATGGCCGGTGCGAGCACCTGTTTCCATTTCAGCTTGCCGAAGCGGCGCTGCGCCTGCCACATGCCGTCGACGGTACCGGGCACGCCCACGGCACGGTACCCGTACAGGCTCATGCCCTTGATGACCTCGCCCTTGTCGTCCAGATACATGTTCTTCGTCGCCGCGAGCGGCGCGCGCTCGCGATAGTCGAGGAAATACGGCTTACCGCCCACGTACAGCGTCATGAAACCGCCGCCGCCGATGTTGCCCGCTTCCGGATAAGTCACGGCAAGCGTGAAGGCGATGGCGACCGCAGCGTCGACGGCGTTGCCGCCTTCCTTGAAGATCTGTTCGGCGGCGTCGGCGCTGTACTCGTCGGCAACCGCGATTGCGGACGCGGTCAGTACAGCCGGCTGGGCTTTCGCGGGCGGCTTCGCGACTGCCGGCGTGGCCTCGAGAAATCCGACCGAAACAGACAGCAGTGCAGCCAGCGCAAATCCGCTAGCAGACGATTTGGCGTTGCGGAACAACTTCATTGATATCCCCCAAGACGACTGTTTCACCAGACGATAACTTCCGTTCCCTTGGGGCTTATAACATGTGAACAGGCTCTTTGCGAAGCAGCGGTAGCCCGTAGGGAGACTGATGCGGCACACAAAAACCGTAAGTCGCGTGTCTGCGTTATGCCGTGCCGCGGCGGCCACGGGCGATTTCGTCGCCGGCGTCGTGCGGCAAGCGTGCCGTGACCGGAATAGACAGAAATGAGAACAGGCCGACTACGACAAACGCCGGCCAGAAGTCCGAGAACACGATGCTCGAATGACCCTGCACGTTGTGCGAAATCTGCAGCACGATGCCTGCGATCGTCACGCCCAGCCCAAGTGAAAGCTGCTGGATCACGCTTGCGACGCTGGTCGCGCGGCCCACGTCGCGGCTCGGAATATCGGCGTAGGCCAACGTGTTCAACGACGTGAACTGCAGCGACGGAAAGAAGCCGCCGACCAGCACGACGCACCAGATCAACCAGTGCGGCGTGCCGGGAAAGAACAGTCCGTATATCGCGATGGCAATGCCCGCGCAGCCAGCGTTGACCATCAGCACGGTGCGAAAGCCGAAGCGTCCGAGTATGCGCGAGGTCGCCGCCTTCATGAAGATCGAGCCGAACGCGGACGCGCATGTGATCGAACCCGACAGAAACGGAGTCATGCCGAGGCCTTCCTGCAACGCGAGCGGCAACAGGAACGGCACGGCACCGAGACCGATGCGAAACAGCGACCCGCCCGCCACGCTTGCGTGAAAACTCGGAATACGCAAAAGGCGCAGATCGAGCACCGGCAACTCCACGCGATTCGCGTACAGCACGTAACCCACCAGCAACACGACACCCACAGCGCACATGCCGATCGATACGAGGTTCGGCACCAGTTCGCCGCCCACCAGCGAAAGCCCCAGCATGAACAGCGACGCGCCGCTCGCGGACAACAGGAAGCCGGTCCAGTCGAGCCGGCCTGGATGCGCTTCGCGCACGTTGGCGATGTGCTTGTTGGCAAGCCAGATGCCGAGCAGACCAATCGGAATATTGACGAAGAAGATCAGGCGCCAATGCAGATACGTGGTGATGAAGCCTCCGAGCGGCGGCCCGACCACAGGCCCGAGCAGCGCGGGCACCGTCAGATAATTGACCGCACGTATGAAGTCCGATTTCGGCACCGAACGGAAGATGATGATGCGCCCAACCGGCACCATCATCGCGCCGCCAATGCCTTGCACGAAGCGGGCGGCCACGAACATGCCGAGCGAGGTGGACGCCGCGCACATCAGCGAGCCTGCCATGAAGATGCCGATGGCCGTGCGAAACACGGTGCGCGAACCGAAGCGGTCCGCAACCCAGCCGCAGATCGGAATGAAGACGCCGAGGCCGATCACGTACGCGGTGACAGCCAGCTTGAGGGTGATGGGGTCCTGACCGAGATCGCGCGCCAGAACGGGCAGCGACGTCACGATGACCGTGCCGTCCACGTTTTCCATGAACATCGCACACGCGACGATCAGCGGAACAATGAAAGCGCCTAAAGCGAAAGGCATTGGCAGGGCGACGGTCGGCAAGGCCGTCGATATAAAGCGTCGATTATGGCATTGCAGCGGCAATGCAGGTTGCGATGCGCGCTGGTTAGTCCTTGAACGACAAAAAGCCGGCATTGAGCCGGCTTTTTGCTGAGTGTCTCGCGGTCAAGCGGATATCAACGCGACGCGCTGACGAGCGGCTGCAACTGCGGCAGGATCTCCGTGGTCGCACGGGCAACGTCGTTCGGGAAGTCGATTTCGATCCACGGCGCGCCGGTGACGTCGGCCGTGTCGAACACCTGGCTGCGCTCCAGCAGCAGGTCGCGCACAGCTTCTTCGTGCGGCAGATTCGCCCGGCCGCTGTCGATATAGCCCGCCACGATCTGCGCAAAGCGCTCGGCCGTTTCCTGACGGAAGCGGAAAAAGCCGACCGACTCGCCGATGGTGTCGTACTCCAGATTGACCGCCAGCTGCTTGCGCAACTCGACCGGCACGCCGTCTTTCAGGCACAGCTTCACGGGCTCGTCGCCGGCTTCGAAATCGCGGTCGATCAACAGACGGTTGACCGTCTCGCCTGCGACCAGCGCGCTCAGGATACGCTCGTCGTACAGCACGTCGGCGTCCATCAGCAGCACGTCGCCGCCGCGCGTCAGCGCCTCGGCCACCGTGTGCACCGTCAACACGCTGCCCAGGTCGTAACGCGTGTTCAGCACCGTTTCAACTTCGTGCGGCCAGTTGATGCGCGCCAGTTCCGCCTGCACCGACTCGGGCTGGAAACCGAGCGCCAGCACGACTTCTGTTACGCCGGCGGTTTCGAGCATCTGCAGATGCCGTTCGAGCAGGCTCATACCGTCGAACTGCAACAAGCACTTCGGGAACTGGGCTTCCGGCGGTTGCTGGAGACGCAGGCCGAGGCCCGCAGCGAGGATGATGGCACGCATGCGCGGTCCTTTGAAAAGATACGGAGTTTAATCGACAGCGGGAACGCGCCCAAGGGCGCGCCGCCTTTGCCAGCTTCGTTCGCTGAAGTGCAAGACCAGCAGACCCGGCAAGCCTAGCAGGATTTCGCGCGCGCGCTTGGTCAGCGACAACGCGAGCGCCGCGTCGGGCGGCAGACCCACCAGCGGCGCAAGCAGCAAGTAGCCGCCTTCCTGCACGCCGAGCGAGCCGGGAATCATGAAGGCCGCGCCACGAATCGCCTGACCGACGCTTTCGAGCAGCAGCGCGTCGACCCAGTCGACCGGATGGCCGAGAAAACGCAGCGCGAGCCAGACTTCCACGGTACCGACGATCCAGCCAGCAAGACTCAACGCAAAGCTCGCGGCCACGCGGGCCCGCTCGCGGTACATGGCCTGCACGGCGGCGTCGACGGCTTCGGCGCGTGTCATCAGCCCGGACCAGTCGCGTTTGCCGAACAGTTTCGACGCCACGCCGAGCAGCCGGCCGAACAGCCCGCGCCGTTGCGCATAATAAAAGCCGACGATCATGCCGCCAAGCACCGCCGTCGCAATGAGCGTGGCGGTTTGCAGGTCGTGCAGCGCGCCATGTGCCGCGTAAGCGCCGAACATCAGCAGCCCGAAGAGCGCGAAGATGATTTGTGCGAGTGCCTGGGCGGTCGTGCTCACGGTGATGGCCGCGGCCGCGTCGCGCATCGGCATGCCGCGCTGCGACAGCTGCCGCACCATCACCACCGGCCCGCCGATCTGGCCGGCCGGCAGCAGACTGTTCACGGATTCGCCGATCCAGCGCGCGAACAGCGCGTCACGCACCGACAGGTGGTGACGCCCGCCGTCCCGGCCGCGCGGCAACAGCACCGAGATCGCGCCGGCGTCGAGCGCGAGCGGCACCACGTGAAACGCGGCGACGAGCGCGAGCCCCCAACCGGCGGCGAGCAGCGTCGACACCACCGAACCGAAACCCTGCCACGCGAGCAGGCCGACAAACAGCGCCGTCCCGATCGACAGCAGAATCAGGGCAGCGCGACTCATGCGCGGTCCTTGTCGCGAGGTTTCGCCTGAGTCATTTGACGAAACACCTGGCGGAAGCCGAAATACGCAATGGCGTCTTTCATGTTGGAAATCAGACGACGCCACGGACGCATGTTCGGATCGGTGACGTATTCAAAAGTGAGCGACACACGCATCTCGTTCGGCCCGGCCGGCGTGATGCGATGACGCAGCTTGTCGCCGTCGAAAAACACGAGGCCGCCAGGCGGAATCTGCACCGAGCCGGGCTGATCCGGCACATCCGGATTGCGCGTGTGCAATTCATAGTCGAGACGGCACGACGATTCGTCGATTACGCCAAGCAGAAGCGTGTAACGGCGGCCGTCATAGTACGAAGTGTCGTAGTGCCAGCCAATGTGATCGCCTGGCCGCGTGTAGTAATACAGCGCGTACGCGTGCGGATCGTCCGCCGGCGACACTTGCAGCTTGTCGCCGCTTAGCTGTTCGAGCCAGCCGATCAGTTCCTTCGAGCGATACAGTTCGGCGATGAACGGCGCAAGACGGTCGATCGTATGACGGCTCACGCTGCCGCCCTGCTTGTGGCCCGGCAGGTAGTTGCGGTTGACCTCGTCGAGCAGCGCACGCGCGCTGTGCACCAGTTGCGCAGTGACTTCCGGCGCGAGGAAATCTTCCAGATAGAGAAATGCGCCCTGCTCGGCGAAGTCCTTGCGCAAGCGCGGATTGTCGAACGTGCGCGTGCGGCTCGCGAGCGCACGGTCGGCGTCCGGCGCGGCGGGCGCCGCCTGCATCGCGGGCACGGCATGTTCTGTGTGAATCGATGCGGCCACGTCGTCTTCGGCGTGTGTACTCATTTGCCAGCCAATACTTGATGGGTTTCAGAAGCACCCGCGCCAGCTGCAGCCGGCTGCGCGGTACGGCGCGAGACGCGCCAATAGTCGATCATTACCCACACGGCGAAGAGCGGTGCGCCGATCGAGGCGGCCACGACGAACGGCATCACGACGCTCGTCAGCGTGACGATGGGCAGCAGGTACAACACGTCTTCTGTTTCGAAGCCGCCCACGGCGGCCTGCTTCGTGCCCGCCTTGCCGGCCATTTCCTCGATGCGCATGCGCAGGAAGAAAATCAGCGCGACGGCAATGCCGGCAATCGCGCCGAGCCAACCCGGCGCAACCGTAAGCCCGCCGATATTCGACGCGCTAATGCCCATACCCATGCCGATAAACAGCATGACGGTGACGAGTGCATCGCAAGCGAGGTCGTAAAAATGACCGATCCGGCTCGACTTGCCGCTGATGCGCGCGAGCTCTCCATCGGTATGGTCGACGAAGTTGGACAGAACGATCAGAACCGCGCCGGCATTGGACCACGCGAAACCGCCGCGCGCGAGGCACAGCGCGCCTGCGACGCCGATCAGCAGACGCAGCGTGGTCAGATGATTGGGCGCGACACGCGTATTAACAAGCGGTGTCACGAGCCGGCGGGCTAGCCGCGCGTCCCAGGTTCGGGGCGGCGGAACATTAATTGGAGTCTGGGGTCGCGAATTCATAACCCGGAAATATATACGGGATCGAGAAAGATTGCTTTCTTCGCGTTCGTTTCTTTGTGCCTGATCGGACTCGCGAACGGTTTGCCGACTGCCCATACATGAAGCAGGATTTGCCGAATCGCGATAAAGTGCGAATCCTGTTGCGCCTGCCTCCGCGAATAGCCTCGATCTCAGACAGTCTTCGCGTTTTGCGCGGGATTTGTTTTTATCCGTGCGACCCGTTGTGCACGCACTACAGCGCACCACATCGCAGTACTCGAATTCGCCGCCTTTCGCCTATGAAACGCTTTTTTCCATCTGCCGCTTCGCGCGTCTTCTGCATAGCCGCACTCGTTGCCGCCGCCCTCGCGCTGCCGCTAGCCGCTCGCGCGACCGCGCTGGACGCGCCGCTTGCCTGCAATGAAAGCGGTCATCAATTCATCGCCGATCTTGCCGGCAATCAATTGATCGACCCGAAGCCGACCCGCGTCGAAAGCAACTCGATCAACGCATTTTCTCCCGCGCAAGGGGCGGACCTGACCGCGTTCGGATTTCACATTTTCGCGGTGGTCGGGTATGAGAAAGACGATCCCATGTTCCGCGTTGGAGAAGGCGAGCCGGTGGCGCGCTCTGCATACGGCGTAGTCGTGTTCGGGAGCGAATCGAAGGTACGGGCCGCCGTAACGGCGACCGGCGGCACGGCAATCGTGCACCGCGTAGCGCCGCTCATCACGGCGATCTTCTGCAAGCGGAGTTGAGGCGGCGCTTCACTATCCGCGCCGCCTCCCTCGAAATTACAACTTGATCGACGTCGGATCGGCCGTCAGATAGCCGACCGTCGCGCCGAAGCGGTCCTTATAGTTGGCCCGCACGAGCGGATCGAGCGTGCCCTTGACCTTGTCGTGCAACGGGCTTTCCCAATCGCCCACATGCTGGAAGTTGCTCATCACGTAGGTCCAGCCGTTGATCTCGTCGACGGCGTGCAGGCCCGTCGACTCCGCGCCCGCGGGACACGACAGCACACGCGAGAGCGTCTTCGTGTCGACGTTGTACGCCCACAGGAAGTTGTTCACGTGCATGCTGCTGTCTTCGCCGATGAAGAGCGTTCGCAGCTTCTCCGAAAACTTGAGGTTGTCCGGGTTCGCGATACGGTCGGCGTTCGCCGTGTTGCCGAGCGCGTCGGCGGTTGACAGGTCTTCGCCGACGAGCGCCGCGGGCGCCGCCATATCGACCGGCACCCAGTTGCTATTGATCGCGCCGCCGCTGCGGTCGGTCTGGCCGCCTTTCATATTGAGCGCGTAGACCGCGCCCGCGCTGATGGCTTTGTCGACCGCCACATCCGTCGACGCGGCATTGCCCCGCACCATCGATTTCTCGACACGCGACATTGCCGAATACAGCACCTTGTCCTTGATATTGACAGTCGTGCCTTCGAGTTTCGTGAAGCCCATGCTGCCGCCGACGAGCGCCGCGTAGCGATGCGTCTCGAGGAAAGTCGCGGCTTTGGTCATGCCCGGCTTCACGCGGATCCAGTTGAACGTGCCGTTGAAATTGATCTTCGTGTACGACGTGTCAAGCGGATCGGCGGTCTTGACGTCCATGATGTCGGCCGCGGTCAGCGTGTTTGCGAGCGACTCGATTTCGTCGCTGGTTGCATGGCCCAGGTTGATCCACGAAAGCGTCGCCGCGCCCGCGCCGCTCGACGACACCTGCGTCCACTTCGCCACATAGAGCGTGCCCGCCGACAGGTCGGCCTCACGGTCGGCAACGAACATGAAGAGCCCGCCGTTGGTGGCGTCGTCGCCCATCAGCACCGTGCGCTTGTCCGGCATCACCTGAACCAGTTCGTGCGAAATGCGGCCAAGGCAGTAGTGCTTTTTGATCGTGCCGGTGCCGTCCGGGTTGACGGTGACCTCGGGCAAATGGCCATAGTGATACGGATTCGCCGTCGTCTCGCTGCCGAACAGGTTGCGGCTAAAGCCCTTGAACTGGCTATTTGAGGAGATAGTCGCAGCGTCCGGCTCGTACTCTTCGCTCGACAAATGCGTATTCCACGGCGACAGGCTTGCGCCGCAGGTGATCCACAAGCCATGCACTTTCGACGTATCGACGTTGTGATAGCCGACGAGCGTGAGCTTGCCGGTGGCCGGGTCCTGGTCGAGCGTCAGCACGGCGATCGGCGACGGCAACTGTCCGTACATCGACACGAGGCTCTGATCGCGCGTCGCGTACTCGAACTGCACGACTGCGAACACGGCGTTGCCTTTGATTCCCTTCACGGCCGGATTGTCGAGACGGATCAGCGAACTGCCGTCCGGGCAATCGGAGTAGAACTGACGCTCCTTGCCCGCAACCGATTTGTCGATGATCGGCTGATTGTTGATGTCCACGTAGCCGCCGGCAAGAATCGTCCCGCCCTTGATGTTCGGCACCATGTCGCCGGTTATGAAGAACGGCTGGTATGAGAGCTTGAACGTGCGGCTGCTGCCGTCGCTCAACTGTACGGTCAGCGAAGAGCCCACCGTGGTTTTCGCCATTGCGGCGGGATCGGCCAGCGTCGGCGCCGCCATTGCGCTGAAAGCCGCCGACACGAAATTGGCGACCGGCTTGGCCGGCGTCGCGAGGTCGTCGCTGCCGCCGCACCCGCTCAGCATGGAAGCCGTGGCGAGACCGCCCAACGGGAACATCGGCAACATCGGCACGCCGGAGAACAGTTTCAGGGCCTTGCGGCGGGAAGGGTCGAACGGCTCAGCCATGTTGTCGTAATCCTGGTTGTGGGTGGCGTGGATAACTCACAGCCGGCACGACCCGGATTCAGACCGCATGGTTCGCGCTCGCGCCGCTATGACGCGAGGATTCTATGAAGCGAATGTGAAAGTATATTGACAGCCGTTGGTAATGTTAGCCGCGACAACAACCGACGTTAACAACTGGTGTTAGCCAGGACGCCGGAAGTCATTCTCGACCCACGCGGAAGCGCTCGCCTTGCTGAGCTTGAAGTTAGGCGCGACCTGCACTTGCGCGAGTTGCTCGCCGAATGTGTCGAGCGCTGTCAGCAGCGCGTAGGGTTCGTCTTCATCCGGCACGATGTCGAGCGTGATGTCGAGTTCGTTGTTGCCGTCCGCGCTCGACACGCGTACTTCCTTGTGAAGTTGCGCGCGCAGTTGCTGCTCATGACGGCGCAGCACTTCAGACGCGGTTTTCACGAGCGTGTTGAACGCGCCCGTGTCGAGCGGCTTCGGGTCTTTCTTGTTGCGACCCATTGTCCATGGGCCGACAAGCGCGGGCTCGGCTTCGCCGTCCTTGATCATTTCGACGGCCCAGCCTTCGTCGTCTTCATTCTTGATGACGCGAGCGGTCCAGCCGTCGTCGCGCCAAAGACGCGCTTCGTGCAGCGTTTCGGGCTCGCCATCGATCTGCGTGGTATCGGGTTCGGACGCGCCTTCCGTCGTGGGATCAGCAGCTTGGTCGGACGAGGGAAGGGTCGGGTCGGTCATTACAGGTTCACTCACTATCGCTGGACTAGAAACACATATCGAGCATGCAATTCTACCCGCCTCCGGCGCGCCGGCCGCCACGCTCTGACGAACGGACAAGTCATGGCAGTTGTTTCGCTGGTCGAAATACTGCATTTCGCCATTTGAACGGAACTAATAAGCCCATTATAAAAATAGAAAAAATTTTGCGTCTTGCCGCGTATAAAAATTGATAAAACGTTGGCCTTTAATGGAAGGCAATGGGAAGGCAATGCAGATATCAGAACCTGCAACGAGTCGAATAGAGCTTCGGACAAAGAAGACTTTATTGCGTGAAATGCCGGCAATTCGGCCTCACGCCAGCAGCTTCAGCAAGAGTTCTGGCAGTAATGCACTTTGAAAGCCGTCGCGCGCCCGCAACAATAAAATAAGCTTGAATGCGGAGCCATAATCACGTGCATTGTTATTTTCCTTTATTTTTGCGCACTTACGTCATTCGCATATGTTCATTACGGATTCTGGAAATGAGTGTTGCGACATTTGCGCAATTGGATAAGCGAATAGCGGGAATACACTTCGCAGCGGATCGGCACGTGGTTGACGCAATCAGCGCGATCCACGGCCCCACCCCGAATGCGATTCTCGATGCATTGTCCCTGGAGTCATGAAATGAAAAGAACCCTCATCGCAGCAGGTCTCATGGGCGCATTCGCGCTCAACGCACACGCACAAAGCAGCGTCACCTTGTACGGCACACTCGACGCCGGCCTCGTGTATTCGAACAACCAGGGCGGCCACAGCAACTGGCAGCAAGGTAGCGGTTCGGTGTCGAACACCTACTTCGGCCTGCGCGGCAGCGAAGACCTGGGCGGCGGTCTGCACGCCATCTTCACGTTGGAGAGCGGCTTCAATCTGAACAACGGCCAGTTCTCGGAAGGCAACACGCTCTTCAACCGCCAGGCATTCGTCGGCTTGAAGAGCGACCAGTACGGCACGCTCACGCTCGGCCGTCAATACGACTCGGTGGTCGACTATCTCGCGCCGCTGTCGGAAGCGGGCGCAGGCTACGGCAACAATCTCGCGGCCCACCCGTTCGACAACGACAACCTGGACAACTCGTTCTCGATCAAGAACGCGGTCAAATACACGAGCGCGAATTATGCGGGCCTGAAATTCGGCGGCCTGTACGGCTTCAGCAATTCGGCCGGCCAGTTCTCGAACAATCGCGCATGGAGCGCGGGCGCTTCGTATGACAATGGTCCGTTGAGCGTCGCGGCGGCTTATCTGCAACTGAACAAGTCGGGCAGCTCGAATCTGGGCGGCGCGGTTTCGCAAGGCGACGGCACCGCGCAGATCGCGGCAAACCTGCAGCGCACGTATGGTGCGGGCATCAACTACACATATGGTCCGGCAACCGCGGGCTTCGTGTACACGCATACGCAACTGGATGGCATCACCGGCATCGACGTCGGCGGTGCAACGCTGCCAGGCATTGCCGGTACCAACCTGCACATGGACAACTACGAAGTGAACGGCCGCTACGCGCTGACGCCGGCAATGAGCCTCGCGGCTTCGTACACGTTCACCGACGGCAAAGTGTCGGGCTCCAACGGCTCGGGCGATCCGAAGTGGCATACGGTCTCGCTGCAAGGCGACTACTCGCTGAGCAAGCGTACCGACGTCTACGTCGAAGGCGTGTATCAGCATGCATCGGGCGAACTCGGCAACTTTGGTTCGAACGTAGCGGCGATCAATACGCTCGCGCCGTCGTCGACGGGTAACCAGGTTGCCGCCGCTGTCGGCCTGCGTCACCGCTTCTAACTCTCCACGCAGTGCTTGCAGCGCGAGCCTACCGTTTCGCGCTGCTTCCGAACCCGCCCGTGACACGATCACGTCGCGGGTTTTTTTGCGCGCGACGTTTCAGCTTGTAACGAAAGTGACGGCGCGAGCGCGCGCTCGGTATACTCGGGCGTCCGCATTTCTCTTCGTGATCGGGCGTGTTCGCTGCGAGTAGTTTCAGTGAGGTTTCAGCGAGCGCCCAATGCAAGTGAAAGGCGGCTTTGTCGCGAAGCATCGCATTGCATTGATCGGTGTATGACTCGGTGCGTCAACCGCGCTATGCTTCGCCCGCACAAGATTCCCGCAAATGTCCGGGGACGCCGACGACCTCACCATGAAACGAATTTTTCTGCTTGCTCCCGCCGCCGTGACGATCGCCACTCTCGCGGCTTGCGGTTCCTCTAACGGGCCTTCCGCACGCGACGCGTCGCAGCCCATGATCTACGTGTCGTCGCAACGTGCTCCCGCGTACATTGCCAGTTGCCTGGAAAGCCGCTTGTCGAGAGTTCGCCTGTCGCGCGTGGGCAGCGCGACCGAGATCGCGGTCGGCTCAGATTCGAACAATTCATATTTCGTCACGTTGACGCCGTCGAACGCGGGCTCCGTGATCAAGGTCATGCATCCGGCCAACGCGCCCGACGATCCACCGGAACCGGAAATGCGCTTCAATATCGCACGTTGTGCGACCTGAGTGTTGCAGCCGGCGCGCGTGGTCCATGTTGAATGCGCCGTTGTTTAATGCGTGACACGCGATGCCGCGACACGTTTCTACCGGCGTCCCGGCTATTTTTCTGCGCGTCTATCTGCGACCGTAGCCGCCCCTCTTCTTCACGCGACGCGCTGCGTCGTGAATTCCGATGGCATCCAGCAAAGCACATCACGCAACCGGTTTCGCGGCGGGCGTCATTGCCGCGGCGATTGTGGCGCGCATCGGCGGCGGCCACGACGGCGCGTTTTATATCGGCGTACTGATGAGCTTTATCGCGGGCGTAGCGGGAAGCACCGCGCCGGACTGGCTCGAAGTCGCGTGGTGGTCGCGCGCACGCCGGCTGTGGGTCGCGCATCGCACGTTGACGCATTGGGGCATTGGCTGGATCGCGCTACTCGCCGTTTCGTACCGTGGGCTCGGGCATTCAATTTATGCGGCGCCCGCGTTCGGCTTCGCATGCGGCGGCCTGATGCATCTGCTCGCCGACTGGCCCAACCCGCTCGGCGTACCGTGGATCGCCGGACGGCATTCGCTGAATCTATGGAATAGCGGACATTGCGACCTGATCGTAGTCGCGGCTTCGTGGGCGGCGGCCTGGTTTGTCGGCCGTCATGTCGGACTGCCCGGATTAGATCTTTGGCAGCACCTGCGCTTGTGAATCCCGCGCTCGTGTGGGCGCAGCGTGAGTTTGCGTCAACGCATCGCCGCAGCGTAGTTCGCGGGCGTGACGCCGAGCAGGCGCACAAAAGCCCTCGTCATGTGACTCTGATCGGCAAAGCCCGCGGCGGCAGCCGCGTCGGCGAGCGACACACCACGCGCTATCCATTGCCGCGCCAGCACCACGCGCCGTTGCATCCGGTATGCATGCGGCGGTAAGCCGATTTCATGCGCAAACGCTCGCAGCAACTGGAAGCGGCTCATGCCGGCTTCGCCGGCGAGATCGGCGAGTGTGAGCGGCGCTGACGGATCGTCGTCGATGCGCGCTTTCGCGCGTGCAATCGGCCCCGCGCGATGCAACGATAAAACATGCGTTTCCCTGCTCGCCTGCGTGGTTGCGTGAGCGCCAAGCAGATGCGCAAGCAGTTCGAGCAACGCCTGTTCCCGCGCCAACGCATCGCGTGCGCCCGGCGCCTCTACCGCCACCGCGAATAATCGTTCGAAAAGATGTTTCAGCAGCGGGTCGTGCACCACGGGCTGCGTGAGTTCTATCTCGCGCGCCGCCGCGCCGCTCAATTCGGCCGCCGCGCTCACCAGCATCGACGGCTCGAAATAGAGCATGCGCCACGCGCGGCCGCGTTCATCGAGCGGACTGCCGTCATGCACTTCGCCGGGGTTCACCATGATCGCGTCGTTGGCGCGCGCTTCGACGGGGCCGCGACCGCTCGCCGATTTATGCCCGCCACTGACAATCACACCGATCCCAAAGCGGTCGTGCGAATGACGCGGAAACGCATGCGCGGTTTGCGCCACCGTCGCCTCCACGCCTGCAATCGCGCAACGAGGCATGTGGACGCGGCCACGCGACGCGTCGCGCCCGCGCATCAACGCCGCCCTTCTTCGCCCCGCTCCCCTTCGCGGACCTTGCCTTGCGACACGCTGCTGCCCGGCGGGACGCTATGCGTGAGCCACACATTGCCGCCGATCACCGAGCCGCGGCCAATTGTTACTCGTCCGAGGATCGTCGCGCCGGCGTAGATCACCACGTCGTTTTCGACGATTGGATGCCGCGCATTGCCCTTGATCAGCGCGCCGTCGATATCCGCCGCGAAGCTCTTCGCGCCCAGTGTCACCGCCTGATAAACGCGCACGTGTTCACCGATGATCGCCGTTTCACCGATCACGACGCCCGTGCCGTGGTCGATGAAAAAGCTCGGGCCGATCGTCGCGCCCGGGTGAATGTCGATGCCGGTCGCCGAGTGCGCGATCTCGTTGATGAAGCGCGCGAGCAACGGCACGCCGAGACGATGCAGCGCATGTGCAAGGCGGTGATGCGTCATCGCCCATACGCCGGGATAGCAGAGCAGAATTTCGGTGATGTGCTGCGCGGCCGGATCGCCCGTGAAAGCCGCCTGAATGTCGCTGACGAGCAGCGCGCGAATGCCAGGCAACTGCGTGCCGAACTGGCGCGCAACCTCGAAGGCACGCTCGCGCAGTTCGGTGTCGGGCGTTTGCGCGTGTTCCGGCAGAAACCGCAGCGCGCGGCGGATCTGCTCCGCGAGCAAACGCAGCGTGCTTTCGAGCGTGTGTCCGACGTAGTAGTCGACGGTTTCGTCAGTCAGATCCGGCGCGCCGTAGTGCGTGGGAAATAGCGCCGCGCGCAGGCCCGCGACGATGTTGACCACCGCTTCGCGCGACGGCAGTTCGCGAATGCCGAGTGGATGCCGCGTACGATGCAACTCTTCGCGCGACGCACGCAGGTCCGCGACGATCTGTTCAAGGCCCCAGTTGTGGGTAGGCGCGTTAGGCATGAGGGACAGCGCCGTGCGGGGAGCACGGTATCGAGTGAGTGTCCCGAGAGATTACCGCGTTTTGCCGCGGCTCGCGCAGCGTTGCGCGCAAGGCAAAGGCGAAGGTGCGCCTAGATGGTCAGGCTGCTCGCGTCGATCCAGCGCACCGCCCAGTCGCGCGCATGAGCAATTGCGGCGGCCTCGTCGCGAAAGCACAGGTCCGTCGGGAAAAAACGGTTCGCGACGAGTTCACCGTCGCTCGACCGCGAGATGACGACGTAAGGTTGCCAAGTGCCGTCGCCGGCGCGCGCCGGTGCGCAATTTAACAAATAGCCGCGATGTGTGAATGCAGCATCGAAGTGCATGTGTCACCCGCCCTGACGGCCCCGTAGAATGTTTTGAGTAAGCCCGCGCTCGTTGCACCGGTGTTGATAAACAGCGATGTGAATCTCGCGAGAACCCGATTAAGCGCTGTTGCAGAACACGCCCCGCTCGCCGGAGTATGATCATACTCTGTAGAAAATGCGCGTTCATTAAAAAAAACGAAAGACGCGCGCACGCAATCGCCTTGGTGAGGGAACGGACCTTGCAGTTCTGAACCCAACTTCTTGAAAGGAGAATGCATATGAACACCCATTTCGACAAGGCAGCAGACGCCGGCAAGCCAACTGTCCCGAACGGCCCGCGTACCGCCGAATCGCACAATGACCGGACACACGACAGCACGGTCGACACCGACGGCAAGAATCACGAAGCCGCGCGCATTGCGGGCCAGAGCCCGATAGCAGTCGACGAAATCACGACCAGCAACGCGACGCTCGTCAACAGCGTGCCGGAAGCGCACGACGGCATGGCCGGGTTCGACAGCCGCGTGGGCGGCAATCATCTGCTGCTCGCGCTCGAGCCGGGCTATACGGTGATCGACAAAGGCATGTTCGAGCCGCAGGCGCTTCATTCGACCGATGATCTGTTCGACTATTCGCGCCCAGGCGAAAACCGCCATGAACGCGGCCGTATCCATTACGCCCTTAATCATTTGCGACCTACACGGGTGATCGAAATACAGCGGGTGAAATAATCTGCCGATTTGCACTCGCGTTTGAATCTGGGCGAAGAGGCCGATTTGTCGGCGGATATCAACGCGCGCATTGTTTAAATAACGATGCGCGTTTTTTATCGCCTTGCGTGGATTGGAAACCGACGGTTCGAAGACCTCCTCCCCGTCGCGGCTTTTTGTACGACCCGGCGCGGCGCACAATCGTGGCACATCAAACTCAACGGAGCGGTAGATGAAAAAGATCGTCGTGATTGGCGCCACGGGCACGCTGGGCCAGGCTGTCACTGCGGAGCTGAAGGCTCGCCATGAAGTTATCGAAGTAGGCGCGACGCGCGGCCAGTATCAGGTGGACAGCACCGATCCGGCGAGCGTCGAGCGGCTCTTCCGAGAACTCGGCAAGGTGGATGGCGTCGTCACCACAACGGGCAAACTGCATTTCGGCCCGCTCCAGCAAATGAGCATCGAACAGTTCTGGGTCGGCCTGCGCGACAAGCTCATGGGACAGATCAATGTCGTGCTGGCGGCGCAGAACTACGTGAACGACGGCGGCTCTTTCACGCTGACGAGCGGCATCGTGGGCGATGAGCCGATTCGCGAAGGCGCGAATGCGACGACCGTCAATCTCGCGCTCGAAGGTTTCGTGCGCGGCGCGGCGATCGAACTGCCGCGCGGTATCCGCATCAACGTCGTAAGTCCGACAGTGCTGACCGAATCGATGGGCGCGTATGGGCCGTACTTTCGCGGCTTCGAACCAGTCACCGCGCAACGCGCCGCACAAGCGTATCTACGCAGCGTGGAAGGCGCGCAGACGGGCCGCGTATACCGCGTGGGCTACTGAGCACCAGCTTGCGAAATGCGTAACGCCGCTCAATGCTTCTGTTCCTTCACGCGCGAGACGATCTGGGTGGGGCTCACGAACTGCAGCGCGATCAACACCCAGACCAGCGTGATCGCCATGTAGATCATCGCCATGGCGTCGATGGATTGCGGCGCGCGCACACCGGTTGAGAACACCGCGTAGTACAAGGCGACCACGAGCGTTTGCGTTCCGGGCCCCGCGGTGAAGAACGTGAGTTCGAACATACCGATGGTGCGTACCAGCACCAGAAGCGCCGCCGCCAGCATGCCGGGCACGAGCAGGGGCAGCAGCACGTAGCGGAAATAGCGGAACGTGTTCGCACCGAAAATCCGCGCGGCCGCTTCGAGGTTCGGATCGATCTGTTCGATGAACGGCGTCATCACGAGAATCACGAACGGCAGCGCGGGCACGAGATTCGCAAGTATCACGCCGCTCAGCGTGCCGGCCAGACCGATCTTGTACATCGCGGTCGCCATCGGAATGCCGTAAGTGACGGGCGGCACCATCAACGGCAAGAGGAAAATCAGCATCGCAATGCGCTTGCCGCGAAACTGCACGCGCGCGAGCGCATACGCTGCCGGCACGCCGAGCAGCACCGACAGCAGCACGACCGCGCCGACTACCTCGACCGTCACCCACAGCACGCTCGCCAGCTGGAAATCGCTCCACGCCTGCGCATACCAATGCAGCGTGAAGCCCTGCGGAAGCAACGTGCCGAACCAGCGGGTCGCGATCGAATTGACCGCCACGGTCGCGATCAGCAGCACGACGTTGGCAAGGAAAAACACCATCGCGCCCCACACGATCACGCGCCATACGCGGCCTGGCACGCTCGCACGCTGCTTTACGCGCCTCGGCTCGCGTGCGTCGTCGCCCTGCTGTTTCGATTCGGACGCGGACCATGAAGCCGGCGCGCCGCCACGCTCGGTCGTCATCAGCCTTTGCCTCCGGTTGCAGGGCCGCTGTAAACGAAGCGGCGCGCCCCTAGCATCGCGGCCACTACCAGTAATTGCACGAAGCCCATCACCATCGCAATCGCGGACGCGAGCGAATAGTCATAACTTTCGAACGCGGCCTCCGCTGCCGCAATCGACATCACGCGAGTCGGCCCGGCAGGCGCGCCAAGCAGCACTGCCGATGGAAACACTGAAAACGCCTGCACGAACGAGAGGCAGGCGGCCATCGTCAAACCGGGAACCAGCAGCGGCAAATAAATACGGCGAAACTGCTCCCACGGACTCGCGCCGAGCGTCGCGGCGGCGCTCGCGAGCGTCGGGTCGATGCCGGTCACGTACGACAGCGTCAACAGAAACGCGAATGGAAATCCGGACACGATCAGCGAGATCAGCACGCCCCAGAAGTTATGTGTGAGCCGAACTTCGCTCGAATAGAGATGCATGCCGTGCAGCGCCTGCGGAAACCAGCCGTTGGGTCCGAAGTAAGTGAGCATGCCGTCGGCGATCAGCACCGTGCCGAGCGTGACGGGAATCACCAGTAACGTGGTCACGAACTTTTGATACCGCGAATGCCGGCGCAACGCGAATGCGACGGGCACCGACACGCCGACGTTGATCAGCGTGGCCGGCACGGCCAGCTTCAGCGTGACGATGATGGTGGGCCACATCGACGTGTCGGTGAAGAACGTCAGATAGTTGGCCCATGCACTGCCGCCGTTCATCGGCCGGAACGACAGCGCGAGACCGTATGCAAACGGATAGATAAACAACGCGACGATGACGAGCAACGCCGGCGTGACCAGCCACGCCTTGCTATCGCGCTGCGCGGCGGGCGCGACAGGCGCCGACGGCACGGGCGTGCTCATGCCGCCTCGCCGTCATAAACAAGCGTGCGCGAAGGCGGCACACGCAAGCTGATATGTTGTCCTTCGACGAACTCGCCCGCGACGCGTGCCCACAGATCGCCGAACGCTGTCTTCACGCGCAAAAGCGAACTGTTTCCGCCGTATTCGACAACGGTCACTAATGCGTCGAACGCATTTTCGGTTCCGGGCGCCGTGCGCTCCATGTCCTCCGGGCGCAGCGCCACGCTCACACGCTTGCCGTTGAAGCCCGCCATCGGCGTGCCGATCAGACGGACACCGTTTGCGCTCACCGCGACGCCTTCGCCTTGCATGCCTTCGAGCGTGAATTCAGCGACATTGCGATAGCCCATGAAACGCGCGACATGCAGATTCTGCGGGCGCGTATAGACCTCTTTCGGCGTGGCGACCTGCTGCACGACGCCCTCTCTCATCACGACGATGCGGTCGGCCATCGAAAGCGCTTCGTCCTGATCGTGCGTGACGTACAGCGTCGCGCGTTCGAGTTGGCTATGAATGCGGCGGATTTCGGCGCGCATCTCGATGCGCAATTTGGTGTCGAGATTCGACAGCGGCTCGTCCATCAGGATCAGCGGCGGCTCGATGACGATCGCCCGCGCAATCGCCACGCGCTGTTGCTGGCCGCCCGACAGTTGCCCAGGCAGCTTGCGCTCGTGGCCGACCAGTTGCACGAGTTGCAATGCCTCACGCGCGCGCCGCATGATTTCGCTTTTGCCAACGCCGCGCATCTTCAGCCCGAAACCGACGTTGTCGAGCACGCTCATGTGCGGAAACAGCGCGTAGTTCTGGAACACCATGCCGAAGCCGCGTTTTTCCGGCGGCAATACATCGATGCGCTTGTCGTCGAGCCAGATGCCGCCGCCGCTCAGCGGCTGCAAACCCGCAATGCAGTTCAGCGCCGTCGACTTGCCGCAGCCCGAAGGCCCGAGCAACGCAATGAATTCGCCGCGCCGGATGTTCAGATCGAGCCCCTGGAGCGCGGCGATCGACTGGCCTTCCGCATTCGTGAAACTGCGGCTCACCGAGTCGAGCCGCAACTGTTCGAAGTGATGCTTCATGGCGGTTCCCTGATGCGCGTGACGCGTCACGCGCGAATCGCACTCGCACGAGTGGGCGCGGCTATCCGGTCCCGGTTATTTGGTCTTTTGAGCGCCGACTTCCGTGTCCCATTTCCTGAAGGCAGCCACCATTGCAGCCGCATTGAGCGGCAACACGTGCGGGCGTTCCGCCAGCAGCTTCGCGTACTCGGGCCGCCCGTACTTCTTCAGGACTTCCTGGCTATGCGCGGGTGCCTGCTCAACAGTGACGCCCTTGATCGCCGGCCCCGGATAGAAGTAACCGTCGTCGTAAGTCATGGCTTGCTGCGCAGGCTCGAGCATGAAGTTCATCAGCTTGTAGAGCACGTCCAGCTTTTCTTTCGGTACGCCTTTGGGGACGACCATGTAGTGCGCGTCGTTCACCCATGTCATGTTGTCGAACGCCTGCACGCGGAAATCGGCGGGCACGATGCCGAGCGCGCGCGGATTGATGTCCCAGCCCGTTACCGTCACGGTCATGTCGCGCGTGCCTTCACCCAGCTCTTTCATCACCGCGGACGTGCCGCCCGGATAGTAAGGAATGCATTCGTTCAGCTGCTTGAGGAACGCCCAGGTCTTATCCCAGCCGTTGATGGGGTCTTGCGGATTCTTGTCGCCCAGCACATAGGGCAAGCCCATCAGAAACGTGCGGCCGGGTCCCGAGTTCGCGGGCCGCGCGTAGATCAGCTTGTCCGGATGAGCCTTGCACCATTGCAGCAGTTGCTCGGGCGTTTTCGGCGGATCGCTGACCTTGGCGGGGTTGTATTCGAGTAGCGGCCCGGCCGGCATATACGCGACCTCAAGACCATAGCCTTGCGCCAAATCCTGCAACTTGCGCGGGCCGGGCGCGTATTTGTCGAGCACGCCGGGGAATTGCGCCGCGTTGTCGGGCAGCAGCTTGGTCCACAGGTTCTGTTCGATCCCGGCTGCGAGGGCGTCGGTGCCCGTCAATACCAGGTCTATGTCCGAGCGGCCCGCGCCCTGCATAGCCTTGATCTTGCCGGGCAATTGCGGGGCGGGCGCGTTGGTGTAGGTGATATTCGCGACGAGGTTCGGGTACTTCGCTTTGAACGCCTCGAAGCCGGCGCGCGTAAGTTGGAGATCGCCGGCGACGTCGACGATATTGAGTGTGACTGGATCAGCCGCGTGAGCAGCCGATGCGAACGCGGCGCTCGCCGCGAGACATACCGACACCAGCCTGAGCGACAACCTGTGCGGAACAGTCATTGCGTCTCCTCGCTTCTTGGTATGAAGTCCGCCGGACGACTGCGCCGGGCGTCTTGTTCAACCACTGCAACATAGCGAAGCGCCACATCCGATGTCAAGCAAATACTATTGCTCGCGTTTTCCCCGACATTGCGCGCATTTTCGCCCGAAGGCCTTTGGTCTCAATGATTTGGCGCGCTTGTATAGGAGGGCAAACCCCGAGCCGCGCGACCGCGTAAAGGGGCTTGTCAGGCAACTATCGCGGACCGCTCGTAGGCGAAGCACGCGATCAGCCGCCGCGTACGCCTTGCGTGTTCACATAGAGCGAGTACAGGCCGTGGCTCGCCGCCATGAAAAGCCGGTTGCGATGACGTCCGCCGAAGCACACGTTCGCACAGCGCTCCGGCAGCGCAATATGGCCGATCGGCTCGCCTTGCGGTGTAAAGACGCGCACGCCGTCGAGTTCGTCTGTGCCCATGCCCCAACCGCACCATAAATTCCCGTGGACGTCGATGCGAAAGCCGTCCGGCGTGCCGGGGCCCGCGTCGATCAACACTCGGTTGTTCGACAGCGCCGCACCGCTTCCGTCTAAATCGACGTCGAAAGCGCGAATCTTGCGCGGCTCGCCTCGCGATTCGACGATATAGAGCACGGACTCGTCCGGCGAAAACGCAAGGCCATTCGGTCCGAGAATGTCGTCGGCGACTACGCTCACCTCGCCCGTCTGGCCGTCGATGCGGTACACGGAGGCGGGCAGCTCCGACTCCTGCCGCTCGCCTTCGTAAAAGCCGTCTATCCCGAACGTCGGATCGCTGAACCAGATCGAACCGTCGGATTTGACGACGACGTCGTTCGGCGAATTGAAACGCTTGCCGCGATAGCGATCGGCGAGCACGGTAATCGAGCCGTCGTATTCGGTGCGGGTGACACGGCGCGTCAGATGTTCGCAACTCACGAGGCGGCCTTGCCGGTCGCGCGTATGGCCGTTGGCATTGTTCGAAGACTGACGGAACGTGCTGACCGCGCCGCTCGCCTCGTCCCAACGCAAGATGCGGTCGTTGGGGATATCGCTCCACAGCAGATAGCGGCCGTCGCCGAACCAGACAGGCCCTTCCGACCAGCGCGCGCCTTGATACAGACACTCGACGGACGCTGACGCAAGGGTCAGCGACTTGAAGCGCGGATCGAGCACGCGTACGGAAGGATCGGGATAGCGTCGGCTGTGGTCGGTCATGCTGCCTCTGTCTGATTGGATCAATGGGTCCGGACGCGCGCGTGCTCTCTTTCGAGCGCGAGCAACGCATGCGCCGCGCCGGCGATCTTCGCATGATGTTCGGGCGGCGTCGAACTGAGCAGCGGCAAGATCGGCCCCATGTCGGCGATCTTCGAGAACGTCACCGCGTCGTGCAGCACGCGGATCAGCGAGATGTCGTCGCGCAAGGTTTCGAGCGGCAGGAATGCGTCGTAAAGACGTTGTGCGGCGTCGTTGTCGCCGGTTTTCACTGCGTGCAGCAGGGCCGTCACCATGTGAGGCGCGATACAGCCCGAGCCGGTTGTCCATGCCGCGAGGCCGAACTCGCGCACATGCACGAGCGCAGGCCGCTCGCCCATGCCCGACACGATCTTGGCCGCCGGCACATGTTGCAGCAGGCGGCGCAGGTAGGGATCGTCAGCGGGATTCTGGCGGACGATCGCATACTTCACGGCGAGCAGCGTGCCCCGCTCGACGAGGCGCGCGAGCGTCTCCACCTCCACATAGTCTTCGCTTTTGATGTACAGCGTGAGCGGGATGCCCGCCGCGTCGACAATCCGCGTCAGGCCTGCTTCGACGCCCTCTGACGTCGTAAAGCCAGCAAGCGGCAGCACCATTGCCGTGCGATAGCGGGTCTGCGCGAGGATGCGCGCCTGATCGAGCATCTTTCCGTAGTCAGGCCCGATGGCGGGGATCACGCGCGTGTCGGCGCTCGCCGCATCGGCCAGCAGGTCGAGCAGATCGCGATATTCGCTCACGGCTGTGTGATAGAGGTTCGCGTTGCCGCCATAGAGCAGTGTGCGCACGCCGCCTGCCTCGATATGGCGGATCAGCGTGGCATTCTGGTCGGCGTCGAGTGCCAGGTCTGCGCGGCGTGCCAGCGGCGGCACGGCCATGACCGAGGCCGCGAGTTCGCGGTCGTCAAACGGAGATTCGTTCATAAGGCGGACACCCGAAAAGTCGTAGCGTCTACGGTAGCATCTGGCTCGCAAAGTTGTCAAACAACTTGGTCCGCAACGATTCCACGATCGTCGCGTGCGGCAAAATGTTAAGACGCTTCACCACGCTTTCGTATGACAATAGAGGGAATGAGCTGCATAGTGCAAAACGGTGATTTACGCAGCCAGAATCCGCCGGGCCAAGTAAAGACGTGGCATGGCGAATGGAGCGGTTTTGCCCGTTTATTTGGCATTCGCGAAATGCGATATGAGAGGAATGGACCGGCAGAAGCTCAACACCCTGCTGCTTGGGGATTGCAGCGAAATTCGCGGTACACGCGAATCTACGTCGGGTGAATGCGCATGCAGGTTTATTCGCGTTCCGTTAAACGTGAGTTAAAGGCCGCGTATAGAGCGGACGGCCCCAGGTTGCAAAACATTTTTTAGTGATAAATTGTCCGCACTAAAGCAGTCGCACATAAAAACCTGCGCAAATAACCTCACAGGCTATTTGCGAGTCTGAGAGAGTGGAAATTGGCGCTACATTTTATCGAGCAGATGGCACCGCTACTGGAGGCCGCCGACGAAGCGGAATGGTTCAGCGCGGTGACCGGTCTTGCGGAGAGCTGGGGATTCGACCGGCTTCTGATCGCAATGCTTCCGCGCCCGACCATTCGGCTTGAAGACGCTTACATTCGCAGCACCTATGCGCCCGCGTGGCGCCGCACCTACGACGAGCAAGGCCTGGTTCATATAGACCCAACGGTCGCACATTGCGCGACACGTTCGTCGCCATTAGTGTGGTCGCCGGAAATCTTCACGACCGCGCCGCAGCAGTCCATGTACGAAGAAGCGCGCGCCCACGGCTTGCGCGCGGGCGTGACACTGCCGATTCACGGCCCGAATCAGGAAGCCGGCATGATGTGCTTCGTGAACGACGCCAATCCGACGGACACCTTCTGGCGTCATATCGACGTGGTATTGCCGAATCTCGTGCTATTGCGCGACCTGGTGATCGACACCAGTCAGCGCCATTTGCATGCGCACACGCAGAGTTTGTTGCCCAAGCTGACGCCGCGCGAACGCGAGTGCCTTCAATGGACCGCGCGCGGCAAATCCACGTGGGAAATTTCCCATATCCTGAACTGTTCGGAAGCTGTGGTGAACTTCCACATGAAGAACATCAGGACCAAACTTGGCGTGAATTCGCGGCGCGCAGCAGCCGTGATTGCGACACAACTGGGGCTTATTGACCCGGGTTGAGCAACGCCGCCGCGTCGCGGCTGTGAAGCACCCGCTCAGCCCGGCCGAGGTCGGCATCGGAAACCGTTTTCGTGAAGTACAGGCCCAGCAGGATCGAGACGGGCGCCGGGATTTCCGCACCGGACTCAAAGCGGCTGCCACGCGACTGCGTGACGCCGAAGCGAGCCCAGAAGCGGCGCTGGCTTTCTTTCTTCTTTTTGCGGTACGCAATGATCAACACCCGATCTACCGCTGTGGACGGCTCCGCCGAACGCGTTTGTAGACCGGTTTGCGGTTGCCAGTGATTGTCGAGATGTTCCATTTTTGTGTCCCGTCGGTTGAGTGCTGTTTCCTGTCTCAAATTCTCCGATATCCGATAAGCATGCACACCTATCCAGGTAGATAGGTAGCGGAACGATTCAGAATGCATAAGTTTTCCTGCGTATTGGTTTCCCCAACACGTTCAGGAGAACGTCATGCAAACAGCGATCCGGATTGGAATGCGTCAAGAGTTCGACAACGAAGACATCAACGAGATGTACCGCCTGCGGGCACGGGTGTTTCACGGACGGCTCGGATGGGATATTCCGACCATAGCGGGCATGGAAATCGACGGCTACGATGCGCTCGGACCGCATTACATGCTGATCCAGGCCGACGACCGGCGCGTGCGTGGCTGTTGGCGCCTGATGCCGACCGAGGGACCGAACATGCTGAAGGACACCTTTCCTCAGTTGCTGCATGGCGCTGCGGCGCCGGTCGGGCGGCATATCTGGGAATTGAGCCGCTTCGCGATCGACACGAGCGGCGAGGAGAAGTCGTTCGGCTTTGCCGACGTGACGATGCAGGCAATTCATGAGCTCGTCACTTTCGCCGACCGCATGGGCATCACGCGCTATGTGACGGTGACCACCACCCCGATCGAGCGGCTGTTGCGCAAGACCGGAATCGAGATAAGCCGTCTCGGCTCACCGCTGCAGATCGGTGTGGAACGCGCGGTGGCGCTGGATATCGCCGTGAGTCCGAAGACCCGCACGGCGTTGTTCGGGCCGATCGCCGCAGCCGCTTAGCTACACCTCGCTGGTCCGCTGCTCGCCGCCGACCGCGCTTCGCCGTGTTGGCAACGGCCGGTTAGACGGCGCGCAGCGGGCCACGCGACGCTTGCCTCACGAACCAAACATCCGTTCGAGCGCGTTTTCCAGGTGCGCTCGCATTGCCTGCCCCGCTGCCTGCGGGTCCTTGCGGCGGATCGCGTCGAGCACCGCCCGGTGTTCCGCCTGCACGAGACGCTGCCGCTCCACCGTTTTTACGAGCGACAGGTTGCGTGACAAATTCATGCTGAAAACTATCTGTTCTTCGATGAACGACATGACCGTGATGAAAAACGGGTTCTTCGACGCGCGCGCCACCGCGAGATGAAACAGGAAGTCGTCCGACGCGCCAATGCCGCGCGTCTCGATGATCCGTTCGAGTTGATCCCATGCGTGCTCGATCGCCGCAATGTCGTCGGCGTCCGCTTTGAGCGCCGCGTGCTCGGCCGCGCCGGTCTCCGTGACAATGCGAAACTCGTAGCAGCGGCGGATGTCGGACAGCGTCTCGAGCGGCGCGAAACGCCGCACGTCCGGGTCGGGTCGCCGCGCGACTGTCGTCCCCGAGCCATGACGCGTCACGATGATGCCGTCAGCCCGCAGCCGCGCCAATGCCTCGCGCACCGTGGGTCGCGAGGTCGAGAAGCGTTCGGCGAGCGCATGCTCGGTAGGCAGCCGCTGGCCTTCCTTGTATTCGCCTTCGAGAATGCGATTCAGGATGTCGCCGTAGATCTTGTCGGGCAAGCCCGTCGTTTTTCGCTCATTCATCGGCCGGGCGCAGCAGCTTGTCAGAGTAGATCCCGATTGTAAGGCAAACCGCGGCGGCAATCGCCGCGCTTCGGGGTCGCTGCATCGGGCAAAAGGGCGCCCACGCGTCATGAAACGGCGGCCGTCTAGCGAGAGCAACGTCAAAATTTGTGAACCGCTTGATTTACATCCTGGCTGAAGCGGCGTTTCTGAACGATCATTAAAGCTGGCAACCTGACCTGGAGCGGAAATGTACACACGCATTCTTGTGGCGGTAGACGGCAGCCAGACTTCTCGCCGTGCTTTCGAAGCAGCGCTCGCGCTCGCCCGAACCAACGGCGCTGTTTTGCAGCCCTTGTACGTCGTCGAAAATACGCCAATGTATTTCGAAGCGCCGGGCTATGACCCTTCAGTGCTTCGCAATAGTCTCATCGAACAAGGGAAGGAACTCGGCGTGGAGCTCGCACGCGAAATGGACGCGCAAGGTGTGAAGGGAGAGATCGTCGTGACCGAAGCGCCGTCGCTAGACGACGTTTCCACGGCCGTGCTGAAAGCCGCCGTCGACTTCAACGCCGACTTGCTCGTCATGGGCACGCACGGCCGGCGCGGATTTCAGCGCCTGATTCTCGGCAGCGTCGCGGAGCGTTGTGTGCGCCAGGCTCGCTTGCCGGTGCTGCTGATCCCGTCCGCGGCGAGTAAATCGTCCGGCGATGCGCAAACGCCAGACTGACGCCGCGAGCGTCACGCCAGAGAGTAGGGGGCAAGTAAGTGAGGCAAGCCGCGCCGCGTGCACGATCGATCCTACGTCGGTCCGCCTCGCTGCAATGCGCGGTGGGTGACGTGGTCGTCGAGAAGGCGCCGCATCGTGGCCAGCAACGCGGGCCCATCCACCGGCTTGCGCAGAAACCCGTCGAAGCTGACGAAGGCGGGAGGACTCGGCTCTCCCGAAACGAGTATGAAAGCGACGTCGGCCAGTCCGGGCAGTGTGCGCAAGCGGTGACATAGTTCACTGCCCGACATGGTCGGCATGCGCCAGTCGGCAACCACGACATCGACGGGCGAAGCCATGAACTGAGCTAGCGCCGACTTACCGTCCAGCGCAGTTTTTACTTCGTAGCCCTCGGCGGAGCAAATCGCGCTCCATGCGTCCAACGCCTCGGCGTCGTCATCTACCAGCAGTACGGTTGCCATGTGCAATTGTCCTATCGCTTCGGCAACCTGCGTCGCAACGCGCATGCCAACGCGCTCCTCAATTCGCGCCAATCGGCCTACGCGCCGCAACATGGATGCGAAGCGGGAAATGGCGAAGCGGTCGCGTCGCAGCATACTGAATGCCGCGCGCGAGCACCTCGCCTGTTGCTGTTAACAATAGCAACTCAATTGCAACCCAGTGGGCAAACTGCTTGACGGCGCAACTTCAGGTGCGCGCCAATGCGGCTGCCACCAGGCGCTGCTGTTCTACGCGATGAGCGCGTATCGACGAATCCGCGCCCGATGGACTCTCGCGCCGGCACACGTCGAACACGCGGCAGTTCGCCGGAACCGCTCCTTCTATGTCATCGCGCACGAAGTGCCATGCGCCATGCTTCTTTTCCTCTTCCTGGGCCCACACCACCTCCGCAAGGTTCGGGTAAGCGGCGAGCGCAAGCGCAAGCTCGCTCGTCGGAAACGGATACAGCTGTTCTATCCGGACGAGCGCAGTCTGCGTGCCGCCAGAAGCATCGCGCGCCGCCTGCAAGTCGTAGAAGAACTTGCCGCTGCACAGTACGACGCGCGTCACGTCTGCAGGCAACGCAGCACCACTGTCCTGCAGCACCGGAGCAAACGCACCGTCGATCAATTCGCCGAGCGGCGCATGCGAACGCGCATTGGCATGAAGCTGCCCCTTCGGCGACATCACGACAAGCGGCTTCGGCTCAGCGCTCAGCGCCTGTTCGCGCAGCATATGGAACCACTGCGACGACGTCGACGGCATCGCGACCTTCATGTTTCCGCCTGCGCACAGTTGCAGGAAGCGGCTGAGATACGCACTGGAATGCTCTGGACCGACGCCTTCATGACCATGCGGCAGCAGCATTGTCAGACCGGACGGTTGATCCCACTTGTACTCGCCCGCGGCGATATATTGATCGATGATCACTTGCGCGCCGTTCACAAAGTCGCCGAACTGCGCTTCCCAGATAGCAAGGTGCGACGTGGACTGAACGCTGTAGCCGTATTCGAAACCCAGCACGGCCTCCTCGGTCAGCGGTGAATTGATGATGTCGAACTCGCCCTGATGCACACCCAGATTTTGCAGCGGCACATAAGGCTCAGTTCCGCCGGAAGTCGCGCCCGAAATTGCGCCTTGCGAGTGCCACACTGCATGCCGATGCATGAAGGTGCCGCGGCCCACGTCCATGCCGGAGATGCGCACACTGTGCCCGTCGTCGAGCAGACTTGCATACGCGAGGTTTTCCGCGAAACACCAGTCGACCGTCGCGGTTTCCGCTTCCACGCTCCGCTGCCACTTCGCCGTGATGTCGCGCACGAAGTCATGTAGACGCAACCCCGGCGGCGTGCGAGTCAACGCTGCAGTCAGCGACTGCAAGCGGGCGAGCGACAACGGCCGCGTGCGTTTCGTGCGCCTGGCAGGTTTCGCGGGGTTCGCGGGTCCGGCACCGCTCGTCCGGTCGGCGCGTTGCTGCGACAACGTTTGCGTGGGCGGCGTCAGAAGATCCTTCAATACATCGGCGCGCAACATCTCGAGTGGCGTCTCCTCACCGATGGCCGCGTGATAAAGCTCGGTGACGGTCTGATGCGCCGAGATTGCCGCCTGCTGCGACGGTTGCGTCAGAGCAGGAATATCGTGTTCCGAATGACCGAGGCGCCGATATCCGATCAGATCGATGACGACGTCGGCTTCATACTCCATCCGGTACTGCAATGCGAGCTTCGCGGCGCGCAGGACCTCGTCGGGTCGGTCTGCGTTCACGCGGATCACGGGCGCGTCGATCATTCGCGCGACGTCCGTGCAATAGGAATGGCCTTCGGTGTCCATCCGGTTCGGCGTCGTGAAGCCGATCTGATTGTTCACGATGACGTGGACCGTGCCGCCCAACGCGTAACCGTCCTTACGCGTCATGTTCAACGTTTCCATCACGATGCCCTGGCCCGCGAACGCCGCGTCGCCATGCACGACCACCGGCAGGCATCCAAAGCCGCGATGTTCGTCCTGGTATGCACGCGCCATTCCGCTCACAACCGGATACACGCTTTGCAGATGCGACGGATTGTGCGCAAGGAAAATCGCAGTGTCGCCATGGGGCGTCTGTCTGACGGTGCTGCCGCCGAGGTGATAAGGCAGATCGCGCTGCGTGGCCGCGACATCGGAATTCGGATCGAGGCAATCGACGAGCTTCGCCGGATCGAAGCCCATCAAGTTGACGAGCACATTGAGGCGCCCCCGATGCGGCATGCCCGCGAATACCTGCTGAACGCCTTGAGCGGCAGCCTCATCGACAATTGCTTCGAGAAGCGGCACGAGACTTTCGCAACCTTCGAGTGAGAAGCGCTTTGCATGCTCGAAAACCGCCGCCACATGACGCTCCCACATTTCGGCGGAGATCAGGCGGCGCAACAGAGCGCGACGCTGTTCGCGGCCTGGCAACGGCGCAAGCTGTTCCGACTTGAGCATTGCGGATAAACGCGCGCGACGCTGCGGGTCGCGAATGCCGGTCAGATCGAGGCCGATCGCGCCGCAATAGACGCGCCTCAGTTGGCGCTCCAGTTCATGCACCGCCGCCGACGGCGGCAGCAGCGGGTTTTCTGCGCCGATAGGCTGCGCCGGGTCCAGCCCATGAAACACTGGGTCGAGCTCGGGCACGTCGGGCAAGGGCGTGAGGCGCAGCGGATCGAGCGACGCCTGACGATGACCGTGTTGACGGAACGCGTCGATGAAGCGCCGGACCTGCAACGTCCGCGCTACCGGCGACAGGTCGCCTGCCGGTTCGATAACCGCGCTGGCCGGCGAGCGTGAAAGAACAATCGATTCGGAAGAGACGTGTGACATGTTTTGATAGCGTGCGGAAGAAACCGTTAGTCGGATTTCGCTGTCCGCATTGCGATGCTCAGGGCGCAAGCCCTCCACGGCAACATGACAGTTGGCCGCGATCTTCGGCAGACAGCGAAACGGAAAGGAACGCGTTGCGGATGCAGGCTTGCAGAGCGCTCGGACTTCTATTTGTTATCGAGCCGGTCCGCGCGACCGGCTCGTGTCTCCGTCCGTTGTCCGCCTCGACTTCTACTGCGCAGACATGCGCGCGTTGAGCCACGCGCCTGACGCGCCTGCTTCGCTCATGCCGTTCGTGCGGGGCGCGTGCAGTTCGTTCGCGGCGCGCCATTGCTTCGCCGTGTCGCCGTTCAGCTTGAACGTGCTGACCGTATCGGTGAGCTGTTGCGCCTGGTCCTGCAAAGCTTGCGCGGCAGCGGCGCTTTGCTCGACGAGCGCGGCGTTTTCCTGCGTCACCTTGTCCATCTGCGTGACCGCATGGTTGATCTGCTCGATGCCTTCACTTTGTTCCTTGCTGGAGGAGCTGATCTCCGCCACGATCTCGGTCACGTGGCGAATGCTCTTGACGACTTCGCTGATGATCTGCCCCGCGTCCTCGACCATCTTGCCGCCGGTACCCACCTGGTTCACCGAGTCCGCGATCAGCTCCTTGATTTCCTTCGCCGCGACGGCGCTGCGTTGCGCAAGTCCGCGCACTTCGCTCGCGACCACCGCGAAACCGCGGCCGTGCTCGCCTGCACGCGCTGCTTCGACCGCAGCGTTGAGCGCAAGAATGTTCGTCTGGAATGCAATGCCGTCGATCACACCGATGATCTCAACGATTCTGCGCGACGATTCGTTGATCGCGCTCATCGTGCTCACGACCTGATTCACCGCGTTGCCGCCCTTCACCGCGACGTCCGAAGCGCTCGACGCAAGCTGGTTCGCTTCACGGGCGTTGTCGGCGTTCTGCTTGACCGTCGACGTAAGTTGCTCCATGGCAGCCGCGGTTTCTTCGAGCGAACTCGCCTGATGCTCGGTGCGGCTCGACAGGTCCATGTTGCCGCTCGCCACTTCGCGCGTCGCCTGGCTGATCGTGTCCGTGCCCTGACGCACTTGCGCGACGATGCCGTGCAAATTGCGGGTCATGCGTTCAAGCGCGGTCAACAGGCGCCCCACTTCGTCGGTCGTATCGACATGCAGGTGATGCGTGAGGTCGCCCGCCGCGACCGCTTCCGCGAGGCTGACCGCGCGGTTGATCGGCCGCGTGATGGTGCGCGTGATGAAGATGCCCGTTGCAATTGCGATCAGCGTCGCGACCAGTGCGAGCAGGATCATCTGGATTTTCGCGCGATGCGCTTCGGAAACCGCATCGGCCACGTCGTGCGCCATCCGCTCCGCCTGCACGTCGACCATTTTGTCGACAAGCAGGTAGTACGCGTCCTGAAGCCGCGCCATGTCGCCCTGATAGACGTCGCGTGCTTCCTGCTGCTGGTTCTTGCTCACCAGATCGAAGAAAGCTTTGACGCTCACCCCGTAGGCCGAGCGCGCGTCGAACTGCTGCTTGAACAACGCCTTCGTGTCATCGCTCGTCAGAAACTTTTCGAGCTGCCCGTAGGCTTGCGCATTGGCTTTGCGGATGGCCGCATAGTCGTCCATATACTGCTTGGCCTTGTCCGGCGAGGTAGTCAGCAGCAGATTGCTGAGAATGCCGTTCGCCTTGTAGCCGTTGCTCTTGATCTGATTGCTGAGCGCAATCAGCGTGTAGCGATGACTGACGATCTCGTCCATCTTCGTGTTCGTGGACTCGAGATGCTCGATACCCACGATAGCCGTGCCGACGAGCAGCGCGACCATCAGCGCGAAGGCGGAGCCGAGCCTAACCCCGATTTTCAAATTCGAAATCTTCATGTGTCTAATTCCTTGCCCTACCGCACGATAAAAGTTGTCGCGAAACAGCCGTTGCTTAAGCCTGAAAGGTGCGCCCTGTCTCAAGGCGGTTCATTTCGATGACGTTTGAACCGCCGGCGCGCGCCGACGCGGGCGCGTGTATCCGCCCCTTCTCATTGCCGCCGCTTTCTTCAGACAATATGACGACACATTCTGGGAAACCTTGAGAGCTGGTTGCGCTAGAAAGTGAAAATTTCGCCAAACGTTTGCGTCGGCGCGGGAAAGGCCCCTGTTGGAGCGACAAGATGAGAAGGCGCGAATGCGGTCTGCGGAACGCGGGGGGACGGTTTTATGCGCCGGTCGGCTCTGACAACGCTCAAACGGCATAAGCGGGAACGCGCGTCATTTTGCCGCGAAACAGGGGACAGAGCCGGTGGGACAATTGGTGCATTACCCCTGACATTGGCTCAGACATGCTTACCTCTACCGCTGCACAATCCGCCCTCGCCGCCGGCTCCGCTGCTTCGCCGGGCCCGGCCGTCAGTTCGCCGCCGCAGCAGCGCAGCCGCCGCGCCACGTCGCGGGCCGCTGGACGCACCGGCACCCGCAGCGCCGCGCGCTGCTCCAGCTGTGCGATGCGCCAGCTATGCATGCCACAAGGGTTGGCACCCGACGAGTTGTCCAAGCTCGAAACGCTGATCTGCTCCGCGCGGTCGGTGCATCGCGGGGACACGCTGTACCGCAGCGGCGACAGTTTCGACAACATCTATGCGGTGCGTTCCGGCTCGATGAAAACCGTCATGGCGCATCGGGACGGGCGCGAACAGGTCACCGGATTGCGACTTGCGGGCGAGGCGCTCGGCCTCGACGGCATCAGCGACGACCGGCACGCATGCAGCGCGCTGGCGCTCGAAGACAGCACGGTGTGCATCGTTCCCTACACGGCGCTGAAGTCACTGTGCCGCGAAATCGGCTCGATGCAGGAACGCCTGCACAAACTGTTGGGCGAGCAGATCGTGCGCGAAGCAGCCCAGATGATGGTGCTCGGCTCGCTTTCAGCGGACGAACGAGTCGCGGCCTTTCTGCTCGACGTGTCGGAGCGCAACGCTCAACGCGGTTATTCGTCGGCAGAGTTCAACCTGCGAATGACCCGCGAAGACATGGGCAGCTACCTCGGCATGACGCTCGAAACCGTGAGCCGCACCCTGTCAAGATTTCAAAAGCGCGGCCTGATCGACACGCAAGGCAAGCACATTAGGATCGTCGATCTGGACGGATTGCGCCAGGTTTAGGCTCGGCGCGAGGGCGCGGACCGCGCGGCCGCGTCGTTTGCCACGATTTTCCGGTGGAGTTCGTGCCTTGGCATGGCATCTGCAAGCGGGTACAGTCTTTGTTTAGTCCGTCCCCCCGCAAGGAGACCCGGCGAAATGAACCGCGACCCCGGTCCACATCATCCGCTCGTTCAACGTTTGAGCGACGCGCGTCAAGTTACCGACGCCCTCTTTTCCATCGTCAAGCCTGAGTTCCTGTACGAGAGACCGATCCGTGAACGGCACCGGATTGTGTTCTATATCGGACACCTCGAAGCTTTCGATCGTAATCTGTTCGACAAGCGCCTGTTCGATCTGCCCGCGTTCGATGAGCAACTCGATCAGCTTTTCGCATTCGGTATCGACCCCGTAGACGGCGGTTTTCCGACCGATCAGCCTGGCGACTGGCCTTCGCTTGATACCGTGCGGCAATACGGTTTGAACGCCCGTCGACAGATCGACCGCGAACTGCAGGCGCTTACCGATTCCGCGCGAGTCGAGGCGTCCGGGCAATTGCTCAACGTGGCCATCGAGCATCGATTGATGCATGCCGAGACGCTTGCCTACATGCTTCACCAATTGCCGATCGAGCAGAAGGTGACGGATTTGCGCGAGCCTGTCGTGCACGGTCCGGGGCGCGCGAACAGCCTGTCGCCGATGGTCAGCGTGCCCGCCGGTCCGGCTGTGATCGGCATGCCGCGCGACAGCGGCCGCTTCGGCTGGGACAACGAGTTCGGTGAATTGCACGTGGACGTGCCTGCGTTCGAGATCGACCGCTATATGGTCACGAACGCCGCGTTTTGCGAGTTCATCGAAGCCGGCGGTTATCGCGAGCGGAAATGGTGGTCGGAAGAAGACTGGGCGTGGAAGGAAACCGAGCGCATAGAACATCCCGCGTGCTGGTCGCGAAGCGAGGCGAGCGGCGAACGTGGCGAATGGATGCTGCGCACGATGTTCGACGAAGTACCGCTTCCACCCGACTGGCCGGCATACGTGAGCCACGCGGAAGCGAGCGCCTACGCGCGCTGGGCGGGCAAGGCGCTGCCGACAGAAGCGCAATGGCAGCGCGCGGCGCACGGTGCGCCGCATGCGGGCTCCGGCAACTTCGACTTTCGCAGTTGGGATCCGCGTCCGGTCGATGCTTATCCGGACAATGTCAGCGCGTTTGGCGTTGAAGGCCAGTACGGCAACGGCTGGGAGTGGACTTCCACTTTGTTCGACGGATTGCCGGGGTTCGAACCGTTTCCGTTCTATCTGGGTTATTCGGCCAACTTTTTCGACGGCAAGCATTACGTGCTGAAGGGCGGATCGGCGCGCACCGCACAATGCATGTTACGACCGACATTCCGAAACTGGTTTCAACCGCACTACCAGTATGTCTATGCGGGGTTTCGGTGCGTGAGGTGATTGGCGAATAAAGCATAAGGCGATTGGTTTGGGCTCACCGCAGCGGCCCCGTCGACAACTGCATCAGTTCCCAACACAGCGTGAGGAAGTGCCATGCGCCGCCCTTTTTCCGCAGTTGTGACGTGTCTCGCCGCAGCAGCGACGCTCCTCGTCGATCCGGCTGCATCGCTAGCCTGCACACGCGTCGTCTATCTCGGTGACAACGACGACGTTATCACCGCCCGATCGATGGACTGGAAGCTCGACGTCGCCACCAATCTCTACATCCTGCCGCGTGGCATCGCCCGCACCGGTGAATCCGGTCCGAACTCTCTTAAATGGACCGCCAAATACGGTAGCGTCGTGGCTACCGGTTATGACGTCTCCACCACCGATGGCATGAACGAAAAGGGTCTAGCCGCTCAACTGCTCTGGCTCGTCGAGTCGCAATATCCTCCCTTCGACAAAAACTCGAAACCGGGACTCACTATCGCCGCATGGGCGCAGTACGTGCTGGACAACTTTGCGACCGTCTCGGAAGCCGTAGCTGCGCTTGAGAAAGAGCCGTTCACAATCGTCACCGACAACGTCCCCGGAGAACAGCGCCTCACCACACTGCACCTTGCCATGTCGGACGCGACTGGCGACAGCGCCATCGTCGAGTACATCGGCGGTAAGCAGATCATCCATCATGGTCGGCAGTATCAGGTGATGACCAACTCGCCGACCTTCGACGAGCAGCTTGCACTGAACGAATACTGGAAACAGATCGGAGGCACCGTCTGGCTGCCTGGCACCAATCGCTCTGCTGACCGGTTCGCGCGCGCCTCGTTCTACGTCAACGCCATCCCTAAGAGTGAAGACCCTGCCATTGCACTTGCCAGCGTTTTTAGCGTGATCCGTAACGCGTCGGTGCCGTTCGGGATCACTACCCCCGGCGAGCCCAATATATCGTCCACCCGTTGGCGCACCGTCGCCGATCACAAGCGCATGCTTTACTTCTTCGAATCGGCCCTCACCCCGAGTACTTTCTGGGTCGATCTCAAGAAGGCCGACTTCTCCGCCGGCGCGCCTGTCAAACGTCTCGACCTCGGCAAGGATCAGCGCAATACATTCGGCGGCGAAGTCTCCAAGGACTTTCAACGCGCACCCGCGTTTCCCTTCCTCGGCATCGACGCCAGCAAGTCCCGCTGAGGCGTCGCGTTACGGCGTCCATGATTGCCCGCGCGCCTTGCTGTGAGGCTTCCCGCACTGTTGGTCAGCTTGCCCTCCGGCTCGAGATTTAAACGCACGGCGCGACCGCCTTGGAAATGACAGGCGAAGCGACGGCTGACTGGAACGTCTGACAGGACGTAGCAGCACGAGCGCATACGGCCCGGCTATTCAGCCGTCGCCCTGTCAGGCGAAAAACTCCCGATCACGCAGCGGCCGCAGTGCGGAGGCGATTGACGAGAGCTGCCGGAGTGGTATGAAGGACTCAACGGCGTGCCCGTGTTGCGCGGCGCGCTCGCGAGCTTGCAGGGAAGAATTGTCGAAGCGAAGGATGTCGGCTCGCATGCGGTGCTGTTCGTGGAGACGACTGAGATCGGAGTGCGCAGCGACGGTGACAGCCTGATCTATTTCGACCGCACTTTCACCGCGTGCCGCGCGCGTGGAAAGGCGCGACCGGTCGCTGAACGGACCTTGCGCCAGCTGCGCTTTGTCATGCGGGCAGCGAGACGCTTACTGCGTCACCAGGGCCAACAGTCGCCGACACGACTGCCGGTTGACGAGCCCAAGCGGTCCGTCGAAACCCCAATACTTTCGAAGGCCGCTTGCATCCAGAACCATCAGACGGACTCACGCGGAGGTGCAGTTCCTTTCCCCGCTCTCGATGCCGGATAGACTTGAGCAAACTTGCGGATGATCGTGCTTCGTCGAGGTATTGCCCTGCCGACCGGACGCTTGCCCGACCTCCCGGCATCACTCGCGGCCGCCGCTCAAAGCTCGGCACGAACGCGGTGGATTCGCGAAGTCCGTATCAACTTCAAAAAGGCTTGCAGGATTGGGGAGTTGTCCCCACGACGATAAAGACAGGACAACTCGATTTCTCGCAACTGTGTCGATCTGAGCGGGCGGTACACAACGCCAGGCAGCCGAAGATTGACTGCCGATTCCGTGGTCACGCAAACGCCGAAACGGCTCGCAACCAATGCGATGCACGTCACCACGTCCTCGACTTCCTGCTCAACACGCAGTTGCACATTCTCGGCGCGAAAAGCAGCGGCCACCTCCTGCGCGAGGCCATGCACGGGTGCGTTGGGATAAAGAATCATTCGCTCGTTGTCGAGATCCCGCAGCGTCACCGACTTCTTCGCGCACAGCCGATGTCCTTCGTACAGCGCAACTAGAAACGGTTCTCTTAGAACCCAATCAACCGCGATATCGGGTTCGTCAGGCACGAGACGATTGAAACCGATCGTGATGCGCCGCTCACGCAGCGCACTGATCTGCTCAGCCTTGGACATATTGTGCAAGCCAATCTTGACCTCGGGCCGTTCGGTATGAAACGCGGCGAGCAGCCGGGGAATGACGTTCAGAATCCCCGAACTGAAAATGCCGACGTCGAGCCGTCCCAAGTAGCCCTGGCCAGCCAATTGAGCCTGTTCCTCCGCACGCCGGGCAAGAGCCAGGATGTTGGGCACCTCTTCCATCAACGCGCGCCCCGCCTCGGTCAGCTCGGCGCCCTTCGTGGTTCGCACGAACAGTTGCGTACCTAGTTCCTGTTCGAGTGCACGGATGTTACGTGTGAGCGGCGGTTGCGCCATGTGCAGACGTTCCGCCGCCCGTCCGAAGTTCGCCTCCTCTGCCAGCGCCATGAAATAGCGCATCTGCTTCAGGTCCATGTTTCCTCCAGGTACTGCGCAGGCTCCGATACCCATTCGGTATCAATATGGGTCCAAACGGTATTGGACCGTCATGGCTTGCATCGTACATCATGACCTCGCTCATATAACGTCAGGAAACGAGTCATGCCAATCATCCACATCTCGCTCGTCGAGGGCCGCGACGCGCAAGCCGTCAAGGCGTGCCTTAAGGCAGTCGCCCGCACCGTGCACGAAACCCTCGGCGTGCCCCTGGACAGCATTCGGGTCTTTGCAAACGAGGTGCCCTCGACACACTGGGCAATAGGCGAGCGTACCAAGGACGAACTCGGCACCCCCGCTCTGGAGAACGGCAAATGACGCCCCTCCTTATCGAGGAAGCAGCTGCTGCGCTTGCAACTGCTCAGCGCAGCGGCAAGTACCTCGCACCGTTGCGCGAAACGTACGATCAACTAAGTATCGACGACGCGTACGCGATCCAGCGAGTGAACACCGCGCGTCGACTGGCCGAAGGCCGCCGCGTCGTCGGATGCAAAATCGGCCTCACATCGGTCGCCGTGCAGAAGCAGCTCGGTGTGGACCAGCCCGACTTCGGCATGCTCTTCGACGATATGGGGTATGGCGATGGAGAGCCGATTCCATCATCGATACTCACGCAGCCCAAGGTCGAATCCGAAGTCGCATTTGTCATTGGACGTGACATGACGATGGACAACCCTACTCAGGTCGACGTGCTCAACGCTATCGAGTACGCGCTGCCTGCGCTGGAGATTGTCGGCAGCCGGATCGCGGACTGGAATATTCGCATCACCGACACGATTGCGGATAACGCGTCCTCGTCGGCGTACGTGCTCGGCACCATCCCACGCAAATTATCTGAATTCGACCTGCGCTTGTGCGGCATGGTGATGGAGCGACGCGGCGAGCCAGTATCGGTCGGCGCAGGTGCCGCCTGTCTGGGAAATCCCGTCAATGCGGTTGTCTGGCTGGCCCGGACGATGGCATCGCTAGGCCAGCCCTTGAAAGCCGGAGACCTGGTGCTTTCAGGTGCCCTCGGACCCATGGTCTCCGTCGTCCCCGGGGACGTGTTCGAAACTCGCATCCACGGGCTAGGATCCGTGCGCGCCGTGTTCGAACCGCTATCTAAAAACGAGGTGCGCTCATGAGCAACATTGCAGAACTCGCCAGGCTGCTCGACGATGCGGCACTAAACGCAACGGAGGTCACGCGGTTCGATCGCGAGGGCCGTCTGTCACTTGATGAGGCATACCGTATTCAAGCCGAATCGATCCGCCGTCGACTCGACCGCGGTGAACGCCGCGTCGGTGTGAAGATGGGTTTTACCAGCCGGGCCAAGATGGTCCAGATGGGCCTGTCCGATGTGATCTGGGGACGACTGACCGATGCAATGCAGATCGAGGAAGGGACAGCAATTGATCTTTCGCGCTTCATCCATGCCCGCTGCGAACCGGAAATCGCTTTCATACTGAAGCGGCCGCTCGAAGGGAATGTCACGGGACCCCAAGCCCTCGCGGCGGTGGAAGCGATCGCTCCGGCGATCGAAATCATCGATTCGCGCTACAAGGATTTCAAGTTCTCGCTGCCTGAAGTGATTGCAGACAACGCATCCTCTAGCGGTTTTGTTATCGGCGCCTGGTGCGATCCGAAGATCGACTTTTCTAACCTCGGGCTGACAGTGAGCATCGACGGGCGGGTCGTCCAGGTAGGATCCACCGCAGCGCTGCTGGGTCATCCTTTACGTTCGCTCGTAGCCGCCGCCCGTTTATCAGCGGAGGCTGGCGAGCCCCTTCAGGCCGGATGGGTTGTCATGGCGGGCGGTGCTACGCCAGCGGAGTGGATCAAGCTAGGGCAGTACACGTCAGTCGATATGGAGCAGCTCGGCAGTGTTGGATTTCACGTCGCGGCGTGACCCCAAATCTCGGAGTGGATATGAACGAAAAGGTAAAAGTTGCGATCATCGGTCCCGGCAACATCGGGACCGACCTGATGATAAAGGTGATGCGCAACAGCCAGCACCTCGAAATGGCTGCGATGGTGGGTGTAGACCCAAAATCGGATGGGCTCGCGCGCGCTGAAAGGATGGGCGTGGCGACGACAGCGGAGGGGATCGACGGACTGTTGAAACTCGACGTGTTCAAGAACATCGATATCGTTTTCGACGCCACATCGGCCAGTGCGCACAGGCATCACAACGATGTGCTGCAAAAGCACGGCGTGCAGGTTATCGATCTGACACCGGCTGCGGTTGGCCCATATGTGATTCCGGCGATCAATCTCGAGGCCGAAAATGCGTCCAACATGAACATGGTCACGTGCGGCGGTCAGGCGACGATTCCGATCGTTGCAGCCGTGTCGCGTGTCGCGAAGGTCCACTACGCGGAAATCGTCGCCTCTATCTCGAGCAGATCTGCGGGGCCGGGCACGCGGGCAAACATCGACGAATTCACTGAGACCACGCGTAGCGCAATCGAGACGCTGGGTGGGGCAACTCGCGGCAAGGCAATCATCGTGCTCAATCCAGCGGAGCCGCCATTGATCATGCGCGATACGGTGTTTGTATTGTCCGATCTGGTAGATGTGAACGCGGTTGAGGACAGCGTCGCACAGATGATTGCCAGCGTGCAGGCTTATGTTCCCGGTTATCGCCTGAAACAGAAGATTCAGTTCGACATCGTCTCGCCGGAAAAGCCGCTGAACGTGCCGGGTCTCGGTGCAAAGCACGGGTTGAAGACGTCGGTATTCCTTGAAGTAGAAGGCGCCGCCCATTACCTGCCCTCGTACGCGGGCAATCTCGACATCATGACGTCGGCGGCGCTCGCGTGCGGCGACATGATGGCGCGCCGACGCCTCGCTGCCGGCGTGGTCCGAGGCCAGAAGGAGCCTATTCAATGACATCGCTCGACAAGAAACTCTATATCTCCGACGTAACGTTGCGTGATGGCAGCCACGCAGTCCGTCATCAATACAGCATTGCCAACGTCCGGGCAATCGCGAGGGCGCTTGATGAGGCCGGTGTCGACAGCATTGAGGTCGCGCATGGCGATGGCATCGAAGGGTCGAGTTTCAACTACGGTTTTGGTGCGCACAGTGACGTCGAATGGATTGCTGCAGCGGCGGAAAGCGTCAAAACCGCGAAGATAGCGACGCTGCTGATTCCCGGCATTGGCACCATCCATGATCTTCGCAACGCATACGATGCAGGCGCACGCGTCGTGCGCATCGCCACGCACTGCACCGAAGCCGACGTGTCCCGCCAACATCTCGAATTTGCTCGCGAACTCGGCATGGATTCCGTCGGATTCCTGATGATGAGCCACATGACCACGCCGCAGAAACTTGCGATGCAGGCGAAGCTGATGGAGCGCTACGGCGCGACCTGCGTCTATGTCGTGGATTCGGGCGGCGCACTTGGCATGGCGGACATCCGAGACCGTTTCCGCGCTTTCAAGGACATATTGGACCCGCAGACCCAGACCGGTATGCACGCACACCATAACCTGAGCCTTGGCGTCGCGAACTCGCTGGTCGCCGTCGAAGAGGGTTGCGATCGCATCGACGCGAGTCTTGCCGGGATGGGTGCAGGCGCAGGAAACGCACCGCTTGAAGTGTTTATCGCCGCAGCTCAACGTCAGGGCTGGAATCACGGCTGCGACCTGTACCGCCTGATGGACGCGGCCGACGATCTGGTGCGTCCGTTGCAAGATCGTCCAGTGCGCGTTGACCGGGAGACGCTGGCGCTCGGCTATGCCGGCGTGTACTCCAGCTTTCTGCGGCACGCCGAACTTGCTGCAAGCAAGTATGGTTTAAAAACAGTCGATATCCTCGTGGAACTCGGCCGGCGCAAGATGGTTGGCGGACAGGAAGACATGATCGTCGACGTGGCTCTGGATCTTTTGAGCCAAGGCGCACACGAGCGTAATAGAAGCGCATTACATCGTGCATAGATATCGGGCCGTAGCAACAGCGCTTGCGATCGGATTATTCGGTCCAATGCCTGCTACGCGGAAATGCTGCAATTGACCGGCGACGAGCCAACGACGATATGTACGAGTTTACAGCCCCTTTTCAAGACCCGTCCGGTTCACCGATTCGTGAGCTGTTCAAGTATCTTGCCGAACCCGGGATGATTTCATTCGCAGGCGGTTATCCAGCTAGCGATCTTTTTGACGTCGACGGTTTGGCATCTGCCCAAAAGCGCGCTTACCGGAATTCGAACCGCTGTCTGCAGTACGGACCGACGGACGGACTGCCTGAGCTAAAGAGTGAGCTGGTAAATCTGATGGCCCGTCGCGGCGTAACCTGCGGTCCGGGCGAACTGCTCGTGACGACGGGTTCCCAGCAAGGACTGGATCTACTGTTGCGCGTTCTCGTCGCACCAGGCGATGTCGTACTCACCGAACAACCAGCTTATCCCGCGACGTTGCAGGCTCTGAAGCTTCAACAAGCCAAGATCGTTACGGCGCAAGTAGATGGCCATGGCCTCGATGTAGACAACCTCGCTGCGCTTCTTGAATCGGGAGCAGTGCCGCGACCGAAGCTGCTGTACACGGTGCCAACTTTCGCGAACCCGACCGGCGCGACCATCACGCGAGAACGACGCATCGCGTTGCTCAAGCTTGCTGTCAAGTACCGGTTCGTTATCGTTGAAGACGACCCATACGGCGATCTGCGTTTTTCGGGAGACACCGTCCCATCAATTCTTGCGTTGACGGCGGAAGTCGAGGGTTCGCGCGACTGGGTGGTTCATTTTGCAAGCCTCTCAAAGATTGTCGCGCCGGGGCTGAGAGTGGGCTGGTCAATTGCGCCGGCTGAAATCACGCGACGTTGTGTCATCGCGAAACAGACGGTGGACCTATGTAGCGCTCCATGGACCCAAGCGATCGCGGCGGAATATCTGGCGGACGGCGCTTTGGAGCGCCATCTGCCGCGCATCACCACGATGTATCGACGCAAGTGTGACGCGCTGTGCAATGAACTGCGCTGGCAACTGGACGATGCCATTCAGTTTCATCAACCCGAAGGCGGGATGTTCGTGTGGGCGCGAATCGAAGGGATCGATTCATCGGAACTCCTCTGGCACGCAATCGAAAACAAGGTCATTTTCGTCCCAGGTAAGGCGTTCTTCGCCGATAAGCTGGACGTAGCATCACTGCGTCTTTCATTCGCTGCTCCCGGCGTTGAGGAGATTCAGGAAGGCGCAAAGCGGCTGAAGCGTGCGTATGAAGCAGCACTCGCAGCGGGCACATCATCGGTCCAATCCTCCGGGTCGTAAAGGAACGGGCGAAGAAGGTTTGATGCGGTGAAGCGGATCTCCGCCCGCACGTCGTCGCTCGTTAACATCCGGCCCATCTCGGCCCGCTAGCGCAAAAAAACAAGGTGTCAACACGTTTCACCAATAATCCAGATCAACTGTGGAGGTAGACATGCAGGATTACTCATTAAAAAAGAGCCTCAAGCAACGACACATCACGATGATCGCGCTAGGCGGCGTCATCGGCGCAGGCCTGTTCGTCGGCTCCGGCTCCATTATTGCAACCGCCGGCCCCGCGGCGATTCTGTCGTACCTGATCGGGGGCGTGATGGTGACGCTGGTCATGTTCATGCTCGGCGAAATGGCGTCCCGCAATCCTGACAGCGGCTCGTTCTCCACGTATGCGAACAGCTATCTCGGCGAATGGGCCGGCTTCGCGGTCGGCTGGCTTTACTGGTTCAAGTCGATGATTACGATCACCGTGGAGGCGATCCTGCTCGGCGCGATCCTTCACGATTTCCTGCCATGGCTACCGGTCCCGGCTGGCGCGCTGTTCATGCTGATCGCGCTGATGGCGACCAACGCGTATTCGGTGCGCGCGTTCGGCGAAGCCGAATACTGGCTGTCGTTCGCGAAGGTCGCAACGATCATCGTGTTCATGGTGCTTGGCGCGTCGATCCTGTTCGGCCTCCAGCCGCGCATCCCCGCGCCGGGATTCGTGAACCTGACCGACCACGGCGGCTTCATGCCCAACGGCATTTCGCCTGTGATCTCCGGCGTGATGGTCGTGATCTTCTCGCTTGGCGGCAGCGAAATCGCGGCAGTGGCCGCAGGTGAATCCGAGAACCCGGGCAAGAACGTGGTCCGCGCCATCAAAAGCGTGATCTTACGCGTGATGGTGTTCTACGTCGGCTCGGTGTCGATCCTGATCCTGTGTATGCCGTGGACCGACAAGGCCAATCTGAAATCGCCGTATGTCTCGCTGTTCAGCATGGCGGGATTCACCGGCGCGGCCGTTGCGATGAAGATCGTACTCTTCGTGTCGTTCATGTCGGTGATGAACTCGTTCCTGTTCTCCAATTCGCGCATGCTGTTCTCGCTGAGCCAGCGCGGCCATGCGCCCGCGATGTTCGGCCGCACCAACGCAAAGGGCGTCCCGATGAACGCGCTCGTGCTGTGCCTTGTGGTTTGCGTGTCGATCCTCGGCATTCACTTCCTGAGCGGCGGCGACCTGTTCCTGATGCTCGCGAAGAGTAGCGGCGCGTTCGTCATGATCGTGTGGATCTTCATTATCGTCGCGCACTTCGCGATGCGCCGGCAGACGAAGCACGAGCAACGCGACCCGGCTGCGTTCCGTGCGTGGTTTTATCCAGTGTCGAACTGGGTCGCGCTGCTTGCGCTGGTCACCGTACTCGGGTCGCAGGCATTCAACCCGGAATCGCGCTTCCAGTTCTGGTTCGCGGTATCGACGTCGTTCGCGATCGTCGCGTCGTACTACGTGCGGCGCAGGCATCCGTCGTTCGGGCAGACGTCCGGCGCGAAGGCGCGCTGACGAGGCGGCCCCGGGGCGGGCATTCAGCCGAATAGAACGACCTCGTGCGCCATGCCGTTCATGAGCAGGTGTGCGACGGTCGTTCGGACGACCTCGAACGAGTGTTTACCGGCATCTCCAAGTGGGTCGACATGCGTCAAGGAGCCTCTCTCAACGAGCCGACCCTGCCACGCGGATTCAGTCCGCGAAAATTCCACGAGCAAAAGGTCGCAGCGTAAGGTACTGCGTTTCCCGGACTTTAAATAGCCCAATGCGATTTTTGAACTGATTCGTGCCGAACTCTACTCAGCGCTTTCTTTGCAAACTCCTCATTCCAAAGGACGAAAAACATCATCGAACTTCGAGAGATCGGGCATCTTCATAAGCGGCTGCTGATCGAGCGTGGCGATATACGCTCTCCAGTCCGACATGATGCGGTCCCGCTCGGCGTCCGGGCAATATGGAACGTGGTAACCCACAAACGGCTCGACGACATCGAATCCGACATATCCAAGGGTGCCTTGAAAGAAGTGACGCATCATGCCGCGCACGAGTTCGCCGTGCAATGCGCGTGGACCGAACATATGATCGCGACCGCCCAGTGTAATCGCAGTCACCGCCCTCTTTCCAACCATGCTACCGCGCTCATAGATTCGCTTTCCACCATAAAACGCACCGGATAAGAACACCCGGTCGATCCAGCCTTTCAGTATGGCGGGCGTCGAGAACCAGTAGACAGGAAAAACGAATACCACTGTATCAGCCGCGAGAACCCGGTCCACTTCTCGCACGATCTCGGCATTCAACGTGCCCTGTTTCAGTCCGTGGCGCTGTTCCAGCGAGTAGACCAGGTAGTCGGGATCCGATCGCGACTCGAAGTCGTCCGCTGAAGCGACCGGATTGAAACGTTGTGCATAGAGGTCAGATAGCGTCACCGAGCAAGACCGGCCTTCGAACTCTTCGATAGCCGCGTGAGCCAAGGCCGTGCAGAAAGATTTCGGCTCCGGGTGAGCATGGACGATCAGGACATTATTCATTCGACCTCTCCAGATTGCCTACCCGAATAGCGAACACGATTGGCCGCTTCTGGAATCAGAACGTTCAGCGCCTCGAGTTCGAACGACGCTGCCTGTTTTGCGCTCCGATGCGCACCGTCATCAATCATTCGACGTATTTGCCGCATGACGTGAGGCTGTTTGTCCGCGATTTCTGCGACGTATTCCTGCGCCAGGACGTCGACCTCGGAAGAGTCCGCCAGCCGCGATATGAATCCTGCTGAAAGTGCTTCCTCTGCACCGATCACTCTTGCGGACATAAGCCAGTCGCGCGCACGAATATCTCCCACCCGTCGCGCAAGCAGTGCGCTCGCGCCAGCCTCGGGGACGATACCCAGTCGTGCGAAGGGAAAACAGAATGTCGCGGAATGAGATGCGACGACGTAGTCGGCACTCAGAAGCAAGGTCGCGCCAAACCCTACCGCAGCACCGCGCACGGCCGCGGTGAACGGCTTATCGAGCCCGAGAAGCGCCGTTATACACCGTATGATCGCGCCATTTTCGGGCTGAGGCCAAAGCGTCGCGAAAGCTCCGATATCATGCCCCGCACAAAAGCAGTCGGACGTTCCTTTAATCAGCACGGAGGCAACACGGTCGTCGGACCGGGCCTGGACGAACGCGTCGGCCAGCGCGCTGAACATTGACTCGTCCAACGCATTGCGCTTCTCAGGTCGGTTCAAGCTAATGGACATGACACCGTCGAGCCACTGCACGGAAACATGCTGGTTCATTCGTTTCCTCCTCCTGGTTTATTCATGCGGACGCCCGCCATTGATGCGCAGGAGCCGACAAAGCGGCCAACAACGTATCCCGCTTTGCCATCGCTTCATCAATCGCTCTTTCTTTGACATGCCCGTAACCGCGAATCGAGTCGGGAAGCTTTGCCAATTCGATGCACACGTCCGGCTTATCGGCGAGATGCGTTAGCGCGGTTCTAATCCACAAGCGGTACTCACGGACCAGCGCGCGCTCCCGTCTCCTTTCCGCGGTGTGGCCGAACGGGTCGAATGGTGTTCCCCGCAAGATCTTCAGTCGTGCCAGCAATGGAAAAACGTGGCCGAGCCAAGGCCCAAACTCTTTCTTGATGAGTTCGCCCTTCTCGTTCTTGCGCGATAGCAACGGCGGAGCAAGGTAGTAGCGAATCTTGAAATCTCCCTCGAACTGGTTTTCAAGCGATTTTTTGAATCCGGGCAACGAGTACAACCGTGCTACCTCATACTCGTCTTTATAGGCCATCAGCTTATACAGGCCCTCGGCAACAGCCAAGAGAAAGGCCTCTCGCTTGCCGTGCGATCCGACTTGCGCCGTAATCTCACTGACAAAGGTCTCATACTCGCGCGCATAGCGTTCGCTTTGATATGCAGCGAGCAGCGACACTCTCGACTGGATCAGTTCGTCTAGCACGACCTTTTTCTTCTGGCGCCAGGCAATCACCGATTCGACTTCCTGACCGGCGGCAAAGCGGGCGGGGTTCACCGCGAGCCAGCGTCCGATCTGGAATGCCAGCTTGTTCTTCTTGACGGCTTGACCGTTGAGTTCGATCGCGCGCTCAATCGACTCGCGAGCCAATGGGATCAAACCCTGCTGCCACACGAAACCCAGCATGATCGCGTTGGAAAATACAGTGTCTCCCAGATGTCGTCTGGCAATCTCCTGTGCGTCGACCCAGTCGACGAAGTCGTCACCGCACACTGACTCCACATGCGATTTCAGTTCCGCCTCAGGCAATTGCCAATCGCGGTTGGCGACAAACGCTGAGGTGGGGGAAGTCTGTCCATTGATAACGACGCGCGTTTTGCCTTTTCTTATTCTCGAGAGCGTGTCGGGCGCCGCCGTCACGACAAGATCGCAGCCAATGATGAGATCCGCTGAGCCCGATGGAATTCGCGACGCGTACATGCGCTCCCGCTTCGATGCTAGTCGCACGTGACTCCACACCGCGCCACCTTTCTGGGCCAGGCCTGCCATGTCGAGAACGGTACATCCACGTCCTTCCAGGTGCGCCGCCATACCGAGCAGATTGCCGATCGTCACGACGCCTGTTCCGCCGACACCGTTGATCAAAATGTCCACGGTGTCGGTCATTGGCGGTGAAGCGGGATATGGTAGTTCAGGCCAGTCTGCCATCATGGCTTCAGGCGATTTCTTCGTTTGGCTCGATCGAAGCTCCCCACCCTCGACTGAGACGAAACTCGGGCAGAAACCTTGCACGCATGAGAAGTCTTTATTGCAGCTCGACTGATTGATCTGGCGCTTTCGCCCCAACGGCGTGTCGAGCGGCTCGACCGAGAGGCAATTGCTTTCGACAGAGCAATCACCGCAGCCCTCGCAAACATCGCTATTGATCGCCACGCGCTTCGCGGGATCGGGATAAGTGCCTTTCTTCCGGCGACGCCTTTTCTCGCTAGCGCAGGTTTGATCGTAGACGAGCACTGACACCCCTTCGTAATCACGAAGGTTGCGCTGCACGGCGTCGAGTTCTGAACGGTCGTGAACGGTGGTCCCCGCCGCGAATGTGGTGCCACGTATGCGATATTTTTCGATATCGTCGCTGACCACGGCAATTCGTCGCACGCCCTCTGCGGCAACCTGGCGCGTGATGCCGTCGACGGTTAATTCGCCATCGACTGGCTGACCGCCAGTCATCGCAGCGGCGTCGTTATAGAGTATCTTGAAGGTCATCGATACATGCGCCGCGACCGCCTGACGAATTGCGAGCGAACCCGAATGGAAGTAAGTTCCGTCGCCAATGTTCGCGAAGATATGTTTGCGCGTCGAGAACTGCGCCTGGGCGACCCAAGGAACACCTTCGCCACCCATATGCGTATACGACTCGGTACGACGGTCCATCGAGCTCGCCATATAGTGGCAGCCGATACCAGCCGTTGCGCGCGATCCCTCTGGGACGCGAGTAGAAGTATTGTGCGGACAACCGGAACAGAAAAAAGGTTTTCTGATCGCGCCCGCGACAGCCTGTACCCGTCCAACGGCCTCGAGCGCAGCTAAGCGCGCTTCGATCTCCCGGTTCCGCGTTTCCGTCCAGCCCGCTTGCGCTCGCAACCGGGCGACGATCGCGCCGGCAACTTCCACGGGCGTCAACTCATAGTCGCTTTTTAACAGGCAGGCTTCTCCAGAGCGATTCCATTCGCCACCAATCGCTCCACTGCCCTTACCGGAGACGCGAACGAGCGGAAGCCCATTCAATGCATCGGAATAAAACTCGTCTTTGATTTGCTGTTCGATGATCGGACGCTTTTCCTCGACGACAAGAAGTTCATCGAGGCCTGCCGCGAAGTCGCGGAGAATGGTCGGTTCCAGAGGCCACACCATGCCGATTTTGAGCACAGCTAGGCCATTTTTCTCGACATCGTCGTCACTCAAACCCAGTAACCTGAGCGCCTCCATGACATCGTTGTACGCCTTGCCGGCGCACACGATCCCCAGCTTCGATTTCGGCCCTTTGATCCGAATGGAGTTGAGACGATTCGTCCGGCAAAACGCCAACGCCGCAGGCAGCCTTTTACGTACAATTCGAGGCTCCTGTTCGGCCCATACATCGGGCGATCGGATGTGAAGATCTTCGTCGGCGGCAAATTCTTTGTCGGGCAACCGAATGTCGATCCGATGGGGATCGACGTCGGCAACGGCGGACGTTTCGATCACGTCGGACACACATTTCAATCCGATCCACAGTCCCGAATATCGCCCCATTGCGATGCCGAGCACACCAAAGTCGAGATAGTCCTGCACACTCGCCGGATAGAGAACCGGAATGAACGCGGCAATCAACGCCTGTTCGCTCTGATGTCCAAAAGTGGATGACTTGGCAGTGTGATCGTCCGCTGCCGCAACCAGCACACCGCCAAGAGCCGATGTGCCGGCACCGTTGCCATGCTTCAAGGCGTCGCCGCTGCGATCTACGCCCGGCCCTTTCCCGTACCACATCGAAAAGACACCCTCTACCGTGGACTCCTGCGGAAAGAGCGCTAATTGCTGGGTGCCCCACACCGCGGTCGCCGCGAGATCTTCGTTGATAGCGGGAAGGAACTTGATCTGATGCTGCTTGAGCACAGCCTCGGCCGACCAGAGTGCGGTGTCGAAGCCCGCCAACGGCGAGCCGCGATAGCCGGAAACGAATCCGGCAGTATTCAGTCCGGCGTCATTGTCGCGAATGCGCTGATTGATCATCACGCGAATGAGCGCATGCGAGCCGCTCATGTACGCGTAGCCCCGCTCCTTTCGATACTTGTCATCGAGGCTGACCTCAGAAGTTGGCGCTGTCTCGACTTCGATCACCGGATTGTTCATTGCCGTCTCCTTCCGTATTTTTTCATCGACCGAAGTCGAGCCGGGTTCGAGTATAGGACTCGACTTTCTTCAGGAAAACAGCACCGCATGTCTACGGCGGGCGGAAAGCGCTAAACGGTCTTCAACACCTGCTACTCAAAACTAATCGCTTTAAGCTGGAAGTGATCTGTAGCTCCGTACGGAAGTAAAAAGTGCTCGGCGGCCAGCGAGAATCGATTCTTTTTCGAATGCCATTCGTTTTTTCGCTCATGGCAGATATGGCCGACACTCTTCATGCGAGAGGACACCTTGCCAAAGCGGCAATAAGAACTTCCGAATGGCGTTCCACCAGATACCGTTAATCGAATTGGTCGAGAGACAGCATAGCCGTGGGCGCGCCGCCGAACAGCTTATGGATATTCATCGATTGGACCGACAAGCCGCATCGCGCGTAAAACGGTGGCACATAATTGAGCCGATCTCGTCGCAAACTTAACTGAGCGATATGCTGCTCGCGCTACAGGCGTTTATGCCGGAAGGTGTGAAATAGACTCGGCCGGAAGGCGGAATGTTCGTCTGGCTACAACTGACGAATGGCATGAATAGCAGCAGGCTTCTGCAGGACGCATTGGACAGTCATGTCGCATTTGTGCCAGGCGGCACGCGCACGAAGTTACTCGACAGGGCTCGGCCCGCGCTCGAGATAGGTAGACAACGCAATGTAGCTTCGTGTGCCGGTGAAACCCTCAATAGAGTGAATCCGCTCCAATAGATCCTCGAGGGTTTGCGTATCCCGCGTACGGACCTTTAGCAGCATGGCACTATCGCCCGTCACGGTGTGGATCTCTTCAACATCGGGGAGTTCTTTCAACTTGAGGAGATGGCGCGTGACGAGATAACTCGGCGTGTCGACGTGCACGAAGGCAAGCAATGGCCTGCCCAGCTTAGAGCCGTCGAGCGAACAAGCTGTCTTCTTGATGACGCCTTCGCGCTTAAGTCGTTTGACACGCTCATGCACCGCCGGCGCGGACAGATACAGCAGGGCTCCCAAGTCGGCGTAGCTTCGGGTGGAATCGTCTGCGAGCAGGTTGAGCAGTTTGCGATCCGTTGCATCGAGTTTTGCCGGTGCGGAGGTGATCTGCCGCATACCCAGCCCTTCTGCAGCCTCTCGCGCCGTAGCTTCCTTACCTGTGGCCATCTTGATCTCACACGGATTGTCGGTGTCTGGTCGCTCAAGCATAGACCATTACCTGAATGCCATACAAGGAAATATGGTTTTCCTCTAAGCAGATCAAGCTCACTCGATGAATGGGCCCGACTTTATCAAGCAACTCACTGGAGCGCCGCATAGTGCGGGCTGGATTGGGAGCACGGTGAAAGGACAATCCGACAAAGTACCGCCGCGTATGTCTTCGGTAAGCTGAAGTACTGGACGGACCTCGCCGTCCCGCGGACAAAAGCGACCATGCATGCAGTTATTTCGCACCCCTTGGCATCACGCGCTAAGACGGCCACCCGGAGGCGTGAATTTCGCTGCATTGGCCTTAACCGCGCATGACGATCTCTCTGCACGACCGGCGCGATTGCAGCGAGCTTTACGCGGCTTCTGCCAACTCTGGCCAGGCTGCGGTTTCGGCTACATGCTCGCGCAGATGTCGCCGCGCGACGTCCTCAAACTGTTCGTGCCACCGCGCAACGTCGCCCTCATCGTGGACGTCTTCCAGTTCTTGCAGAAGCGCGATAACGCGTGGTTCGTAAGCGTTGACGCCCGACATTGCCAACGCGCGAAGCAATGGACCACCCTCGCCCGCCTGGTAATATCCAATACCGAACTCTTCCAATGCGGGCGAGTAGTGCTCGTCGTGAATCAGCGCGCCGATCGCGCAGCGGCGGCCATCGCGCCCACGCAGCCGACAACTACCGCTGTCGTCTTCCGACACTGCCATTTGCGCGAGAAGATGCGAGCGAACCGTCGTGAAGATCTGCTGGAGACTTGTCATGAAACTGCTCCGCATCTTCACGCAGCGCGCTGCAAGCTATTCGCCGACAGTCCGAATCTGCGCGCGATAGAGCGCAGCCGCTCGTCCCATTCCCAGATGCCGAAGACGTCATGAACGTTCTGCAGACAGCTCAACAATTCGACGGTCTGTGGCGAATAGATATTGAGGCGTGCGCGCAACAGTGCGCGCTTCAGTGCAGCGACCCCTGCGTCCATGTAGGTGGGAATCTGCAGCGCGTCGGCGAGGACATAGCGAACCGGCACTCCTTCCATCGACGTGCGGTAATCAATCGGACGGATCATTGCGCCGATCGGGCATCCGCCGCAACGGCCGCGGTACGCGCCGCCGCCCTGCGGAAGCAGCGCGGCGTTGCCTTGGTTCATAAGATGCGCCACGCTCGAATCGAAGATCTGTTGATGAGTAAGAAATCCCGCTGCCACGGCTTTGCTCCGACGAATTAAACATGTACACACTATCGTCCGCTGGCGCGTTACCTTGTATCCAGAAAAACCCTGTTTTTACCTAAATGGAACAAAAGTACGCGTAATTTGTACCGAAAAAAGAGCGGACTGAGCGTTCGCTGATCCATGTTCGACGCCGCCGTCAGAGTGCCGTTAAGATGAGGGCGCGAGTGCATGAATTGGCGCGGTCCCCAAGCGCGGCAACCACTGCATTGGTAACCCTCAACAAGATCCAAACTCAGCACCAAGCGGCCGGGCAATAGACAGCAATATTTTCGCTATGGAAAACCGGCAAGTTGCCTATCAACATCGATTTTCGCTTTTTCTCCCATTGTCGATACCTCGTGCAAGAAAGCGTGCTCGCTTACAAAACGCTCGTGCGCTCGCTCCTGTCTTTCAACGTAATTCACAGTGCACTCTACAAGTCCGATGTACGTATCAGGAGTACTTAGGAGAGTGCGGATCGTCATGTTTTCCCGAACGTCCAGGACCATGCAAGGAGTCGCGCGGCCGACTTGCCAACAAAATGGTCCGCTACTATTGTCCCTTAGTCCACACATGGACATGTCACGAGATGCCTTTAGCATAATTGCGGCTCGGCTCATACCTTGCCCGTGCAAACGTGTATAAATATTTCAGATCGCCTGTGTTTTACTCTGCCACGCGAGCGACACTCGCATGGAGTTATTGAAGATGACCACAAGTCAAGATCCGCAAGTCGAAAGCGATATCGCCGCACAACTCGCAGCCGAGCGTTCTACCAACGCCCGGCTACTCAAACTTATTAACGCCCACTCGAAGATCGCGGCGACCAAGCTGAATCTGGATACCTTCTTTTCCGTAGTGACCGACGCGCTTCTCGATCTGGTGCCCGCGGCCCACGCATCGGTAGTGGAATGGGTCGACGGCGACGACATGGTGTACCGCGCATGCAGCGGGTCGATAGCGCGGCACGTCGGTTTGCGCCTGAAGCGTGAGGGAAGTCTCTCGGGTCTGTGCTCTGTCGAGAACAAGCTTCTCTATTGCCGCAACACTTCCAACGATCCACGCGTCGACAGGCAGGCGTGCGAGCGAGTGGGAGCCGCTTCAATGATCGTCGCGCCGCTTGCCTACCACGCGGAAGTGGCAGGCGTCGTCAAGCTGATGGCCGACACGCACGATGCGTTCTCTGCCGAAGACATTCAAACTCTCGAGCGGATCACTTCGCTCGTCGCGTCCGGTATGGCGCATCAGCGCGTATTTGCCGAGAACCAGACGCTGATCGAAGAAAACGCGATCACCATCGCAAAGCTGCGTACCGAAATCGGTTTGCGCGAAGCCGCGGACAAGAGACTCGCCTCCTCCTTGCGCCGCCGCAGACTCGTGCTCGACACTACGCACGACGCTTTCATTTGTACGGACTCGAACGGCATCATCATCGACTGGAACGATGCGGCGAACCGCACGTTCGGCTATTCACGCGACGACGTGATCGGCCAGCCCATGCTGTCACTGCTATTCCCCGAGCGCTGCAAAGCCGAGTACGCTCAGTTGGACATCTTCGAGTTCGACCGGAAGCAGCCCGGACACAGTCCGCGCACGGAACTGACTGCCGCGCGAAGCGACGGCAGAGAATTCCCGGCAGAACTTTCCGTGGCCGCTGTGCAATATGACGGCAGTAAAGAACTCGCGTACTTCGTGCGTGACATCACGGAGCGCTTCAACGCGCGCGATCTCGACAAGCGCTTTCGTGTGCTTGTCGATGCGATCAGCGATTACGCTATCACGTTGCTCGACGCCGACGGGCTCATCACCACCTGGAGTGCCGGGTCCGTGCATGTAATGGGCTACCATGCCGACGAAGTAATCGGCAAGCCCCACTCGCTTTTCTACACGCCCGAAGACGTGTCAGTGGGCAGGCCGCAGAAAGACCTCGACCAGGCCGCGCGTGAAGGCCGCAGCGAAATGGAAGAGTGGCGTGTGCGCAAGAACGGCACGAACTTTTGGGCCAACACCATCGTCACGGCGCTGCGCGATCCTAACGGCGCGCTGCAAGGTTTTGCGAAGATCACGCGCGACATGTCGCGGCGGCGGCGCATGGAAGAACTCGAAGCATCCAGCCAGCGTATGAGCCAGTTCCTCGGCCTGCTGGGGCATGAATTGCGTAATCCTCTCGCTCCACTGCGCAACGCCGTTAGCATGCTGCAACTCAAATCGAAGGGCCACGAAGCATTTCTGCCAGAACACGAGCTTATAGACCGTCAGCTGTCGCACCTCACCCGTCTGGTCGACGATCTGCTCGACGCCGGGCGCGTGACGCTCGGCCGCGTACACATCACGCCTACGCCGTGCGCGTTGCAGGCAGTCGTTCAGCTCAGCATAGAAGGCAGTGCGCCGCTTCTGGCCGCGCGCAACCAGACGTTGCACGTGTCGATGCCCGAAGAGCCGATGCGCGTCAACGGCGACCTTACGCGCCTCGTGCAGGTCGTGCAGAACCTGCTGAACAACGCATCGAAGTTCAGTCCCATTGGTGCGTCAATCGACTTGATGGTATTTCGATCAGCACGGCTGCTCGCCATTCGTATTGACGACCCCGGCCGCGGCATCGAGCCCGATGCGATCGATGCGATGTTCAATCTGTTCGTGCAGGAAACGCCGACCGAAGAACAGGCCGATAAAAGCGGCCTTGGCATTGGACTCACGCTCGCGCGTGCAATCGTGGATCTGCACGGCGGGCATATCGACGCGCGTAGTGCAGGACGCGGCAAAGGCAGTTCGTTCACAGTATGGCTGCCGGGGTACGAAAGCGAAGTTGCCGACGAAGAGACACGCGAGAATCCGCCCGTCGCACCGCAACAAGCAAACCTGCGCGTACTCGTTGTCGACGACAACAACGACTCTGCGGACAGCATGGCCGCGCTCGTCGAAGTGCTTGGCCATGAATCGCGCGCAGTGTATGACGGCGCCGCTGCCGTCGAGCTCGCGAAACAGTGGCAGCCGGCGCTTGTCCTTCTCGATCTTTCGATGCCGAAGATCACCGGCTTCGATGCGTTACCGCAGATCCGCGCAGCCCTGCAGGAGCCCGGCGCGGTGATCGCGGCAATGACAGGACTCGGCACCAGCGAAGACCGCGCGCGGACCGCGGCAGCAGGCTTCGATTTGCATCTGACCAAACCGGTCGGTCTCGACGATCTGGAAGATGTGCTGCGTCTTGCAGGCAAGAGTTCTGTGACCTGAGAGCGCGATGGGTGTCGGCTCGCACGGCGCTCAGGTCATTTCATATCGGCCGGCTCACACGAGCCTAACTCCTGCTCGAAAACAGGTCGGCCACAACGGAGCGCAACCAGCGATTGCCCGCCTCGTGATGGTACTTCGCATGCCAATGCTGCCGGACCGCGAATTTATCGACCTGGAACGGACAGGAGTGAACTGCAATGTCGTTCACTCTTGCCAATGTCTCCCCGATGTTTCGCGGCAACGTGGCGATCAGATCGGTCGACTTGATGATCGAACCGAGCCCGAGCATGCCCGGAAGCTCGAGCACGACATCGCGTTCTATGTTCTCGCGCAACAGCGCCTGCTCGAGCAATTGCGCGCCCGTCCCGGCGGCAATGGTCACGTGCCCCTCGCGACAGTACTGCTTGATGCTGAGCCTGGTGCGCACACGTGGATGGTCAGGATTGGCGAGACAGACCCAATCCTGCATATAGAGCTGTTGCTGATACATGCCGCTGCCGAGCCACGGTATATGCCCGATCGCCAGATCGGCTTCGCCGGATTCGAGCGCGCGCTCCGTGTTTCCATCGATTCTCGCGGCTTCCAGCCGGATACCCGGCGCGTGGGCGCGCACGCGTGCCAGCATCCTGGGAAGCAGCGTAATGTGACTCGCATCCGTCATGCAGATGCGAAACCGGCGCTTTGCCGTGTTCGGGTCGAACGATATCTCCCACGCCGAAAACCGGCGAAGCGACTCAAGGATCTGCCTGCACGGTCCGATCAGCGCATCCGCCTGCGGCGTCGGCGTCATCCCGCCTGGTGTACGGACGAACAGCGGGTCCTGCAGGTGTTCCCGCAGACGCCCCAGCCAGATGCTGACCGTGGGCTGACTCTGCCCAAGCTGCTCGGCAGCACGCGTGACGCTCCGCACGTCGTACAGCAGGTCGAAGAGCTGCAGTAGCTTGAGATCAGGTAGCTCGGGGCTATTCATGGCGATATTGTCGAATGTAATGTCGCCATTGTATTCATTGAATTATGCTTAAGCGCATATTCCTGTAACTTGCACCCCGCGCCTCGCCCGGCGCATCAGCTATCAGGCGGCAGCCGACACTGCCGCCCGCAGTCCGAGCGAATAGCTGTCTATACCAAAGCCGCAAATCTGTCCCTTCACGATTTCGGCGAACACCGAATGGTGGCGAAAGGCTTCGCGGGCGTGAATGTTCGACATATGTATCTCGACGATGGGTACGGTCAGGATGGCGAGCGCGTCCCGAATGCCATAGCTATAGTGCGTCCATGCACCGGCATTGATCAGCACGCCATCGACTTTGTCGACGAAAGCCTGATGGATCCGCGCGCACATGTCCCCTTCGCTGTTTGTCTGGTAGCTCTCCACCGTCACGCCAAGCTCCGTGGCCAGCGCCTGAAGTTGAGCATCGATATCGGCGAGCGTGGCAGTTCCGTATTGAACCGGATCGCGCTTGCCGAACATGTTGTGATTAATGCCGTGCAGCATGAGGAAAGTTTTCATGAGTTATCCATACGATGTTTAGACTGGCGTCGTTTCGACAACGGCGCCGGTTTTCGCTGCCATCACGATCGCTTCGGTAATGCGCAGATTTTGCAGGCCGTCGCGCGCGGTAACGATGGGTTTCGCCTCGCCTCGCACGACTTGCCCGAAGTGTTCCATCTGATACTTGAGAGGATCGTCGCGCATAACGTCCTCCACGCCGACATCGAACGGCTTCCACCAGGATCGATCCTCAGGTTTCCCGTAGGTCTTGAGGCGCATGGTCGGAATCGACAATGATCCGAATGTGCCGGCGATTACATAACAGTCTTCGTCAGCGTAGGACGCGTAGGCCTTGTTCTCTTGTGACGTCTGTTCCCAACTCCGCGCGCTGGCGGCCGTATCCGATAAAAGGAACGTGCCGAGTGCGCCGCTCGCGAAACGCAGATTGACGGCGACAGTATCCTCGACTGCATAGCCGCGCGTCGCATTTGACGAAAACGCCTGGACCGCCACGATGTCGCCGCATAGCATTCGCAGGTTGTGGATGTCGTGAATCATGTTGAGCAGAATCGGGCCTGCGCCCGGTTCCTTGCGCCATGGCGCGTCCTCGAAATACTGATCGGGCTTGAAGAACATTGCGCTGCCCATAACCGCGACTATCGAGCCGAGCCTGCCTTCGTCGATGATCGCCTTTGCCCGCGCCATGATCGGACTGTGTGCGCGGTGATGACCGATCAGCACGCTTGCGCCATAGCGGTCGGCATCGGCGACGAGTGCTTCTGCTTCGTCCACCGTGGACGCTATAGGCTTCTCCAGCAGCATCGGCACACCTGCCTGCATGCTCAAGCGCGCGTGCTCCAGGTGAAGCGTGTTCGGCGTTGCAAGAACCACACCGTCGGGACGATCTTGTCTGAAGAGTTCACCGAGCGAGCGGTAATGCGGCACATGTGCTTTCGCGGCAATGTCGGCCGCCGCGTCTGACGGATCGACCACCGCCGACAGGACACAAGTCGCGTTTTCCCGGACGACACGAATATGCTCGAGACCGATATAGCCGGCACCCGCTACGGCGATACGCGTTTTCTTCATATCACTCTCCCGTGTCTTCCGAGCCGGCGTGAATCGCCCACATCGAGATCAGATTGAACACGATAGCGAACGCGACGATCGGTTATAAGCCACAGCCTACTCGCGATAACGAAATTCCGTCATATGTCTCGCTTTGGACACGGTGTTTTCTCGTCGAGTCAATCCAGCGGAACCGTGAGCTGGTCGATGATCGCGTGCGTGCGCGGACGCACGCCTCGCCACCATGCGAACGCTTCGGCGGCCTGTTCGACCAGCATGCCTACGCCATCCGCGACACCTTGCACGCCCGCGTGACGCGCTAGCCGCAGGAACGGCGTGAGACCCTTTCCGTACGCGAGTTCATACGCCGTGCCGCTTGCGCTGAAGACGCTCGGCGGAACGGGCGGCCGCTGCCCGGTCAGGCTCGCGGACGTCGCGTTGACGACGAGGTCGAACTGTCCCATCGATTCAAGCTCCGCATAGCCGCACGCGACGAGTGTTGCGTCAGCCGCAACCTGTTCGACGAGCGCCTTCGCCTTGTCCACGTGCCGGTTAGCAATGACGAGTCGTGCAGGCCGCGCCGCGATGAACGGCAGCAACGCGCCGCGCACCGCTCCGCCCGCGCCCAGGACCAGCACGCGCTTGCCCGCCATCGGCTGATGCAGGTTGATTTCAATGTCGCGCACGAGTCCGACGCCGTCGAAGTTCTCGGCCACGATGCGCCCGTTCTCGAACTTCATCGCGTTGACGGCCCCCGCGAGCGCAGCCCTTTCGCTGCGCTCGTCGGCCATGGCGAATGCCTGTAGCTTGAACGGCGCAGTGACGTTCATGCCCTTGCCGCCCGCAGCGATGAAAGTTCTCACCGTATCGTCGAAGGCATTGGCCGGTTCCAGCGGCCCTTCGATGGCGTCATACGTCATGTCCTGTCCGGTCTCTTCTGCGAAAAGACCGTGGATCAGCGGCGATTTCGTATGTCCGATCGGATTGCCGATTACCGCGTATCGATCGCTCATTGCGCACCCGGCTTCGAGAAGAGCACGCCATCGGTCTGCATCGCGTCGATCTCTGCCACGCTGAAGCCCAGCGATTGAGCCACTTCCTCGTTGTGCTGCCCGAGGTCGGGGCCGACTTCGCGTATCGACGTATCGCAGTCGGAGAAGCGGAACGGCAGGTTCGGCAGACGCAGTTTTCCGAAGCGCGGATGGTCCTGCTCGATCACCATGCCACGGGCGACGATCTGCGGATCGGCGACAACTTCATCGATGCGCTGAACCTTCGCGCTCGGCACATCGACGCTGTCGAGCAAGGCCAGCACTTCCGCGACAGGCCGCGCAGCTACCCACGGTTGAACGACTGCGAGAATGGCTTCACGATTCGCATTCCGTCCGTTCAGACTATGGAAGCGCTCGTCGTTGCCGAAGCCAGCCGGACCGCCGTGTTGCTCGACGAGTGTCGCGAAGCGCTTCCACGAATCGTCCACTTGTGCCGCGATGACGAGATCGCCGTCGGCCGCGCGAAACACGCCGTACAACGTCGATGTCGGCATGTCGTGACCCGTTTGCTCCGGCACCACGCCTTGCATCGTGTAGCACTGCACCGCATATTCATGCATCGAAAAGAGCGCGTCATACAGCGCCATGTCGATGTGCTGGCCGCGTCCGCTCTTCACCCGGCCGAGCAGCGCGGCGTTGACAGCCGCGACCGCATGAATGCCGGTGTACATGTCGCCGAGCGAAATGCGCATGAGCGGCGGCGGCTCACCGGGGTTGCCGATCATCTGCATGATGCCGCTCTTCGCTTCCGCAATCAGGCCGAAGCCCGCGCGATGCGCATCCGGTCCGGTATGTCCATACGCGGAAATTGAGCAGTAGACGAGACCCGGATTACGCTCGGACAACGCGGCGTATCCGAGCCCGAGCTTGTCCAGCGCGCCCGGCCGGTAGTTCTCGATGAACACGTCGGCGGAATCGCACAGACGCTGCATGAACGCCTTGCCGCGCGGATCTTTCATGTTGACGCTCACGCCGCGCTTGCCCATGTTGAGCTGCAGGAAGTAGGCGCTTTGCTGGTCGTCAAGGACGGTCGCGTGCTGACGGCCTGCGTCGCCGCTGCCAGGACGCTCGACCTTGATGACTTCCGCGCCGAGCGCCGCAAGGCATCGGCCGACATAGGGACCGGCGAGAAAGTGGCTGTAGTCGACAACGCGGATACCTTCGAGTGGACGCGCCTGCATCATTTCGCTCCCGGACGGCGCGGGATCATCAGACGATGTTCGCCGCGTTGAACGACTTCGCCGTTCTGGTTGATCAATTCCAACGGCAACACGACAATGCCCCAGTCCGGACGGCTCTTGCTCGCGCGCATCGAGCCGACGCGGAACTTCACATGGAGTACGTCGTTAGCCTTGATCGGCAGCAAAAAGTCCCACGTCCAGCCGAGCGACATGCCAGGCAGAAAGCGATAGTCACTTTGCGTCTTCAGGCCGTCGGCAATCGACAATCCGAAAAGACCATGCGCGACGATCGAACCGAAATGGCTCGCATTGGCGTATTCCTCGTCGACATGCACCGGCGTGTGATCGCCTGTGAGATCGGCGTATGCGAGGATGCGTTCTTTCGTGACGGTATAGCTGGGGCTCACGCACTCGTCGCCTTCCCGCGCATCGTCCCAGTATTTTTCGATGATGGTAGTGGTGCTCATGCTCACGCCTCCGCGCGTGGGTTGATCGCCAGCGCCTGCGCGACGCACGTAGCAGGTTTAGCCTGAATGAGTTCGACAGCGAGGCCGTCGGGCAGACGCAGCCAGTTGCGGCCTTGCGGCATTTCTGTGACGCCGAACGCTTGCGCGGCGGCAAGCGCGGCTTCGAGGTCTTCGCACATGACGCCGAGATGCGCGAGCCGTCCCTCGGGGCCCTCATGCTGTGGCGCGCTGATGAACTGCAGGCCGCCCAGCGTCCAGTACTGACGCGGCTCTTCGCGCGTGCCGTCGACTTCTCGCATCGTCATGCCGAGCACATTTTCAAAGAAGGCGATATGCCAGTGAATGTCCTTCACCCAGATGGCGACGTGTTCCAGATAGGCTCTCGTCGCGCTCATGCTGCGGCCCCTTGTTTCTGGCGGTCCGTCATCGCCCGTTCGATGCCCTTGATGCAGGCGACGAGCGTCGAGTTCACCGGAGTCGGCACGTTGAGGCGCTCGCCCCAGCGCACGACCGCGCCGTTGATAAAATCGATTTCGGTGATGGAAGACTTTTCGAGGCTTTGCAGCATCGATGTCTTGAATGCGGGCGGAAGACCTTCGGCGGCCATGTTCCAGGCGTCTTCGGAATTCGTGATGGAAAGCGTGATGCCGGCGGCCCGGGCCGCTGCCATTGCTTCTTCGACGGCTGCGAGCGACGTCGCTTTCAGAACAGGTTCATCGTAGAGCTGGCCATAGGTGAGCTGCGTGATGCCCGTGATCGCGCCCGTCGCCACGTTGATGAGCAGCTTGTCCCACATCGTGCCGAGAATGTTGTCGCTGACCGTGGTCGTCAGACCGGCGGCGTTGAACGCATCCGCGATTTCTTGCGCACGGGCCGTGATGCGGCCGTCGAGTTCTCCGATGATCGTGAGCTTGCCCGTCACGCCGGCCTGGATATGGCCGGGCCCTCGCAGGACGCCGCCGACATATGTCTTGCCGGCGAGCACGCGCTCGCGTCCGACGATCTCGCTCAACACGTCTTCGTGGCCGAGGCCGTTCTGCAACGACAGCACGACCGTTTCCGGACCGACGAGAGCGAGCGCGCCGCGCATCGCCTGGTCGGTGTGAAAGGACTTGACCAGCACGATAACGAGGTCGACGGGGCCGACTTCTGCCGGATTCATCGTAGCGCGGACCTTGACCTGGCGCGTGCCGCGCTCGTCGTCGACTTGCAGACCGTCGCGGGACATGGCTTCGACGTGCGCGGCGGACCGGTCGACGAGCCACGTCTCATGGCCGCCTTCGGTCAGCGCGGAGCCGATTGCACAACCCAGCGCTCCCGCCCCCAAAAATGCGATCTTCATATGCGTCTCCTTGAACGCAAACGAAGATACGGCTCCGCGTACATGCTGGCAATGCAATGGCTTTAATAGCCGCATTGCGTATGGCAATAATGGGGCGGGTCCTCAGGCGACGTTACGGCACGGAAATACAGACGCCGATCGCTCCCGGCAGCCTGCATTCCGCCATTGGGGTCTAGACGCGCCGAGGTGAAGCGTCAGCCGGGCAACAGCCCAGCCTGCCTATAACTATCCATGAGCGTGTCGAACAGCGCGATGTCTGCGCGACCACGCGCCATGAGCTGCGCACCGGCGACTGCGGCATAGATGGCGCAGGCGCGTTGGCGGCCCCGCTGTGCGTCGACGATCTTCGCCTCTCGAAGATTTTTTTCCAGCCATGCGACATTCACGTCTGCAAAGGCCTGAACCTCTGTTTTCACTCCTTCGGGGAGATCGTCATACTCTGCGGCCATGAAGCTGCTCAGGCACATGCGGTTGTCGCTCTCGAGCGACTTGCGAAATGTCTCCGGATATCGACGCAGGCTAACAAGCGGATCCGCCGACTCGGTCGCAAGCGCTTCCAGCACCGCCGCGGAATCTTCCCAGTAACGCCTGGCAACGGCCGCAGCGAGGTCTGCCTTGCTTGCGAAGTGATGGTAGATGCTTGCAGCCTTGATCCCCACGTCCTGCGCAAGGTCGCGAATGTTCAGTCCGCCGTACCCGTGGGCCTGCGCCATTCTTGTAGCCGCGACGACGATTCTGTCGCTCGAACTTCCAGCGGCCTGATTCTTCATGGCAAGTCTCCGCAAAAAACTGTTGACTGCGCGGATTGTAGCGCCTAAAGTCAAACCTAACAAACGTTAGGTACAACGACTCGGGGCCGACTAACTGTCGGCTTTTTTAACGCGGCGCCAGCCTATCGAACGTTAGGTAGGACGTCAGTCACATCATTGAATCAACCACTGATAGAGGAAGTTATGAGCTCGGAAATCTATTTTCAGGATGCAACGCGACTGGCAGAACTGATCCGCAAGCGCGAAATCTCCCCGGTTGAAGTCATGCAGGCGCACCTTGACCGGATTGAAGCGATCGATCCCAAGGTCAACGCCATTGTTACGGTCGCAGACGATGCAATGAAAGCCGCGCAAGCCGCCGAAGCGGCTGTGCTCAACGGACAAACGCTCGGGCCGCTTCACGGTGTGCCCTTCACTGCCAAAGACTCGATCGACACAGCCGGTGTGCCGACGCAGCGCGGCTCGCCTATTTTCAAAGGGCGCGTGCCTGACGCCGACGCAGTGAGCGTTGCGCGGCTGAAAAAGGCAGGCGGCATTCTCCTCGCAAAAACCAATCTGCCCGAATTCTCTTATTGGATTGAGAGCGACAACCTGCTTAGCGGTCGGTCGAACAATCCGTGGGACCTTGACCGGACACCCGGTGGATCAAGCGGCGGCGAATCGGCGGCCATTGCAGCAGGTATGTCGCCGTTGGGACTCGGCACTGATCTCGCCATCTCGGTGCGTGGGCCGGCCGCGCAGACCGGCATCGTCTCGCTTAAGGCAACCCACGGGCGAGTACCAATGACCGGCATCTGGCCGCGGGCACCGCGCCGCTTCTGGCATGTAGGTCCCATGGCGCGTAGCATCCGCGACCTTGCACTCGCCTTCTCGCAGTTGGCGGGCCCCGACGGGCAGGACGCTTTTGCGAGCAGCACCGTGCAATTCGATGCGGGCGTCGTGCGTTCGGATGATCGACCGTTGAGAGTGGGCTGGATGGTTGGGCCGGGCTTCGGACCGGTCGATCCCGAAGTCGCCGCGACTGTGCAGTCGGCGGCGGAAGCGCTCAGAAGCGTGGGCTGCATCGTCGAGCCCGTCAGTATTCCCGCGCTGGAACGTGACTTCGCTCTGGATGTGTTCAACCGCCTGCACGTTATGGAAATGAAGCCCGCATTCGCGGAAGCCACGGCGGGCCACGGTCAGGACGAACTGTACAAGATGGCGAGAACAATGCTCGCGCTGCCTGACACGTCCATGAAGGACTATATCGACGCCGAACAGGCCGCCGAGCGTCTGCGGGACGGCTACGCCGAATACTTCACGAGATACGACGCGTTGATTACCCACGTCCTGCCGATCCCTGCCCACAAACATGGCGTCGACACGTTCACGATCAACGGTGAGACCGTCGACGCCAGGTATCTGCAGGGCGCCACGGTTCCGCTCAACGTGACCGGTTTGCCCGGCATTTCGATGCGATTCGGCACGAGCAAGGACGCACTGCCTATCAATGTGCAGATCGTCGGCAGCTGGCAGGCGGAGTCCACCATCCTCCATATCGCGTCATTGCTCGAATCCGTGAGCCCCGTGCGCGATCAGCATCCGAAGATCTGATGCGGTTGGCCGTTTGATTCGGTTTCGTTGCGCCGGACTCGTCCGCGAGTCTGGCGCACACGGGCGCCTTAACCGCGGCGACCGTCGAGCGAACATCTAGGCGGCGCTTAACGTTGCGTTCCCGGCTGGAAAGCCTCACGGTTAGCAATGACGTAATCGCGGACGGAAATCGGCTTTCGGCCCGTTATCTGCTCGACCAGATCGTTAGCGCCGGCGAACTCGCCCGCCTGATAGCCGCGATACACCGACGTAATGTGCTGGATGAAATACGGCGGCAACCCAAACTGGTTGAGACGCGTCTCGAACGATTCGAGGCTCTCTGCTTCATAACGCATTGGGCGATCGAGCGCATCGCCGACTATTTTCGCCATTTGATCGTGATCCAGTTCCTCCGCGCCGAACAACGGATATGTCTTGCCCGCGTGAGACTCAGGGTTCAGCAGGATGCGAGCAATCACACGTCCCTGATCGGCGGCGGCGATCGGTGCGTGACGGCCGCTACCGGCGGGAACGCGCAGCACGTTATGGTTCGCTATCTCCGAGCGCTGAAATCCGTAACTCAGCCATTCCATGAAGAGTGTCGGCCGCAGATGAGTAACGGGAACACCAGACCAATCGAATATGCGCTCGCCATACCAGTGCGCAAGCGATGCATGGCTCCTTGCGTCGGCGCTCGCGGAAATCTGCGACATATTGACGATCGAGCGAACACCTGCAAGTTTCGCCGCGTGAGCAAAATACGCAGTCGCATCGACGAGTTGCGGTTGCATGATCGGGTACACGAAATACGCACCTGTCACGTCGCGTAGCGCTGCCTGAACCACATGACTGTCGAGCAGATCGCCCACAACGACTTCAACGTCGCTCGTGCGTAACGATGCGGCGCGCTCGTCGTCGCGATGGACCAGTGCGCGCACGTGTGCGCCGCTCGACAAAAGCTCCTCGATAGCGGCACCGCCCGTTGCACCGGTAGCGCCCGTAATCAGATAAACATCATGCTTCATCTCATACTCCAGATTGGAATGTGAACACGTGCGCGACGCGCTTCGCTCGGCGAAGTGCCGGCTCTTTCGTCCAGGCGGCTCTCAGCCTGCCGTCTCACGCAGAGGTGCTGGCGGAACCACAACCTTGACGAGGCCTGTCTTGACGTCGTAAACCAGTCCCGACACGATCAGGTTATCGGGAAGGTTGCTGTTCGCGCGCAGTGCGGCGACATCGAGCGCCACCGCCTCGTATGGCTCCGTGACAGCGAGCTTATCGAGCGCGTCCGTCTCGACATCGAGATGCTTCGCGAGCAAGGCGGGCGCGTGCTTGTAGCAGCCGATAATTCCGCAATCGGTGTGTTGCAGCAGGACGAGATTGCGCGCACCGTCCGGGCGTCCTGCAGCTTTCGCGACGACGCTCAGTACTGCAAGCGTTTCAAGCAACGGTTTATTCACCCGGCCACCGACATTGCGAATGACGGCCGCCTCACCCTGCTTCAAACCTAATACATTGGCGGGATCGACGCGAGGATCGACACAGCCGACCACCACCGTTCCCGTCGACGGCATCATCTTCAGATCGGGCGCAAACGTGGTGTTTGCGAAGTCGGCGTTGCGCTCCAGCATGACATCGTTGAAGTCCATTTTGCTTACTCCTGCGTTGATGGCTCGAAGTGGCCAGGTTGACTCACAAGCGTCTCGCGCATCGCACTAGCGAGATGCGCATTCGACGACGGTATTGCGCGATTGCACACGCGGTTCACGCGATCTCTTCCAGGTCGCTGGCTGGCTCTTCTCCCGCTGCACGCACCGAGCGCTCGATAACATGAAACTTCGGTGTCCGATCGATTACGAGCCCAAGCACGTCGGGACGGCTGTAATGACCGCGCGAGTCCATCATCCGTTTGCGCTTGTCGATCTGCCAGAAATCCAGATCGGCGATGATCTCGCCCTCTCCTTCACGCAGCGGCGCGCCACCCATGTACTCGCCCTCCGGTGAAACGATGGCGGTGAAACAGCCGCTCGAGATCGGGCCGATCTGGGTTGTATTGGTATCGTGCAGAATCTGCTGTTGCTGTTCGGGCGTCAGCCAGGCGGTCGCATTGACCACAAAGGCTCCCGCCTCCAGCGCGTGCTGGCGGATGTTCACGGAGATCTGCTCTGAGAAAAGATCGCCGGCGAACGAACCCGGATACATCGCCGAATGGATTTGCTCTCCGTCGGCCATCAGCGCATAACGCGCGAGCGGGTTGTAGTGCTCCCAGCACGCCAGTTGACCGACGCGGCCCACAGCGGTATCGACTGCACGCAGGCCTGAGCCGTCGCCCATTCCCCATACCATTCGCTCGTGGTAGGTCGGCGAGAGCTTGCGACGCCGCTGCACCAGCGTGCCGTCGGCGTCGAACAATAGTTGCGTGTTGTAGATCGTGCCGCCGTCGCGTTCGTTGACGCCAATCGATACGACCATTCCGGCCTGGCGCGCCGCTTCGCCTATTGCGCGAGTCGTATCCGACGGAACGGTCACCGCCTGTTCGAGCAGCTTGTAATGCTCGACGCCCATTGCAAAAGGCGATTCGATGAACGAGAAGTACGGATAATAGGGAACGACGGTTTCGGGAAACGTCGCGAACTGGACGCCCTGCTTGCCGAGTTCGAGAATCTTTTTGACGACTTTGTCGACAGTGCCTTCCCGGCTATACAGGACAGGCGCGATCTGGACTGCTGCGGCGCGGACGATTTTCGACATGATGATGTTCCTTTGGCTAGCTGCGATGCGATTAAGAGAAGTGCTTGAACCTTAACGTCGCGAGCCATTACGATCCATGTCGTTGTTGCCACCATTCAAGACATTCGTGGCCCGACCGCAGTAAGCTGGCTATCTGGATTCACAAGTCCGCCATCGGGGAATTCGATCCAGACGGCGTTCGTTCACACCACGTTCATACTGCGTACGGCGGAATCAGATATGCACCGGATTGGCTTTGTAGTGCCAAGAAGATTTCAGATGTTGAGCCTCGCGGCTCTTACGGTGTTCGAGATCGCGAACTTGCCGCCGAGAGGCCCGTGCTACGAGGTCCATCTGCTGTCCGAACACGGTGGTCCGGTTGTATCTTCGGGCGGTATGACGTTGGAAACCGAAGCGTTCGGCGATCCGGCATTCGACACGGTCATCGTGGGCTCTATTACTGAAATGAAAATGCCCGCTGCCGATGCTCCCGTGGTTGCGTTCGTGAAAGAGGCAGCCAGAGCATCGAGACGAGTAGCCTCGATCTGCAGTGGGGCATTTGTCCTCGGCGAGGCCGGACTTCTGGATGGCAGACGCGCAACCATGCATTGGGCACACGCGTCCGAATTCAGGGCGCGCTTCCCGAATGTCCGCACGGAAGAAGACCGGATATTTGTGAACGACGGTCCACTGTGGACTTCGGCGGGAATGACGGCGGGGATCGACCTCGCCCTGGCTTTGCTCGACAACGACCTCGGCCCGGACGCCGCAAAAATGGTTGCCAGACTTCTCGTCATGAATCAGCGACGATTGGGTGGCCAGATGCAGCATTCAGCACTGCTCGACATGACGCCGAAATCCGATCGGATCGAATTGGTCCTCGCGCATATTCGCCGCAACCTGCGCAATCCACTCACCATCGAGGAACTTGCGAATGTCGCAAACCTCAGCCCGCGCCAGTTCAGCCGCGCATTCGCCACCGAGACCGGTCAGTCGCCCGCCAAAGCTGTCGAACAGTTGCGCCTCGAAGCAGCCAGATTCATGATCGAGCAAGGCCGCCACACCATTAACGTAGTGGCGCAGGAAACGGGTTTCGCGGACCGCGAACGTATGCGCCGAGCGTTCGTGCGGACGTATGGTGTACCCGCCGATATTCTGCGCAGGAGCGCCCGGCGCGAACCGGCCACTGACAATTGAAGGCGCTTTATGGCGGAGGCATGGTTGTCGCGTGCCGAATGCCGACTTCCGGTCGAACGTTGATTCGCTCCGCCATTAGCGATACCTTTACATCTGTCCTGGTCGTCGAGTGCTGGTCAACGAGGGAGGATCGTTTCGTGAAAAGCGCGTGGGCTTTCTCATGCATCGTCGCCATGAGCGCGATCCTCGGCGGATGCGGCAAGGGCGGTTCGCAAAACGTCACTGAGGCATCGGGCGCATCCGCGAGCCAATCACCGGCTCAGCCAGCGCAGGGCGCGAGCGGTACACTCACCGCATCAGGCGCGCAAGCGACGGGCGCACTGGGCACCGTCACCAAGGCGCAGTTGCCGGGGGAAGCAGCCGAGACACTGCGGCTGATCACAGCGGGCGGCCCCTTCCCTTTTGCGGACGACGGCGTGCTGTTTCGTAACAGCGCGCTTTTGCTGCCCAAGCATCCGCGCGGTTACTACCACACATACACGGTTCGCACGCCGGGCTCGACGGATCGCGGGCAGCGCCGGATCGTATGCGGTGGACCGCGCAAGCAGACCAGCGACTGCTATTACACTGACGATTACTACGCCAGTTTCAAGCGCATTGCAGGATAACGAGCGGCGCTGATCCGTTAAACGTCGAACCCGCTCACACGTCCGGATTGCTTTTTATAAAGCCGGTGAACGCGCTATACGACGGAGTGATGGGCGTGCCGTCGAGCATGATGCCGTACGTATCGTTTCCGCTATCGAGCACATACAACATGACCGACTGGATGCGGTGAGTCTTTCTCGCGGAATAGAACTCGCTCAACTGGCTCGTGATGTAATTTGCCCGATAGGCCTGCGTCCGCTCCGGACCCGTGTTCCACTCGCTGATGATGAACGGCACGCCATAACGCGCTTTGCAATACGTCGGCAGATCGAACCCCGGACTCTGGCCGTCGGCGGGAATAGCGAAGATGTCGCCATAAACTTCGTAGTTATGCCAAGTGGTGATGTCCCAACGAACCTTGGGGTAACCCGTGCTGCTGTCGGGCTGATTGCCTTCCCACAATGCATCGGATGCGCCGATATCGTTCACGCAGAAATTGACGCCGCATTTCGCCGATGGCTGTACTGACTTCACGCCGTCTATCATGCCGCGCAAGACGCCGCGCAGAAGCGGCCAGTTGGTGTTGTTGAAGTCGGCAGCCTTGGTGCCGGCGTTGGTGTCGTCGAGAATGATCGCTCTGTCACGGGTCAGTTCGTTGCCGCATTCGTACATCGTCACGCCGTATGGCATGAGTGCGCGAGCTACCGTCGCGCCGGAACTGAAGCCCGCGTTGTAAGCCGCCGACTCGCTTGCATAGAGAGTGCCGTCGTTGGCGTAGATCCCTTGCTGGATCAACGCGAACACCTGAAGTCCTGCCGTCTGGAATGTCCGCGCGATGTCGGTCACTGGGCCGAGTTGCGATGAGTCCGCCGTGCAGCCGACACGATAGATTGTGCAGCCCATCGTCTTCAGAATAGTGACGAGTTGCGCGGGCGTGTACAGGTAGTCGTGGTGACCGTTCATGCCGTAGAACGAACCCGGGGCCGGTGCCGTAGTAACGCGCGGGTCCGAGCAGGCGAGCCATTGAGCCTTGACCTCGGCGTTGACATAGAACTGCCCGCTGGTATTGCGCAGGTAGATTTTGCCGCCGTACCACAGCGCGATCGATACGTTGTAGTTCGTGCCCGCCACCACGCCGTTCTTATACGCGACGCCATTCACTAGCGTCCACTTTGCGCCCGTACTGTCGATGATGTAAGGCGCGGACGGCATCGTGGTGCCGTCTGCCGAAGTGCCGCCGGTCAGCCGAGGATCGGCGCACCTGATCCAGCCCGTACCGTTCCATTGGTAAAACTCGCCGGAGGTATTTTCGGCGTAGACGGCTCCGGTGTAGTACATGGCGAGCGCAACGTTATAGTTGTTCCCCGCTACTACACCGTTCTTATAAAGCACGCCGCCCGTAATGGTCCAGACCGCGCCCGCGCTGTCGATGATGGAACTGGCGGGCGGCATGGCCGTGCCGTTTGCCGAAGGCGAGGCGGTGGTGCGCGCCGTGGCACGCGCGGCGGAATTGCCGCTCGCAGCGCGCGCGGCAACCTCGCTGTCCTCACCTCCACCTCCGCCGCAGGCGCTAAGAACACAACTTCCGCCAAGGGCAACGAGCCCTCCAATAAATTGACGCCGCTTAACCATGGTGATTTTCTCAATCGATAAATAGCTTTGAATTTCGTTCGGGCTGCTAACGATCAAGAACATTGCTTCCCAAACTCCACTGCGGATTTGGCCTGCTTCAGCGCGTAAGACCTGGCGATGCTGACATTGACCTTCGTTGCGCTACGCACTAGGCGCAGACCTCAAGAAGGGAGGAAATCAGCAATTATTTCCGGTCACTGTGTTGCAGTCTGCAATTCCTACTTGCTATATCGGCCTGAGATGTGAGAACTGCTGCGTTTGCGGCGAATAGTATGAATTTTGCTGTAAGAGGGACGAGAGACGAAGAATCGCCTTTCTTCCGAGGAAAGGCGGGAGAGCGTTGGCTGTGCGGTTTTTGGGGCCGGGGGGAGTGTCGCGCGAGCGCCAGCACAGGGCCGGGTGGCGATATCAGATGGCGTAGTGCCGCGTGCCGGTCGCTCACGGATTGCCCGCCATCTCTAGATGCAGGGGATCAGTGGATACGGCTCAAGATGACTTCACCTGCTTGGCGCCGGGTATGTCTTTCGCCGCGCCTGGCGCGCCGACGAAATCATCACTCACAAAACTTGCTCGGGGTGGCGCGTCGGCCGTAGTTCGCCGCGCCGCCGGCCTTCCTCTTACGCACTAGACGAGCGCAGCGAACTGCGGTGCATGGTTCGTGCGGAACACCGCGACGGCGTCGCGCAGAGACCGCGCCTGCTCCGACATCGCCTGAGCCGCCGCCGACGCCTGTTCGACCAGTGCAGCGTTCTGTTGGGTCACCTGGTCCATCTGTACGACGGCGTGGTTAACCTGTTCGATACCGGTACTCTGCTCGCTCGACGCGGCCGAGATGTCAGCAATGACTGTCTTTACCTGATGCACTGACTGCACGATATCGTCGATGATTCCACCAGCATTGTGCACAAGCTCAGCGCCCGCCGCCACGCGCTGCGATGACTGGCTGATCAATGCTTTTACTTCCTTCGCGGCAGCCGCGCTTCGCTGCGCAAGCGCACGCACTTCGCCAGCGACGACCGCGAAACCTCGCCCCTGTTCGCCGGCGCGGGCCGCCTCAACGGCCGCGTTGAGTGCAAGAATGTTTGTCTGAAAAGCAATACCCTCGATGACCGCGATGATCTCGCTCACTTCCGACGAGCTCTCGCTGATACCTTCCATGGTCCTGACCACGCTCTGCATCACGGTGCCGCCGGAGCTCGCAGTGTCAGATGCCTTTTCAGCAAGCGACGACGCGAGTCCCGCGTTTCCTGCATTCTGGCGCACCGTGCTTGTCAGTTCTTCCATACTGGCCGCCGTTTGCTCCAATGAGGCGGCCTGCTCTTCCGTACGTGCGGACAAACTCAGATTGCCTGCCGCGATTTCCGAACTCGCCATCGCAACGCCGTCCGCGTTGTGACGCACCGTACTTACGACGCTTAGCAAACTGGATTGCATGTCGGCGAGTGCTCTCAGCAAAGCGCCGAGTTCGTCCGAGCGATCTACATGTATCTTCGAAGTGAGGTCGCCCTGCGCAACGGTGCGCGCCACCTCTACCGCAGTGGCAAGCGGTCGCGTGATTGAGCGGCTGAACAGCATCGCACCGCTCAATCCCGCGGCGAAGGCCCCCATCATCAACACCAGACTGATTGCGCCGGCCCGACGCGCGTCGCGGTCAGCTTGCGCCGACATCGCCGCTGTCTTCGTCGCGATTTGCTCGACCACTTCACCGAGCAAACGCGCCGGCTCGCGATCGACGCCGGCGACGGCCCGGTCGCCGACTGTCGGCTCGAAATCGTTCGCCTTGAACGCTTCCAGTCCTTTGCGATAGCCGTTGCCCATGCTTGTATGCGCGTTGCCAAACCGCTCGACCAACGCACGCGTTCCAGGTTCATCAAGCGCTGAAAGCAACACTTTCGTTTCTTCGTCGACAAGGCGTTCCTGTTTTTCAAAGGCGGCCCAGCCCTTGTCGAGTTTCGCGGGGTCCTTGCCACGCAACAGCACGTCTTTCCATTCCTGAACTTGCAGTTTGAAGTTCACAAGGATATTCGCGGCCATTCGCTCATTCGCGACGTGTATGCGCACAAGCTCGTCGTACTCGCCAAGCGAGCGATGCATCGAGTACAGGCCGTACATCGCGCCGGCGAACATCAGGAAGAGTGCCGCGGCAAAACCGAGGGGGAGCTTGAATGCGAGTTTCATGCAAGTCTGAGAGAAGGAGTGGGTACCGTACCGTGCGCATCGTGTCGGGCACTGTTGCGGTCTGCGGTCGGGCGTCTACTCTCAGGGTTTACGGCAGTGCGTAGATGGATCTGAATAGTCAAAAACAGATTGTGACGGGAACGCACAGAGACACTGTTCTGGCACCGCAAACCCAAACACACTACAAAAAATGCTTAGGCATGGCCGCGCGAATGCGCAGTCATGCTCCTCGCGCGAATCGCGGGTCGCGCCGTGATCGACCTGCGCAAACCGGGCCGGTTGGACCTTCGTCGAACCCGGCTTGCATGCAGGTCTCCGCCATGCACTCACTGATGAGAAAACGCGCTCATCCCGCTGGCTTCAGGACTACTTTCGTCCAACCGTGGTCGCGCGAGTCGAAGTGCTGGTAGGCCTCAGCCGCCCTGCTCAGTTCGAGCTCGTGTGAAACGATGAAAGAGGGTTTCGCCCTACCCGCATGAATCAGATCGCGCAACTGGCGGTTGTAGGCTTTGACGTTGCACTGCCCAGTGGCGATATGCTGGCCCTTGAACCAGCACATTCCCCAGTCGAACGCAATCTGCCCCTTCTTGGCCAGGTCATCGGGTGCGCCGGGATCCTGTGGTGTGAATACCCCGACCACACCGATACCGCCGGTGAACTTCACCGACTGGACGAGATTATTCATGGTCAGATTCGGAACCTCCTTTCCGGCGGGATCATGGCATTGATAGCCGACGCACTCGCAGCCGACATCGGCACCCAGCCCATGAGTGAGCTCCTTGATCCGCTCGACTGGATTGCACTTCGAATCGTCGATGGCGACTGCACCGATTGATTCCGCCAAACGGAGCCGGTCGGGATGACGATCGACCACCATCACATTGCAGGCGCCCTTGACCATCGCTGCATGCGCGGCCATCAGCCCGACTGGACCCGAGCCATAGATGACGACTGCATCGCCCGGCCGCATTCCGGCTAGCTCGGTGCAATGCCATCCGGTCGGGAAGATATCGGCCACCATCACATAGTCGTTCTGCTTTTCCTCGGCATCAGGAGGCAGCTTCAGACAGTTGAAATCGGCCCAAGGAACGCGCAGGTATTCCGCCTGTCCGCCCTGATAGGGTCCCATGTCGGCGAAGCCGAAGGCAGCGCCTGCCATGCCGGGCTCAGGATTGGCAGCAAGGCAGAATGCGGTCAATCCCTTTTCGCAATTCCTGCAATGCCCACAGCTGATATTGAACGGCATGCACACCCAGTCACCGACTTTCAAACGTTCAACGGCCTGCCCCACTTCCGTGACCTGGCCGAGATTCTCATGCCCGAAAACCCTCCCCTTTTCAAAGTCGGTCCTGCCTTCGAACATATGCAGATCCGAACCGCAGATATTGGTGCTTCTGATCTGCACGATCACATCAGTCGGACGCTCGATTTTTGGATCGGGCACGTTCTCCACGCTGACATCGCGCGGCCCTCGATAGACAACAGCTTTCGTCAGGTTGCTCCGGTTACGCGCAAGCCTGCCCGACCCTGCTCCCTCGATTGATGGAAGTCGTGAGTCGGAGCGGGCAGCGCTACCACATGACCCCCCGCTTATGCCCCCGGGCGTCGTACCGGTTTCGAATACCTGTGCGTTGCCAGGCCGTTCGACCGCGTGGTTCCCAGCGTCTTTGACGTCGTCCCAATGCTACGCAACCAGCCGCGGAGGGTTTTCTCCATCGGATCAGCTGGTCGATTCGCACAGACGTCGTTTAGGGCAGCAATGGATATTCCAGACGAAAGCGATGCGAGCCGGACGCGACGTGTATTTTCGTGCCATCTCTCGCGCTTCTCATGCCAATCGCAGCGTACCTTTACGCAGCAGTTCGCTGGCATCGAACGTCGACGCCAAAGTTGCGCGCCGGGCCGATGCTTTCTCTTGTACTTGCGGGGACCGATGTCGCCGAGAGGTGTGTGCGTAATTACAAAGGACGGATCAAACTGTCCACGTTACATGCGTCGCAATAGGTCGTGTGTCCAGTTGATGACGTGTGTATGACGCAAACGCCAGCCAGATTCATGTTCGTCGAAGCGCCGAAAAGGTCTCGTCGATCAGTGCACCTTACATGTGCGGCGGGGCCGGTTTTCGTCATCACGTGCCGCGTGATTGCGCGTACCGCAGCCCGATGTCTGACACGGGCATCGTCTGTGAAGAACCCGAAAATTCTTCCGGTAAGTGCCACAATAAACATGGCGTGCATGTGCAAGCCAACTCTGGTTACGGAGGCAAACGTGATTCACATCGCAAACGCATCGGCGCGAGTACCGGCGAAGAAACTCTACGCATTCCATTTCTTGCGATACTTTGCGTCAGTACTCGCTGGCGCGATGTTAGTCACAGGTCCGCTACAGGCTCAGTCCCCTTCGTTCGACTCGTTTGCCGTGCCGTCCGGTAGCGCACCGCACGATGTCGCGCCTGATCCTGGCGGTGCAGTCTGGTACACCGCGCAGGCGCAAGGCGCGGTCGGAAGGCTGGACCCGCGCAGCGGCAAGACGGAACGGATCGCGCTCGGCAACGGGTCTGCGCCGCATGGCGTGATCGTCGGTCCGGACGGAGCCGCATGGATCACCGATGGCGGGTTGAACGCGATCGTACGTGTCGATTCGAAGACACTTGCTGTCACGCGCTTCCCATTGCCCAAAGACCGACAGAACGCCAACCTGAACACCGCCGTTTTCGACAAACGCGGACATCTTTGGTTTACAGGACAAGGCGGAATCTACGGTGAGCTAGACCCGGCAAACGGCAAAATGCGCGTGTTCGATGCACCGCGCGGGCCGGGTGCCTATGGAATCTGTGTCACCCCCGACGGCAGCGTGTACTTCGCTTCACTGGCTGGCAACTACCTCGGCCGCATCGACCCGGTGAGCGGCACGGCTCAAGTCATCGAGCCGCCGACACCGGAACAGGGAGCGCGCCGCGTATGGTCCGATTCGAAAGGTCGCGTCTGGATCAGCGAGTGGAACGCGGGAAAGGTGGGAGTGTTCGATCCGGCGGCGCGTCGGTGGCGCGAATGGAAACTGCCTGGCGCCGATCCGCATGTGTATGCAATATTCGTCGACGACGAGGACATCGTCTGGCTCAGCGAATGGAGCGCTAACGCGCTCGTGCGCTTCGACCCGCATACGGAACGATTCGAGACGTTTGCGCTGCCTCGCTCACATGCGAACGTACGCCAGATGATGGGGCGCCCGGGAGAAGTCTGGCTGTCCGAGTCCGGCACGGATCACTTGCTGCGCTACCGGTCGAGCACAACGGTCGCCGGCAGCAAGTAACAGCCCGCGCGCCTCAGCCCAGGCTTTAACTTTCCTTTTCCCCTGCATACACTAGATTCGAGCCACGTGACCCGTCGCGGGGTACAAGGAGGACGACCATGACTCCCTGGGAAATTCAAGGCACCGAACTCGTCAATTGCAATTGCTCATACGGCTGCCCCTGTCAGTTCAACGCCCTGCCGAACAACGGTTTCTGCGAAGCAATGGGCGCCATCTCGATCAGCAACGGTTATTACGGCGACGTGCCGCTAGACGGCGTCAAGCTTGCGGTCGTGTTTCAGTGGCCCGGGCCGATCCACGAAGGTAAGGGCAAGTGCCAGCCGATCGTCGACGAACGAGCTAGCCCCGCGCAACGAGAAGCCATTCTGAAAATCATGACGGGGCAGGACACCGAGCCGTTCGCGACGATGTTCGCCGTTTTTGCATCGACGGTCGAGCATGCATTCGACCCGATCTTTACGAAAATCGACTTCGACGTCGATGTCGACGCCAGGCGCGGCCGGGTTCATGTCGAGGGTGTATTCGACGTCCTCGGCGAACCGATTCGCAATCCAGTGACCGGCGACGAGCACCGCGTCCGGATCGACCTGCCTCACGGGTTCGAATACGAACTTGCCGAGATTGGCTCCGGCACGAGCCGCTCGCAGGGAAACATCGCACTGGATCTCAAGGGGACTTATGCGCAGTTCGCGCAACTGCACCTGAATAACAAAGGACCGATCCGGCATCGCGCTGCGGCATGAGCAGCTTCGAGATTGTCGTGGGGCGTGAGCGCGTGATTACCGCGCTCGGCATTGTCGCCGTTGTCGCGTTTTCGTGGGCCTACGTGTGGACAGGCGCGGGAATCGGCATGTCCGCGCTGGAGATGACAGCCGTCGCGCTGTTCCCTCATCGACTGGCAGATGGCGGCGGGGGAATGGATCTGTCGTTGCCGACCGTGATCCTGATGTGGTGGGTGATGATGATCGCAATGATGACACCCAGCGCAACGCCGCTGATCCTGTTATATCGACGCGTGTTGCGGCACCACGCGTCCACCGAGTCCAGTTCGGCCGTCCCGTCGATGTTTCTGCTGGCCGGTTACCTGACCGCATGGCTGGCCTTCTCAATATGCGCGGCATCGCTCCAGGAGCTGCTGCAACCGACCGGCCTCATTTCGGAAATGATGCTGTGGTCGAGGAGCGCTCCGCTTTCCGCGATTGTTCTGGCCTCGGCGGGCCTCTACCAGTTCTCGCCGCTTAAGCGCGCCTGCCTCGCGCAGTGCCGATCACCTGTCAACTTTCTCACTGCGCACTGGCGCCCTGGCGTTGCAGGCAGCTTCCTGCTCGGGATGCGTCATGGAATTTACTGCGTGGGCTGCTGTTGGCTGCTGATGGCATTGCTGTTCGTCGGCGGCATCATGAATCTCATCTGGATCGCCGCGCTGGCGCTGATCGTTTTCGTGGAGAAAATCCTGCCCGGCGGAGAGCGGGTCGGCCGGGTGCTGGGCGTCGTGCTGATTGTTTGGGCAGGCGTTACTTTGCTGGTGTGATCCACTTTTCTCTTCGCAGTCGATCGTGTGAATGACCGGACAACTCCGTCCGTCAGTAATCAGCTCCCCTTAGCGAAGAAACTCCATTGTGAATGCGCTTGCGTGACAAGCACCTACACGAGCCCGGCCTGAGACGTCCGAAACTGACGACACCCGGCGCAGTAATGACCGGCACGAAGTGTCGTCGGGCGCATTGAAGGGCGTCATGCAGATCAGCCTGCGCGTCTCCGCATCAGTTGGCGCAGCGACAGCGCATGCAGCAGGATCGACCCTGGCACCACGAATGCAGGCGTCAGCACATCTGGATAAGCGCCGGCGCCGATGCTTGGCATGTCTGGAACGATCAACTGGAATGGGCCGGGCGAAGTGATCATCCCCAAGGTAATCGCGACGGCGAAGTCGGCGAGGCCAAACACGTTCCAGGCGATCGCCGCCTTCCGCCCCTGATCTGCACCGCTCGCCACGGCAATTGCCACCGGCACGGCGAGCAGGCCGGTCAGCACATCGCCGATTCCCGCCGGCAATGCGAACACGCCTGGCAGCAACCCGTGCAGCCACGCAGCGAGCGCCCAACTGCCGAATATCCGGTAAAGCTGCAGAGCGACAAGCCAGCTTGCCGGCATCGCATCGAGCACCCGTCCCACCTGCGTTGACAACAGCAGCAGCGGAGCGCCGATCATCACCGGCACGAAGATCGCCAACGGCAGCATCGGCAAGGGCGAGGCATCCGTGCGGAAGGCGCCATTGATCGCCGCGCTACAGACAACAGCGAACCAAAGCGTGTCTGGGATCATGACCGCCAGCCAGGTCGTACGCCGTTCGCCCGGCGTCAGGTCCGTGCTTTCGAGGCCGAGCCACAAACCCACCGCGATCAACGCATGAGCCGTCAACTGATGAGCAGTGGTCGGTACGCCGCTAGTCGGGATAATCGGCTGCCAATAGATCAATACGATCCACAGCGCCACCAACGGGATGAGCCAGAACAGGCTGCGCCACGCGGGAACGCGCGGGACGATATCAACGGGGACGCGGACGGCGGTCATCAGCGGTTCTCCAGGTGATTTGCACTCTTCGCGGATGTTTTCTCGAACACCGCTGTCAAGATGCCGAGTCGGCCTTCCATGAGATTTCGGCCCAGGTTGGTGGTGAGCTGGGCGAAGTCCAACCCCATCACCACGCCGAGATTGGGCGAGGACGGCGGCCCTGACTCACGCAACTGCACAAACCACGCCTTCGCTGTCCCGGTGTCGTCTTGCGATGCCAGCGTGCTGAAACCTGCTTGTTCGATCGCCGCGTGCGTTTCATCGGCCGTGAGGAGAAAGCTCGTTGCCGGCGTCCGCGCCCAGGGAACGGGATAGTGCGGCTCGCCGCCGTTTGCGACGACGTCGAACGTTGCAAATCTGCCGCCCGGCTTCAGCACGCGCCGGATCTCCTGGTACAGCCGTGGGCGGTCCGCAATGTTCATTGCGACGTGCTGCAGCAACACGGCGTCGAAACAGTTGCCGTCGAAGGGAAGATCCAGCCCGCTGCCAGCATGGAACGACACCTGTTCACTCTGCCCTGTGCGTCGGCTGAGATAGCGTGCGGCATCCACGAACGGCTCGCTGAGGTCGATACCCGTCACGCGGCAGCCGTACGTTGCAGCCAGAAAACGGGCCGGCCCGCCAACGCCCGACCCGATGTCCAGCACCGACATGTCAGAGGTGATGCCGGCCAGCGCGGCAAGCTCGGCGGTGGCAGCAATACCACGGGTGTGAAACTGGTCGAGAGCGGCCAGTTGCTCGGGTGTGAGCGGCTGATCGTCCGGTCCGAAAGCCGCGAGCGCGACCTTCAGCCGCTCGGTCAGTCCGGTCGCACGATAGTGATCACGCACGCCATCAAGTGCATCGTTCATTGCAAGGTTCCTCCACGGTCCTGACGCATTGTCGAGAGCTTGCGAGTCCCCATCGGTACGACTCCTTGCCCACAGGCATAGGTGTACCATCGTCTCTCGCGAGCGACTATTCATCACAATGTTGACGGGCTATGAAGCAGATCTTCACAGTCAGGCAGGGCGCGCTCGATGGCGTGGAGGCGTTCTTGTGCGTTGCCCGGCATCGCAGTTTTCGCAGGGCAGCTGCGGAACTCGGCGTGACGCCGTCGGCGATCAGTCAGGCGGTGCGTGTGCTGGAAGAGCGCATTGGCGCAGTGCTCTTCATACGCACCACGCGTAGCGTCGGCCTGACCGAAGCAGGCGAACAGTTTCTTTCGCGCGCAAAGCCTGCGTTCGAGGAACTCGTCGCCGCCAGCGACGTTGCGCGTGGTCTCGGCCAGCGGCCCAGCGGACTGCTGCGTCTTTCGGTGCCGCGCGCAGTGGTGCCACTGCTGCTCGATCCCCTGATCGCATCGTTCCACCAGTCTTATCCCGAGGTCGAAGTGGAGATCGCCGCAAGCAGCGAACTGGTCGACCTTGCAACTGAAGGGTTCGATGCCGGTATCCGGCTGGGTCAGTTCGTCGACGCGGACATGGTCGCCGTGCCGTTGACGCCGCCGCTTCGTTTTGTCGTTGTCGGCAGCCCGGCCTACTTCGCGGCGCGCAGCCGGCCAGAGCACACCGACGATCTGCGGCAACACGCATGCTTGCGATGGCGCAAATCGAGCGGCGCGCTCGCGCTATGGTCATTCAACAACGGCGACAACGCGATCGAGATCGCCGTAAGCGGCCCTTTCATCGCCCATGATTTCCCCACCATGCTGGGTGCGGCAATGGAAGGTATAGGCCTTGCCCAGTTACCTGAGCCGATGGTCGCCGAAGGACTGCGAGCCGGAAAACTGGTAGAAGTGCTGAAGCCGTTAGCGCCGGTGATATCAGGCGTGTTTCTGTACTATCCAAGCCGCCGGCAAGTCATGCCGAAACTGCGCGCCTTCATCGATCATGTGAAGAGCCGCCAGGCAGAGCAAGGCAGAGTCCCACATACAAGATGACGATGGCGATCGTGTGCCGGATGCGTTTGCTGAAAGCTCACCGTCGCGAGCGGGACAAACCTGCGGTGCCCGAAAACCCAAAGTAAGGTAGCCGGGCTGACGCGCTCATCAACAGCTAGTTCGCAAGTAACACCGCGTCATGGTTGCGCGAGCCGGTTCAGCGACGGCCCAAAATAGCCTGCCACCCAGGTGCCGTTTGCACCGAAGTCCCATGTCGGTCCGAAGCTTGCAGGATCCCGCAATTCCAGGTCGGTGAGTCCGCTCGAACTGGCCACCGCCGTCCCCGAACCGACGCCGGCTTGCGCGCCCGATGACTCACTGTTCCAGAAAACGTCGTTGGCGATGCTGCCGCTATTGTTGCCCGCGATGCCGCCCACTGTCGCGTTGGCATCCGGCGTGAGCTTCGCATACGCGTACGACTGCTCAATGCGGCCAGTATTGTTGCCAACCAGTCCGCCGACCGTCGTGCCTCCGCTCATCTGGAACGCGAAGGCGTAAGAACGCACGATGTCGCCATTGTTCGTGCCGACCAGTCCGCCAAAAGTGCTCGGCGCGCCGGCTGTCATCGAGTTGAGCGAATAGGAACGATCGATGTGTCCGTCGTTGCGCCCGACCAGCCCGCCCAGTTCACCCGTGCCGGTGATGTTCACACCCGCCCACGACCGCTCGATGTTGCCGAAATTCTCGCCGACCAGCCCGCCGATCACCGAGTTCGCGTTGCCCGTCGACGTGATGATGCCTGTCGCGCCGACATTGATCAGCGTCCCGTAATTGACTGCCGCGAGCAAACCTACAGGGCCCGAGGACGACGTCCCCGTGCCGTCTGCCAGCGTGAAGTTGCGCACCACCCCATCTTTGCCGATCACGTTGAACATTCCGGCATTAGTGGCGAGATGAAGATCTGCCGGCAGATGGCCCATGCCGTCGAACTGGCCGGTGAACGGATGGTCGGCGGAGCCAATCCCGCCGAACTCGCCCGCATCGACGAATTCGATTCCGCGCGGAGCCAGCGCATAGTTGCCCGCGAGGTTGTTGTTCACCGCGCGCAGGTCGTCCAGCGACGCGATTAGCTGATAAGCCGTGAATTGCGTGAGCAGCCCACTGAACGGCGCGGCCTGCCATGACGGATTCGTGACGACCGTGCCGCGTGTGAAAGTGCCGTTGATGTCGTAAAGCACCGTGATGATGCCGGTGCTTCGCGACCAGTCGAGCGTGCCCTGATTGATCACGCTCCCGCCGTTGTCGAAGCCATAGCTGTCGGCGGAAAGCGTCAGCGGGCCTGCGCCGATGTTGGCGATTGTGACGCGCGGCGCGATGGTCAGCGAGTGCGCGGCATTGAGATTAAGCGACGCGTCACCGCGCCAGCGCAGACTCGCTTCCACGTCGATGTTGCCTTTGCCGTTCGCGCCCAGCTTGCCGTCGGCGCCATTCGCCAGCACGTTGACCGACGCGCCGCGGCTCAGGCTGGCGCCGAGCGTGTCGGCGGTGCGCGCATCGACGGTGAAATCTCCGGTCGTAATGTTCCACTGTCTGGCCTGGACGTCTGCGCCGCCCACCTTGACGCTGCCGCCGGACATCTCGACTACGCCGCGGCTGCCGTCCGCGTTGCGAGCGCTGATCTGAGCGCCGCGTGCATCGACGTTGCCCGTGTTGACGCGGTAGTTTGTGGTGGTGTCGGCGACGAGCCAGACGTGTCCGTCGCGCGCAGCGCACCCGAGTGACCGGCCAGCGCGAAGATGTTGCCGTCCGCCGCCTGGAGGTTGATGGTCGCCGCTTCGACGGTGCCCGTGTTCCTGATCGTGCCGCCGCTTCCCACATCGACGGAAAGCTGCTGATAAGCGCTATCGTACAAGCGCACCTGACGCCCCACGGCAAATTCCGCGTTGCCGTTGGGCGCATCTATCTTTCCTGCATTGACGACCTTGCTGGCCGATATAAGCAGAACGTCGCCGCCAGACGAAGAGATCCTGCCGAGGTTGACGACATTCGCCGTGGAATTCCCGGTGTAGGCCGTTCCGCCGATCGCGCGCGGATTGAGGAAGCTGTCGTCGGAAACATCGAGCGTCGATGCCAGAAAGCGGCCACCTGTCGAAATCACGCCGGTTCGACCGATCAGCACGCCGTTTGGGTTGATGAGATACACACTGCCCGTCGCGTTGAGCGCGCCGTAGATCGCGGACGCATCGCTGCCGGTCACGCGGTTGAGCGTCGCGCCCGTGCCGTTGTTGATCGACACGGTGTTCCCCACACCGATCGAAAAACTGTCCCAATTGATGATGCCGCGCCCGCCTGCTTGCGTGACGTTCAGGTTCCGGCCGTTCTGCGCGATGCTGCCCGTGGTGCCGACGAAACTGCCGCCCTGGGGCAGAGGTCCTGCCGCGACACTCGCCTGACCGTGGAGAAGCGCCGCCGCGGTAAGCCCTAACCCGGCCCACCGTTTTGCTAACGACCGCCGACGATCATGGAGTGGGCGCGTGCCACGCGCTAGCGCTGCAACGGTCATAGAACCCCCTTTTTCCGGCATCAATGTTTCGCCATCCTGAGCGAGTGCGCTCGACATCAGGCCAGTGGCGCACGTTCATTGATCTGAAGGCTAGCAGGGGGAACAGCCGTAGTCAGTCAAAAGTTAGTAGTTTGCGCCCTGTCTTTTCGCGCCCGTCATGTGCAGCAAAAGACGAACCTGATCGAAAAGGACGGCACGCTTATTTGATGACCTTGCGCCAGAACACCAGGTACGCAGCCGTGCCGGATGCGATTAGAAGGATTCCCCACATAGGGACCATGCTGATGAGAACAGAGGTGGCAGACATTTCATACTCCCGGTTAGCGCGATTACGTTTACAACACCACTGCTTTGTTCTTGCGTGCACGACGCGATCAGCAGGTGTTGTGTTCAACGACGTATTGATGCTAACGCCCCGTCCGGTCGTTTCCCTGCGGTCCCCTGTCGCACCGGTTTGCGCCTGATCAACGAATGTCACGTTGTCGATCGCGGTGTACCGGTGCATCCGTTGTTATTCATTTACTGCGCGAATGTCTTAACCGCCGCTTTCAGGATCTTCGCCAAGGCGGCTGGATTGCCAATGCGAGCCGTTGGCCCGCAACGGATAGCGCGCCACGAACCTGCCCTCCACTCACCACCGGCACCGCGACGCAAGTCAAGCCGGCGATCAATTCTTCCGCATCCAACGCGTATCGCAAATCGCGCTATGGCAACAGTTCAGGATCGCCGCGGAGCCCGGAGGCGCAACCGCTTTCGCCGCGCTGACCTCGGGCGCCTGTGTGCGCTCGCCCGGTGAAAAGATCGCCGTCGTGATTTGCGGTGGCAACGCCGAACCGGCGTCGTTCGCGTAGTGCGTCGCAAGCCGCCGCTCTCTCAGACAGCGCGCGGTTGCCGCGGACAGCATGCACGCCAAGCGTTTCAGGTACGCAAGGACCGCAATCCTGTGCGTACTTCACTGGCCAGGATCGTCGCCTTATCTCTGGATGTCGGGAGTTCGCGGCGACGTAGGCGTGTTCGAACGTCTGCCGCCTTCCTCGATTGACGTGAGCTTTGGCGACATCTTCAATCATATCGATTGGCCTGCGGTCGTTTTCGTGAGCGGTGAAGCATGGAAGGGCCGCTTCGCCATTCTTGGCGACGTACAGTACATAAAACTAAAAGCGAGTGCATCGACGCCAGGCCCCTTGTTTGGGACGGGAACGCTCGTACAACAGAACTTCCACAGCACGATCGCCGGAGCCTACCGGTTCATTGACTCGCCGAAAATTACGGTCGATGGCCTTGCGGGGGCAAGAATTTTCTACGTCAACAACGAGCTCACACTGACCAGTGCCCTCCTTCGCGGGAGAAGCGGCAGCAGCAGTGACGCATGGGTGAATCCGGTCATAGGCGTGCGCGGGACGTTGCCGTTCGCTACCGGATTCAGCGTCGACGGCTACCTGGACGCCGGAGGATTCGGAATTTCGTCCGATTGGACATGGCAAATTTACGGTGGCGTTGGTTACCGGTTCAAGAAATGGCTCACCGCCTACGCCGGATACCGCTATCTCGATGTCCGGCATAGAAACGGGGGATTCCTCTACGACGTGACGCAGCAGGGACCGGTGCTCGGCATACGATTTATCTTCTAGGATGAGAGCCTGACGGTCACCGCTCGTGTCAACGATCGAGCGGATAGTCGCCGTCAGCCAATGTGTCCACGCTCCAGTTGCAGGCGCACAACCGATCCGTCAGCGGTCAAATGCGACCGGAAGCAATGCTATGAGAGAGATGCTTGAGCCTCAATCCACCAAGTCGTCGCCAATGATCGGACGTGGCGACATTTTCGGTGGCGTGGCGGCGGGTGTTGTCGCGCTACCGCTGGCGCTCGCCTTCGGCGTCGCTTCGGGACTCGGCCCGGTGGCCGGCCTTTACGGTGCCATTGTCACCGGCATCGTCGCCGCGCTGTTTGGCGGCACGCCGGTGCAGATCACAGGCCCGACCGGGCCGATGACGCTGGTCGTTGCAGGTGTGCTGGCGGCGAACATGCATTCTTCTGGCAGCGCGAACCTTCCACTCGTCGTTGGAATCTTCGTGGTCGCCGGTTTCATGCAAATCGCTTTCGGTCTGCTGCGCATCGGGTCCTATATCCGATATGTGCCCTACCCGGTCATCTCGGGCTTTATGAGCGGCATCGGCGTGATCATCATCACGCAGCAGGTCTTTCCGATGCTCGGCGCGGACGCACCGGGATCAGACCCGTGGTCGATCCTCAGCCAGTTGCATTTACTGGGAGGCAACATCAAGTGGAGCGCCGTTGCGCTTTCCGCGTCGACGATCGCGATCGCATTGCTCCTGCCCCGATTCACCAAGGTAATCCCGGCCTCCCTCGTGGCGCTGATCATGCTGACGATCACTGCAGTGATGCTGAAGCTCGACGTCCCCGTAATCGGTGAAATCCCGTCCGGATTGCCGACCCTGACGATGCCGGCGTTCGACTTGCACCGGCTGCCTTCCCTCGTGTCTGCCGCGCTCCAGCTATCGCTACTAGGCGCCATCGACTCGCTGCTGACAGCGCTCGTGGCCGACAACCTCACGCGTACGCGGCACGACAGCAACCGCGAGCTCATCGGGCAAGGCCTGGGCAACATCGCAGCGGCCGTGATTGGCGGGCTGCCCGGCGCCGGCGCCACCATGCGCACCGTTGTCAACGTCGATGCAGGGGGAAGAACACGCCTGTCGGGCGTGATCCATGGACTCTTCCTGGCAGCCGTGCTGCTTGGCCTTTCAGGATTGCTTCAGCACGTTCCCCGTGCAATTCTCGCTGGCCTGCTGGTGACAGTCGGAATCGGCATCATCGATCGCCGCAGTTTCCGCCACCTGCTTAAATTGTCACGGTCGGATGCCTTTCTAATGCTCCTCGTGCTCGCGCTAACCGTATTCACCGACCTCATCATCGCGGTGGCCACGGGCCTCGTCGTCGCTTCGTTTGTCTTTGTGAAGAAGGTGGGCGACATTACCGAGCAGCGGACGATGCTTACCCCGGTCGCTGATGAGCCTTGGGCGGACGAACTGACCATTCCCGCCGGACTTCGCGACAGACTTCTTATCAAGCACGTCGACGGGCCGATCTTCTTCGGCTTCGCCAGCAAGTTCCTCGACATCGCGCGTCAGGCGACACTCCTGAGCAGGCTGTTGGTATTGCGCATGGATCGCATCTCGTACATGGACCAGACTGGCGTCTATGCGTTGGACGATGCACTGGTGCGGCTAAACGCGGCCGGGGTGCGCGTGCTGGTCGTTGGCGTTTCGGTGTCGCAGCGCGACCTTCTCGAGCGGCTGCAGGTAATCCCGGCGGTCGTACCCGAGCGCGACATCTTCAACAACTTCGACGAATTGAGGAAGGCGCTTCCAGTGATCATCGGAGACCTTCACGCGAAATGAAGACGACACTCCGTCAGATGGGGGCGGCGATCGCCCTCCGCTTGCTGCCCCACGCGATGGTCTCCAGTCGACCGAACTCTTCGGCCACTCGCCGCTTTCCATCGTCAGCGTCTCGCAGCGGCAAACTTGAGTCATTCGGGCGTTGATTCGTCACGGTGTCAACTCAAGACCGACCGAAAGCAACGTTAGGAACAATGCGCATGCGAGCGTTCAAGTCTGTCTTGCTTCCAACTCATCAACCGCGGCTGCGCTTCTTCCGTTCCCGCGGCTCCGCGCCGGTTTCCACCGGAGTGAACGGTGCCTGGAATCGACTCACGAGGAAATCAATGAATGCGCGCGCGCGGGCTGTTTGATTCTTCTGCCTCGGGTAGTAGACGAATAAGTCGGCGGACGGAAGAACCGTGTTAGGCAGCACAAGTTGGAGACGCCCGCTCTGCACATATTTGGCCAGGTCCCATTCAGACCGTATCAATATCCCGTGTCCTTCAAGCGCCCAGCGAAGCACGATGTCGCCGTCGTTACTCGACAAGGCCCCTTTGACCTTGATGGCCTCGGTGTGGTCATTCACGATATAACGCCAGACGCCATATGCGTCGTTATTCTGGCGATGGATGATGCAACGATGTTGGGCTAGATCCTCGACGCGCTCTGGTGTGCCGTACTTCTCCAGGTATTTTGGCGAGGCACAAAGGAAGCGGCGATTGCTCATGATTCTTCGCGCGCTCAAACGAGTGTCTGGAAGTTCGCCGAATCTTATCGCCATGTCGAACGCGCCTTCAACAAGATCGACTGGACGATCGGTGACCTCAAACTGGATTTCGACGCTCGGGAAGCGTTTTGCGAATTCCGAGACCAACGGCGCGATTGTTGTTCGGCCGAAGCCGAGCGTCGCATTGACGCGCACGAGCCCTTGAGGGTCACCTTTCGTTCCCGAGATCGCTTCCTCCATTTCGCGGACCTGTCCGACTATCTGCGTTGCATACCGAAGATATGTTTCGCCTTCAGGCGTGAGACTCACGCTCCGGGTAGTTCGATTGACAAGTCGTACGCCGAGTCGCTGTTCAATGACGCCAAGCCTCTTCGTCGCAGCGGGCGGTGACAAGTCGAGAGCTCGTGCGGCGCCTGACATGCTTCTGAGTTTCGCCAGAAGAATAAAAAACTCGAAATCAGTCGCAGTCTGCGTCTCAGTATTCACTTGAATTGAAAAGTGATGTGAATGAAAGTGCAGTTTAGCAGTCTTGTTCACGGTTAATCTACGTCCCATGTTGCAGCCGACGAGTCGCAACACCTCGTAAAACTCTGGAGACGAAGCCGTGAGAATCGTTGAAATCCGCGAAAAGACCGTTCCGATCAGTTCCCCGATCCGCAATGCCTATATTGACTTCAGCAAGATGACGCTGAGTCTGGTCGCAGTCATCACCGACGTGATTCGGGACGGCAAGCCGGTAATCGGCTACGGCTTCAACTCCAACGGCCGGTACGGGCAGGGCAAGCTCATGCGTGAGCGGTTCATCCCTCGCATTCTCGAAGCTGACCCCGCCTCGCTGGTCAACGATGCTGGTGACAACCTCGATCCCCATAAAATCTGGGCGACGATGTTCACCAACGAAAAGCCCGGCGGCCACGGCGAACGCTCGGTCGCAATTGGCACCATCGATATGGCAATCTGGGATGCGGTCTCGAAGATCGAAGGGAAACCGCTGTTTCAGTTGCTGGCGGACCGCTACGGCAACGGCCAACCGGATCGCAAGATTTTCGTGTACGCAGCAGGCGGCTATTACTATCCGGGCCAAAACCATGAGAAGCTGAAAGACGAGATGCGCAGCTATATCGACCGCGGTTACACCGTGGTGAAGAAAAAAATCGGCGGTGCATCGCTCGACGAAGATCTTCGCCGCATCGACTCGATCCTCAGCGTGCTGCAAGACGACCAGAAGCTTGCCGTTGATGCGAACGGTCGCTTCGATCTGGACACTGCAATTCGGTACGCAAAGGCACTCTCTCAATACGATCTGTTCTGGTACGAGGAACCGGGCGATCCGCTCGACTTTGAACTGCAAGCCACGCTGCGCAACTACTACGACAAGCCGATGGCGACGGGCGAAGACCTGTTCTCGATGCAGGACGCGCGTAACTTGATCCGCTATGGCGGCATGCGTCCCGACCGCGACTGGCTGCAATTCGACTGCGCGCTGAGCTACGGTCTGGTGGAATATCTGCGCACGTTGGACATGCTGCGTCAGCACGGCTGGTCGCCGAGCCGCTGCATTCCCCACGGCGGTCACCAGATGTCGCTGAACATCGCCGCTGGCCTTGGCTTGGGCGGAAACGAGTCCTATCCGGACCTGTTCCAACCGTACGGCGGCTTCCCCGATGGGGTCAAGGTCGAGAACGGCTATATCACGATGCCGGACCTCCCGGGTATCGGCTTCGAGGGTAAATCGGATCTCATTGCCGAGATGCGCCAGCTGTCGGCATAAACACTCAGCGGTATCAGGGCATCGGCGGTCCTCGTCGATGCTACGCCTATAAAAAGACCAATTCAGGCGCACCTCGGCCGTGCTCACCACAGCGGATTATCCCGCTGTGGATGCTCGTCCGTACTCTACAAATAGACGCCAGTCATAGGAGACAGACATGCTGGTATCGAAAGTCAGGAAGACGCTCTCGAAGCTCTATGTGCAGGTTCTTATCGGGATCATCGCCGGTATCCTGCTGGGCCACTTTTATCCGGACGTTGGTTCCCAACTCAAGCCCCTCGGTGACTTGTTTATCAAGTTGATCCGAATGCTGCTTGCACCGATCATCTTCGCGTCGGTGGTTGTCGGCATTGCCCGCATGAATGATCTTCATGAAGCGGGCCGCGTCGGCGTCAAGGCGCTGCTTTACTTTGAAGTCGCATCGACGATCGCACTCCTCATTGGGATGGTCGTCGTGAATGTCTTCAAACCCGGTGCCGGCATGAACGTCGATCCGTCGCACATCGACGGGTCTGCGATCTCGACCTATACGACTGCCGCCAGGCAACATGGCATGCTCGACTTTTTCACGAGCATTGTCCCGAACAGCATCGTCGGCGCGTTCGCCAACGGCGAGATGCTACCCATCATTTTCTTCTCGCTGCTGCTCGCCATTTCTCTCGCCAGGCTAGGACCTCGGACGGCACCGTTTGTAGACATGCTAGATATGTTCCTTCAGGGCATGTTCGGGGTGGTGCGGATCGTCATGTACGTCGCGCCTATCGGTGCGTTCGGCGGCATGGCCTTCACCATCGCAAAGTACGGGATCGGCACATTGGCTTCCTTCGGCCAGTTGATGTTGTGCCTCTATCTAACGTCTATCTTCTTTGTGGTTGTAGTCCTCGGACTGATAATGAGGATGTGTGGATTGTCGCTGTTCAAGTACCTCCGCTACATCAAGGACGAGATCCTGATCACGCTCGGCACGGCGTCCACGGAAGCGGTACTTCCGCAGATGCTGGTCAAGATGGAACGGATGGGCTGCTCGCGACCCGTTGTTGGAATGGTGTTGCCTACCGGATACACCTTCAATGCGGACGGAACGGCGATATATCTCACGATGGCTGCCCTGTTCATCGCCCAGGCGATGAATGTGCATCTGACGATTTGGGATCAGTTGCTTGTGTTGGGCGTGCTTCTTCTCACTTCGAAAGGCTCGGCGGGAGTCGCGGGTGCTGGATTCGTTGCGCTGGCCGCGACGCTCGCGTCGATGCACAAGATTCCGGTCGAAGGCTTGGTCCTGCTTCTCGGTGTCGATCGTTTTCTTAATGAAGCTCGGGCCGTGACGAACCTGATCGGCAATGGGGTTGCAACTGTCGTGGTCGCGCGTTGGGAAGGACAGCTCGACATGAACACTGCGCGTGCGGTGCTGAATCGTACGTACGTTGATGAATTTGAAGAGCTGCAGCCGATCGACAATCCGGCCATCGCATCCGCATCTACGGGCGACACATCCGTCCGATCGAACGCTCATTGAGCCTCCACAACATCACTCTGCAAATTGGCAGTCACCCTTGGGCGACTGCCAATTTTTTTTAAGCATTGCCGAAACGACCACGCAAACGGACAAAGAAGGTTCTCGTGAGGCCGCGCTCAACTATCATGAGTTCCCGACGCCACAGAAGACGGCAAGCGCGTACGTCGGCTTCAGCGCAATTGCTGATATTTGAATGACCGCAGCCTTTTGCGGGCGGATGGCCGGTAGTGGCCGAACCCGTCCGCTGCCCCATCCCATGAAGTGGCAATGGCGGCCCGCCGATCATCGGCTTATTATTCCGAAAGGTCGTTGAAAACTAGTGTGTGGGGCAAAGATTCCGCTTGCCTGGCGAGAATCTTCATAACAGGGAAATGCCTTTCCGCAAGCTTATGCGGTCAGGTCGAGGCCACTTCGAGTGGACACACCATGCTTGGACCTCTGAGACTTTTTGTGCTGCTCTGGTCGCTGGCGGTGATGGCGCCGACCGCGCACGCGAGCACAATCGGTGTCGTCCTGCCGGGCTCATCACTTGTCTTCTATCAGACATTGCTCAAGGGAATACAACAATCTGCCCATGATCATCATGTAGATCTGCTGATTCGCAACCCGTCCGACGGCGAGTCGCTCAATACACCGAATATCCAGCTGCGCATTATCGAATACATGGTGACGCAGGGGGTCTCGGGCGTAGTACTGGCACCAGAACCATTGGCCGGCGACACGCGGGTTTCAGTCCCAGTCCCCGTGATCCTCGTGGATCGATACAGCGCCGATTACGATGGAATCTCGACCGTCTACACAGACAATTTCAGCGCTGGCAGGAAGGCGGCGCTCAGCCTGGTACCGGTTCTGAAAAAGGGCGCCAAGGTGGCAATGCTGCGGCTCGCGCCCAACGTGAGTTCGACCGTTGCGAGAGAAAGCGGATTTTTAAGCGTTGCCCGCAAAGAGGGATGGGATGTGGTGATCGATACCTACGTAGGGTATCGACCGCGCGATGCCGAAGTGCTGATCGCCGAGGTGATAAAGAGCTACCCGGGCCGCCTCGATGCCGTTTTTGCGCCGGCTGAACCGATTGCCTACGGCGCTCTGCGGGTGATCGAGACCGCGGCAATCGGCCAGCGCCCGCGCCTCGTGCTATTCGACTGGCGTCCGGAATTCCTGGAAGGCCTCAAAAAAGGAATCGTACATGCCGCCATATTGCAGGACCCTTACCGTATGGGTTACCTCGCCTTGGCGTCCATGGTCGAGGCACTGCAGGGCCATCCGCCACCCCGCACTCTCTTCGTCGACGTGGTCACCGTTACGCCACAAAACATGAACGATCCGGCGATCCGGTCGTTGTTGGCGAGGTACGCCCGATAAGCGGAGTGAGCCACGAGCGCCTTCAGTACCGCTCCGCGCAATCAGAAAAGCGCAGCCGTGTCGGCGTCATTCCACCAATGAGTTCGCGTACTCACGCATCGCTGCGCTCATGGGCAACACCCGTTCCCTGAGATGAGCATGAAGATATCGCACAGCCGGCGAGAACTGACGACGGTGCGGACAGACCAGGTTTAGCGGCGCTGTTTCCCCAGGTTGGTCAGGCAACAGGACATGTAATCGGCCGGATATCACATCGTCGTGCACGTCGAGCCACGATTTATAGGCGATGCCGCGGCCTTCCACCGCCCAGCGTCTCGCGATTTCCGCATCGTCGCAAAGCAGCACGCCTCTCACCGTGACCTGCCGCCGCACGCCATTGGACGGAAACGACCAGCGGTCATAGACGCGACCTGCCAGCACATAGGGCAGGCAATCGTGCAAAACGAGTTCGTCCAAAGAAGCGGGCGAGCCGCGGCGCTTCAGGTACTCCGGCGAAGCCACCAGCACCCTTCGATTGTTCTCGGCGAGTGCGAGCGCAACGTAGCTCGCCTGCTCCGCAGACCCATAGCGGATTGCCACATCCACCGGATCGCGGAAGACGTCGGTTACGTGATCCGACAGCGAAAGCCGCAATGTCAGCTTCGGATGTTGTTCGCGGAACGTACCAAGCCAGGTCAGCAGGTTATTGCGGCCGAGATCGGAAGGCGCCGCGATCCGCAGCATGCCTTGCAGCGCATGTCTTTCTCCATGCAGACGTTCGCGGCCTTCGTGAATCATCGACAGAACTTCTTCCGCATAGGGAAGGTACTGCTCGCCTTCTGCAGTCAGCTTGAGGCTGCGAGTGGACCGCGCAAAGAGCCGGATATCAAGCTCCCGCTCGAGCCGCAAAATCGCTGCGCTGACCTGGCCGGGCAGAAGGTCCGCCTCTCTCGCCGCGTTTGAAAAGCTGCCGAGCGCGGCAGTTCTCACAAAGAGTTGAAGGTCTTCTAACCGGACCATTTTCATTCCAGGAGTGAAAGTCTTCCCTAATGTAACTGGTTTTTCGCACCTATGAGGTCGCGCCAGAATTCAGCCATACCTCAGCGATACACGAGCACGGTGAGCGCTGAAGCCCTTCAAAACGTACCTGGAGCATGCGCATGAAAGCAGTGGTCTATACACAGCACGGTCTCCCCGCCGAGCATCCGGATTCGCTCGTCGATCTCGACCTGCCTACGCCTGAACCGGCATCGCGCGACTTGCTGGTGAAGATAGACGCGATCGCGGTCAATCCGGTGGATACGAAAGTCCGCATGGGCTCGCCGACCGAAGCGCCGCGCGTACTCGGCTGGGACGCCGTCGGAACCGTCGAGGCCGTGGGCGACGACGTGTCGCTGTTCGCGCCAGGAGACAAGGTCTTCTACGCGGGCAGCATTGCCCGCCCCGGCGCGTACGCGCAATACGCGCTCGTGGACGAGCGGCTTGCCGGCAGGAAACCTGCCACGCTTTCGGATGCGCAAGCCGCCGCGCTTCCGCTGACTTCGTTGACGGCGTGGGAACTGCTCTTCGACCGGCTCGGCGTAGCCGAGCACGCAGGCTCGGGCGACGCGCTGCTGATAGTCGGCGCTGCCGGCGGCGTCGGCTCGATGCTCACGCAGCTTGCGAGCCGTCTGACGAAACTGCGCGTGATTGGCACGGCGTCCCGCCCTGAAACGCGTGATTGGGTGCAAGCGCTCGGCGCGCACGACGTGATCGATCACTCGCGACCGCTGCTGGAAGGCCTGCGCCGTATCGGTTCGCCGCAGGTGCGTTACGTCGCGAGCCTGACTCAAACGGACCTTCACTATCCGCAGCTCGTCGAGGCGCTGGCGCCTCAAGGCCGGCTCGGTGTGATCGACGATCCGGACACGCTCGACGCGATGCCGCTCAAGCGGAAGTCCATTTCTCTTCATTGGGAGCTGATGTTCACACGGTCGCTGTTCGAAACCGCTGACATGGTCAGGCAGCACGAAATCCTGAACAGGGTGTCGGCACTGATCGACGACGGCACGCTGCGCACCACGATGGCGGATCACTTCGGAACCATCAATGCGAAGAATCTGCGCCGCGCTCATGCGCTGATCGAAAGCGGACGCGCTCGCGGAAAAATCGTGCTCGAAGGTTTCTAGTTCGCCGCACTGGTTCATCACGCCACCTGCAACATCACACACAACTGGAGAACGACCATGCAATCTATCTATCAAGGCGGTAAAAAGAGCGGCGCGATGCGCCGCGCCGCAATCGCGCTGGCCGTGAGCCTGAGCTTCGGCAGCTTCGCCTATGCGGCGTCCGTCCAGGCACCATCGCAGGCGCCGTCACCAGTGGCGGCGTCCAACGAGGCAACGGAACGCACCATCGGTTCGATAGAAACGGTGGCGACATTCTCCGGGCCGATGCCCACCGGCGTGACCGTCACGGAAACCGGGCGGATTTTCGTCAACTTCCCGCGCTGGGGCGACGACGTTCAGGCCACCGTTGCGGAAGTGCGCGACGGTAAAGTGGTCGCGTATCCGAATGCGGACATCAATCGTGCGGACGTTTCCCACGCAGCCGCGCATTTCCTGAGCGTTCAAAGCGTGGTTGCGGACGGGCGCGGACGTCTGTGGGTACTGGACACCGCTGCGCCCAATTTCTCGAATCCGGTTGCGGGAGGTGCCAAGCTCGTCGCTATCGACCTCGCTACCAATCGCGTGGTGAAGACGCTGGTCTTTCCGGCCAACGTCATGCGCGCGCAAACCTACGTGAACGACGTGCGGTTCGACTTCCGCGTGGGCAAAGCGGGCGTCGCGTATGTGACCGACTCGTCGTTGAGCGGCACCGGTGGATTGATCGTCATCGACCTCGACTCGGGCAAGGCATTGCGACGCCTGACCGGTGACGTTTCCACATCGGCCGATCCGGCCTTCGTGCCCGTGGTCGAAGGCGAGACCCTTAAAGTGCGAGATGCAAACGGCAAGAGCACGCCGTTCACCGTTGCATCGGATGGCATCGCGCTTTCGCCGGATGGCGAGACGCTCTACTACTGCCCGCTTTCAAGCCGGCATCTCTACTCGGTGCCGACCGCCATGCTGCGCGACCCGTCGATCAGCGAAGCCCAACTTTCAGCCGCTGTAAAAGACCTGGGAGAGAAAGGCGCTTCAGACGGACTCGAAAGCGACGCGAACGGCGCCGTCTACGCAGGCGACTACGAACACGACTCCATTCGCAAGCTCGAACCGGGCGGCGAATGGCAGACCATCGTGCATGACCCGCGCGTGCTGTGGCCGGACACACTGTCGGTCGGCACCGACGGATATCTGTACTTCACGGCGAATCAACTGCATCGTCAGCCTGTTTTCCACAGCGGCAAGGACGAGCGCAGGAAGCCCTACGCGCTCTTCCGTGTACGTATTGGCGCAGGCCCGGCCCCGACGTTCTGACACATCGCATCTCCCCAAAACTGAAGTCCATCGTCAATCTCGGCGATGTGACTTCAGGTTGGTCACCTTGCGCACTGGCCCTTGGCAGTGACCGCAATCGCGAGCACCAACACGCTTGCACTGCGAACAGACAAGAGTATATGATCCATATATGTTTCATATACGGATGGCAAAAATGGGCATCGTGAATATTGACGACGACTTGCATGATCAGATACGCAAAGCGAGCCAGGTGTCGTGTCGGTCGATCAACGCGCAAGCGGCGTTCTGGATCAAGATTGGCATGCTGTGCGAAATGAATCCCACGCACAGTTTTAGTGAAATCGTTGCGCGCGAACTGCGAGCAGCAGGCGTGGAGACGCGATCCGTCAGGGTGGCGTCCACGTGACCAAGCGGCCAGAAGAAATCGCGTTGCTCGCGGAGTCCGGCAAATTGCTCGCGGATGTGTTTGGTCATCTGGACCGGTTGGACATGATCGGCATGTCGACCATGCACATCAACGATCTGGTCGATAGCCTCATCGTCAACGAACTCAATGCCCGTCCGGCGAGCAAAGGCCAATATGGCTACGCCTACGTCTTGAATTCATCGCGCAACAACGTGGTTTGCCACGGCGTTCCGTCGCCCACGGAAATATTGGAAAGCGGCGATATCGTTAATTTCGACATCACATTGGAAAAGAACGGATACATCGCGGACTCCAGCAAAATGTATCTGCTAGGCGAGGTATCGCCCTTAGCTAAACGACTCGTGGAAGTCACGTATCAAGCGATGTGGAAAGGCATCAGGGCCGTTCGTCCTGGCGCGCGACTGGGCGATGTCGGGCATGCGATCGAGCGGCACGCACGGCAAAACGGTTATTCGGTCGTAAGGGAATATTGTGGACACGGCATCGGACGCGAAATGCACGAACCGCCTCAGGTGCTGCATTGGGGAAAGCCGCGAACAGGTCTGGTGCTGCAAGAGGGCATGGTCTTTACCATCGAGCCGATGATCAACCAGGGGCGACATGCCGTTCGGACTGAAGACGATGGCTGGACGGTCGTCACGAACGATGGAAAGCTGTCCGCACAATTTGAGCATACCGTCGCCGTCACCCGGAACGGTGTACGCGTCTTGACGTTGCGTCCGGACGAAAGAACGTTGAACTGAAACCCGCCGGGCTCAACACCGGCGACGGAAGCTGCGAGCTCGCGAACGCGCCATAGCGGCGAGCGCTCGCGACGCGGCAGTTTCGTATGGCGGCCCACAGACCGGGCACCTCCTTCCATGCACACTCAGTGCGTCGCTCCGCGCGGCTTGGCACTCACCTCATCTCGTGGATATGCAATGGAATGGAAAAGCCTGCTTACTGAATTCCCGGTCTGGGTGATTGGCCGCTTGACCCCGTCGCGGCATGACCCTCGTCGCAGTACGCCGCGTGAAATTCTTGTCCTTCGACCGAACGATTTTGGTGAATTGCTGACTGCGACGCCGATCTTCGAGGCGCTCAAAAAACGCTTCCCGGCCACCCGAATCGTTGCCGGCATCGGCAGTTGGGGGCGCCCGATTCTCGAGAACAATCCGTTCATCGATGAAATCGTCGAGATCGACGCACCATGGAACAACAAGATCGTCGAGAACCGCTCGCCCGGTGACGTCGTGCGTTTCCTGCTGAAATCGCCGCAAGTCGCCGCGCTGCGCAAGCGAGGCGGGTTTGACGTCGGAATCGACGTCCTCGGCAGTTACATGGGCGCGCTGCTGATGATGCGGCTTGGTGTGCGATATCGCATCGGCGTGCGCGGGTATCGCGGCGGCCACAGCGGGTGTCACGCTTACATTGACTTTGCGCGCCGCCAATCCGGTCGCGCCGCGCTCGCGCAAGCCGAGTTGCTCGGCGCAACGGAGCTTCCCGACGCTCGACCTCAGCTTTTCCTCACGGCAGCCGAACGGGCAAGCGCCGACAGGATCTGGACAAATGACTCCGCAGAAGTTGGCACGACATGGCGAGTGCTGGTTAGCGTCGGAGCGGGAGTTCCCACCAAGGCTTGGGATCCCCGACAGTTTGGGGCAGCGCTCTCGCAGATTGCGTCCGCATTGCAACAGTCCGGCGACCGCTGCGAGATTCTTATAGTTGGTAGCGAGGCCGACAAGGCGCGCGCCAACGAAGCGATCGTCGCCGCGGGACCCAACGTCCCGGTGCGTTCGGTCGCGGGCGAGGTGTCGATGCGAACGGTCTTTGCGCTCGCCGAAAATGCGAATGCCGTCCTGACGAACTCCTCGATGCTGATGCATGTGGCTGCCGCGTTCCACCGGCCGACGGTCGCAGTGCTCGGCGGCAGTATCACGAGGCCGGCGGTTCACGATGCAATCTGGGGATACCCGGAACACTATAAGAGCGTCGCACCGGATGTTTATATCGAAGGCCAACCGGAGAAAAACTGGCCAGGCGTCGAGCGGGTTGTGGACGCCGTGCTGAGTGCATTGCAAACGCAGCGTACTTGCGTGAGTACGGTGTAGGTTGGATGGGACCTTCGGCGGTCCTATCGCACGGTAGCGCTCAAGGAGCCGTAGGCGGCGTCTCATCGGCGAGCGTGCGGCGTCCTGCTTCGAGGATTTCGTCGGCGAAGGCGGGATCGGCATCTGCAATCGCGCGCGACAACACGAGCGCCCCGACCATCTGACTGAACGCCGCAATGGCGTCCTGGCGGGTTTCTTCCGGCGTCGCGCCTTCCTTGGATATCATGGCCGCAAACCGGTCGAGATACGCCGCCAGGCCGTGCGCGTAGGACACACGCGCGGCGGCGGTCATCCGGGGAGCGTCGCCAACGAATCCAGACAGCGGGCACCCCGCCTCGATGTTGTCGCGGTGCCGGGTCGACAGATAGCGCGCGGTTTGCTTGACCAGGCTACCGGCGTTCGGCGAATCCGCATAGTCTTGCATCGCCTTTTCCATCACCGCGGCGACCAGCGCGTCCTTCGACTTGAAGTGGTTGTAAAAGCCACCCTGCGTAAAACCGGCTTCTTTCATCAACTCCGCGAGCCCCACAGCGTCGACGCCGCGAATGCGGAACAGCCGCTCGGCGGCCGCGACAATCGCGCTCCGGTTTTCGGCGGCCTGTTGCCGAGACACACCCATCACTCCCTCCCTTATCCAGACAATCGCATCGATTAACAAACACAATGTCGATCACCATTGACATACCCGATCCACGTCGACACAATGCTTGAAAAGACGATGTCGATCGACATTGACATAAGTCTAGCGGACTTCCGGGCGTGATGGGAAGCGAAGCCGACGGCACGGTCCACAAGGCAACACATTCCGAAATACGCAAGGAAGTTTTTGATCAGTTGCCATGCGCCCGGTGAGCCGACGCGCCTGCGATTAACCGTATGAAGGATTTGTCATGAAAATCGAAGGTTCTGTTGTTTTCGTAACGGGAGCGAACCGCGGCCTTGGTCTTGAGTTTGCGAAACAGGCGCTCGAGAGAGGAGCGCGCAAGGTCTATGCGGGCGCGCGCGATCCGGCCAGTGTGACGCTGCCAGGCGTCGTGCCGGTGAAACTGGACGTGACCGATCCAGCGGCTGTCGCCGCTGCCGTCGAGGCGGCGGGTGACGTCACGCTGCTGATCAACAATGCGGGCATCGCACGGCTTGGCAGCCTGACCGACGACGGCGCGATCGACGCGTTGCGCGATCACCTCGAAACCAACGTGTTCGGCATGCTGGCGATGTCGCGGGCGTTTGCGGGCAACCTCGCCCGCAACGGCGGCGGCGCGCTTCTGAACGTGCTTTCGGTCGCGAGCTGGGTGAACCGGCCGATCCTCTCTGGTTACGGCGTGTCGAAGTCGGCGGCGTGGGCGCTGACCAACGGCCTGCGTCATTCGTTGCGCGAGCAGCATACGCAAGTCGTCGGGCTTCACGCCGGCTTCATCGATACGGGTCTGACGCGCGGGCTGGAAGTGCCGAAGGCGACGCCGGCCGACGTCGTGCGTCAGGCATACGACGCAATTGAGGCCGGCGCGGAGGAAGTATCCACCGACGAGTTCACGCGAGAGGTAAAAGCCGCACTGTCCTCGGGCGTCTATCTCAACGAGCCGGTTGCTCATTAACGGCATCGGAGCGCTCGTCCGTCGCATGCGAAAGCGTGCGACGGACAGCACGACGAACGTCCACGTCAAATGAACCTTCGTGGCAACAGCAACGGCAACGGCAGCAATTAGCGGCGCCGGCCCCGCTCACTCACGCGACCTTGAAATCTTCGCGAGTGACTGCTGTTTCCGGATGATATTGATCAGGCTAAGCAACGCCGGGTGGTTGTATCGACGACCACTGTAGTACATGTGGAGTGGATCCTCAGCGCACGCATGGTCTTCGAGCACAACTCTCAGGGTACGCCGCGCCAGCTCATCGGCGATTCGAGCCTCCAGCAGATACGCTATGCCCATTCCCGCCTTGCACGCGCTAATCGTGGTTGCGGTGTCGTTGATCGTGATCGACCCGGGCACCCGGATCGGGGTTGTTTTACCTGCGACGCTGACTTCCCAACGGTAGCTCGAATTGTCCCCGAGCAAAAGCTGAAGGCAGTTGTGATCGGCCAGTTCGCTGACGTGACGAGGAGTGCCGTGTTTCTTCAGGTATGCGGGCGACGCGGCCATCACCCATCGCTGCGGGCCGGTCAGCGGCACTGCAATCATGTCTTCGGGAACATGATGACCGTAGCGAATCCCGGCGTCGTATCCTTCTGCAACGATGTCGATCGGCCGGTTGTCGACCACGACCGTAAGCTGCACATCGGGGCAAAGGCGTGCGAATTCCGGCAATGCCGGTGCGACCAGCAAGTGGGCGGCATCCGCGAAAACATTCAGACGTAAAGAGCCGAGCCGCGCGGTACCCGGCGCTTCAAAACTCTCGAGAGCCGAACCGATCTGATTGAAGCCTTCTTCCAGCCGGGAAGCGAGATCGAGCCCCGCCTCCGTGGGCGAAACCGCCCTGCTCGTCCGGTTAAGCAGCTTTGCGCCGAGGCGGTCTTCCAGCCGCCGCATCGCGTGACTGACTGCCGACGGCGTCTGCCCGAGTTCGATTGCAGCCAGCCGGAAACTCCGGCACCTGACTATCGCAAGAAACAGCCTTAAGTCCGCAAAATCGATCCGGTCGTTCTTTGCCATGATGAATGCCGTTCATCGTTCCAGTGAATCCGTTTCATTCTACGGTATGTAATCATTTTCTTCGTCGCGAATCCCGGAGCGCTGCGGCGTATGCCCCGCTCATGTTTATCCATTCGGAGGAAATTCCATGCATGGACTTGAGCAAATACAGATCGGCGATCTGAAGGATACGAGAGTTCTCGTCACGGGCGGCTCGACTGGAATTGGAGCGGCTATTGTTCGCGCATTTGCCGCACAGGGCGCGCACGTGGTCGCGCATTTCAACGAGAGCGAAGCGGCTGCGCAAGCGCTGCGTGCGGAATCGCCGGAGCGCATTCATCTTGTCCAGGGCGACGTCAGCGAGACGGGCGAAGCATCGCGGGTCGTGAAGGAAGCGGCGCAACTGCTAGGCGGACTCGATGGGCTCATCAATAACGCCGGCGCCATGTTGGGTAGGCTGGCATCTATAAGCGCCTCGGCCAGCCACTTCGAACGCGTCGTCAATCTGAACGCAAGATCGGTTTGGGAAGCAACCTCGGCTGCCCATCCGTTTCTCAAGGAATCACGTGGTTACGTCATCAATACGTCGTCCGTTGCCGCGCGTACGGGCGGCGGCGCAGGAGCGGTGCTTTACGCCGCGTCAAAAAGCTTTGTCAGCAGTTTGACCCGTGGCCACGCAAAGGAATTTGTAAACGACGGAATCCGTGTGAACGCAGTAGCACCCGGACTCATACAGACGCCGTTCCACGACAAATACACGCCGCCGGAAATCTGGGCGTCGCAGACTGCCACGGTGCCGATGGGCAGAGAAGGCCTGCCGGAGGAGTGCGTCGGCGCGTTCCTGTTCCTCGCGTCTCCCGCCATGTCGGGATACATCACGGGGCAGATCATCGAGGTCAACGGCGGACAACTCATGCCATGAACGGAGAATCAAGATGAAAGAACGGAAGTTCGGACACGCAGAAAAGAGCGTCTCTGAAATCGGGTTTGGCGCGTGGGCCATTGGAGGTTCATGGGGCGACGTCGCCGAGAGCGATGCAAAGGCGGCTCTGCATGCGGCGCTCGATAGCGGTACAACCTTCATTGACACGGCCGACGTTTACGGCGACGGCCGCTCGGAGCGGATCATCGCGGACGTGCTCAAGGAACGTTCGGGACCGCGACCCTTCGTTGCGACCAAGGCAGGGCGGCGACTGGACCCGCACGTGGCGCAAGGCTACACCGCAGCGAATCTGAATGCTTTTGTCGACCGGTCCTTGAAGAACCTGGAGATGGAGCGGCTCGATCTTGTACAGCTTCATTGTCCACCGACCGAGGTCTATTACCGGCCGGAGGTTTTCGATGCGATGGACCGCATGGTCGCAGCGGGAAAGATCAGCAGCTACGGTGTGTCGGTCGAGAAAGTCGAAGAAGGTCTGAAAGCGATCGAATATCCGGGTGTGAAGTCGGTACAGATCATCTACAACATTTTCAGGCAAAGGCCGGCCCGCTTTATTCAGGAAGCTCGTGACCGGGGAGTCGCCGTTATCGTCCGGGTGCCTCTTGCGTCGGGCCTGCTCACCGGAAAAATGACGCGCGAGACGACGTTTGCGGCCAATGACCATCGCCTTTTCAATCGTAACGGCGAGGCCTTCGACAAGGGCGAAACCTTTGCCGGCGTTCCTTATGACGTCGCTCTGGAAGCCGTCGACGAAATCCGCTCACTCGTCCCGCAAAACGCCACGATGGCGCAGTTCGCGCTTCGCTGGATTCTCATGAACGATGGAGTGACGACCGTCATCCCAGGGGCAAAGAACGCAGCGCAAGCCAAAGCAAACGCTGAGGCGAGCGAACTGCCGCCCCTGACAGATTCGGCCATGGAGGTCCTACGCGCGCTATATCTGCAAAAGATCGCGCCGTTTGTCCATCAGCAGTGGTAAAGCCTCGTTAAGAAGCCGTCGAACATTGCTTTCCGGTTACCGGCCGGAAGCACCGGCAACCAGCGAAAACTAGCGACAACCAGTGACAACCCGGGCGGCCCGCATCGCGAGGAACGCATTCATTGCCCGCCCGGCGGTTGCACATGACACCGCCAACGCGGCTCAATGTCCGAAGTAGATCCGCCCGGCACCGTCCACCGATGCCGGCGCGCCTGCCTGCGACGAGCCGTTCATCGACACGCCCCCTACCGACGTCTTATACGTAGCAGTCTGTGCGGCGGACACCTTCGCCTCGGCGGTCTGAATGTCCGCGGGATACTGCGCGTCCGATGCGACCGGACGATATCCGGCCATTTCAAACTGCACGAGATCGGCACGCACTTCCGCACGCGTCACCGGCTGATCGACGGTTTGCGCGAAAGAAAGCGCGGGCGCGGCCAGTGCGCAGGAAACGAGAACAACGTTGAGCAGTGCTTTCATGATCATTCACCTGTCTGTGAGTTGCGGCCACATTCACGATGAGCGCGGCCCGGATTCCCTCCGTTGCGATTCGTGAAGGGTTGAACGGATTGTGGGCAATGAGCACTGACCCAATGCTGACCAGCGCATTACAAGCTTGTCATCTTCGAGCGCGCTCAGCGCCCCTTGCTTTCTGCCGTCGCCCGCTCGTCTTTGCACCCCACGCAGATAACAGACTTGTAATGACGCCGTCACTTACAAGTCAGTGACGGATCGGCACACTGCGACGTCATCAGCCCGCCGCATTGCATCGCTTGGACGCACCGCGGCACGGGCCATCTCTCTAGCCCATCGTCCAAGGAAATGTCATGTGGATAGTCCGACTGGCCCTGCGGCGGCCCTACACCTTTATCGTGCTGGCCGTGCTGCTGTTCATACTCGGCCCGCTTGCGATCATGCGCACGCCGACCGACATCTTTCCGAACATCGACATTCCCGTGGTCAGCATTGTCTGGTCGTACAACGGCTTTTCCGCCGAAGACATGGCGCACCGGATCACGTCGAACTACGAGCGTGCGCTCACGACGGACGTCGACGACATCGAGCACATCGAGTCGCAGTCGTTAAACGGCGTCTCGGTCGTGAAGATCTTCTTTCACCCCGGCGCCGACATCAACCGCGCGATCGCCGAAGCCGCATCGAACTCCGCGTCGATCTTGCGAGTCCTGCCGCCGGGCACCTTGCCGCCGAACATCATCACGTACAACGCATCGACGGTGCCCGTCCTGCAACTCGGCCTGTCGAGCGACACGTTGCCCGAACAGACGCTCTACGATCTCGGTAACAGTTTTATCCGCACGCAGTTGGCCACCGTGCAGGGCGCGGCGGTGCCGCTGCCGTTCGGCGGCAAGATCCGCCAGATCATGGTCGAGCTCGATCCCAAGGCGCTGCAGGCGAAAGGACTCGCACCGATCGACGTCGTCAACGCGGTCAATGCGCAAAACCTGATTCTGCCGGGCGGCACCGCGAAAATCGGCTCGCGTGAATACAACGTCGAGATGAACGGCAGCACGAAGAGCGTCGCTGCGCTCAACGACCTGCCGATCAAGACGGTGCAAGGCGGCGTGGTGTACGTTCGCGACGTCGCGCATGTGATCGACGGTTATGCGCCGCAGACCAACATCGTGCGCAGCGACGGCAAGCGCGCTGCACTGCTGCAAGTCGAAAAGACCGGCAGCGCGTCTACGCTGACGATCATCCAGCAGGTCAAAGACATGCTGCCGAAGATCGCGGCCGGTTTGCCGAAAGCGCTGCACATCACCCCGTTATCGGATCAGTCCGTGTTCGTGAAGTCGGCCATTTCGGGCGTGGTGCGCGAAGCGCTGATCGCCGCATGCCTGACGGCCGCGATGATCCTGCTGTTTCTCGGCAGCTGGCGCGCAACGCTGATCATTGCGGTGACGATTCCGCTCGCCGTGCTGACGTCGCTGATTGCACTTGCAGCGCTCGGGCAGACCATCAACATCATGACGCTTGGCGGCCTTGCGCTCGCCGTCGGTATTCTGGTCGACGACGCGACGGTGGCGATTGAAAACATCACGCACCATCTGGAAAAGGGCGAGCCGTTGCATGATGCGATCCTGAACGGCTCGGGCGAGATCGCAGTGCCGACGTTCGTCTCGACGATGTCGATCTGCATTGTGTTCGTACCGATGTTCCTGCTGTCCGGCGTCGCGCGTTATCTGTTCGTTCCGCTTGCGGAAGCGGTCGTGTTCGCCATGTGCGCGTCTTACTTTTTCTCGCGCACACTGATCCCGACGCTTGCAATGTATCTGATGCGCGCGCCGTCCAAAGAAGGCCACAATGCGCAGGGACGCTTTGCTGCAGTGGCGCGTTTCCAGGCGCGGTTCGAACGGCACTTCGAGGCGTTGCGCAGCGGCTATCGTGCGATGCTGGGACGCGCGATCTCGGGACGCCGCCGTTTCGTGCCGGTCTATGTCGCGCTGTGTCTCGCGTCGCTGATCCTCGTCCCGTTCGCCGGCCGCGACTTCTTTCCGTCCGTCGATACCGGTCAGATCCGGCTGCATCTGCGCGCACCGACGGGCACCCGCATCGAGCAAACAGCGCGCATCACCGATCAGGTCGAAGCGAAGATTCGCAGCGTGATCCCGAAGTCGGAGCAGGCGGCCGTGCTCGATAACATCGGTGTGCCGGTCAGCGGCATCAACCTGACTTACGACTCGTCCGATCCGGTCGGCCCCGAAGACGCCGATATCCTGGTGACGCTGCAGCCCAAGCACAAACCCACCGCGCAATACGTCGCGCAACTGCGCAACGTGCTCGCCGCATCGTTTCCGGGTGTGACGTTCGCGTTCCTGCCCGCCGACATCGTCAGCCAGATCCTTAACTTCGGCCTGCCCGCTCCTATCGACGTGCAGATCGTGGGCAATCAGCTCGATAAGAACCGCGTGGTGGCCGACCGGCTGCTTGCGCAGTTGCGCGGTGTACGCGGTCTCGTCGACGCACGCATCCAGCAGCCCGGCGACGCGCCGACCATCGACGTGAACGTCGACCGGACGAAGGCTATCCAGGCGGGCCTCACGCAGCGTGACGTCGCGCAGAACATGTTGATCGCGCTCTCGGGCAGCTCGCAGACTACGCCGAACTTCTGGCTCGATCCGAAGAACGGCGTCAGCTATCCCCTGCTGGCCGAGGTGCCGCAGTACGACATCGACTCGCTGCAAACGCTCTCGAACATTCCGTTGACCACGAATCAGGCCACGGTCGCGCCACAGAACCAGCTCGGCACACTCGGCACGTTGGATCGCAGCTCGCAACAGGCGGTCGTCTCGCACTACAACGTGCAGCCGGTGCTCGACATATTCGCGGCGACGCAGGGACGCGATCTGGGCGGCGTCGCCGCCGACGTATCCAGAATCGTCGACGCGGCGCGCGCGCAGTTGCCGCCCGGTTCGTCGATCGTGATGCGCGGCCAGGTGCAGTCGATGAACGAGTCGTTCGCCGGTCTCGGCGCCGGGCTCGTGTTCGCAATCGCGCTCGTCTATCTGCTGATGGTCGTGAACTTCCAGTCGTGGCTGGACCCGCTGATCATCATCAGCGGCTTGCCGGCATCGCTCGCGGGCATCGCATGGATGCTGTTCGCGACGCATACCACGCTGAGCGTGCCGGCTCTTACCGGAACGATTCTGTGCATCGGCATTGCAACGGCAAACAGCATTCTCGTGATCAACACGGCGCGCGAGTCGTTGCAGGCCGGCATGGAGCCGCTCGCCGCCGCGCTCGATGCGGGCTTCAACCGCTTCAGGCCCGTGCTGATGACCGCGCTCGCCATGCTGATCGGCATGCTGCCGATGGCCCTCGGCCTCGGCGAAGGCGGCGAACAGAACGCCCCGCTCGGCCGCGCGGTGATTGGCGGCCTGGCATTCGGCACGCTCTCGACGCTGATGTTCGTACCCGTCGTGTTCGGGGCGGTACATGCGTGGCTCGCGCGGCGTCGCGCGGCTCGCGCTGCCGCCGTGCCGATGAATACTCAAGCTCGATAAGGAAAAGCCATGACTCAGTCCAACCTTCCGCAGGACCGCGATGGCACGGCATCGACGGAGCTTGCCGTACCCGCTCGCAACGACACCGGCGCGCAACCCGGGAAGCGCCGCGCGCTCCTGCTGCCCGCCGCCCTGCTGACGATTGCAGCGGCCCTGCTAGCCATCGGAATCGTGCCGCGTCTGCATGCGAGCACCGAACTCTCGCAACAGGTCGCCGCGCAAAGCGAAACGATCGTCGATGCTGTGCGGCCGAAACCGGCGCCGGCTTCGCAGGAACTGCTGTTGCCTGGTTCGGTGATGCCGTATGCCGACGCGTCGATCTATGCGCGCACGAGCGGCTATGTTCGGCATTGGTACGCGGACATCGGCACGAAAGTCCGAGCCGGACAAACGCTCGCCGACATCGAAACGCCGGAGCTGGACGCCCAGTTGCAACAGGCACGCGCCGACGTGGCCACCGCAAAGGCGAACTACGCGTTCGCGGACAGCACCGCGCGGCGCTGGCAGACGATGTTGCAAACGCAATCGGTGTCGCAGCAGGATGCCGATTCAAAGACGAGCGACAGCGCCGCGAAACTCGCCGCGCTCGCGTCGGCGCAGGCGAACGTCGCGCGCTTGAGCGAGCTCGTGTCTTACGAGAAAGTGACCGCGCCGTTCGACGGCGTCGTCACCGTGCGCAACGTCGATGTCGGAGCGCTCGTCACCTCAGGAGGATCGCCGGGTCTTGCGAGTGCGCCGGGAGAGCTTTTCCACGTCGAGCAGACCGACCGCTTGCGCGTCTACGTGAATGTGCCGCAGGACGACGCCGGCAGCGTCACCGCAGGCACACAGGTCTATCTGACCACCCAGCAGTATCCGGGCCGTTCCTTTGCGGCGACCGTCGCGCGCAGCGCCGACGCAATCGATTCTGTCAGCCGGACACTGCGCGTTGAGATCGACGTCGACAATCGCGACGGCGCGTTGTTGCCCGGCGCGTATGCACAGGTTCATCTGGCGTTGCGCACGCAGCACCCCGCGCTCGAACTTCCGGTGAGCGCATTGCTGTTCAGACCCGATGGCGTCACGGTTGCGGTGATCGGACAGGATGGTCGCGCGCATCCTCGCAAGGTGACGATCGGCCGGGACTTCGGCACCTACGTTGAAATCGCGACCGGCGTCACGTCGACAGATCAGGTCATCGACAATCCGGGCGATGCCCTCGCGGACGGCCAGCCGGTGCGCGTCGCCGCGGCCGCGGCACGGCACGGTTAAGCGATCCAGGAGACGGCTCATGCTCACTCTTCTTCATCCATTCGCCCGTCGCAGCGCGGCTATCGTCACCGCCTGCGCGTTGACTGCGTGTTCGACGCTGCCCACGTATCATCAACCGGAAGCGGCCGTTCCCACTCAATACGCAGGCGCCGCGGCACCCGGCTGGAGCGTCGCTGCGCCAGCCGATGCCGAGCCGCCCGGCCCGTGGTGGACGCTCTTTCACGACGCCGAACTGGACCAGCTCGAAGCGCGCGTCGACGTGTCGAATCAGACCGTGGCGAAAGCGGTAGCGCAGTTGCAGGCCGCCCGCGCGATGCTCGACTACCAGCGTGCCGGCTACGCACCCACGGTAACGGCGGGCGCGGCGCAGTCGCGCACGAGGTTGTCGCAGAACGTGCTCGGGCATTCGCTTGCGGGACAGACGGTGCCCGACTATTCGGTGGGCGCCACCGCGAGTTGGGAGCCCGACCTGTTCGGCCGGGTGAAGGACGCGACCGTCTATGCGCGCGACAACGCGCAGGCAAGCGAGGCGGACCTTCAGTCCGTGCGCCTGTCGGTCGCCAGCGATCTCGCGACCGACTACTTCGATCTGCGTTCGCTCGATCGTCAGAAGAAGCTGCTCGACGACAGCGTTACCGCATATGCCGCGGCCTTGAGCATCGTGCAACAGCAGTTAAAGGACGGTGCGATCGACGCATCGGCCGTTGCGCAGGCGCAGACGCAACTGGAGAGCACCCGCAGCCAGGACACGGACATCGACGTACAGCGTGCGCAGCTTCAACACGCCATTGCGACGCTGATCGGCATGCCGGCGTCGTCGTTCGCACTGGCCAGTGAAGTGAAAAGCGTGGGATTGCCGCAGATTCCAACGGGCGTGCCGTCGCAACTGCTCGAACGCAGACCCGATATCGCAGCCGCCGAGCGGCGCGTCGCGGCGGCCAACGCTCAGATCGGCGAGGCGCGCGCCGCGTACTATCCCAACCTGACGATGTCGGCCACGGCCGGACTCGAAAGCACGTTCTTCGCGCCGTGGCTCACGGCGCCCAGCCTCTTCTGGTCGCTCGGCGCGCAACTGGCCGGCACGCTGTTCGACGGCGGCCGCCGCGATGCCTCGTTGAAGGGCGCGAACGCGCAGTACAACAGCGCAGTAGCGGATTACAGGCAGACTGTGCTGACCGCGTTCCAGCAAGTGGAAGACAACCTGTCCACGCTGACGACACTGGCTAGCGAAGCGGACAGCCAGCAACGCGCGACATCGGCCGCTGAGCTGTCGTTGAAGCTCACGACGAACCGATATCAGGCAGGAGCCGTGAGCTACCTGGATGTCGTGACCGCACAAACCATTGCGTTGACGAATGAACGCACGCAGGAACTGATCGATGCACGGCGTGTTGATGCCAGCGTGCAGTTGCTAAAAGCGCTGGGCGGCGGCTGGAGTCGCAACTCGCTCGATGAAAGCGGGAACACGGCGGCGACCGCGCCACCGAACTCGCCATCTACGCGGCCGCAAACGTGAGAATGAAGCGTGTACCGGCCGCGTCGCTTTCGGCATGCGCGCTGCCGCCATGCAGTTCCATGATGGTGCGCACAATGGCAAGACCCAGGCCCGCAGATCCGGACGCATTCGGCTCGCTTTTGCGCGACGGGTCCACGCGATAGAAGCGGTCGAACACCCGCTCGAGCAAGGCCGGATCGATCGGCTTGCCCTCGTTCGCCACGGTCACACGCAGCGTATGCGGAGCCTCGGCTGGGGTCTGTGCATCCAGTGTGATCAGGGCCCCGCGCGGCGTATAACGGAGCGCATTCGCAAGCAGATTATTGACGGCGCGCCGGAACAGTTCCACGTCGGCGCGCAACTGGCCGCCGCCTGTTACGCGAATCTGCACGCCGGCTTCATCGGCGACGCCCTCGAAGTATTCGGCGATGCGCGACAGCTCTTGCTGCGCATCGACCTGCGTCAACGTCTTGACGAACTGCGGGTGTTCGGCGCGGGCTAGAAACAGCACGCTTTCGATCATGCGCGACAACCGTTCGCACTCTTCGAGATTCGATGCGAGCACGGACTGATATTCATCGGCCGAACGTGGGCGTGCCAGCGCGACTTCAGTCGATCCGCGCAGATTGCCAAGCGGCGTACGCATATCGTGGGCGAGGTCCGCCGTGTATTGCGACATCCGTTCAAAGCCGCCGTGCAGGCGATCCAGCATCGCATTCAGCGACGCGATGAGCGCCGCCAGTTCGTTCGGCGCACCATCGGCTTCGATGCGGGTGTGCAATTTGTCGACGGTGACGGTGGCCGCGCTGCGCGCCATCTCGCGCAATGGCCGCAACGACTCGCGCACCAGCAACCAGCTCATCAGAAACGCGAGCAGCATACCCGCGAGACCCGCGACATACAGCCGATCGCGATACCGGTCGAGCAGGCGCCAGCGGTCCGCCATATTGCGCGCGATGATGATCGTGACCGGCGTGCCGTCGCGCAACATCACATCCGCAGCAAGTCCGCGCACCGGCACGCCCTGCGAGGTGCGCCACTCTGCGATGTCCGCTTCGGTGATGCGTTGCGAGGCGCCGATTCGTTTCATGAGCGCAGGCGACGGCGTCGTAGTGTCGGCAATGGCCGCCGTGTTGTGTTCGAACAGCAGCTTGCGCTGCGGATCGCGCACTTCCATCGACAGCGCCAGGTTGCCCAGCACCTGGCTAGTCAGACGGTCGCCGTGGCTGCGCAGTTCGTCGAGCGTATTGAGCTCCTGCGCGAGACGCCGCGTGTGCCGCGCGATCAGCACGATATCGAGATCGTCCTGCTGCTTGACCTGGCGGTCCAGCGCGAAGTACAGCACGCTGCCGACCAGCGCGAACACGAGCAGCGTCGTGCCCGCGAATGCGAGTGCAAGCGTAGCGGTCAGCGAGCGTGCTGCCATCAGTCCGGCTCTTTCGCTTCAATTACGTATCCAACGCCGCGCACGGTCTGGATCAGCTTGACGGGAAAAGCGTCGTCGATCTTCGCTCGCAAGCGGCGAATCGCCACCTCGACCACGTTCGTATCGCTGTCGAAGTTCATGTCCCACACGTATGAAGCGATCTGCGTGCGGCTCAGCACCTCGCCCTGACGGCGCAGAAGCAGTTGCAACAGCGAGAACTCGCGGGGCGTCAGATCGATACGCGTTGCGCCGCGTTTCACGCGCCGCCGGTTGATGTCCATTTCCAGGTCGCCGACCGCCAGCAGTTCGCTCTCTCGCGGCGGACCGCGCCGCGCCAAAGTACGCACCCGAGCCAGCAGTTCGACAAACGCAAATGGTTTGACGAGGTAATCGTCGCCGCCCAGTTCGAGACCGCGCACGCGGTCGTTCACGTCGTCGCGCGCGGTAAGGAACAGCACCGGCGTGGTATGAGTCGCGCGCAGTACCTTCAGCACGGCCCAACCGTCCATTGTCGGCAGCATCACGTCGAGGACGATCACGTCGTAGTCCTGCTCCTGTGCGAGCAGCAGGCCGTCGGCGCCGTCGTTGGCGAGGTCGACGGAATAGCCCGATTCTTCCAGGCCCTTTTTCAGGTACGCGCCTGTTTTCGGCTCGTCTTCGATCACCAGGATACGCATCACCAGCTCCGGCGTCAGTGGATCAATCCCGGCATTTTAAGGGACTGGACGAATGTTACCGAAATGTTCCAAATGTTCCGTCACGCCGCGGTGTTCGAAGGGCGTCGCCTCGTTCTTTGCGTCAGTTTTTACCGGGATGTGCCCGCTACGGGCGACGGCTTCTCACTCGGAGGCGACGGCATTCGCGCCGAGCAAATGCGTATGTCCGGTGTAAGACGGCAGTCCAGACAACACGCCTTTGAAGTCGCTCAACACATCGCCTACTTCGAGTCCCTTGTCGCTTAGCCGGAATTGCCGGATCGAGCGTTCGTGCATGTTGGTCCGGCTTTTGACCGCCGACACCGCAGTCAACACCGAGCCTTCTGCTTCGAAGAACCGGAACAGCAGCAATGCATCGCTCAGGTAGCTCACGTCGATATTGCTCTGGATCTCGCCGATGATCCCGTGCTGACCGAGGACGAGCAGAGACATGACGCCCTGCTGGTTCAGATAGGTCAGCAGCTCGTGCATCTGCAGCATCAGGTATTTTTCGCCAGGCATCGCCTGCAGATATGCATTGAGGCTGTCGATAGCCACCACGCGCGCACCGTGCGTCTCGACCGCCGCCTGGACGCGGTGAGTAAATTCCCCTGGCGACAGCTCCGCTGGATCTATCGGTTCGATCGACAGGAGACCGCTCTCCAGATGAGGCGAAAGATTCATGCCGAGCGCTGCTGCGCGACGCAGTAGCGTGCCGAGCGTTTCGTCGAAGAGATAGTAGACGGCGTGCTCGCCCCGTTCGAGTGCCGTCTGCAGGCACCGGAGCACGGTAGTGGTTTTGCCCGCGCCCGACGGCCCCACCAGCAGAGTATTCGTTCCGCGCGCAAGGCCGCCGCCCAGCAGCGCGTCGAGTTCCGGCACGCCGGTCGAAAGATTCTCGTGATCGAACTGTACGTGTCGATCCCCGGCCACCAGCGTCGGGAAAACCTGAATGCCGCCGCTTTTCAACGTGAAGTCGTGAAAACCTCCCTGAAAGGCCACGCCGCGCATCTTGACGACGCGCAGACGCCGGCGCTGCGTGCCGTACTCGTGCGTGACCTGATTCAGGTTGATGACCCCATGTGCCAGACTGTGCAACTGCACGTCGCCGGCGTCGGAAGTCTCGTCGTCGAGCAGCAGCACTGTGCAGTTCCGGTTGCCGAAAAACCGCTTGAGCGCGAGCAACTGCCGCCGATACCGCAGCGGACTCTGCGACAGAAGCCGTAGCTCGGACAGGCTGTCGAACACCACACGTGTCGGACGAGCCTGCTCGACCTCTCGCATCACATTACGCACCGTTTCGCCGAGTTCGAGCTCGGCCGGATTCAGCACCGTCTGTTCGTATTCAGGCGTGAGCCCTTCGTCGCTCAACAACTCCACGATTGCCAGATCGTCGAGCGACCATCCGTGAGTCGCCGCAACGGAACGCAACTCGGACGCGGTCTCGGACAGCGTGACGTAGAGACCGGTATCCCCCAGGCGTCGACCTTCGAGCAGGAACTGCAGTGCAAGAGTCGTCTTGCCCGCGCCGGGCGGCCCTTCGACCAGGTAGACCCGGCTTGCCGTAAGACCGCCGGCCAGGATCTCGTCGAGGCCGGCAACGCCGGTTGATACGTGGCGGTCCATGTGACTGCCACGGAGGTCAGAACTTTGATTTTCCATGAGAGGTAAAAAGACGCCGGCTGTGCCGGCATCGGAGTCAGGAAGAACGTCGGGAAGCGCGTGCCGCAGGACGCGCGCTTGCAACGCCGCCAGCCGGCAGGCCGTGTTCGCGCGCCCAGATGATCGCCTCGCTGCGGCTGTGCAGACCGAGCTTCGCGTATAGCGTGCTCACGCGGCTGCGGACGGTGTTCGGAGCCACGCCGAGTCTCGTGGCAATTTCCTTGTCGGCCAGGCCCTCGCAGATCAGCGCGAGAACGTCGCGCTCGCGCGGTGTCAGGTCCGAAATCGCCGCATCGATGTTGCCGGGTGCCGTCCCGCTGCGGATATGACGAAGCTTGTCCAGAATCGACCGGCTGAACCACGACGCGTCCTGCATGACCGCTTCGATCGCGAGAAGGAGTTCGAGCTCGGTGCGTTTGCGCTCGGTGATGTCCTGAAACACCATCAGCACGCAGTCGTCGCCATGAATGGGGACCGACTCGGCGGAGATCAGGCAGTCGACCGCAAGCCCGGCCCGCGTGCGCACCTTGAACTCGACGTTGCGCAGGTTGCCCGACGTGGCGAGCATCTGCTCTATCTTCGCGTGCGCATCCTCTGCGTCCCAGAAGGTCGATTCTTCGAGCGTGTGACCGACAAGCTCTTCGGCCGCGAAACCCGTGGCGTCGAGAAACGCCTGGTTCGCCTCGAGCAGCCGGAGCGAATCACGTGCGTAGACGATGGTCGGAATGGGAGCCATCCTGAACGCATTCGCAAACTGCTCCTCACTGCGACGCAGCGCTTGTTCGGCCTTTCTGCGCGGCTCGAGATCCATGAACGTGAAGAGCATGCACGGCTCGTCGGCGAGATCGATCGGCTGTCCGGCGACGATAACCAGCTTGGACTCCGAGTCCGCGAGGCGCAGCAACGCTTCCATTTGCGGAATCGTCTGCCCTGCTGTCAGACGCTCGACGGCCAGCTCCTTCTGCGAAGCATTTTCCAGAACATCCAGTTCATAGACTGAACGCCCGATTACCTGCTCGCGTGTATAGCCCGTCATCTCGACAAAGCCGCGGTTGACCTTGATGAAACGCAGATCGCTGAGCCTGCAGATAACGGCGGGCGCCGGGTTTGCGCCGAATGTCTTTTCGAAGCGCTCCTCCGCGCTTGCCCACTCGGTTGCATCGTGCAGGATGAGCACGAGACAATCCGGCTCGCCGTCGGTGTCGGTAATCACCAGACTTCGCACGCGGTGAACCCAGCGCGGCTCTGCTTGCCCAGCGGGTGCGACCTCCACCAGTACGTCGCTAAAAGATTCACCGGCGACCACTCGATCGATCGGGTAGCTGCCCGGTTCGATGCGGTGATTGTTCCGGTAGCGAAGCTGGAATCTTTGGCGGTACTCGGACACATTCCGGCCGAGTTCCTCGATGCTGCTGGCGCCATGCATGTCGAGGGCGGCCTGATTGGCCCAACGAATGCTCTGGTCGGGTTCTATGAGAATGACCCCTTCGCTCAGGCCTGCGATGATCTGCTGGAGCTGACGGCGGTCAGTTTTCGGGCGTTGCACGGAAGCGTCCATCGCGGCTGGCTGTTCGGTTCGGGCGCCGCGTCGCGGCAAGGTTCAAGGACGAAAGCGCCCGCGGCGGCGCACCGGCGAACTCGCCGGTTGCAACCGCCTGTCGGGTCGCGCACACGCCATGGAAATCGTCCCGAACGGCATATGCGGCAGCAACATGCAGAACGTGCGGACAGGGTCTTCCGGACGCGTTCGCTATCGCGAGATTATCAGGGATGTATTTACCGACCGGTAGCCGCAAATGCACCCAAAGCGTGGGGGCAATTGCATGTTGACAGCAAATGATTCTGCCCTCTTAGCGTCCAAAGTTCCGGTTCGAATGTCGGTCGGGAACTTTCCGAGCGCCGCTCTTCCTTACCTTATGAAAGACAATGGTTTTGTTTGGTGCAAGACGGGAGACAAAAATGAATCACTCACGAGGAAGGACGACTCAGACAAGTGAAGCACAAGGCTCGGTAAAGGAAGCGATCGGCAAGGTAATCGGCGACACTCATGCGGAAGCGGAGGGTGCAGCCGAGAAAAAGGCCGCGAGAGAACGACGCACACAAAGATCCACGCGTGAGGAAGAGCGGCGCGCGCACGCAGGACCTCGATCACGCTCGTAGCGTTGCGCCGCCGCTCGGTATGCTTCAGCCGACGTCATTGGGGACCTATATTCGGAGCAGTTCCCGAATGGCCCTGAAGAGACTCATCGGCTCGACGGGCTTCGGCATATGCAGGTCGAAGCCGGCCTGCAATGCACGAGCCCTGTCTTCCGGACGCCCGAACGCTGTCACCGCGATCGCGGGCGTTTGATTGGCCTGCTGCCGCAGTGAGCGGATAAGCGAATAGCCGTCTTCGTCCGGCATGCCGATGTCTGAAAGAATGACGTCGAATTGCTCCGCATCGATCTGCCGACGCGCCTCGGGCGCCGATTCGGCACCCCGCACTCCGGCTCCAGCGGACTCCAGCACGGCGAGCATCGCATCGCGGACGTCCGCTTCGTCTTCGACCAGAAGCACTCTGATGCCGGCGAGCGCTTCGTCGCGGGACGATGTCACTATGTCGGTCAGCGGCGGTCCAGCCGGTGGTTCTCTATCTTCGGCTAGCAAAGGAATGTGAACGACGAACGTGCTCCCACGCCCGTCGCCTTCACTATGGGCCGTGATCGATCCGCCATGCAGCGTCACGATGCTCTTCGCGATTGCGAGACCAATACCGAGCCCGCCGAAGCGGCGTGTCGTCGCCTGTGAAGCTTGTGCAAATGGCTCGAATACGTGGTTGATGAAAGAAGCAGGAATTCCCGCTCCATTGTCCTCAACCCGTATCTCCGCCCAGTTGCCGGCGCGACTGGCAACGATATCGATCTTCCCTTTAGCGCTCGAGTATTTCAGCGCATTGCTGAGGACATTGGAAAACACCTGACGCAGCCTGAGCGGGTCGCCCTCCACGAGCAATGTGTCTGCCAGCCGCGGGACGATCTCGACTCCTTTAGCGCGCGCAGCCAACTTAACGTCACTGATTTCGGCGACGAGCAGCGGCACGAGATCGACCTCGCTCGAATTGATGAACAGCTTGCCGGCGGCGATCCGGCTCAGATCCAGCAGGTCGTCGACAAGCCGCGTTTGCAGTTCGACGTTGCGATCTATCGCCTCGATGCCGCGCGCGATGAGTTCGGGATCGGTGTTTTCGTGTTGCAGAAGATAGAGCCACGACTGCATCGCATTCAGTGGCGTTCGCAGCTCGTGAGACACGGTAGCAAGAAAGGCATCTTTGAGCTGATTGGCGTGTTGCGCCTCTAACCGCAACAGCCGCTCGTTTGTCAGCAGCCGGTCGCGCTCCATTTCAAGCGCCTTGTGAGAAGAGACGTCGATGGTGATACCGTCGAACCGCAGCGGCCGACCCGCTTCGTCTACATGTGTTCGTCCCTTGGCACGAATCCACCGGATATCGCCCGATGGCGAAGCAGTTCGGTATTCGATGTCGTAGGGGACACCTTCGTTGACCGCCTTCTCGACAGCGTCCCGGGTTTTTTGCCTGTCGTCCGGGTGAATCCTTGCGTAGAACAGGTCAAAGCCGACCTCGGCGTTTGCAGGCAACCAGAAGTGTTCCTTGCACTTGACGTTCCAGATGATCCGGTCCAGCGGAATCGGACAATGGAACGTGCCGATTTCGGCTGCCTGGATCGACAGGTCGAGACGCTCGCGTTCTTCCGTGAGACTTTGCGCGTTGATTAGCGTTTCTTCGACATCGGTAATCATCCCCACCCATTCGTAGATCGCGCCGCTCTCGTCATGCGAGCCCGCCGCGCGAATCTGACAGCGTCTGTAGGTCGAAGATGCGGCGTGCCACAGCCGGACGTCCGCGCGATACGGCCCGTCTGTTTCGAGAGACGTGTTCAGCGCTGTCTGCGCTACGAGCCGATCGTCCGGATGGATCATTTCGGCCCACCCATAACCTTGGTGCTTCTCCCAAGGCTGCCCCGTATAGCTTTCCCACGAAGGTTGCGGCACCACGAACCTGCCCATGGCATCGCACACGTAGGCCGCCGAGCTGGCCACCTTCACCAGCGCGTGATATCGGGCCTCCAACAGCAATCGACGCAATTCCGAATCGTCACGAGCGTCATCGTTCCCGGACGCGGCAGTGTCCTCTAACTTTCTGCCTGCCGATGAAACCTCGCCCGCAGCGTCTTTGGACTTCACCAGCACCACCATCGCTGGAGCCATGTCGATGGCATCGTCCACGGCAAGAGGATTGAATTCGATCCGCCACGTGATGCCCGACTCAGAACCAGCAGCATCCTGCGCGACGTCCGCATCGATCGCAGCGTCGGCAATGACGACGCTCTGCGTTCGACCTTCTTCAAATGCTCGGCCCGCGGCCGCCAGAAGTTTTGCTCGCGACGCCTCCCTCGACAGAACCGGCAGCTTCTCGATGACGAGAGAAACAAGGCTCGTGGACACCGACGGTGACGGGCGATAGTCGAACAGGTCGCTGAAACGGACGTTAGCTTCAATTACGGTCAAGTCACGAGCGAGCACTGCACACGCAGCGGGATTCGCCTCTAATAGCGCGACAGCCAATGCTCTAGTGTTAGCAAACATACACAGTTCCACCGCAATCGAAATCTTCTAAAGTTGCCTGCTCAACGGTCTCCACGGCCTGCGCAGCGCGTTCGCGGGTGCCGTTGGCGCTGGCATGATTAAACGTATCCGCCACCGGTCGAGCTGACCAGGCGCGGCGCTTCGTCATGTGTCATTGCGCACACACAATTGCGGTTAGCACCATCGGAATCACCGAATGAGTGACGGCATGGCTGCCCGCCGCAGCCAGTTCACGCTGCACCGACTCGGACGAGCCGAACACGACCACGCCATAGAGCGGCGCGGACGCTGGCTTGCCGGTGCCGGCCTCGAAAAGCGGATCGCCGGGCTGATATCCAAAAATCGCCTTCACCCGGAAACCGAACGCGGTCAGATGTGCACCGCGGGTTGGGCGGAACGCGTTGACTGAATCCGGCTGAACGCGGTTGGCTGGCGTCTCAATCGATTGCTGATCGACCAGTTCCTCGACGAAGTCATGGGGCGTGCCCTCGCATGCCATTTCCTGATCCAGTGCATGACTGAATGCCGGTGTCGACAAAAAGAGGGCGGGCGTCAGCAGCCATAGAAAGAGTCGCATTGGGTACTTTTTCAAAGTCATCGTTACCCCGGTGGTAGTCCTTGTCTTGCATCAACGATAACTGCATGCAACCGGCCTGGCTGCAAATGCGCCAGCATTATTTGTACCGACTCGCTATCGTCCGTCGCGATCGAGCAAACATTCGCGTGCAGCAGCGGTCCGCCCGGCGCGCAGCGGTGCTCCTTGACGATGCAACGAATCGTCTGATGACACTGGTTTCGGCGCTAAACCGACTTACAGCGATCTCCAGGTGACGCACTGTTGGGCAGCAAGCAACACCGCGCCGTCTACAGCCCCTTCGCTCACTCATTATTGATCGACCTCGAATGCAGTTGTCCATCTGCCACTCTTTATCTCAAGGCGGGCAACGACAAAAATGCGGTCAGTCATGCCGGACCGCCCGGTGCCACGACATGCGCCTCGTCAACGAGGCATCTACAGGAGAAGCACTGTGCCGTTTGCAAATTACAAGTTCCCGGAAGGCATTCTGGATCACGCGCGCAAGGAAGAGATCATCCATCGCACTACGGCGATGTTCGTCGAATACTTCGGTGAAGGTGTCCGCCCGTATTCCATGGTCCTTGTCGAGGAAGTTGCCGATGGAGGATGGGGCCGCGCCGACGAAACCCTGACGCTCGAAAAAATGGGACTCGCTCCGAAGTCGAAATAACTGTCGTTCGGGGAACGCGCAGGGTTCACCGGACTACTCGTTCCGGTCCGTGCGCGGTCCGGCACGCTGCTCTCACCGGTCTTTTCAATTCATGCGGAGCCTGGCTATGGATCTCGACACGCAGGAACTCGACACCCGCAACGCAGATGCGACGGCTCCGAAGCTGATCATCCCGCAACTCGGCCGGCTCTATCGGCTCTTTGATCCTGTGTCATACGCCGTATTGCGACTTGGTTTCGGCATTGTCCTTCTCACGCACGGACTCCCGAAGGTGCTCGGCCACTCACATGGATCAATGGACAATCCATTGGCGAGTTCCATGCGGCTGATCGATTCCAGACTTCACCTTCCGGCAGCGGAAATGCTTGCCTATTTCGTGACCTTCCTGGAGTCGGGCGGCGCGTTGTGTATCGCCCTGGGATTCATGACGCGCATTTTTGCCGCAATGATCACGTTCGAGATGATCGGGATCTGCTTCGTCCTCGCGCCAGCATGGGTCTGGCTGGACAAGGGCATGGAATATCCCGTCCTGATGGGCCTGCTTGCGCTGCATATTGCGTTCAAGGGCGCCGGCCGCTATTCGATCGACAAGGCCATCGGCAGAGAAATTTAACGCACGCAGCTTGGTGCGGCGTTGACCATCGATCGCCGCGAGCCGCTTGTTCACGCCTATATCGCGGTCGCTTTATGCGATGTGTCGGTCCGCACTGCCTCCTCGCCAATCAACCTGAGCCCGGGTAAACGCCCATTTGTTCCAGCGATGCCGCGATTTACTGTATCGATACACTAAATCGATACAGTCGCGCGTTCTGTCTTGCCGCGCCCGACAAACTCGTCCGCGGTCAACGCGGCATCCAGGAGACAACACCATGCATTCCATTTCCCGGCGACGGTTCCTTCAGACTGCTTCGGCAGCTTCGCTTGCAGCCGCGGGCGCGGGGTTTCCCGCGATCGTGCGTGCGCAGCCCGCCGCCACGTTGCGGCTGTCGTCGTCCATGCCTCCCAACGAAAACGCCGCGCATTACGTGTGGTATCAAAACCTCGCTGCGAACCTGAAAGCGAGCGTCGGCGATCAGATCCGGATCGACTACTTCCCGAACAACCAGCTCGGCAAGGAAAGCGACGTGGTGCAGCAGGTGAAGGTCGGCGCCGTCGACATGATGGTCACCGGCTCGTCGATCTGGGCGACCGTGTTGCCGGAACTGGGCATGCTCGATCTGGGCTATGTGTTCGACAGCTTCGACCACGTCGGGCGCGCGATGGACGGCACCGTCGGCAAAACGTTCGACACGATGCTGCAACAGCGTGCGGGCTGCTCGGTCGTCACGTGGGGCTATTCGTTCGGCGCGCGCAACGTGTTCACGAAGAAGCCCACGCAATCGCTTGCCGACATCAAGGGCGTGAAGCTGCGCGTGCTGCCCACGCCCGCCTTCATGGAAACCTTCAAGCTGATGGGCGCAGTACCGACGCCCATTCCAATTGGCGAGTTGTACATGGCCGCGCAAACAGGCGTCGTCGATGGCTTCGAGCATGACTGCGCGACCGTGCTCGCGAGCAAGTATGACGAAGTGGTGAAGTCGTGCTGGCAGACGCAGCATGTGTTCAGCCCGCTCGTCGTCGCGATGGGCCGCCGCGCGCTGGCGAAGATTCCGGAAAATTTGCGCCCCGCGTTTCAGAAAGCGGCGCAAGACGCGACGGTGAAGCAGCGCGTCGTAGCCATCGAAACGGCTGCCCGCGCCGAGCAGGAGTTGAAAAAGCGCGGCATGACGTTCTATCCGATGTCGAAGGCCGACCGCGACACCGCGCGCGGCGAGATGCAGTCGCAGCTGTACGCGAGCTTCTCGAAGCAGTATCCCTCGACCGCGCCGCTCTTCAGCGCAATCGCCGCAGCGCGCGGCTAACGAGGCAGGCACACCATGACCACTTTCTCCGCGACGCCCGGGCCGGAAACGCAACTCGCCGCGCCGGGCTTCGGCCATGAGACCATGCTCGCGCGCGGCCTCGCCCGTCTCATGCGCTGGATCGAATACCTGTGCGCGGCGGTGCTCGCGGCCGATGTGCTCGTGGTGTTCCTCTCCGTGATCTACCGCTATTTCCTGCACGATCCTTTCGACTGGGCCGAGGAAGTCGCCGGCGCGCTGATGATCGTGCTGGTGTTCTTCGGCGCCGCCACGGTGCTTGCGCGCAGTCAGCACGTCGGCGTCGACCTGTTTCGCGGCATGCTGCCAAGGCGCTGGCAGCCCGCGCTCGTTCATGTGGGGCACTGGGTAATCGTTGGCGTCGCGGGCAATCTTTGCGTGTCGTCGTGCCTGCTGCTGGTCGATTCGTACGGTCAGATGACGCCGAGCGGCCTCCCCGCATGGATCAACGTGTATCCACTCGTCATTGGCAGCGTATTCATGACGATCTTCGCGCTCGCCAACGCGGTGAACGGCGCGCGCAAGACCGTGCTGGGGACATTGGTCGGCTGCCTGTTGCTCGCAGCGGCGGTGTTCGCGTGGAACGCCTCCGTGCCCACTCACGCGATCAAGCCCGGCTCGCTGCTGATAGCCGGCTTCGTCGGCGCACTGGTGCTCGGTGTGCCGATCGGATTCGTGCTCGCGTTCTCGGCGCTGCTGTATTTCCTCGCGGACCCGTCGCTGCCGATGCTCGTCTACTCGCAACAAGTAATGGCCGGCACCGACCATTTCGTGCTGCTCGCCATTCCGTTCTTCGTATTAGCCGGCCTGCTGATGGAAACCAATGGCATGTCGTCGCGACTGATCGAACTGCTGCTGCGAATATTCGGGCGCGTGCGCGGCGGCCTCGGGCTCATCACGATCATGGCAACGGCCTTCTTCTCCGGCGTGTCCGGTTCAAAGCTTGCGGATATCGCGGCCGTCGGCGGCGTCGTGATGCCAGCTGTGCGCCAGAGCAAGGAAGATCCGAACGAAGCCGCAGCGTTGCTCGCCTGCAGCGCCGTGATGGCCGAAACCATTCCGCCGTGCGTGAACATGATCATCATGGGCTTCGTCGCGAACATATCGATTGCAGGGCTGTTCCTCGCTGGCGTGGTACCCGCAGCCGTCCTTGCGGTGGCGTTGGCGATCGTCGCGGTGATTTTCGGGCGCCGCATCAATCTCGCCGATGCGCTCACCAATCCTCGCGCGTGGATGCCGCTGCTCGGCGGCGCGCTGGTCGCGCTCGTCATGATCACCATGATCGGCAAGGGTGTGACTTCGGGTATCGCGACGTCGACCGAAGTGTCCGCATTCGCCGTGGTCTATGCGCTTATCGTCGGCTGGCTGGCGTTTCGCGAGCTGACGCCGAAATCGGTTGCGCGGGTATTCGTGCGCTCGGCATCGATGGCGAGCAGCATTCTCTTCATCGTCGCGGCAGCATCCAGCGTGTCGTTCGCGCTGACCATCGAGCAGATCCCCGCGCTCGTCTCCGATTCGATGATCGCCTTCGCGCATCAATACGGTCCGACGATGTTCCTGCTGCTTTCCGTGCTGATCATGATCGTGTTCGGCGCGGTGCTGGAAGGCGCACCCGCGCTCATCATCTTCGGCCCACTGCTTACTCCGATCGCCACGCAACTCGGCATCAACCCGCTGCATTTCGGCACGGTGATCGTCGTCGCAATGGGCCTGGGTTTGTTCGCGCCGCCGGTCGGCCTGGGCCTCTTTGCGACCTGCGCCATCACCGGCACGGAAATGAAGGCTGTGGCGCGTCCTATGCTCAAATATCTGCTGGTGTTGTGCATTGCACTGGTGGTGCTGGTTCTGGTGCCATCCTTTTCGTTGTGGTTGCCGACCCGGCTCGGCCTGTAGCCGGCAGATGCAAAACCTTATGAGCACCATTCAGGATGTCGCCCGCGAGGCCGGTGTATCCGTGAGCACGGTATCCAACGTACTCAACGGCCGGACAGACCAGATGCGTCAGGAAACGCTCGCGCGCGTGCAGGCCGCGATGAGTTCGCTGCAATACCGGCCGAGCACGCTCGCGCGTCAGCTCAAGACGGGACAGACGCCGCTCATCGGACTGCTCGTGCCGTCCATCGCCAATCCGATGTACGGCTATATCGCACGCGAGGTCGAAACGTATGCACAGGAGCGCTACGGCTACCGTGTGATGATCGGCAACACATATCGCGATCCGGCGAAGGAAGCGTCGTTCTTCGAAGACCTGCTGTCGCAAGGCGTGCGGCGCGTGATCGTCATCTCGTCGCTTGCGAACGAGCGCCATCTGGAAACCGCCGTCGAACGCGGCATGGTTGTTGTCAGCTACGACCGCCGCGCGACCGAAGGTGAGACCACGCGCGTCGAACACGTCACGCCGGACAACTTCGAAGCAGCGCGCATCGCGACGCGCCATCTGATCGCGCACGGCCACGCGCGGCTCGCCTTTGCAACGTTGACCGGCGTGACGATGAGCCGCCGCGACAAGATCAACGGGTTCCTCTCGGCAGCACAGGAAGCGGGGCTATCAGGGGAGGCGCGCGTGCTCGACAGCGGCCCAGTGAACGAATACGGCGACTCGATGATCGCTGAGAACGGTCGCGCGCTCGCACGCCTGCTCTCGCAAGACGACGCGCGCCCGACCGGCATTGTCGCGGTCAATGACCTGATGGCGCTCGGCCTCATGGCAGGCCTGCGCGAGTGCGGACTGCGCGTGCCGGAAGACGTGTCGATCGTCGGCATGGACGGGCATTTCCTCGCGGCGATTTCAAACCCGGCGCTCACGACCGTGCAACTTCCCGTGCCGGCGATGGCCGCCGCGATGGTGGAGCGCGCGATGCGTCCGCACGACGAACCCATGCCTGCATCGGAGCAGGCGCTGTTCACGGATATCACGCTCGTGGAACGCGAATCGGTCGCGCGCCCGGGCAAAACCGCGGCGAAAGCGAAGCAAGCCAGAAAGACAGGATAAGGACATGAACAAGGTATTCGTGAGTCATCCCCGGCACATGCTGGATCATTACTTCGGCACGCGCGCCGCGGCGGCGCTGGCGAAGTTCGCCGACGTCACGTACAACCCCGAAGATCGCGAACTGACGCTCACTGAACTTGCCGACGCCGCGCGCGAGGCCGATGTCATCATCGCCTACCGGCAGACGCCGGCGCCGCGCGCGTTGTTCGAAGCGCTGCCGAAGCTGGCCGCCTTCGTGCGCTGCGCGGTGGATATCCGTACCGTCGATGTAGATGCGGCGAGCGAACTCGGCGTGCTTGTCACGCAGGCGAGCGCAGGCTTCATACCGGCCGTGTCCGAGTGGGTGATAGGCGCAATGCTCGATCTCGCGCGAGGGACCACCGCGTATGCAGAGGCGTACCACCGGCACGAATCGCCTGCTCCGAAGATGGGCCGCGAGTTGCGCGGCAGCACGTTCGGCGTGATCGGGTATGGGCAGATATCGCGCTACCTGTGCCCTCTCGCGTCGGCCTTCGGCATGCGCGTGATCGTGTCCGATCCGTATGCGACGATCGACGACACGCGCGTGCAGCAAGTCGGCCTGGACGATCTGCTCGCCGAGTCGGACTTCGTCGTCTGCCTTGCGCCCGCCACGCCGCAGACTGCGAACCTGATGAACGCGCAGGCCTTCGCGGCGATGAAAGCGGGCGCATACTTCATCAATGCGGCCCGCGGCGAACTGGTCGACGACGCCGCTCTGCTCGCCGCGCTGGAGCGTGGCCACCTGGCAGGATGCGCGCTCGACGTGGGCCGCGCGGCAGATCAGATGCCATCGCCTGAGTTGGCGGCCCATCCGCGCGTGATCGCGACGCCGCACATTGGCGGACTGACGCCGGGCGCCATCGAGCATCAATCGATGGAAACCGTCGCGCAAACCGAAGCACTGTTTCAGGGCCGCGTGCCTGCGGGCGCGGTGAATGCGGAGCACGCGCATCGCGTCTCGGGCTTTGCCATGCCGACGGACGCGCGATGACACGTCCAATCGACTTCGAAGGCGCATGCGATTGCCATATCCACGTGTACGAGGAAGGCTATCCGCTCGCGGCGAGCGCAACCTTCACGCCGCCGCCGGCACCTGCATCGGCATATCGCGAAGTGCAGCGCGGGCTCGGTTTGTCGCGCGCGATCGTCGTGCAACCGACGGGGTACGGCTTCGACAACCGCTGCACGCTCGCGGCCATCGCTCAGTTGGGCGACGGTGCGCGCGGCGTCGCAGTCGTGCCGTCCGATGTCAGCGATGACGAATTGCAGCGCCTGCACGATGCCGGCATACGTGGCGTGCGTTTCATGATGCTGTCGGGCGGCGTACTGCCGTGGAGTGTGCTCAGGGATATGTCGGCGCGCATCGCATCGCTGGGATGGAATATCAACCTGCAGCTCGATGGGCACACGTTGCCTGCTCATGAAGCGATGCTGGCGAGCTTGCCGTCGAATCTTGTTATCGATCATCTCGGCAAATTTCTCGCGCCCGTCACACCGGAAAGCGAAGGGTTCGCGTCGTTGTGCCGCCTGCTCGACGGTTCGCATTGCTGGATCAAGCTGTCCGCGCCCTATGAAAGCTCGCGCAACGGCTCGCCTGATTTCGACGACGTGTCGTGGCTCGTGCGCACGCTTTCAAGCCGATTTCCGGAGCGCGGCGTGTGGGCGTCGAATTGGCCGCATCCCAACGTCAAGCCCGTGCCCGACGACGCACGCATGCTCGACTGGACGATGCGGCTAACGGAAAGCGACGAAGTTCGCCGCAAGATGCTCGTCGATAATCCGGCTGACTTGTACGGGTTTTAGGCGAGTTCCAGACGCGCCGGGCGCATACATTTCGATTTGCAGTTCAGGATCCGATGAAACGAATATGCGAAAATACAGCACACCGTTTCCGGAGCAAGCATGGCAGAACTGCCCTATTCCGCTTCATCGGCAGCTGAGGTCGACTGCGCGCGAGAACCCATTCATATCCCAGGCGGCATTCAGCCGCACGGCTTTCTGTTCAGCATTGCCCCAGACGGAACGTTGTTGCAGGTCAGTGCCAATATCGCGAGCCTGACAGGCTCGCCCGCGGAGAACACACTGGGCGGCTCGATCGCGAGCATTCTCGGCGAAGAATGGGCGGCCCGCATCGTCAACGGGCTTGCCTCGCAGGTCGATGACGGCATCCCGCTTTACATCGGTTCGATGAGCGACCCGCGCGGTGAAGAGGCATCCGGGCGGCCCTCACCCTTCGCCGTTATCGTGCATCGCTACCAGGGTGTCGCGATCGTCGAACTCGAGCCGGCGCTGGGAACCGGCGACGTGTTTTCGTCGATGTATCCGCTCGTGCGCACATTCATCAACCGCCTTGAAGAGGCGAACAGTATCGAGTGTCTCGCGCAACTCGCCGCCGACGAAGTGCATCGCATCACCGGTTACGGCCGCACTCTGGTCTACAACTTCGACGAAGCCGGTATCGGTCACGTGATCGCAGAACACGTCGAACCGGGGTACGCGTCTTACATCGACCAGCACTTCCCTGGCTCGGACATTCCAGCACAGGCGCGTGCGCTGTATGTACGCAACCGCATCCGTTTGATCGCGGACGCCGGATATCAGCCCGCGCCGCTCGTGCCGTCCTTGCACCCGTCGACAGGCAAGCCCACCGATCTGACCTACGCTTCGCTGCGAAGCGTATCGCCTGTGCACGTGCAGTACATGAAGAACATGGACACGATGTCGTCCATGTCCATGTCTATCGTAGTTCGCGGAAAGCTGTGGGGCTTGATTTCCTGTCATCACGATAGCGGGCGCGTTCCGCCTTTCGAAGTACGCACCGCGTGCGAACACATTGCACAAGTGCTGTCGCTGCAGATCGAAGCGAAAGACGAACATGCCGAAGCCGCATACCGACTCGAATTGCGCCGCACCCTCACGCGGCTTCTCAGTGCAATGGCAGATGCTGACAGTTTTACCGACGCGCTCGTCAACGATCCCGGCGATTTCCTCGGACTGACCGCATCAGACGGCGCAGCCATCGTCGTTGACGGTCGAGTGCTGCTCATTGGCAGCACGCCATCCGAGGCGGACGTCGGGAGCCTCGTCGAATGGCTGGATACCAAGTCTCAGGAGACGTTCGAAACCGACGCACTAGCGTTCACCTGTCCGGTCGTGCCAGCCAATCCAGGTTATGCCGGCCTGCTGTCCGTATCGATTTCGACGTTGTTCCGGAATTATGTGCTGTGGTTCCGCAAGGAAGCCATTCAGACAATCAAATGGGCGGGCGATCCGCGAGAAAAGCTCGCAAGTCTTTCGCCTTCGCTGTCTCCGCGCAAGAGCTTCGACGTCTGGACGGACACGGTACGCGACCGATCGCTCGCATGGCGCCCTGCTGAACTGGAAATTGCTTCGGAATTCCGCACTGCCTTACTCGGCATCGTGCTGCGCCGGGCCGAAGAACTCGGGCAACTCGCGCACGAACTCGGACGTGCGAACGAGGAATTGCAAGGTTTCTCCTATACGGTATCGCACGATCTGCGGGCGCCTCTTCGGCACATCGCCAGCTTCGCGGATCTGCTGCGTCAGATGGAAAGCGGCGCGCTGTCCGAGCGCGGCCAACACTTTCTCGAGCGGATCATTTCATCGGCGAAATTTGGCGGCGAGCTGGTAGACGACCTGCTGGCGTTTTCGCAGATGAGCCGCACGGCGCTGCGTCCGCAACTGATCGACGTGAAGGAACTGGTCGACTCCCTGATTGCCGACGAACTCAAGCACGCGTCCGAGCGCAACATCACGTGGCACGTGGGCGACCTCGGACAGATTACGGCCGACCCTGTGCTGATTCATGTCGTGCTGCGCAATCTGATCGAGAACGCCGTCAAGTTCACCGCGACGCGCGATGCCGCTGTAATCGAAATCGGCCGTTACGCAGGGGAAGATGCACTAGCCGGCCACGACGTGTTCTTCGTGAAAGACAACGGTGTCGGTTTCGACATGCTCTACGTCGGCAAACTTTTCGAAGTCTTCCAGCGCCTGCATCGCATGGAAGAATTTAGCGGAACCGGTATCGGCCTCGCGACCGTGAAGCGGATCGTCGAACGTCATGGCGGTGAGGCGTGGGCGGTCGGCGAAGTGGACAAAGGGGCAACCGTGACATTCTCACTGCCCCGTTCGCTTGCGGCTGTTGCAACGGGGAACGAAGAATCGCCGGCAGTCTCCGCGGCACGCCCAGACAACTTGCTGGCGCACAACCGGACGCGGTCTGATCGGAGAGCTGAAACGAAGATGAAAGGAGAATGAACGCGTGCTAAAACCAATTTTGCTGGTTGAAGACAATCCCAACGACATCGAACTGACGCTGATCGCGCTGGAGAAAACGCGGCTTGCGAATCCGGTCGTGTCGTTGCGCGACGGAGAAGAGGCGTTGCAATACCTTCGCCGTGAGGGACAGTGGGCGGACCGAGGTGCGGAGATTCCGGCGGTCATTCTGCTGGACAAGAAGTTGCCGAAGGTGGACGGTCACGAGGTGCTAAAAACCGTACGCGCCGACGAAGATCTCAGGCGCATTCCGGTGGTGATGCTTACCTCATCGCGCGAAGAAAGCGATCTGCTGCGCAGCTACGATCTGGGCGTGAACGCCTACGTGGTGAAGCCCGTTCAGTTCGAAGACTTCATGGACGCCATCAAAGACCTTGGCGTGTTCTGGGCCGTACTCAACGAACCGCCGCCTCTTCCGCGCTGACGCATACCTCGCCCGCAAGCGTGTCATTCACTCACCCTCAATGCCGTGGCTGACCGTGCGGTTCACACACGCTGCCCATGGCGAGTCAAAGAGGCGCTGCACGGCTTAGCGATACACAGGCAGGCGGACACGGAAAGTGGCGCCATGCCCGAGGCCGGCGCTTTCGGCGAAGATCGTGCCGTTATGCAGGTCGACCAGGTTATTCACCAGCCACAAGCCTAAGCCGAGCCCGGCAACGCGTCCGGAACCATTGCCGGCGAACTGCTGGAAGCGTTCGAAAATCTGCTTGAGCGAATTTTCATCCAGGCCCACGCCGGTATCGCGCACCGCGAGTTCGACATGTTCTGCACCGGTTGTGACGGATAGCTGGATGAATCCGGTCGGACAAAACTTCAGCGCGTTCGACAACAGGTTCCACACAACCTGCTTCATGCGGCTTTCATCGGCGAGCACGGTGACCGATGCGAGATCGTCAGCGACGAGACGCAAGCCTTTTGCCTCGACGTCCATACGCATGTCTTCCGCGACGTTGCCCGCGAGCGCACCCAGATCGACCGGGCTCAGATTGACCGACAGCTTGCCCGTAACAATGGCACCGCTATCGAGCAGATCGTCGACCATATGCGCAAGTTGCCGCGCATTGCGGCTGATAACGCCAGCCGCGCGCGGCGCCACCTGCGAAGCGTCTTTCGTGCGCTCGAGCAAATGAGTCCAGGATACGATCGCGGCGAGCGGCGAGCGCAATTCATGACTGACTGTCGTGACGAAATGGTCCATCGCCGTGGCGAGGCGCTCGCTCTCCTCACGCGCCCGCTTCTCCGACAACGCGATTTGCTGCTGCTCCAGCTCTGCTTCTTTTCGGGTCGTGATGTCGAGGGTAAATCCAATGACTGAATTGAGCGCGCCATCGGGCAGGAATCGCCCCACGCCGCGCACCAGAATCCAGCGGATCGAACCAGTCGCCCAGCCGACTCGGAAATCCACTTCGAAATGCTCACGGCTGGCGAAGGCGCGATTCATTTCATCGCGCAAACGCACACTGTCTTCCGGATGCGCGATCTCGCCGAAGAGTCGCTGCTCAGTCAGCACCGAACTGTGCGACAGACCCAGGTTCGCCTTGCACTGATCCGTGCAGTCGATGAGCCGCGTGCGCGGGTCCAACTCCCACGCACCGAGTTGTGAGAACGCAAGCGCGAGTTGAAAGCGTTCTTCGTTCTCGCGCAACTGCTCTTTTGCTTCCTTGGCCAACAGTAGACGCAACTGCGCCTGCGAACGAAGCTTCGCGCGCTCGCGCTGATTTCGCTCGTATTCGTCGACACGGTCGGTGACTTCGCTCACGCGCAAAGCGATATCGCCGCCTCTTTGCGTCGAGTCCAGCAAGGACGCCTTGATCTTCCAGTAACGTGGCGCAAGCTGCGCGGAAGAGCCATCCGGATCTGAAGCAGCGGCGCGCGCCGCATCCTGAGCGCGCCGTGGACTTTCGTAGCGGAACAACGCCGACCATTTCGGCTCGCCAGGCGCGAGGTCGAGCAGCACGCTATCCAGCCACGAGCGCCGGGCCTCGCGCTGCTCCTGGGGACCGAACTGGTTGACCTCGTATATCGATTTGCCCAACAGGTCACTCGACGATTGGCTCACCAGTTCGCAGTAGCGTGCATTGGCAAGCTGTATTTCGTAATGCCGGTTGAGAATCAGATAAGCCTCGGGTAGCAGGTCGAAAACCGACGCCGCGTCGAGCGGGTGCGACGGCGCTGGACCGTCCTCTTGGAAGCGATTCATTACGTGTGCCGCCCGCGGTTATTCGCCGCCCGCGAAGGTGGCCATGGCGGGACGCGGCACGAGTTCGATGAGGTGGTCAAACGCGTCGCAGGCGCCGCGGCACGCTTCTTCGATACTGGCTTGAGTTTGCATATCGACGTCGGCGCACATTGCGCGAACGAACGCCGCCCAACGCACACCGAGTGCCTCGCGGCCCGCCTTGAGGTATCCGAGAGGATGAGGCGCGAGCCGTTCTTTCAGGCGTTCGTATAAAACCGCGCCGCCCAACTGCGAACCTTCGATCACATAGCACACGCCCCAACGATAAGCGGCGCTCTCGCTGCCGCTCCAGTGACATGTACTACTTACTTCCTGGGCACCAGTGCGATCTTCCAGTTTTACCGATGCGTGGGCCAGATCCATGTCGATCAACGCGACCCGATTACGGGCTGGGAGCAGCGCCGGTGCCTGAGGCCCATCGCTGAAATGCGCTAACCAGGCTTCGAGTTGTACGAGCCATTCGCGAAGAATGACCAGATGCGCGACGTAATCGCCGAGCGCGACACTGTCGACCGACAGCGGCATCAGGAGGTGAGTCGACTCGTGGCGTTGCGAGGTTGCTGCACGCAATGCGGTGAGCACCTTGTGCGGGCCACTAGCTGTACCTGTGGGCTGGCGGGCGATGTCGGATTTTTGGGTCAACGTGCTGGCGAAAACTGGAAATGGCTGAAGCGAATGACGGGAGGAGGCTTGACGAGACGCTGCGTGCGATGGGCGCCGCGCAGGAAACGCGTGCCATTGCAACTGGGCGTATCGCATCAAATGATCAGTTGGAAGAGGGGCTAATGTCAAGCACGCAAAGCGCGCATCGGAGCCAAACGCTCGAATGAAACGCGTGATCGAAACCGAACCGCATGCTGCGCATCTTGAGACGATTGCGCAATTTGTTGAGCGCGCCCAGCGTTCTGCGTTTGCGGGCGCGGTTCTACAGTACGTCATCGATCGCGCGAAGCCGGAACAGTCTAGCGCGACGCAACTCCTGGAGGATCGGTGATGGACACCAATCGTGGCTCAGTACCCGTTGCATTCTTCGGTATCGCGGTGGGCGCCCTCGCGCTCGCCAATCTGTGGCGCGTGGCGATCAGGCTGTGGCACTTGCCCGCCGCCATTGGAACCTTGACGACGGTAGCCGCGTTAGTCGTGTGGCTCGCCATTCTCGTCGCCTACGGGCTGAAGTGGCTGACACGCACTGCCGAGGCTCGCGAGGAAATGCAGCATCCGGTGCAGTCGTCTTTCGCGGCGCTTGCGCCCGTATCGAGCATGCTGGCCGCGCAGCTTCTGCAGCCGCACGCATATCGCCTCGCACTCGCGCTGTTCGGTGTGGCCGTGGTCGCGCAACTGGCACTCGGCGTGTATCTGCATGGACGACTCTGGCAAGGCGGACGCAAGCCGGAACTCGTTACGCCGGCCATTTACCTGCCGACCGTGGCGCCGAGTTTCGTTGCGGGCACGGCGGCGGCGGCCTTCGGTTTTCATCAGCTGGGCGGGTTGTTCTTCGGTGCGGGCTTGCTGTCCTGGCTTGCCATCGAATCGCTGATTCTGCATCGTGCAGCCGTGCATGAACCGCTGCCTGAAGCACTGCGTCCCACGCTCGGCATTCAGCTCGCGCCGCCGGTGGTGGGTGGTGTGACTTACCTTGGCTTGACGAGCGGCACGCCCGATCTGTTCGCGCTGATCCTGCTCGGATATGGGGTTTATCAAGGACTGTTGCTGTTGCGGTTGCTGCCGTGGATTCGTCAACAGGCGTTCGTGCCTGGTTACTGGGCCTTCAGCTTCGGTGTGGCCGCTTTACCGACGATGGCGCTGCGTATGGTCGAACGAGGCACGGCAGGAGCCGTTGAATGGGCTGCACCGGCTCTGTTCATCCTGGCCAACGTGATCATCGCGATTCTGGCCTTCAAGACGCTTGCGTTGCTGGTGCGGGGCAAGCTGATTCCGCCGGCCGCGGCGCCAGTTGCAGGCGCTCAATCGGCACGGCAAACACCGGCGGAACTGCGAGTGACGCGGGCGAGCTAGCCCGCGGCGATGCCCCGCTGCCGACGTGCCGGCGCCCCACACCGTTGCAATCGGACGACATGACTGCAAAAAGTCAGCGTCCGTTTAATTTGGTCGAAATATGATTGCGCCCGCGCCCACGAACGCGCTATGCCCGCGGGCCACCGACCATACACGGGGGCTCGCTCGATAAACAAGCACACGGAGATTCCGGTGAATAAAAGTATTACGAGCGCCATCGGCGGCGCACTTCTGGCCATCGCTGCGCAATCCGCTTTTGCGCAAAGCTCGGTCACGCTGTACGGCATCGTCGATACCAGCATCCGCTACCTGACCAATGCGAATGCAAAGAACGACAGCGAAGTCGCAATGGGCGTCGGCCCGATCACCGGCAGCCGCTGGGGCCTGAAAGGGAACGAGGATCTGGGCGGCGGTCTATCCGCGGTCTTCCGGCTCGAGAACGGCTTCAATCTCTGGAACGGTCAGCTCGCGAGCTCCGGCACGCTCTTCAACCGGATGGCTTATGTCGGCTTGTCCAGCAACAAGTACGGCACGGTCACGTTCGGCCGCCAGAACACGCCGCTGTTCGATCAGCTCGGCAACGTGTACGACCCGCTGACGGTTGGCAACTACGACCAGGATGGATGGCTGCCGGGCGCGCTCGGCTATGGTCTGCGTCAGAACAACTCGGTTAAGTACAGCGGCCAGTTCGGCGGTTTGAATGTCGAAGCCATGTACGGCTTCGGCGGCGTGGCAGGCAGCACCGGCGCGAACAACATGTATGGCCTGACGGCGTCGTACACGTACGGCGGCCTTTCGCTCGACGCGGGCTACCAGCAGAACAGCGACGCGAGCAACCGCAAGTTCAACGTAGTCAACGTGAGCGCGGTCTACGCATTCAGCACGGTCAAGGCGTACGCCGGCTGGCTGCACGCGCAGGACAACACCGGCATGGTCGATCTCTTCATGGCGGCGGCGAACTCGCCGGCAGCAGGCTGGACGACGCCGGTGACCAACACCAATCGCATCGACGACGGCTTCTATCTCGGCACCACGTGGCAGGTCACACCGCCGCTGCTGCTGACCGCCGCGGCGTATTACGACCACTCGCGCAATGCGCTGAACGCGGATCAAACCACGCTGAGCCGCGGCACCCGCTACTCGGGCGTGCTGCTCGCCGAGTACTCGCTGTCCAAGCGCACTGAAGTGTATGGAACGGTCGACTTCATTCGCGGCACCGGTGCGGCAACCGCCGACTTCCCGGGCCGTAATAACCAGACCGGCGTTGCCGTGGGCCTGCGCAACATCTTCTGACGCCCCGGTTCGCTTCCGGCGGACCAGTGAAGCCCGGCACGGCTGCTCATGTACCGGGTTTCACTGCCTGCATGATGGCGGCGACGCGAACACTCAACCCTTCGCCAGAAACTGCAAAAGCTCCTCGATGGCCACGGGCTTCGAGAAAAAATGGCTAAACCCGGCCTCGGCTGCTTCGGTTCGAAACGGCGCAGTCGAATAGCCGCTCAAAGCGATCAGCTTCAGCGATCCCAACGCGGGCCTGGCGAGCAATGCCTTCGCCACGTCGAATCCCGACATATCGGGCAGGCCGAGGTCCACCAGGCCCACCGTCGCCGGGAAGGTCTCAGCGAGTTGCAGCGCCGACGCACCGTCGTATGCGACTTTGCACTGGTGCCCATGCATGTCGAGCAGCGCAGCGAGGGCATCGGCCGAATCGCGGTTGTCGTCTACCACCAGCACGTTGTGCTCGACGTTCGCCCACGGCGTTTCGGCGTGAGTTGAAGGTGCGTCGCTGGTCACCTCTTCGTGGACGATCGGCAGCGACACGACAACGCGCGTTCCCTTGCCGGGACCGTCGCTGTACGCCTTCACCGATCCACCGTGATCGTTCACGAGCCGCTCCACGACCGTCAGCCCGATGCCGAGTCCGGCATCCTGCCTGCCGATACCAATCGTCGCCTGCGCGAAGAGATCGAACACGTGCGGCAGCATGTCGGGATCGATACCGATGCCGCGATCCGTAATCGCAATCGTCACCTCGCTGTCCGTGTTCGTGACCGTAATCGCGATGGTGTCGGGCTGTGGCGTGTATCGCGCCGCGTTGTGGATGATGTTGTTGAACACCTGCTTGAGCCGCGCGATATCGACGCGAACCGAAGCAAGCTCCGCCGGATAGTCGATCCTTACTGTATGGCCGCGCCGTTTGATTTCGGCCTGAGCCATCTCGATCCCGCCTTCGATAAGCGAATCGACACGCACCACCTCGGTCTGCAGTTCGACCTTACCGCGCGTAAGCCGTGAGACGTCGAGCAGATCTTCGACCATCCGCGACAGTTGCGCAGTTTGCCGTGCAATCACAGCGAACGTGTGGCCGGACTCGCCCGTCCCAGCACGCGCCTCCAGTTCTAACGACAACGATATGGCTGCCAATGGATTTCGCAGTTCGTGCGCCAGCATGGCGAGAAACTCGTTCTTGCGGAGATCGGCATCCTCAAGTTCAGCGCGCTTGCGACGAAGCTCTTCAAGCGCGAGAAGCATTTCGCGATTTTGCTGCTCGAGTTCTTCAACCGGCGTCTGAGGTTTGCGCTGAGTAAGTTGGCCGACGAGCGTGCCGAGCGCGCGCATGGAAAGACGTGCGGTGCCCCGAGGCAGGAACATCTCGAGCGTTACGGTCGTGCCTTTGCCCGCTTGCGACTGCACAAAGAAGCCATCCGCCATGCGTTGACTGCCCGGAATACCCACTCCGGTGGCGCCAGGCCGACCGCTGGGATCGACCAGCAACGCATCGAGATTGGGAATGCCCGGCCCGTTGTCGCTGATTTGCGCGACCACGCACTGGGTCTCCGCTGCGTCGGTGGCGTCGCCGACGAAAAAGGTCAGCATGCCGCCGCCGGCAAACTGCACCGCGTTGCGCGCAATTTCGGAGACGGCCGTAATAAAGCGCGTGCGTTGCAGATTGTCGAGGCCGAACAGTTCGCCGATCTGACGCGAACGGTCGCGCACCGTGACGAGGCTCAGGTTGGAACTGACGGGCGTCGCGAGGATTCTGTGTCGCATGTCAAACCGCCTTGACGACAACTACAGTCGCGTCGTCCGCGTCGCGGGCGAAATCGCGATGCAGCACGCTGGCGATCAGGCTCGGGTGCCGGTGCGTCAAACCGGGATGGCGGTTCAGATTCCAACGTGTGGAGAGGCCGTCCGTGGTGGCAATGAACACACTGCCCGGAACCCAACGGGCTTCCCCCGGGCGGACAGCGCGCACGTTGTAGCCGACCGTGCCGTCCATGGAAAGCAGGTGCTGCGCGCTCTCGCCGGTATGAACGACACTCACGATATTACCGATGCCCGCAAACGACAGAACAGCGCTCACAGGCTCGAATTTCGCAATCGCCATGACTGCGCCGCGCGTCGCCTTGATGCCGGAATGAACGTCGCGCATCACGTCTGCGGGTAGACCAACCGGATCGGCTGCCATGAAAACGTCGACGGCACGACGCGACGCCTCTGCCGCGAGCGGCCCATGCCCGAGGCCGTCGAGCAAGGCCACCCACATGCTGTCCGCCAAATGGCGCACGGCCCATGCGTCGCCGTTGACGTCCTGGCCGAGTTTCGGCGTGGACCTCGCGCCGACCTGAAAGCGCGAAAGCTTTGCGGCTGGTTTATCGGCCACCCGCGCGAACAAAGCCGTGCCGTTACCGGTGACCGAATAAATGTCGAACAGCACCGAATGACGGGCGATCGTTCCGAGACCGGCGCCGAGGCTGCCGCCCGTCGAGAAGCCGTCGGAACATGCGGCGCCGAGGTTGGCGATACCCGGACCGCGGTCGAGTGCGACCACGTCGAGACCGCCCGCGCCGCCGTCAGCACTCTTCAACACGATCTCGCCATGGCCCGCGTACTTGAGGATGTTGGTGGCCGCTTCGGTGACGATCAGCGCGGCGTCTGCCTGCGATTTTTCGGGCAGGCCGAGCGATTGCGCCATCTGAACCGCACGCCTGCGCGCGTCTGCCACGCCGCTCTTGTCGGCGAGGGTTAGCGTCGTTTCCATTGAATGATGCTCACTTTGGTCCCCACGCCTACTGTCGACGTAATGTCGAACTCATTGACGAGCCGTCGTGCACCGCCTAATCCAAGCCCCATGCTTTTGGCGGTGCTGAACCCGTCCTGAAGCGCCCGCTCGATGTCCGGAATACCCGGCCCCGTGTCTTCGAAAACGAGCTTGATGCCAATACGGCCGTCGCGCTGGACTTCGGAGATGGTGAGTTTGCCTCCCCGGCCATGCACAAGCGTATTACGCGCAAGTTCGCTCGCCGCCGTAACGAACTTGGTTCGATCGAGCGTGCCGAAGGCGAGCCGCGTTGCCCACTCCTGAACCGTCTTGCGTGCAAGGTTCACCTGATCGGCCGTTCGAACCTCGAGGACGGATTCGCTTAAGGTAACGATGAGGGGTCTCCCGCGTCTTCGAGCGACCTGCGCAGCAAGGCCATTCCCTTGTCTACGTCGAGCGCCGTGCGGATACCGTGCAGCGACATGCCCAGTTCGACCAGCGTAATAGCTACAGCAGGCCGCATGCCCACCAGCACGGTGGTGGCGTCCATTACCCGCGCCATCGCTGCGATGTGCCCGAGCGTACGGCCAATGAAAGAATCGACGATCTCCAGTGCGGAGATGTCGATCAACACGCCCTTTGCATGCGTACGCTCGATCCGTGACGTCAAATCGTCCTGCAAGCTCATCACCAGTTCGTCATGCAGCTCTACCTGAATCGAGACGAGCAGGAATTCGCCGAGCTTGAGGACAGGGATCTGCTCCATCTCAGTGGTCCTGCTTGGCGGTAGCGAGTTTCGTCACCGTCATGCCCACTCGTCGCAAAGCGATTTTTAGCGCTTCGGCGAGCGTTGCCTTCGTGACGACGTCACCGAGATCGACGCCAAGGTGGACGATAGTTTGCGCGATCTGCGGACGAATTCCGCTGATGATGCACTCCGCGCCCATCAGCCGGGCGGCCGCAACGGTCTTGAGCAGATGCTGCGCGACCAGCGTGTCGACGGTCGGCACGCCGGTGATGTCGATGATCGAGATCGCCGCCTCGTTTTCGACGATGGAGTCGAGCAGGCTCTCCATGACGACCTGGGTACGCTCGCTGTCGAGCGTGCCGATTAGCGGCAGCGCGACGATGGAGTCCCACAGGCGCACCACTGGCGTGGTGAGATCCAGCAATTCTTGCTGCTGGCGCTCGATGATCTGCTGGCGGCTCGCCTGATACGCTTCAATGGTGATAAGGCCCAAGCTGTCGAGAGTTTGAGTCAGCTTCCACAACTCGTCGCCGAGCGCTTCCAGGTTTTTGCCGAGCGACTTGCGCAGCGCTTCGAACAGCGGCTTCTTCAGCGAAAAAATGAAAGTGGCAGTTTCTACCGGGGAGAAGCCCTGAATCACGCGTTCCCGGGACAATGCGGTCAGATGTGCGCGGACAGGTTCCCATGCCTCTCCGGACAACTGTTCGTCGTAGCTGCTTTTGACAGCGCTTGCAAATAGCGCGAGAAATGCACGCGATGAGTCGCGCACATTAGCTTCCGAGATGACACCCTGGCGGACGCCGCCAGATATCTGCCCTGCTACCCACGCTTTCAAAACGGCTTCTTCATTTTTCTCAAGTATGGTTGCCAAGTCATTTTGTTCGCTCAAAGTCCGCTCCTGTATTGGTGTCGTTTGGACAGAGCGACATCATACCTGTGGGTTGACGGTTCCGTTACATTCAGCTCTTCCAATATGTTGGGCGAGCCCACACAACGTTGCTGACGGTCAACGAATTTATTGTCCTGCCAGGCGGGCAAGTTCCCCCGTCCCGCCGACACGGCATGCCCCTTGCGGCCTCAAACGTTGCGGCGCTGCATGACGTGGCGCCGGTTCACCTCGCCGGTCGATGCCAGAGATTCTTCCGACACAAGCAGCCACGTGCCGCGCATGGTCGCCGTGCTACATCTTCCAGGCGTCCCTTCCTAACTGAACGTCCGCTTCTCCCGGAGGCAACTGATGGACATGCCCGAATCGGCCAAATCCAAGTCGCAATCCGCTGATCGCGCGGACACGTCTGATGCAAACAATGCGTCCGACGAATTGCGCGTCACTGCCGTGCAAGAACAACTGCAGGTCGACGTCGACAGAATCGAGACTGGTTCAGTCCGGGTCCGCAAGGTCATTCAGGAGGAGACGAAGCCGGTTTCCGTGACCCTGCGCGAGGAGCACGTTGAAGTTCGGCGCGTGCCGGTCAATCGGCCGGTCGATGAGCGCTACGCGCCGCGGCAGGAAGGCGACACGCTCATCATTCCGGTCTTCGAGTACGTGCCGGTAGTAAAAATGCAACTCGTGTTGAAGGAAGAGGTGCACGTAACGACCGTCGAATCACAGCATGAAGCAGTTCGTGAATTCATTTTGAAGTCCGAAGAATTAGTCATTGAGCGCCGCGAAGGCACGGATGGCGAGTGGAAACCCGAAACGGACACCGAGTAGCGCGTTCTGGGAACGGTCGTTGCGCGACAGGCGGGACGCGTTCCACTTGGACTTGCGTAGGCCTGGTTCAATCTTTTGGGAGATCTGCAATGACTCACACTATCATCGGTGTATTCGATTCATTCGCGCAGGCGGAAGCCGCGAAAAGCCGCCTGGAAACTGAAGGCGTTCCGGCTGCGAATATGGCCGTGCATGCTCAGGACGCAGGGCTCGACGCGTCCACCACAACCGATACGGGCCTCGGGACAACACCGGTTTCCTCGACAGACGCCACTGTCCACGAGCACGAAGGCGCGATGGGACGCATCGAACATTTTTTCAAGCGGCTCTTCGGTGACGACGACCGTCCGGAAGAAGCCGACCACTATCAGGAAGCCGTGCGTCGCGGCGGTGCATTGCTGTCTGTGGATGTGGATGACGAATCGTCTGTGGAGAGAATGCAAGAAGCGTTGTACGCCGCGGGCGCCGTCGACATCGATTCGCGCGTTGCACAATGGCGCGGCGCGGGCTACACCGGATACGACCGCAACGCGCCCGCCTACACGAGCGACGAAATAGCGGCCGAACGCAAGGCATTTCCAGTCGTACAGGAGTCGCTCGAAGTCGGCAAACGCGAAGTCTCGACGGGAGGCGTACGTGTTTATTCGCGCGTCACCGAAACGCCCGTGAGCGAAGCGGTGACCTTGCGCGAGGAGCACGCCACAATAGAACGGCGAGCGGTGGACCGCCCGGCGACTACCGCCGACCTGACCGAGAGTTCTGTCGAGGTTCGCGAAACTGCGGAGCAGGCCGTGGTCGCAAAGACAGCTAGAGTCGTTGAGGAAGTGGTGGTGGGCAAAGAGTCGAGCAGTCGCACTGAAACTGTCAACGACACAGTCCGCGGTACCGAAGTCGAAGTTGAGCGGGTGGAAGGAACCGACAAGACCACGCGGCTCGATGAAGTTGGGAAGAAGCCAATCTAAGTTCAATGAACGGTGAGGCCGGTTGCGAAACAGAGGGTTCGAACCGGCCTTGACTGCTTCACTTCTTGATCTTGCTTCGCACAGTCGAGACGTCGCGCGTTGCAACCGGCCGTGCCTCGTTACCCCACGCAGTGCGCACGAAGCTCAAGACCCTGGCGATCTCTCTGTCGGTGAACTGATTCCTGAACGCCGGCATCTCGCGATGTATTGGTCCATTCTCCGTCTGCGGACTGGTGCCGCCCTCAAGAACGAGCCGGATCAGCGAAGACGTGTCCGGCGCGAGCACTGCCGGATTGCCTGCCAGCGCCGGAAATTTGTGTGGTTCCCCACGCCCGTCGGCTTGATGACACTTTGCGCAAAACGACATGTAGAGTCCGGCCCCGGGGCGCTCCACCTCACCCGCCTTCAACGACACAGCCGTCTCCTGTAACTTCTGCGTGTTCTGCATGTAAGTACCGGAACTCTGCCGCGCGGGGAGGCTCTTCAGATATCGAGCGACGGCGTTCAGGTCGTCGTCGCTGAAATATTGCCCGCTGTCCTCGACCACTTCCACCATGCTGCCGAACGTGACGACGTGCACATCCACGCCGTGGCCGGACTTGAGAAACGAGGCGATGTCGCGCGGCGATAGACGCCCTAGTCCGGAACCGGGGTCCCCGGTGAGGTTAGGCGCGAACCAGTGATCGTTCGTGCCGCCTGTCAGGTATAGCTTCGACGATTCGTCGTAGCCGCGCTCCTCGAACCCGGGGCCACGAGGCGTGTGACACGCGCCGCAGTGGCCGAGCGATTGCACGATGTAGGCGCCTCGATTCCATAGCGCGTCGCGTTTGCCGTCCGGAATGAAGCGCTCGTGCTGCACGAATGCGAAATCCCAGAAGGCGAGGCCCCAGCGCTGACTGAACGGGAACGGCAATTTCGTTTCGGGCGGGCGGTGCGCAACCGGCTGCACGCCATGCATGAAATACGCGTAGAGGGCGTGCATATCCGAGTCGTTGATCTTCGTGAACGACGCATATGGCATGGCCGGGTAAAGCCGCTTGCCGCCGGGCGCCACGCCGTCGCGCAGCGCGCGCTCGAAGTCGGCATAGCTGTAGCGGCCGATTCCGGTTTGCGGGTCGGGCGTGATGTTAGTCGAATAGATGGTGCCGAACGGCGAGCCCATCGGGAGGCCGCCGGCGAACGGCGCGCCCTGCTTCGGCACCGTATGGCAGCCGGCGCAGTCGCCAAGCTTCGCGAGATAGGCGCCACGTGAAATCAGCGCGGGGTCGGACAGTGCAACGGCATCGTCAACGCTTGGCGAATCCGATTGCGCCAGGCTGTGCGCGCACAGCGCTGCCACCATCGTCATGGCGAGCGTCAGCGCGAAAGCAGTGAACGCGGCGCGCGGCCGAACCCGTTTCATGTCAGTCATCGCCACGCGCTGCACGGTGAGACGAGCAGTACGGCCAATCCTGCCGTGACCAGGCCGACGAGAAAGAGCACACTGAGTATGAGCCCTGCCATCGCGAGAAAACGGGTTCTTCCCGCTGTTGTGTCGGACACGGAAACAGCAGGGTCAGGGCGCGCTATGCGCCAGCTTCGCCAGGCCACCCACACACCCGCGATACCCACCAGCAGCGCGACGATACTCATCGCGTTCAACGCCGGCATGAGCCACGACCATTGAGGCGCGGGTAGCGCACGCCGATGCGGGTAACACGCCTGGGCGGCAAGCGTCTCGCCAACTTCCGTCTGCAACCCCCATGCTGCGGCCGCGCCCAACAGACCGAACAGCATCATCAGCGCCCCGCCGCGCCGTGGGTAGGGATTGAGACGGTCGGACCTGCGGCCGGCGTCTTGCCGCGCGGTCGCCGGGTCCGGCTCGCCTGGCGGCTTCTGATAAAGCTCTGCGGCTAACATCATCGCGCTCCTAGAAAAGAAAAGGCGTGACGTACAGCGTGGTAAAAATAAAGAGCCAGACGACATCGACGAAATGCCAGTACAGGCCGCCGATTCTCAGCGCAGCACAACGCTTTTCGTCGAAGTAACCGAGCGCCGTCCAGCCGAGCAGACAGGACAGCACGATAAGTCCGACGAGCACGTGGATCACGTGAAAGCCCGTGATCGTGAAGTACAGCGATCCGTAAAGATGCGTTGCGATGCCGTACGGGTGGTCGTGCCACTCCTTCATCTGAATGCCGACGAAGACGACGCCGAGAACGATCGCCAATGCCATCGATCCCACCGCCCAGCGGATTCTGCGCCGGCGCACCAGGCGCTCGCACAACCACACGAACAGACTGCTCAAGAGCAGGACGCAAGTATTGAGCGCGCCGATGCCGATCTTGGGTAGCCCTTCCGGCGGCCAGTGCATCTCGGTCTGCGAGCCGAGGTACAGATACGAAAAGATCAGATAACCGAAGAGCGACGCTTCAGTGGCGACCGTCGCCATCATGCCCCACCAGCCGCTCGATAATTTGCCGGCGCTACCGACAGGAAGAACCGGCACGTTGTCCGTCAGCTCACTCATGACCGGCCCCCGCATCCCGCACCGGCTCCGGCTCGCGCTGTATCAGCAAGCGTTCGGGCCACAGCCATAACAGAATCGCCGCGCCGCACGCAGCTACCATGGCCCCCGCAAAGATCCAGGTGCGCAGCAGCATGGCAACGAACAGCAGCGCACTGAATAAGCCGAGCAAAAACGGGGCGTGCGAATCGGTCGGCATCTTAAGGATGATGTCGGGCCTGGCATCGAGCGGCGTCGTGCCGAGCGCCTCACGGCCATGATCGAGCAGGAACCCTTCATCGAGCTTCGAGTTGCTGCCCTCTCCAATCCGGTCTTCCCACAGCGGATTGCGGCTCGCCACGACGGGCACGACAGCGAAGTTGTAGGGCGGTGGCGGCGACGGTACTGACCATTCGAGCGATGCGCCGTCCCACGGATTGTCGCCTGCCGGTGCACCGCGCCGCAGGCTCACGGCCACGTCGATCAGAAAGATGAGAATGCCAAGGGCGAATATGAATGAGCCGATGGTCGTGATCATGTTCGTCGTGTCCCATCCCATGTTGGCCGGGTAGGTATAGACCCGACGCGGCATGCCGAGGAGGCCCGAGATGTGCATCGGGAAAAAACCAACGTTGAAGCCGACAAAGGTGACCCAGAACGACAGCTTGCCGAGCCGCTCACTGGTCATCCGGCCGGTGAACTTGGGAAACCAGTAATAAATGCCCCCGAGCACGGGAAACACGTTGATGCCGAGCAGCACGTAGTGCAGGTGAGCCACGACGAAGTAGGTGTCGGTCAGTTGCCAGTCGAATGGCACCGCCGCCGTCATCACACCTGAGACGCCGCCAATCACGAACATCAGCACGAAGCCCGCGAAAAACAGGAACGGCACGCGATAGACCGGCGTTCCAAGCCAGATCGTTGCAATCCATGCGAAGGTGGCGACGGCGCTTGGGATAGAGATCAACGTACTTGCGGCGCCGAAGAAAGCCAGCGCAAGCGGCCCGATTCCCGTCGCGAACATGTGATGAATCCAGACCACGAATCCGATCATCATCGTGGCGACGGTCGAAATCGCAACGGGTGTGTAGCCAACGAGTGGCCGGCGGCAAAACGTCGGCAACGCATCGGAAACGATGCCCATTGCCGGCAACACCACGACATATACCCACGGATGAGCGAACATCCAGAACATGTGCTGCCATAACATCGGCCGGCCACCGTGGGTGACATCGAAGAAGTGCGTGCCGATCTGCCGGTCCAGCCACAGCATGAGAAACGCAAGACTGACCGATGGCACCGCCACCAGGTTAGCCGCCGACGCAGTCAACGTGCCCCACACCAGAATGGGCAAGCGGTCGATCGACATTCCCGGTGCACGCATGCGCAGTAGCGTGACGACGAAGTTGACCGATCCAACCGTTGTCGACACACCGAGCAGCACCATGCCGAGCGCGTAGACGTCGATGTTCGGTCCGGTGTTGTATTCGAGATTCGCAAGCGGCACATAGTTAAACCAGCCGGCATTGGGAGCCTGACCGAGCGGAAAGCTCGCATAAAGAAAAATGCCCGCGAAAAGGAAGACCCAGAACGACAGCGCATTTAGCCGTGGAAATGCCATGTCCCGCGCGCCGAGCACGAGCGGCCACAGGTAGTTCGAAAAGCCGGACAACACGGGAAGCGCGTACAAAAAGATCATCGTGATGCCGTGCATCGTGAAAAGCTGGTCGTACTGCTCCGGCGACAGCAGATGCGCGTTCGGCCGCGCAAGCTGTACGCGCATGATCAGCGCCTCGATGCCCCCGGCGATCAGAAAGACAAAAGCGGTGACAATGTAGCGCAAGCCGATTTGCTTATGGTCCACCGTCGAGAGCCAGCCGCGCCAGCCAGGTTCGCTTTCCCACAGTTCGCGCAGGCGCTGCTCGCGCGGCGAACCTTGCGGCATGCGGCCGATTTCCGGTCGGCGTGCGAGCCGCAGGTCGGGCGTGTCGGGTGCAAGGTCGGCCATGTTCTTCCTTGTCGGATGGAGGCGCTTCAGCGGAGCGTCGCTAAATAGGCGGAGAGCGCAGCGGCATCCTGCACGTTCAGCGTGAAGCTGGGCATCAGCGAATCGGGTTTTATCTGTTGGGCGTGCTCGATCCAGTCGAGCAGGTGCGTCGGCGTATTGGTCAACGTGCCCGCTGCAAGCTGCTGGCGTGAGCCCACATGAGTAAGGTCCGGAGCCTGCGCACCGGCTGCGTCGCTTCCCCGTACCGCATGACAGCCTGCGCAGCGATCCATGAAAATCTTCTGTCCGTCTCTCACCTGGCCGTTGGCCGGCAGAGCCGCCTGACGGATCTGCGCACTCCGCCAGGCATCGAAATCCGCCTGCGGCTGCGCGATGACGTCGAACGCCATATGCGCATGCTGTGAGCCGCAAAATTGCGTGCACTGACCGCGGTAGACGCCTGGTGCATCCGCCTCTATCCATTGCGCGTTGACCTGCCCCGGAATTGCCTGGGTCTTGCCGGCAAGGCGTGGAACCCAGAATGCGTGGATCACGTCCGCGCTTTTTAGACTGATCTTGACTGGCACGCCCACGGGAATGTGGATCTCGTTGGCTGTTGCGAAATGGTTCGCCGGCTCGGCGTCGTCACCGTAGTCGATCTTCCACCACCAGTCGTAGGCGGTGACAGTGATAGTCAGGCCCGGTGTGAGCGAAGGTTGCGCGACCGCCTCCAACGTAACGAGCGTGTAGAAAAGCGACACCAGCAACGCGACCGTAGACACGCCCACGCCGATGTAAATCCACGCCATTCCACCGCCTTCCTTGCCCAACACTCGCTCTGCGGTCGGCGGGCGCCGCCGCATGAGTGCGCCCGCCAGCAGAACGGCAATGATGACGACAACCGCGACGCACATCGCAGTCAGACCCCAGCCGAGGTGCATGGTCGGGGTCGCTGCGGGGCCGGCGGAATGCAGGAAGTATTCGAGCGGCGCGTCGGCGTGCGCAGGCGGCGCGGCAGTAAGCGCCGTTAGAAGTGCAAGCTTGAACCCGCTGAGGTCCCATCGATGCAGGCGTCCGACAGAAAAATCGCTGACCGTCTGACTCATCTTTGTTCTCCGGCCCGGCACGTAGGCCGACTCGCAAGCGGTTATATCCTTACATGTGCATTGCGGTTGTCGGAGCGAACCCCGCGCGTTACGTGTCACAACGTGATGTATTGCAAAATTCTTGCCTGGCATCGGAAGTTGGATCTTGCGCCGTGGCGCCTCTGAAGCGCTTGTAAAAACCGTCGGGCGATGTAACTTCGATGAAGCATGTGCTGACCGCGCTACCCACTCACGTGCGTTGTTGCAAACATCCGCTTTCCGATAGCACGAAATAAAATGTAAGGATTTGATCGATGCTGCCAGTGTTCGCCGCATCTCAACGCGTCTCGACGGTGGATCATTGGCTAACGTTGAGCCTGGCGATGCCGGGCAAGACACGGATTCACCATCCCACTATGTACGTCGCAGACCGGCATCTTCCAAAAAGGATATGCCGCTAGTGCGTGCACGTAACTTTCAAATGAAGCGCAAGAGGAACCCGTGATCAGGTCGATTCACCGAGTCATCATATTGGCTGCCGTGCTCAGTTCAAGTATTGGCTGCGGCGCGATGGCAGTTGCTTCGCAGCATGTCGGCCTGACACGATCGGACTCGTCGTATGCGTCGCAGGCGAGCCTGGCGCCTGCGAGGTTTCAACAAGCTGACGCGAGCAAGCGTTCATATTCTCCGCTATTGACTTCGATCTCTGCGGCGCCGCCCGCTGTGGTGCTTGTGGAACGGCCAACGCTGGTTGATCTCCGGCGAGACCAAGGTGAAGCTGGCGGCACACAAGCCTGGTTCCCCGTTCCAGGCTATCAATATTGGAACCGCCAAACCATTTCGACGGATGACTCGTTCCCATTCGAAAACGCGCCCACCTATCTGCGTTGGGACTGCATCGTGTTCCCGGTATGGTCGGTTGTCTTTCTATCTATTGGTCTCGGCTTAGCAGCAAGCTGGGCAATTGGGCGGCCGCTACGCAGTCTCTCGACAGCGTTTAGCAAGGTTGGCAGCGAATACCGTCCCCATGAAATCATTCCGGAAAAAGGTCCCAAGGAGTTGCGGCGACTGGCGCGGGTCTCCAATGAATTGCTCGCTCGGCGCATCGACTCACGTGCAGAGCAATCGTCCACGCTCGTGGCACTGCAACTACATCTCGAATCGCACGCAGCCCGACTGCGTGAACGTGCCCTTCAGGTGAAGGAATGGCATAAACGCGTGGCGCTCGTAGAGGACATCGACCTCTTCTCGCATCTTGCCAGGCAGTTCGTCGAAGGGACTCAGCCGTCCATCGGGCCGCGGACCGATCTGTCCGTGGAAGCATTCATCCACGATCGATTCGTAATGACCAGTTCGCTGGAGGCCAACCTGTTCGTCTGCACGTTCGAAGCGGGCGCAGAATTCAAGCTGCCGCGCCCGGTTCTCGAGCGCGTCATGTTCAATCTGGTCGACAACGCGCTGGAGCATGGAATTCCGCCGATCGAAATTAAAACCTCGCGAACCCGAGCCGAGTGGATCCTGAGCATCAGGGATCACGGTGCAGGAATCACGCAGTCAAGATTGGCAGATGCAACCGCAGCATTCGTGCGCCTCGGCAGCGCCGACAATACCGGACGCCATTGGGGACTCGGGCTGGCTCTGGTCAAAAAACTCGTGGCAAGCGCAGGAGGCCATCTCATTCTTGGCAATCATCCTGGCGGCGGGCTGTTAGCGCGCCTGGTGTTCCCAAAAAGCGAACGGCCATAGCGGACACGCTCTCGTCGGCTGACCGAACCGGGATTCACGACACGCCGGTGCCCTCCGGCCAAACCACGGCAGCCACCGATCACCCGAGAGCTTCGTCGTAACTCCCCGGCTGAGCCCGATGCGGACCACGCACTCGACCGCCTAGCGTCCCGGCGCGCTGGCGCAACTCTTGCGACGGAGCGGATGGCACGGGCCTCAAGAGCCCCGCGTGACAAACCGCTGACAGGGCGCTGCCCGGTAAAAACACAAAATGACTAACTTCGCACCCTCCCCGGGGGACGTTTCGGGAGAAGAATCTTTCCAGCTTCTCGTCGCAGGCGTTAGGGATTACGCGATTTTCATGCTGGACGCAGAAGGTTTTATCAAAACGTGGAATGCAGGCGCCCAACGCTTCAAAGGCTATGCTCCCAGGGAAATTCTGGGTCAGCACTTTTCCGTTTTTTACACAGACAGTGACCGCGCCGGCGGCCGCCCGGCCCTCGCGCTGCGAACTGCGCGCGACGAGGGTAAGTTCGAGGATGAAGGCTGGCGGGTCCGAAAGGACGGCAGCCAGTTCTGGGCGAGCGTGGTAATCGATCCGCTGCGTGACGATTCCGGCAAGCTCATCGGCTTCGCCAAGATCACACGCGACATCACGGACCGGAAGATGGCCCAGGAAGCGTTGCGTGAAAGCGAGGAGCAGTTCCGGCTGCTGGTTCAGGGCGTCACGGACTACGCGATCTACATGCTTTCGCCAGCCGGCGAGGTGACTAACTGGAACGTCGGCGCGGAACGGATCAAGGGTTACACACGCGAGGAAATTCTCGGCAAGCACTTCTCGTGCTTCTATACCGACGAGGATCGCGCGAGCGGCCTGCCCGCGCTGACACTGTCGACCGCGGCCGCGGAGGGCCGAGCCGAGCGCGAAGGATGGCGGGTCCGCAAGGACGGCTCGCGGTTCTGGGCTCACGTGGTGGTGGATGCAATCCGCAACGGCGCGGGCGAACTCGTGGGTTTTGCGAAAGTGACGCGCGACGTCACGGAACGCAAACAGGCGGCGGAGGCCCTGGAACGCGCCAACGCCGCACTGTTCCAGTCACAGAAGATGGAATCGCTGGGCCAGTTGACCGGCGGCGTCGCGCACGACTTCAACAACCTGCTCGCAGTCATGTCGAACGGACTCGATGTGCTGTCGCTGCGCGTACAGGACCACGCCGATCTCAAGATGCTGGAAACCATGCAACGCGCAGTGGCCCGGGGCGCGACGCTGACACAGCAGTTGCTCTCGTTTGCGCGCCAGCAGCCGCTCAAGGTCGAAAGATGCAATTTGAACGCGGTAATCCGCGGTTTTGAAGCGGTTCTTCGCCGCGCGGGAAACAGCACGATCGAACTGGAGATCAGGCCAGAGCCGCGGCCGCGGCCCGTGCTGCTCGACGTAGCCCGCTTCGAGGCCGCGCTGCTGAATCTGATCGTCAATGCGCGCGACGCAATGCCCGCAGGCGGAAAGATCGCGATTACCGTTGAAAACGTCGAAGTCCGCGAAGGCACGGTTGGCTCGCTCGTCGAGGGCCCGTATGTCAAGGTCTCCGTGGCAGACACCGGCTCGGGGATGCCGCCCGAGGTTGCGGCGCGCGCGTTCGAACCGTTCTTTACCACCAAGGAGGTCGGCAAGGGCACCGGTCTCGGTCTAAGCCAGGTGTACGGTTTTATCTCGCAGTCTGGCGGCGACGTGCTCATTCGCAGCGAACCGGACATGGGCACGGTCGTCAGCATGTATCTGCCGATAGCGAATAGCGCATCGGGCGACGCGGACTCTTTAGCCGGTCCGACGCTCGATACGGTGCTGGTCGTGGAGGACGAGCCGGATTTACTGGATGCGACGGCGGCGCTCTTCCGCAGCCTTGGATACGAAGTACTGACCGCGAGCAACGGGGCTGAAGCGATGAACGCGTTGGGTCGTCGCGACGATATCCGCGTTCTGTTCACCGACGTCGTGATGCCCAAGGGAATCGATGGCATCCAGCTCGCGCGTTCAACGCGCGATCGCCATCCCGAGATCAGGATCGTGCTTGCATCGGGGTATCCTCTGCCCGCCCTCAAGGCACAGCATGGCAATCTCGACGACTTCGCGTTTATCCATAAACCGTATCGGCTGGCCGATCTCGTGCGAACGCTGGGCATGGCGACGTAGCCGCAGATCGTGTTGCGGGTTGCATGATATGGCCGTACTGTTGACGCACGCGTTACGCGGCGCAACCACGGCAACAAAACCGACCGCTAATCTGACATGACCTTCCGGAGGAAAACATGGCAAACGTCGAACAATTCAAGGACGACCTGGAAAATAACGCTGACGGCCTGGTGGGCGGAAGCCGGGGCGACTTCATGGAAGCGGTGGGCGAGGCCGTCTATGCCCGCGTCGACAGTCACCAGCTGGACGGCATCATTGCAGCGTATCTGACGCTGCAGGAGGTGCTGGACGAGAACGCGGACAACCTGGACGACGAGGCCGACGAGGCGATCCAGAACGCTACCGACGAATTCAATGAGACGGTCGGCAAGATCCTCGGTGTGTAGTCGTCGGCCGGCCACGACCGCGCGTTGCGGTCATTTAAATATCAGTGGGCGCCAGGTCAGCGCAACGACGAAAAGCTTGCGCGAATTTCCTGCGTGAAGATCTGCGGCTGTTCCCAAGCCGCGAAGTGGCCGCCCCTGGGAAGGCGGTTGTAATGCATCAGCTTCGGGTACGCCTGTTCCGTCCAACTGCGCGGCGCGGCGTAGATCTCGTCGGGAAAGACGCTCACGGCGACCGGAATCGGTACATGTTTCGGCGCGAAAAAATTCAACTTGTTCTCCCAGTACAGCCGCGCCGACGAGATCGCCGTGCCCGTCAGCCAGTAAAGCGTGACATTGTCCAGAACGTCGTCGCGTGTCAGTCCTTCCGGCTGTCCGTCGAAAACGCGCGCGATCATCGCCTGGCTGCTCGCGTCGTGATCCAGCATCCATGCAGCAGAGCCGATTGGCGAATCTTCGATGCCGTAGAGCGTCTGCGGACGGTTCGCCATTTCGAGCGCATACCCAAGCCCGTGCTTGTAGAAGAAATCGAGTTGGTCGAAGGCATGCTTTTCGTCGTCTGACAGGTTGGCCGGCGCAGGCTTGCCGTATTTCAACGCATCGGCGATGTCGTCCGGAACAGTGGCCGGCATATTCGTATGGATCGCAAGCAAACCGGGCGGCGTCAGCAGCGCCATCTGCTCGGTCACGGCATTGCCCCAATCGCCGCCCTGCGCGACATAACGTGTGTAGCCGAGCCGCTGCATGAGCACGACCCATGCACGCGCGATACGCCCAGGATCCCAGCCGGTCGTCGTCGGTTTGCCCGAAAAACCATACCCCGGCAACGACGGGATCACGACATGGAACGCGTCTGCGGCCGTGCCACCATGAGCGGTCGGGTTCGTTAGCGGATCGATGATCTTCATTTGCTCGATGATCGAACCCGGCCAACCATGCGTGACGATCATCGGCATCGCGTTAGCGTGCCTGGACCGCACGTGGACGAAATGAATGTCGAGTCCGTCGATTTCGGTGACGAACTGCGGCTGAGCGTTGAGTTTTGCTTCGACCTTCCGCCAGTCGTAGTCAGTAGTCCAGTAGCGCGCGAGGCGCTGCATCGTCACGAGCTGCACGCCTTGACTGGCGTCGGAGACAGTTTCGCGCGTGGGCCACTTCGTCGCCTTGATGCGCCGTCGCAAGTCGGCCAGTTGCGCGTCCGACGCGTGAACGCGTAACGGACGCAGCGCAGTCTTGTCGCCGCCGCCCGGCTGCGAGGTGTTCGTGATCGATGTATCGGCAAACGACACCCGCGGCGCTGAACCTGCGGCGACGACGGCTGCCGCCGCACTGATGAACTTGCGGCGCGAAAAGACTTCCGGAAGAAGATCGTCTGACATGCCAACTCCTTCGAACGCAGTACTACTCGATCGCATGCGGCCTTCAATTCCCGGGCTCGGACACAGTGAGCTCATTGTTCACGTGGCTGACACCTGCAACCTTCGAAGCAGCCGCTTGTGCAGAGTCGATCTGCGACTGATCCGGTGCGGTGCCCGCAAGCGTGACCGTGCTGCCGTGCGCCAGCACGTTGATGTGCGAAGAGTTCAGCCCCTTCACCTTCGTCAGCGACTGACGCACTGCGTGGCTCAGCGCGCGATTCTCGGCTCGCATCTGCTTCTTGCTGGTGCCGCCGGTACTGGCAGCCGATGAGTCGGCAGCCCACGCGGTGCCAACGCCGATAAGGGAAGTCGCCGTGAATGCCGTTGCCGCCGCCACGGTGAGGATGATTGCTCTGGTTTGCATGCCTGACTCCTTTCGGTGATAAGTTCACGCACGATGCATGGGTACGTCGGATAGCAGTCTTTATTACATGACACTGCGTGCGTCGTTTCAATCGTCATCGGGTATGTCAAACCATGCTGCCGGTATGCCTTTCATAAACCAAAGAGAACGCGACTAGGGCACAACGATTGACTCGGTGAATTCGACATCGACTCAAGCCGCGTCGGAAGCTAGCGGCACCGTGAAGAAAAAGCGCGCACCGCCATGCACCGACGCGTTGTCGGCGCTAATTTCGCCACCGTGCATTTCAATGATCGAGCGGCAAATTGGCAGACCCATGCCCATGCCATTTACCTTGGTCGTGAAGAAGCTCTCGAATACGCGCTGCATATTGGACTCGTCGAGCCCCGGGCCGCTGTCTTCCACGACACAGGTGACACTCGTGGCATCGGGCAGATAGGTGCGAATCGTTATGTTGCCGTGCGGGCGTGCCGTCGTTTTCATGGCCTGCATCGCGTTGACGACGAGATTCACGATCACCTGTTGCAACTGCACGCGATCCGCAAGCACGGCGGCCGCCGGCTGCGCGCGCTTCCGCATGATCGTGACGCCGAGCGCGTTCACATCGTGACGCAGGAACACCAACGCTTCATCGATCAACTCATCGAGCAGCGCGATCGAGCGCTTCAATCCCTGGCGCACCGCCATGGTGCGAATGCGATCGACGATATCGACCGCTCGCTGCGCATCGATTTTGATGCGCTGATTGATCAGCCGCGCCTCTGCCACATCGGGCGTCTCGCGATCGAGCCAGCGCGTGCCAATCGAGCTGTTCATCGCGATCGCCGCAAGCGGCTGCTTCAACTCGTGAGCGATGGACGCGCTCAACTCTCCGAGCGTCGAAATGCGCGCGGCGTGCGCGAAGTCGGCCTGAAGCCGCTGCAGCATTTCTTGCGCGCGGACGCGCTCCGTCAGATCGACAAGACTGATCAGCGCAATGCCGAGATCTTCGGCCGCGCCAGGACGCGCGACCGTCAACAGCACGTCGATGATGCGCCCGTCGAGCGTGGGAAGCCTGGTGGTTTCCTGAAAGAGCGGTGCGCCGCCGTAACGGCTTTCCAGCGCGCGCCTGAACGTGTCGGGGCTTTCCCGCCACACCCACGGCGATGGTCCGAGCAGCATGCTCCGGTCGTGCGCGCCGAACATTTTCGCCGCGTGATGATTGACCTCTTCGACGATGAGCAACTCCATCGCGCGATCCAGCCACCCGGGATGATGGTCTATGTACTCCGACAGATCTTCCACGCCCTGCCCGCGCAGCGACGACAGCAACGCGATCAGCGGTTGCGCGTCGATCTGCCATAAGCCGACGGGCATGTCGAAAAACAGACTGCGATAACGGTGCTCGCTGCGCAGCAACGCGGCATGGGCCTGCTTGCGCGTCGTGATGTCCTTGAGCGCCCCGAGCACCCGAATGCCCGCGTCGGCGTCGGCGATCACGTGCGCGAGCAATTGCAAGTGCCGCACCGAGCCGTCCGGCATCAGCAGCCGGTGCTCGACATCGAACGGCTGCCGGTCATGCGTTGCCCGATCGAACATGAGACGCACGAACGTCGCGTCGTCGGGATGAACCCGCGCCAGCATGAGTTCGAGCGTAGGAAGCGTGGCGAGATCGTAGTCGAAGATGCGAAAGCTTTGCTTCGACCAGAACAGCTCGCCACTCGACACATGCCAGTCGAAGCTGCCGGTGTTGCTGAGCCGCTGTGCGTCGGCGAGCAGCGCTTCGGCGTGTTGCAGGTCGGCATAAAGCCGCGCGGTTTCAAGCGACATTGCAGCCTGAGACGCGAGCATTCGCAACACGACCGTGCGCGGCGGCGTGAATACATTCGACGCCAGGTTGTTTTCCAGGTAGAGCACGCCAATCATCCGGCTGCGCTTGATGAGCGGCAGACACAGGATCGAGCGGCAATCGTGACGCATCACGTACTCGTCGGACGAGTAAGGACTGGTGGACGATGCATCGTCGAGTAACAGACTGTCGCCTGTACGCATCACGTATCGCAACACGGATTCCGGTAGTTCCGCCTGTTCGATGGGCAGTCTGGGCAGACGCACCTCGACGGCATCGGCCCTTGTCGTCGCTTCTGCTTCCACGCGCAACTCGTTGCGGCGCTTGAGCACCAGCACGCACCGATCGGCGCCGGCGTGTTCAAGCGACAACGCCATTAACGTATGGATCAACTCGTTCAGGTCGATATCGCTGAATATCGCGCTCGACACGTTGACGACGGTTGCCAGGTCGAGCTGTTCGTTGGACATGGCAATGGTGCCGTCGGATTTCGATGTACCGGGACGCGCTCGTGTATGACTGCGCGTCAACTGGGTGACCTTGCTCCAGGCGCCCCAGCGCTCGTAACAAGAGCGGGCGTTCATCAGATACGTATCCGCGACTGTTTCAAGACCGCGGTCCGCGTAAAAGCGCGCCGCCAGTTCATGCGCGAGCGCCTGGTTCTGAATGAAACCATGCTCGCGGGCCGAGCGCACGGCCTCCTCATAGTGATGCATCGCATCGGAATCGCGGCCTTCGAGACGCGCGAGCTCCGCCGAAATCAGCGCATGACGATGCCTGAAATTGCTCGGACAGTGGCTCGTCCAGACAGCGAACTTTTCACACGTCGCGTGAATCGTGCGACGACGGGTGACTCGTTGTTCGTCGCCGGCCGATGCGTCGAGCGCCGCAAGTGTCAGCGCGTGGAACAAGTAAAACGTCGCCTCTATCGGCAGCGCCATCGCGGCGTCGATCACAGATTGCGCGCAGTGTGCGGCGTGAAGCGCATCGTCGTATCGTCCTTCGAGATAGGCGAGCATCAGATTCATGATGTGGTGAAACGCGATGCCGCAGCCGAAATTCGACTTCGCGATAACGGCGAAAGACGCGTCGCGGTCGAATGCCGCCGCATCGGTGAGTGTGCCGCCTGCCTCACCTTGCAGCGCCGCGACAAAATGCTGCTGCAGCCGAATGGTTTCGTAGACAGCGTCATTGCGGCTCTGGCGTGCGAACGAAGCGTGCCGCTCGGAACTGCGCTGCACGTCGGAAAGCGGTGTGCCCTTCTCGATCATTTGCCAGACCGTGGTGAACGCGAGGTACCCGGCAAAAGCCAGATCCCCCACGTCGAGACACGCGGCGCTTGCTCTTTCGAGTATCGGCAGATCGGTTACGAGGTGACGCCGCCAGAAGTTGATGTGATTGCCGTGCAGATGGAGCAACTTGCCTTTGAAGCGCCGGTTGCCGAACTTCTCGTTCAACCTGAGCGACATTTCCGAGAACTGCACCGCGGACTCGATGTCTCCGAAACTCGACACCAGCATCAACGCGTAATTGCCATAGGCGAAGCTGGACTTGTCGGTGTTGCCCCCGCGCAAGGACAGGTTCACCGCCTGAAGCGTTATGAGCGGATAAAACGCCGGCCGGGCGATGAACGCGCAAGGCATTGATTCAACCAGCAGGTCTACGATCGTCAAGGTGACCGGGTCCGATGCGACCGGCGCATCTACGAGCGTGTCGATGGCGCGGCTGGCGAGATTGAGCGGTATCTTCCGCAACTCGGCTTCGACCTCGCTACTGGCAGCGTCGTCGTGCAGCGGCAGCAGCACGCCGAAATCGCGCAGCGCGAGGCGAGCCACCTCGAAGCTCTCGTCATACCGCCCGGCGACCTGGTATAGCTCCATGCGCAAGCCATAGACCTTTGCGCGATCCAGGTTCGAGCGCGACCGATCGAGCATCATGTCGAACAGCGTATCGGCGTCGGCGAAGTCACCGGCCAGATACTCGCATTCGGAAAACGCCAGATAAAGCTCGAACGTGCGCTCGTACTGACGGCTCCACGCGTCCGCGCCAAGCAGGGCGACGCCTTGTGCCAGATAAGTTCGTGCTGACGCGAACGCGGTCGAGTGCATGGCTCGCTGTCCCGCTGCATAGTTCAGCGCGACCGTACGCTCAAGCTCGTCCGCGTCGGTCATGAGCGAAGCGCCGCGGTTGAGATGATTGACGATGTCGAAGAGGAACTCATCGAGTTCGCCCGCCGCGCGTCCGGAGGCCAGCGTGCGGCCGATGTGCAGGTGCGTCGCCGCACGTTCGCTCTCGGGAATCAGCGCGTAGGCGCCCTCCTGAACGCGATCGTGGGCAAACACATAGGCATCGTCGACACGGTGCACGAGCCCCGCTTTCATGGCCTCCCAGAGCTTCGCATCGATCGATGCCGCAGGCTCCCCATGAACCAGCTTCAGCGCGTCGATCTTCGCGACGTTGCCGAGGATGGCGAGCCGGCTCAGCGCGTCGCGTGTATCGTCCGGCAAGCGGGACAGTTTCGCTGCCATTAGTTCGACCACGTTTTCAGTCAATCTCTTGGCGCGGATGCGAGGCAGATCCCACGTCCAGATCGCGGCACGATGATCGAACGCAACCAGCCCCTCGTCGGCAAGCGTCGTCAGGAACTGGATCACGAAAAACGGATTGCCGCCGGTCTTCTGATGAACAAGCTGGGCAAGCGGCTCGGCAGTCGCGGCGGAGCAGCGCAGCGAATCGGCGACGATCTCCGCGACGCTGCCGGCGCCAAGCGGCACGAGATCGATGCGCTGCAGCGTCGTGCCGCGGCCCGTTTCCGTGCCGCTCATATCTTCGATCATTCGCGTGAGGCGATGCGCCGGATCGATCTCGTTGTCGCGATAAGCACCGACGAGCAGCACGTGCATCACGTCCGGATGCGTCGCGAGGTGTCCGATCAGATCGAGCGTGGCAGCGTCGATCCACTGCATATCGTCGATGAACAGCGCGAGCGGATGCTCGGGCCGCGCGAACACGCCGAGCAGGCGGCGAAATACGATATGAAAGCGGTTGCGTGCGTCGTGAGGCGGCAACGCCGGAACCGCGGGCTGCTCCCCGATGATGAGAGCGAGTTCGGGAATCAGACCAACCATCAGTTGGCCATTCGGCGCAAGCGCCTCAGTCAACTCACGCCGCCAGCGCTCCAGTTCGGTATCGGTCTTGTTGAGCAGATCGCGGACGAGCGACTGGAACGCCTGGGCCAGCGGCACGTAGGGCGTGTCGCGTTTGAACTGGTCGAACTTGCCTGAGGCGAAGCGTCCGCGCGATGGCACCAGCGCCTTGTGCAACTCGTTCACCACCGACGTCTTGCCGATGCCCGCATAGCCCGAGACAAGCACCACCTGCGCGTCGCCGAACGTCACGACGCGATTGAAGGCCCCCAGCAGCGCATCGATCTCCGATTCGCGTCCGTAGAGCTTTTCAGGAATCATCAAGCGGTCAGACACATCGTGCTTGCCGAGCGCAAAGGGCGAGATTTCCCCATCCGCTTCCCATGCGGACAAACACCGTTGCAGATCGGCCCGAACGCCACCGGCAGTCTGGTAACGCTGCTCCGCCGTTTTGGCGAGCAGGCGCTCGACTACGTCGCCGACCGGCGCAGGCAGCCCTTCGACACGTTGCGCCGCGGGCACCGGCCTCCGAGCGATATGACAATGAATCCATTCGATCGCTTCGGACGCGACGAAAGGGGACGAACCCGTCAGCATCTCGTAGAGCGTCACGCCGAAGGAATACAGATCGCTGCGCGCATCGATTGAACGGTTCATGCGGCCGGTCTGCTCGGGCGCCATATACCTCAGCGTTCCTGCGATTATCTCGGGCGGCGCGGGCGGCTGATGTTCGTGTGGGAGTAGCGACGCAATGCCGAAGCCGGTCAGGCGGACATTGTCGTTCGCATCGACAAGGACATTGGCGGGCTTGATGTCCTTGTGGATGATTCCGCGCTCGTGCGCATGTCCGATCGCCTGAGCGAGATTCACGGCGATGCGCAGGCACCGCGCCAGTTCGAGTGGCTTGCCGAGAATCCGGATCAACGGATCGCCGCCGCTGTCGTCGAGAACCAGCACGGGCGGCACGCGCCCAAGGTCGAGCGCGAGTGGCTGCGCGGCCCACTCCGGTTCGAGCAACGGCGCAAGACCGTATTCGTGCTCGAGCCGCATGATGCTCTGCGACCCAGGCTGCGTGGCCACTCGCGCGAGCATCGAGATATGCGAGCCGGGCCGCTGTGCACGGCACAACAACAGTTCGCCGTCTTCGTGCAGCGGTTCGAGCGAAAAGCCGGTGAGATCCATGGAGATGCTCCTTCTCGCTGCTCTCTTCCGAGGAAGGCGATACCTGCCCGAGGGACACGTATCGCTCTGCGAAGCGAAAAGTAGCCTAGCATGCGAGGAGCGCAATCCCCTCGAATGAGTCGCCTGATCCGGCGGCTAGCGCCAGAGCGAGCCCGTGTAATCCGCGAGCCTCGCTTCCACGTCCGTCACCTTCTGCAAGCCGAGATCCATCAGTTGCGCAATCTTCTCCTGCGCGACCGGGCGTCCGACCGACGCGATGAAGGCGTCCCACTCTGTCGCGACGCTCGCGTCAGGCGGCAGGGTCTGCGCGTTGACGTGCTGCTTGATGACCGAAAGGGATTGCCTGTCGAACAGGCTGATACGGGTGGCGAGGTCGTCGACGAACGTATCCAGTTCGCTGTCCGGCATCGAGCGATTGACGTACCCATAGCGCTCGGCCAGCGCGCCGGGAAAGTCGTTGCCGCTCGTCAGCACCTCCAGCGCACGCCCGCGGCCGATCAGCCGGGAAAGACGCGTCATCGGCCCGCCGCCGGGGACAAGCGCTACGCCGATTTCCCACTGCGACATCAAGGCGTGCTCGTTGCTGGCAAAGCGCATGTCGCTCGCCAATGCGAGTTCGCTGCCGACGCCTGACGCACGCCCTCGAATCTTCGCGATCGAGATGACAGACCACCGCCCGATCCGCACCAGCATGTCGGGCAGCGGCGGCATGCCCGTTGGTCCCGGCGGCATGCTCGTGGTCGCGTCGAGCGGCGGCACAAAGTCGTAGTGCGTGAGAAAGAAGCCGGGCACCGCGCTCTCGAACACGACCACTTTCACGTGCGGGTCCGCTTCAATCGCGCTGACGACCATGTTGAGCTGGGGCGTGGTATCGGGCCCGAAGATGTTGAAGGGCGGATTGTCGAAGATGACACGCCAGTAGGACGGGCTGGGACGTTCGATTCGGATCTGCGCGTTGGGACTATCCTGGGTCATGACGCTCTCCATGCAGGCTATATCGGTTCGATGATGCGGGCTATCCGCGCAGCACTTTCAACAGGTCCTGCGCAACCGATTTCGACGAGGCGGGATTCTGTCCGGTGATCAGCCGTCCATCGATGATCGACAGCGGCTGCCAGTCGTCGACTTTCTCGAAGCGGCCGCCCAGGCGCTTCAGCTCGTCTTCCACGAGGAAAGGCACGACATGAGTGAGCTGCACCGCCTCTTCCTCCGAATTGGTGAATCCGGAGACGCGCTTACCCTTGACGAGCGGCTCGCCGTTCGCCTTGACATGACGCAATACACCTGGCGAATGGCAGACAAAGGCGACGGGCTTACCGCTGTCGTAGAAGCGCTCGATTAGCGCCACCGACTGCGGATCTTCAGCGAGATCCCACAAAGGTCCGTGGCCACCGGGATAGAACACCGTGTCGTAGTCGTCGGCTTTCATGTCGCCGAGCTTCGCGGTGTTGGCGAGCACACGCTGTGCGGCGGGGTCGCTCTTGAAACGCTCAGTGAGTTCGGTCTTGCCTTCCGGCGTGTCGCTTTTCGGATCGATGGGCGGCTGTCCGCCTTTCGGCGAACACACGGTGACATCGACGCCCGCGTCGAGAAACGTGAAATAAGGCGCTGCAAATTCCTCCAGCCAGAAACCCGTTTTTCTGCCGGTGTTGCCGAGTTGGTCATGTGAAGTCATCACCATCAATATCTTCATGGTCGCACCCTCGTTGGAATATGACGTCGTGCCACGCGGTCGCGTGGTGCAGGAACTATAGGCATGGAACTCGCGCCGGGGGCGGCTGGCGCATACCAACGTATAGTGATCTATACAAGGTCGCGGACCGCGGGCTACGTTGACCAGGTGACTTGCGGCCGTGCCATCGTTCGGTGGAACGGCTGTTGTGAATGCACCAGAATGTTGCCCTTTGGCGTCTAGCAACAATTGACCTGTAACGATTCTGTTTGGTCGGCAATCGCCAACGTACCCGGCTGCAACTCGACAGATTTTTCCCATGGAAGTCTGCTAGAGTTAGCCGCATCGCTGAAGCAAACCCTCATGACGTCAGCGCTTCAATCGCAAAACCGGCCCGCAAACATCAGGCCGGCTCGGCCACGCGGCCGCTTCGATGGTCTTTCCGCTTCCCCACTTCCCATCGAATCGGTCTCGACGTTCGCCGGACGCAACTGCCCGAGGCCCGAGCGGCGCCGCCCTGACATCCGGCGCGTCGGAACGGAGCTTCGCCAAGTCCGTTTTTCAACGGCCCATTGATCGTGCGTCGCCTACTCCCGCAGGAGCAGACATGGTGCCCAGATCGCAGTCCACATTGAACAGTACGAAGGCGGAAAACGAGACGCCGGTGGTGTATGTCGTCGACGATGACGAGTCCATTCGCTTCACGCTGCAGAGCCTCGCTCGCTCTGTCAGGCTGCGGGTCGAAACGTTCGATTCGCCCGCAGACTTTCTTGCCTTCCCGAAGCACGACGCGCCGAGCTGCCTTATCCTCGACGTCCGGCTTCGCGGCGCGAGCGGTCTCACGTTTCAGGCGGAACTCGCGCGATACGGCCTTCGCATGCCGATCGTATTCATGACCGCGTTTGGCGACATCGAAATGAGCGTGAAAGCAATGAAGGCGGGTGCGCTCGACTTCTTTCAGAAGCCTTTTCGCGAGCAGGATATGGTCGACGCAATCGCGGATGCGTTGAAACGCGATACCTTGCGTCGAGCTTCCGATAGAGCACTGGCCGGCGTGATCTCCTCGTTCGAGTCACTGACAGTCCGTGAGCGGGAAGTAATGAAACGGGTCGTCACAGGCATGTTGAACAAGCAGATCGCGTATGAGTTGAATCTCAGCGAGATCACCGTGAAGATCCATCGCGGACAGGTCATGAAGAAGATGGCGTCGCGCAACTTGCCCGATCTTGTCAGAAAGGCCGAGGCGCTCGGCATGGAAGCCACGCGCGGCAATTCATCGGCTCTTCTGCCCACTGCACGGGGAGCGCCGGGCGAGAACCCAAGCGTCGGTCGTCGCATCTAACGTGTCGGGACGGCAATCAGACCTGCGGCTGAGCCGGTTCAACGATATCGCCGGCGCAGACGACCACATTCCTTCCCCGTCTTTTGGCCGCGTACAGCGCCAGATCGGCGGAACTCGTCAATTCTTCCAGTGACGACGGATGCGACCGCCGACCGGTCGCGCACCCAATGCTGACCGTGAACGGTGGAATCGCCTCGGACGACGCGGACGGCTCCCGGTGTTCGACTTCTCGACGTATAGCTTCACCGATCTGGAACGCTCCGGCTTCGTCGGTATTGGGCAGCACGACAACGAACTCCTCTCCGCCGTATCGCGCGGCGAGATCGCCACGACGACGCACGTGCCGATCGATACACTCCGCCAGATGTTTCAGCGCAATATCGCCTTGGGCGTGACCGTGACTGTCGTTGTATTGTTTGAAGTGATCCGCATCGACAAACAATAGCGACAACGAACCATCGCTGCGCTGCAGTCGTTCCCATTCGTTTTCGAGCGCATTGTCGAGCGCACGCCGGTTTTTGAGCCCTGTCAATGGATCGGTTTGCGTTAGCTCCGTAAGCAGCACTTGCGTATTCGCGTGGTCGCGCAGAGCAAAAGCGAGGAGCCAGACCACGGTGCAAAACGCAACGCTCACAGACGAAGCGGAAACTCCAACTATCCACGACAATCGTTTCCACGAGGCCAGAACGTCGCTTTCCGCTGGCGCGACAACGGCAATGAGCGGCGTGCCGGGCACACGCTGAAACGTGTAGAGACGTAGTACTCCGTCAGAAATCGACGGGGCACTATAGAACCCGGAGTCATGGTTCACCATGCGCGGAAAGGTCGGTGACTTGCCTACGTTGACCAGCCCGGCCTGCGTGAGAGGGGGATTCCTCGCCACAAGCGTGCCGTCCGTACGAACGATCGCGGCGACACCGTGCGACCCCACGTCCAGTTTCGCAAGAAGCTGCCTGAAATATTCGACGTCGATCGCGACAATCGCCACTCCCCCGAACGACCCGTCGGGACGATTAATCCGTCTGCTCATCGCAATGGATTGGGCACCCCGCCGCGACCGCGCCGCATACACCGACGAGACATAAAGCCCGGCATCCGCGGACTTGCGATGCGCAATGAAATAGTCGCGGTCGCTAAAGTCCCAGGTGTGGGACCTGGAACAGCAGCCGTCGATTACACGACCACGATCATCGGTAATTCCCGTGCCGGTGACATACTCGGCAGCGGTCCGGTCGAACAGCAATTCGTGGCGCAAGCTCCGATCCATGGTCTGGATAGCAGGCTTGTCGAGCGCGGCGATCAGCGTGCGCAGCGAATTGTCAGACGTTTCAATTGTTCGAGCGATGTTGGTGGCTAGAACCGCGGTGACATTCCGGGACGTCTCATGGGCATGCTGAATCGCGGCGTCACGGGAGGCGAGGAGCGTGGCGAGGCTGATAGCCATCACGCCTAATGCCATCAGACTCCCTAGCGCACCGACGATCAATGGATGCCGGCCTGCGAGAACAGCTAGTTTTCCGGTGGTAATAGAAACGGACACTGTAACGTTCTGGTTAGTACACTCGGTTCAAAGATGTTCCTCCCGCGCGGTAACATTGCCTCCCGGTGAAGCGGGTTCTGTCGTGGAACAGAGGACTGCCGGAGTGTCGTGGCTAGCCGATGACCGGGTTTACGGCAAAGGCGGTAAAAAATGAAGTCCCGGATCCAGCCGCAAGCATATCTTGCCGGCGGAGGTTTGGCACAGCAGTGGTTCAGCGGCGTGTTGAACGCTGGAAAAAACGCGCGGTCTAGAATCGCGGGCTGGATTCAACCTCCTGCAGCGGAGCACCGCACGATGAAACGAATCTCTTTCGCCAACCAGCTTGTGCTTCTCTGGGCGTTGATCGCCGTGGTCTGCACACTGCTCGCCGGCGTAATCTGGCTGCTCTTCCAGACGGACCAGAGCCGGCAGATTTCCGCTGCGAGTCAACAATCCATCGCGGCTTGCGAGCATGTGGCGTCTCGTTACTCGTTGTCTCGCCTCGCCGCCAACAATCCTTACGATGCCGACCTGATGCATGCGGTACTCGATACCGTCCTCATTCAGGCGCCGAAAATCGAAGGAGGCTTCTGGAAGAACGACGCCGCGGGGCCATCTCATGCCTCTGAAGACACGTCCCGAACGGCGAACGGCTTTCTTGCCTATTCATTCCCAACGTATGAAGGCACTGGCGTTAAGCGCGATATTCCGCAAGCAGAAACACCGCTGATACTTCGCGCGCTGCACCGGGCCGCGTCGGCAGGTGCGACCGTTTCTGATTCCGTTCCCGCAGGAGAAGGCGCAACCGTCGCCTCTGCGTGTCCCGTGTCCGGTAGCCCCGCGCTCTATGCATGGACCCTGACCAGGGCACAAGCTCCTCTCGGGCAATATGGGCACATGCTGATGCTATCGCTGGTCGTCGTTCTAACGGCCATTCTGCTTCTCGCTCTTATTCTGGGTTTGGGCTTGCGCCGGTGGCGGAAAAACCTGTCGCAGCTCGAGCAGTCTTTATCGTCCGGGACGGCAGCGTCGTGTTCCGAGCTTCCGTCTCCAGGCGAGCCCGACCTCGACAAAATCGTCAATGCTGTCAACGTCTTCGCTGCGCGCCTGAGGGAATCGCAAGCCCAGGCCTCCGCCTTGCACGAGAAGTTATCGCAAGCCGAGCGGTTTGCCTCTCTCGGCAAACTGGCCGCACAGGTCGCGCATGAAATTCGTAATCCGCTTGGGGCCGTCAGGCTGAAGCTGGAAAACGCTCTGGCCCATGGAGGAGACACACCGCGTCAATCGCTGACGTCGGCTCTCGGCCAGGTGGAGCGCATAGAAACTCAGGTAACGAGTCTGCTGGCTTTGACGCAGCCAGTCACGCTCGCGGTGAAGACAGTCGACGCCGCACAGTGGGTGACATCGACGGCCGCGACACATCAGGAGCAGGCAAGAATCAAGGGCGTGACGCTCAGCGTCAATGCCGACCTCCCTGCGCCGTCGGGGCCGGGTACTGACGCCGCGCCGGCGAAGTTCGATCCCGTGCAGATGGCAAGAGCAGTCGATAATCTGATCCTGAATGCAATCCGGCACGCGCCGACGCAAGGTAACGTCACCGTCAACGCAAATCGCGTCGAAACCGGTCACACGAGCCTGATGCGAATTGCTGTCGTCGATAATGGCCCGGGAGTGGCGTTAGCCGACCGCGAACGCATTTTCGAACCATTCGTCACGGGTCGGCCCGACGGCTCGGGACTCGGGCTCGCAGTGGCGAGAGAGGTGGCTACGGCGCATGGCGGCCGCGCGTACGTAGCCGATACGGAGAGCGGCGCGTGTTTCGTCATTGAGGTTCCATGGCACACATACTCGTAGTCGACGACGACAACGGCTTTCGCGAAGGCCTCGTCGAAACGCTGGTTGACCTCGGTCATAGCGTGGACGAGGCACGCTCCGGCGAACAGGCGCTGGAAATGCTCGAGAGCACGGGCGCGCCATTCACCTGCATGTTCCTGGACTTCCGCCTGCCTGGCATGGACGGCCTGGCAGTGCTGGACGCTCTTCGAAAAACGGCAAAGGGACAGGCGTTGCCGGTGGTGATGCTCACGGGTTTCGCATCGAGCGATAACACGATTGGGGCAATGACGCTGGGAGCGTTCGACCACTTGACCAAGCCGGTCGGTAGACAGGCAATCCAGGCACTACTCGCGCGCATCATCGCCTCCACGGGCACGAGTGAGGCCGCCGCGAACACATCGCATCCGTTCAGCGCAGAGTCGGCGGGCGCGAAGCCTCGGCTACTCGGAGTGAGCGAGACGTTGCGCGAGGTGCAGAAACAGATCGGACGCGCGGCATCGTCCGAAGCAACCGTCCTGTTTACCGGCGAAACAGGAACCGGAAAGGAAGTCGCCGCGCGCGTGCTTCATGACGCGTCGAGGCGCAGCGGCAAGCCGTTCGTCGCAGTGAATTGCGCGGCGATTCCCGCGGAGCTCCTCGAAAGCGAATTGTTCGGTCACGTCAAAGGTGCGTTCACGGGCGCAACCGCGGACCGGCCCGGCTGCTTCGCAGCGGCTGACGGCGGAACCTTGTTGCTCGATGAAATCGGCGACATGCCATTGCCCATGCAAGCCAAACTGTTACGGGTAATCCAGGAGCGGCAGATCACCCCGCTCGGTTCTAACCGCGTGATTCCCGTCGACATCAGGCTGGTTGCCGCTACGCACAGAAACTTGCATACCATGGTCGAGGCGGGGGAATTCAGGGAAGACCTGCTTTACCGGCTGAACATCATTCCGATCGCATTACCTCCGTTACGCGAGCGGCTGGCGGACATCCTTCCGCTAGCCGAACACTTCCTTGCTGATGTCGCGAAAGCGAGGTCACGCGAACTGCGTTTGTCGCTGCCGGCGCAGCATCTGCTCGTGGGTTACGCATGGCCAGGCAATGTGCGCGAATTGAGAAATGCAGTGGAACGCGCCGGCGCACTCGCGCCGGGAGCGATGATCACGGCGGAGGATCTCGGCTTTCTCAATGGCAAGCCGGACCTTGGCGAGCCACTAGTGGGTACAGGCTTGCTCGAGATGACGCTTCCCGACGCAGTGGAAACACTCGAGCGCGCGTTGATCTCCCACGCGTTGACGCTTGCGAGCAATAACCGCGCGGACGCAGCCCGGCGCCTCGGAATCAGCCGCCAGACGCTCTATGCAAAGCTGGCCGCGCTCAAGATCGAGTGAGGTGTCAAGCAAGCCGACACCAAGTGTCTGGATCATGGACAGATATCCTGCTGCATCGGGCGCGAAACCCCTTTCTAAAGGGATGCGCTGCATGGCATAGCCTTTGCAAAAGTCTCCGTGTCGTTCATCGGAGAACATCATGGCTGTCAACCAATCCATCCAACCTTGCCTGCATGCTACGCCCGCAAGTCACACGCACTCCATCGCGAAGCTTGCGCGGGCCGTAGCACTCTCGCTCGGTGCCGTCACCATTGCTTGCGCTGCTCAAACGCGGGCCGCCGAAGGCCCGGGCGCGCCTCCATCACCACCGGTCGCGGGCATGCCTGCGCCGGCAATCGCAGCACCTGACGCCCCTCCTCCACCGGCACGTGCACCCGTGCTTCCGACAGATCAGCAACAGGTACGAGCCGCGAGCGGTACGGTAAGCCGCTTTGTGATTAATCCCGAGGGCGATGTCGATGGCTTCGTTCTGCATGACGGCTCGCTGGTCCGCTTCCCGCCGCATATGGGCTCGCAACTGGTGAGCGTCGTTCATCAAGGGGATCCGGTTCGGATTGCCGGCGTGTCCAACGGCGCGGGCGACGTCTCAGCGCAGCAGATCACAAATGAACGGACGTCGCAGCAGATCGTCGATCAGCCGCCGCCGATCGGCGCAACGCCAATGCCGCCCGCACTACGCGGCGCGGGTCTCGTGAAGCTCAGCGTCAAGGGTCCTGTTGCGCGGGTCATGACGGCGCCCCACGGAGAGCCCGACGGCGTGATGCTCGCCAACGGCACCATCATCAGGATGCCGCCGCCCGTGGCGCAACAGTTTGCGAATCTGATGCGACCGGATGTGGTGGTTGCCGCGAGCGGCTACGGAACGCGCAATCAATACGGCGAAGCATTGCAGGCTACCGCCTTCGGCGCGCCCGGCAACGTCACGCAGTTGTATAGCGACACGCGCAACTAATTAATCTTTACTGGAGCTACACCATGCATTGGATCGACCCAACTTGCCTGCAGGAAACCCGCGGTACCGTCAGCCAGTTTCTGCTGAATTCACATGGAGAACTGGACGGCCTCATTCTCGGTAACGGCAGACAGGTGCATTTCCCGCCGCATCTGTCCGGTCAGATCGTCAAACACATCAGCGTGGGCGACAAGGTTCGCGTGCGCGGAGTCAAGCCGCGCGCCGCCGATATCGTCGCTGCTGTTCAATTGACGTCGGCAACAGGCGTTGAGATTGTCGACGAAGGCCCGCACGGTCATGGCAAAAAGCACGAGAAGCCACATGCGAACACGCGCCCCATCGAGTTAAGTGGCGAAGTAAAGCTCTCGCTTTATGGACCGAAAGGAGAACTGCGCGGCGCGTTGCTGAGCGACGGCACTTCCCTGCGGATGGCTCCGCACGCCGCAGACGAACTGTCCAGTTACCTCGCCCCCGGCGCGCACATACAGGTGTGGGGTCACGCAGTGAAGAACCGGTACGGAAAGACCGTCGAAGTCGAGCACATCGCGGAACTCGTCGATGACGATGACGATGACGATGACGCTTCGATGAACGCGGACTGATCGCGAACTCATGGCGGCAAGCGAATTCGAACCGCACCGTAACGGGAGGAAATGGTGAACGCGGATCGTGCACAGCAATCAGTGGAGTGCGAAGCAACTGCGCGTCCATCGTCCCGAAGCCTGCGGGGTCTCGATGCGCTCAATTTCCTGATGGCCGATGTTCGCGACGGTCTGGGACCCTTCCTGTCGGTGTATCTGAAGGGCACCCAGCATTGGAGCTCGGGGAACATCGGCCTCGTCATGGCCGCGAGCGGCATTGCAGCGGCAATCTGCCAGATCCCCGCCGGCCTGATTGTCGACGCAGTTCGCGTGAAGCGGCTGCTGATCGCAATATCGGGTTTGCTGGTGGCAGCCGGATGTATTCTGATCGCGTTCTTTCCGAAGCTGCCCACCGTGCTCGCCGCGCAGATCACGCTTGGCGCAGCGTCCGCAATCATTCCTCCCTGTCTTGCCGCGCTGAGCCTTGGCGTGGTCGGTCACCGTCTGATGCCCGCACGGATCAGCCGAAACGAAGGGTTCAACCACGCAGGGAACTTCACGGCTGCAATTCTGGCGGGCGGGCTTGGACAGTATGTCGGCGTTAAATGGCTGTTCTACCTAGTATGCGCGTTTGCAATAGCGAGTGCCCTCGTGGTCCTGCTGATCAACCCGAAAGAAATTGACCATGAGCTTGCACGCGGTGCCGACAGCACTTCAAATGAAACCACGCGCCACAACCCGCTCAGCTTCTCTGCGCTATGGAAGAAGCGTGACCTGAAGGTGTTCATTGTCTCCGTGATGCTCTTTCACTTCGGCAACGCGGCCATGCTGCCGCTTGCGGGCCAGGTCATCGCTAAAGTGCATCCGGGAATGGACGTCATCGCACTGAGCGCGTGCGTAATCGCGGCGCAACTCGTCATGGTCGCGGTCGCGGCGGGTGTGGGTCGCGCGCTACGCAGGGGAATTGGACGCAAGAGCATCTTCCTCGTTGCATTGGCTGTGCTGCCGGTGCGGGGTGTGCTCTTTTCTATGACCAGCAGCCCGTATGCGGTGGTTCTGATCCAGTTACTCGACGGGATTGCTGCGGGTATCTTCGGTGTGATCGGCGTGGTTATCGCGTCCGACGTGATGCGCGGAACGGGTCGGTTCAATCTTGCTCAGGGTCTGATGGCGCTTGCGGTCGGAATAGGGGCGGCACTCAGCAATGTGACCGGGGGCTATGTCGTCGAGAAGTTCGGCTTCGCCTCGGGGTTTCTCACTCTGGCTGCAATCAGCGTGTTTGCGCTCGTCTTTTTTGCGGTGTTCATGCCAGAGACACGACCCGCCGACGATGCCGAAGCTGCTCCAGACGCGCGGCCGTCAGAATTGATCTCCGCTCGCAACTGATCGCACAGAGAGTAAGTGCTTTTTCTGGCAATTGTGGTTTTGCACAAACCCGTCATAACTTGTTATACGCAATTTCAAAGGTTACAATTTGGATCAGGTTACCGGAGAACGCCTGATGCCCGCACAAGAATTCGTGATACTCGCCGACAACCCTGCGCTGGATTTTCTCAACACTCTCGCGCAAGGTGATGACGGGCCGGTGGAGTACCTGTCGACCAATAAAGACGTGATAGCCTGGCTGCAGAGAATGGGTTATCTCGGTGAGCGTGGCCCGCGCGCCTTTCCGCGTGACGTCCTGGCGGAGAGAGCGCGGGCGTTGAGAGAAATGATCCGGAAACTGCTTACCCAGCGCAAACTTGGCAAGAACATTGATATCGGTGCGATCAACTCGTTTCTAATGCACGGCAGATACACCGTGCAACTGGCGCGGGCAAGCAACGGCGAGTTGGAAGTCAAAGATCACTTTGATATGGACACACCCGAACAGCTTTTGGCACCCGTAGCCCGAGCTGCTGCGGAGCTGATCGCGACGGGCGACTTCGATCTGGTTCGCAAGTGCGAGGCAGACGATTGCGTACTATGGTTCTACGACAGGACCAAAGCACATCGTAGAAGGTGGTGCAGCATGGCCCTTTGCGGGAACCGTCACAAAGTGGCGCAATTTCGCCAGCGTCAGAAAGACAATGCGGAGCTTGAGTAAAGCGCTCCGCGAGCAAGTACATTCCGCCTGCCTTGGCCTTCACAGCAAAAGGCTGCCGCTCGTTCGCTTCGACTGCGCTCAGTCGAAGCGATGACGACGCACCGCGAATCAAGCAAGTTAGCCAAGCAACTCCCTGATCGCCGACGCAATCTCTTGCGCGTGCGTTTCAAGTGCGAAGTGCCCGGTATCGAGCATCGTCACCGTTGCTTGCGGGATATCGCGGCGAAACGCCTGAGCGCCAGGCGGAATAAAGAACGGATCGTGCTTGCCCCAGATAACCAGCGTAGGCGGTTTTGCGTCGCGGAAGAACTTCTGGAAAGTCGGGTACATCTTCACATTCGACGCATAGTCCAGGAAAAGATCCAGCTGGATATCTTTCTGGCCTGGACGCTCCAGCAGCGCTGCATCGAGTGTGTAGGACTCAGGAGCGATCGAGTCCGGATTCGATACGCCGTGCACATACTGAAACCTGGTTCCTTCGTAGTTCAACACTGCGTCGTGCACCACTTGCCGGTTGGCCGCCGAAGGTTCGGCCCAATACTTTCTGATCGGCGCCCATGCGTCGCCCAAACCCTCTTCGTACGCGTTGCCGTTTTGCGAAATGAGTGCACGCACGCGGTCCGGGTACTTCACTGCGAGACGAAAACCTGTCGGCGCGCCATAGTCGAACACGTAAATCGCGTAGCTCGTAAGTTCGAGTTTGTCGACAAAGGCCGCCACTGTCTCCGCCAGAGCATCGAACGTGTATTTGTAATGACGCGAGGCAGGAACGTTCGTAAAGCCGAAGCCAGGTAAGTCTGGCGCGATGACCCTATAGCGGTCGGCGAGTCGTGGAATCAGATCGCGATACATGTGGGACGACGAAGGAAAACCGTGGAGAAGTAGGACCACCGGTGCGTCTTTCTCGCCTGCTTCCCGATAGAACATATCGATGCCATCCGCCTCGACACGCTTGATCGATACCGATGGAATGTTGTTGCCGTTAGACATGAAGACCTCCAGTAGAGACGCAGGATCGAGCCGACTACGCTGCGAGTTGTGGCCTCTATCGTAGACGTCTTTGGTAACTTTTCAAAGTTGTTTTTAACGGTTACTCGATCTGTGTGTGGATCGTTGCCCTGGACAATCCGGCGGGGCGGCCCTACACGCTCAACTCCAGCGAAGCGACACGCGCGCGAGGAGATAACCGGCGAGGGCCGGAATCGCCATCCCGATCGAATACCAGGCCGCCCAGAACGGCACACTCATCTCGGGACAGCGAAGCACATAAGCGAGCGTGGCAAGCGCTCCGGACAGGAGACCAGTGGCTGCACCGGTCAACCGCAGGCGCGTAGGCGCGAGCCCCCGCATCGCCCACGACAATGCAAGGTAGCAAGGCACCGACAACAACGCGATCAGAAGAGGACACTGTCTCCATGTATGGCCGAATAGGAGCGCCTCGCGGTCCGCAGCAGGAGCCGCCGCCAGCACGGCAATCGCTGCCGCCCACACCGCCGCATATGGCAAGGCGAGTAAAAACCACGCGCGTCCCGGCGACAAACCGGGAATCGACAGCCGCGCGGCGACAAGAATGGCGGCGGCTGCGGTCAACAGCGGAAACGCGAGCTTGCCCCAGAACAAGGGCCTGGTGAAAAGCGCGGCAAGGTCAGGCCGCACCCCGCGGCTGACGACGACCGCTGCGAACGCCGCCAGCACGCCGATAGTCAATGCAATGCAGAAGCGGTTGAGCACGGCGCGCCGGCTTTGCGGCACGAGGCCCGCCGCGAGAAGTGAAATGACCTGATCTGTGTTCATGTTGCCTATCCTCGAATCAGGCGCGACAGCGCCTTGATGCCACGATGAATGCCGACCTTGACTGCGGCTTCCGAAAGCCCCGTCAACTTCGCTGTTTCTGCTACTGACATGCCATGTAGCCGGACGTGCTCGATAGGCGCACGCTGACGCTCGGGCAGCCGTTCGAGCAGGCTGCCGATGTCGCGCCGCGCATCGAGCGATTCGGTTTCGGACACTGCGAACAGTTCTGCATCGTCGACAATCGGATCGTGCAGCGCCTCGCGATGGGCGCGGGCCCGCAAAAAATCCGCTACCTTATGGCGAACAATGGCGGACGCCCATGCGGTCAACGGCACCTGGTTCCGATAGGTGTGCAGCCCGTTGTGCAGCGCGAATAACACTTCCTGAAGCACGTCTTCGACGTCGTCTTCGTAGGCGCGTAAGCGTCGTCTCAGCATGCCGCGCAGATAACCGGAGAGTATTCGCAGAAACGACGCATACGCCGTCGCATCGCCGTCGATCGCCCGGTGTAGCAAAGCTTTCAATCGTTCTTCCACTCCATTCGCAGCCGCGCGATGGGTCGTTTCATCGGGCGCGATCACAGACACTTATCCATCGTCCCTTGCTCAATTAGAAATTCGTGCGGGCGATGCTGCGTCCGCCACACCTCATAAGTGTTAGGTCGGCGGAAGGCGCCCGATAGTTACAGCATCCTCAAAAAATATCTGTACGCCCTGACGCGCTGGCAGCGACTCGCGAGCCGGCGTCATTGATAACCCACGAATTGCCGGAACGCTGTAACCACACCTCCGTTTCTCGCGACTTACCGGATAGCAGTCGCAACTTGCCTCGCTTCACGGGAAGCCGGCACGACTACTTCTTACCGTTCCGAGAAAAGGGCTTTGAGCATGTCCATCATCCGTTTGATATCCGGGGTTATCAGCCCTACGTGGCTTGCCGCGCGTCTCGCGCGCTGGTCCCAGCTACCGCTGCGTTTAATCGCGGGCTACGGCTTCATTGCGCATGGCTACGCAAAGATTGCCAAACATCCAGAAAACTTCGCGGCGATCCTTCACGCGCTCAATGTGCCGGCTCCGCATTTCATGGCATGGGCCACGATTGCAATCGAACTGTTAGGCGGCTTTGCGATTCTGGTCGGTGCATTCGTGCCTCTCGTCACCATACCGATGGTGGCAGTGCTGCTCGTCGCAATCTTCACCGTACACCTGCCATTCGGTTTTACATCGATCAAGCTGATGACGGTCACGTCCGCTGGTCCACAATTCGGCCCGCCCGGGTATGAGACCGACCTGCTCTATCTTGCGTGCCTCGCTGCGCTGGTGTTTCGGGGCGCGGGTCCGCTCTCCATCGACAACCTGCTTCCGTGGCCGAAGGCTCGCGTCGATACCACAACGTGATCGACGCTCGAGCAAAGCCGGGAAGCTGAGCGGGCGTCCGTGCTCGCCGAAAGCTATTCGCACGCTTCCCGTTTCAACTTATTCCGCATAGGAGTACCAAGTGAATATCAAACATCTTTGTCTTGCCTTCGCATTCACCGCCGCTTCATTCTTTTCAATCGGCCATGCATCGGCGCAGGAGAAAACCCGCGCCGAGGTGCGCCGAGAACTCATTGACGCGCAAAACAATGGCTTGAACTTCGTCACCGATGCGTCGTACCCCGACGTGAGTCCAATCTATCAGCATCAAGTCGAACAGATGAAGATACTGCATAGCGGAAAAGGTCCCGCGCCTTCGAGTGCGAGCGACGCGGGTCATAAGAGCGAAGCGCCAATGGACAAGGGCAGATCCAGCGATGAATGCGTCGGGCCGCCCGGATTCTGCAACCCGTATTTCGGCAGTTAGCAGCAGCGTTAGTGACTGCAAACACATCAACCGCACTCGGGCATTCAAATGTCGATCACCACGTCGTCCTGCGGTTTGCAGCAGCAAATCAACACGTTCCCGCGTGCCGGTGGGTCGAGCGGATCGGGATCGTAGCTGATGGAACCGGAGACCAGTCCGCTCTCGCAGTTGTGACAGACGCCAGTGCGGCACGACCATCTAACGGGCACATCGCATGCCTCGGCTAACTCCAGAATGCTTTGATAAGTCGAGCCGTTCCAGCGCGCAGCAATGCCACTGCGCGCGAACGAGACCAGCGGACCGGTGCTGGCCTCGTTTATGGGGCGATGCGGCGTTCGTTTCTGCGAATCGACGATACCAGGATTCAACGACTCTCCGCCGTTGAAAGTCTCGGCATGAATCCGCTCCGGTGCAATCTCCAACGCGGCCAGCGCTTTCTTCATGTCGGCCATGAAAGGCGCCGGTCCGCACAAATAGACATCTGCGTCGCGAAAAACGCCAACCTCGCTGAGGATTTGTTGCGACAGTCGCCCGGTCGCGTCGAAATCTTCGCCGAGCCGGTCATTCGGTCCTGCCGCGCTATACGAAACGTAGCTGCGTCCATGCGCGAGCGAGAGCATAAGGCGCCGCGCTTCCACGGCAAATGGATGATGCTGTCGATCACGCGCGGTATGCAGCCACAAGACCTGCCGCGTCGACTGTTGCGACGACAGCGCGTGCAGCATAGCCAGAACAGGCGTTGCGCCGATTCCTGCGCTGAGCAGTACTATCGGGCCGTCTCCAGGCTGCAGGACGAAGCTTCCACGAGGCGAACTGACATCGAGCGTGTCGCCTGCCCGCACATGCTGGCGCAACCAGGCACCAGCCAAGCCGTTGGGCTCGATTTTCACGCTTATCCGGTAGCTTTCTGCGGACAGCGGGCCCGAGAGAGAGTAGCTGCGAAATAGCGGCGGGCCGTCCGCGGTCGGTTGAAGACGCAACACGAGATACTGGCCAGGCAAGGCCGGTTGCAGTTGACCGTCCGCACTTTTCAGCGTGAACGACACAACGTCTGCGGATTCCTCTTCGATCGCGGCCACCGTGAGCGGCCGGAATCCGGGCTGAACCGCGTGGCGCGCCGCCGCGGGCGCCAGCCCGGCATTCCCACTCGCCGCGCCGGTCGTGCGGCTTTGAAGTAATGCCTCGAACGAGGAACGCCAGCCCGGCGACAGCGCTTTGATTCGCAACGCGCGTTCGAGCAGGTCCAGCGGGTGATCCGGCGAATAGAGCAGCGCATTGATCTGCGCGACGGTCATTTGCTCTTCTGCCTCGCCGACTTTCACTATTTCATCGCCCGCGCCCACCTCGCCCTCTTGCACGACGCGCAAATAGAACCCAGGTCTTCCACTCGATGTGAGCAACGCCGGCATGCGCGGCTCGTTCATTCGGATGCCAACGCGATAGCAGGTGACGCGCGGTTGCGTCACCTCGAACAGCGCGTTGCCGATTCGATATCTGTCGCCAACGCACACGAGCGCGTCGGGCAGTCCTTCGACCGTGAAGTTCTCGCCAAACTGTCCGTGCACGAAGTCGGACCTGTTCAACTCCTGCTGCCAGTGACGGTACGAATCGGTCTGATAGACGAAGACGGCGCGCTGCTCACCACCGTGCCCGGCCAGGTCACCTTGACCGTCGCCCGCCAGATTCAGCCGTGCCGCCCAGCAACGACCTTGCACGGGACTCTTCCAGATGCCGGTGTAAACAGTACGGCCTTTCCATTCGATGTCTCGCGGAAGTCCAACATTCACCGATAGCAGTCGAGCCATTATTTGCTCCGCAGTTGGGCGAGTTCGCGACTGGGCCGCGCCGCGATCGCTGTCCGGCTTCGTCCAAGACATTGAGACTGAATAGTAGGTGGCACATAGAGCCGGCGCAACGACCGTTTTATGGCGTTTCGCGCTACGGGCGAGAGGACATCCTTCCCGGTCGGGACGCGGGCTGCACGCAATTTCCATCGACGCAAAAAGTTGTAGACGACTGGTCTACTAGCCTATATAGTCCGCACATGGCTACCGCAAACATCACCGAGTCGGCTGACACCCGCGACAACATCATCGCCGTCGGTCAGCGAATCATCGGCGCGAAAGGCTTTTCAGCCGTGGGGCTGAACGAGATCCTGTCCGCCGCGGGCGTGCCGAAGGGCTCGTTTTATCACTACTTCGGTTCGAAAGACGCGTTTGGCGTGGCACTGCTCGAAAGCTACTTCGACGAATACCTGGCTGACATGGACCATACGCTGGGCGAGCCCGGTTTGACGATGGCGCAGCGCCTGATGAATTACTGGCAGATCTGGCAGGAGACTCAGTCATTCTCCGACTGTCAGGGCAAGTGTCTCGCCGTGAAGCTCGGCGCGGAGGTTGCAGATATGTCCGAGGCCATGCGCGCCACGCTCAAACGCGGCATGTCGGGCATCGTCGAAAGGTTGGCGCGCGCTATTCAGGCCGGCGTGGAGGAAGGCTCCCTCTCGGTCAGCGAAGACCCGTCAAGCGTAGCGCAAAGTCTCTATCAGCTGTGGCTGGGCGCGAGCGTGATGGTCAAGATCGTGCGCAATCTGCAGCCGTTCGAGACTGCCATGGCGAGCACCCGGTTGATGCTTCACCCCGTTTCCGGCTAGAAAGCAGATACGCGGCACTTTATGAAGTACCTTTTCTCACCGCTTTTTACTAGACGACTGGTCTACTAGACAGCAGACTAACCGTCCCACTTGAAGGAGCAATAACATGAAAGTACTGATGGTTCTGACCTCGCACGATCAATTGGGCAACACAGGCCGCAAGACGGGATTCTGGCTCGAAGAACTGGCAGCGCCCTACTACGCATTCAAGGACGCCGGCGCGGAGATCGTGCTTGCGTCGCCGAAAGGCGGCCAGCCGCCGCTCGATCCAAAGAGCAACGAGCCGGCCAATCAGACCGATGCGACCCGTCGTTTCGAGGCCGATGAAGCCGCAAAGGCGCAGCTTGCGGCCACGGTTCGCCTCGACAGTGTTTCGCAGGCGCAGTTCGACACGGTCTTCTATCCCGGCGGTCACGGGCCACTGTGGGATCTCGCGGAGGACCGGCATTCCATCGAATTGATCCAGTCGTTCATCGCGGCCGGCAAGCCCGTTGCGCTTGTCTGCCACGCTCCGGGTGTGCTGCGCCATGTCACCACGCCGGACGGCAAGCCGCTGGTCGAGGGCAAGCAGGTCACGGGCTTCACGAATTCCGAGGAAGCCGCGGTGGGGCTGACCGAGATCGTGCCGTTCCTCGTGGAAGACGAACTGAAGGCGCGGGGCGGCATTTATTCGAAGTCCGACGACTGGGCGCCGTACGTCGTCACCGACGGCCTGCTGATTACCGGTCAGAACCCTGCTTCGTCGTCGTCCGCAGCCGCAACTTTGATGAAGCACCCGGCACTTCGCGCGCAGTGACAAACAAGGGCTCGCCAGCGCAGGCTGTCATGGCTGCCGTATGGCCCGCTTGTGGCAGCTTATGCAGCTTGTCGCAGGCGCGCGAGCACGGGTATCGCGGGCGACACCCCGATGTCACTTGCCGCCAGTGACATCGAGGAAGGTGCCCGTGATGAAAGATGCCTCTCCGCTTGCGAGCCATAGGATTGCCCGCGCAACTTCCTCGGGCTGGCCGCCTCTTCCCATCGGAATCGAGTCTTTGACACGATCGACTCGTCCAGGCTCGCCGCCGCTAGCATGCATGTCAGTGTAGATGTGCCCGGGGCGAATACAGTTGACGCGTATCCCGTCCCGCGCGACTTCCTTGGCGAATCCGGTAGTGAATGTCTCGACGGCACCCTTCGATGCAGCGTAGTCGACATATTCGTTCGGACTGCCAAGCCTGGCCGATGCCGACGAAACGTTGATCACGACACCGCCGCGCCCTTTGTAACGATGCGACATGCGCTTCACCGCCTGTTGCGCACAAAGGATCGGGCCTATCGCGTTGACGGCGAAGATGCGCTGCATCCGCGCGAATTCGAGATTTTCCAGTGCGGACTGCTGCGCAATTATCGCGGCGTTGTTCACCAGTACATCGATCCGGCCGAACTTCCGGTCAATCGCGGCGAATAGCTGGGCGACCTGCTCAGGATCGGCGCTATCTGCACGCACTGCTAAAGCCCGGCGACCGACAGCTTCTACATCGGCCGCCACGGCACGGGCGGCCGGTTCATCGGAAACGAAACTGATCGCTACATCGTATCCTTGTACGGCAGCTAGCCGCGCAGTCGCCGCACCTACGCCACGGCCTCCGCCCGTTATCAGAATTAGCGGAGCCTGCGAAACAGTGTTCATCGAGCGAACCTCCATACGATGTCGAGATATTGGTTTGGGCCGAAATAGAACCGACGCGAGCGATTGAGTAAGAGCCAGCGTGCGTCGCGAACGAACTCACGTGGTGCGCAGATGCGGCCGAAGTGCAAGCGCCAACGGCAAAATCGTCAGCGCCGTGGCGGCAGTCGCAATAGTGGCACCGTGCACACCGATTTGATCGCCGAGAAATCCATACACGACCGGAGAGAGCGCTCCCGACGCGATGGTGCCGGTATAGAAAAGCGCAAACGCCCGCTCGGTGCGATCGACCGAAGTCAACTCGGGCACCGTGCCGTAAAGAACAGACGACGTCCCGTTGAGCATCGCGCCAAGTAGCGGCAACAAAACCATAGCAGGCGTCAAGGGAAGGTAAATCACTGCAAGGATCAACGCGGCCGTACCGCCTTCGGTAGCGAAGACGGTGCCGATCACGCCCACGCGAGCGCCGAGCCAGCCACAAACGAACTTGCCCGCGGCGCCACCGATGAAGACGAGCGCGAGTGCTGTACCCGTCATGGATTGCGAGATGCCTTTCGTTTTCAGGAGAAAGGGCAGGAAGGTCAACAAGCCCATCCGCACGGCTGTGTCGAGCACGCCGATCGTGAAGAGCAGCGAGAAGCCGGATCGCGAATCGTTGCTGTGCTGCCTCGATGCTTTCTCCATGGACGAATCGCCACGCGGTATCGATGGGAGAAAAAGTGCAATCACTGCCGCGACTAAAACGCCGACGATCGACACGGCCCAAAGCGCATGGCGCCACGGCATGATGGTAATGAGAAGCGAGATAGCGGCTGGCAGCGCGGATTTTCCGAGGTCGCCCGAAAAATTGTAGATACTGAGCGGCCCTCGGGCGTTGCGTCCATATACGCGCGAGACCGCTCCCGAAGCCAGCGGATGCTGCGTGCTCGAGCCGCCGCCGGAGATGGCGAGCGCGACACATAAGCCGAGCAGAGTTCCAGATATGCCCGCAGCGGCATAGCCCAGCGCGGCGAGAAGCGTGCCGACCGCAAGCGTCGCGCGTGTGCCGAATTTGCGCGCGAGGCGTCCAGCGGGCAATTGCAGCGTCGCCATCGTACCCGCGTAGACGCCGCGCAAAATTGCCAGGGCGCCGTAACTGAGTCCGAACTCCGTCTGCCAAACCGGCAGCAACGCGTAGATCATGTCGGTGTAACCGTCGTGCAGCGCGTGCGCCGTGCATGACAGCCACAATACGCGAGCGCGTGAAACGGAACTCGACTGACCGGGTCCGTCAGTCACGTCTGTCGTCGGGGAGGAGAAAGAGAAAAGTCCCATAGTCCAATGAAATGGCGCAACCGCGGGCCATCGCGACAGCCGGCGCGTTTCGTTACAGAAGACCCTAGTCTAGGTTCGCGCAGAACGGGCCACAACTGACGTAAGATTGGGGTAGACGGGAGAAAAAGTCACCACATGGGCACTGAGAAACGCACAGAGAAACGCGAGAGAGAAGCGGAGATGTTGCCGCCATTGAATGCGTTGCGGCACTTCGAGGCGGTCGCGCGCCTTGGGAGTTTCGCCGCCGCCGCGAACGACCTGCACGTCACGCATTGGGCAGTCGGAAAACAGATCCGGTTGCTGGAAGACTGGTTCGGCGTTCCGCTCTTTGAGCGCCGATCTCGCGGCGTCGTTCCTACCGACCAGGGCGCGGCTCTCCTGAACGATGTCGAAGGTGCATTTGCGCGGCTGAGCAGTTCGGTCACCCGCTTGCGCCACAAATCCACTACGCGTCGCATAGCGGGTGTTGTACGCGTGAATACGCTGGCGAGCTTCGCTTTGTGCTGGCTCATACCGCGGCTGGCAGATTTTCAGGCGCATTACCCGGACATTGAAGTTCGTCTGTCGACGACCTCACGCAAGTTGCGCTATGTCGGCGACGCCTTCGACGTCGGTGTGCGCTCAGGGCCCGAGGACGCAGCAGGCCTCACGTCAACAACGCTGATGCCCGATTTGCGTCTGCCCGCCTGCAGTCCAGCGGTGCTGAAAACCCATCCGATCAGGACGGTCGCCGATCTGCGAAATCACACGCTCCTTCACTCTACAAGCACTCGCACAGCCTGGTCCGACTGGTTACGGGACGCTGGCGCACCAGGCTTGCAGAGTGCGCGCCATCTCGACTTCGACCATGTCTTTCTCCAACTGGGCGCAGCCGCTGAAGGCCTGGGAGTAACGTTGGCGTCGCTGCCGCTCATCGAGCGAGAGATCGCAACAGGGCGTCTCGTGTGCCCCATCGCAGAGCCGGCAGGGCGCGGACCCGATTACACATTGGTCGTGAACAAGGACCGCGCGAACGATGACGCGGTCGTTGCGTTCAAGAAGTGGATCGTGACGGCGGCCGCGCAGAATCCGGCAGAGCCGGGTACTAAAGAACGTGCGCGAAAGACTCGTCGGGGCAAGCCTCGCGCGGAGCCGTTGCGGCGTTAGTTGTGGCGATGGTTGCTGCACGTGACATCATCGTCAATCGATCAATCTGCGACAGAAGCAGCGACAAAAGGATCCGCCAAAATGCTCGTACGCCTACTTGGCACACAAGACGCCCCTTCGTTTCACTCGCTCCGTCTCTGCGGACTCAGAGAAGCACCCACGTCTTTCGCGTCGAGCTACGAAGAGGAAGTAGACCGCTCCGCTGAAGTCATCGAAGCTCAGCTGGCGACGCGCAACGGCCGCGGAGTATTCGGTGCTTTTGAAGGCTCGCGTCTAATAGGAATAGCTGGACTTGGACGCGAGAACCGGCGAAAACTCACCCACAAGGCTTTTGTGTGGGGCGTGTATGTCGCGCCCGACATGAGGGGCTTAGGCGTGAGCAACAAGCTCGTCGCCGAGGTGCTTACGTTCGCGCGGTCTATCCTAGACATCACACAGGTGAACCTGACCGTGAACGCAAACGACCCGGCGGCAATTCGCCTTTATACGTCGCTCGGCTTCGAGCAGTTCGGGCGGGAACACAACTCCTTGATGGTCGACGGACACATGTACGACGAGCTACACATGTCACTTCATTTTGGCGGATGAACTCAGTGGTATTTCAGCGCCCGCCCTTCTAGCCGAACTGCTTCACTGCACAGTGATCGTCTCCTTCATATTCGGATGTATGCTGCAGAAGATCTTATAGACTCCGGGCTTATCGAACTTGAACTGATAAGTGTCGTTCTGATCAAGCGCGGCCGAGCGGAAAAGACCCGCATCGTTGACGACCACGTGCGGTTCGCTATCAAGGTTTTTCCAGGTCACGGTCGCCCCGGCTTTGACCGTTAGCGACATCGGCGAGAACATAAAATCTTTGATGACCACAGCGTTGGGCTGCTGAGCTAGCACGACGGCGGACATAACGCACATTGCGATGAGCATCGCCACTCCAACACCGATAACAAAGGCGTAGCGAAAAGTAGTCGTTTGCATGATGAGGTCCTCGTTGATAGGCATGGTCTTCAGTCAGACGAGCGTCGTATCGGCGAGCGTAGCTCTCGCAGGATGCCTCATGATCTTGACGCTCGTTACGCCCAGCATCCGCGGGAGTTCCGCACTGGACACCGTAAGCGGCCCGGGACCCGGCCCGTTTCCAGCCGTCGGCTGCGGGTAGGCTGTCGAGCGAGCGGTATGGAAAGTCACGTTGCCTTCCACCTTCGATACGATCTGATGGATATGGCCGTTTAGCACGGTTACCGAGCCGAAGCGCTTCAGATAACTCATGGCCTGTCCTGCGTCGCCAGTACCCCAACCCCACGGTTCGTAGATCGTCCACATCGGCATGTGCGCGAAGACAACGATCGGCGTGCTGGAAGAGCGGCCCTTGAGATCTTTCTCCAGCCACTCAAGTTGTTCATCGCCCAGATTTCCCAAACCATTAGCCTTGAAGTGCATGACGTTGACGAGACCGACGAAATGCACGCCACTGTGGTCGAAGCTGTAGTAACCCTTGTTATCCGACGCTTGACCGAAACGTTTGAAGTACTCTGCGCCGGGTCCGTCGGTAACATCATGCTCGCCTGGCACGGTGTGCAGTTCGGTGATGCTGAGGCCCGACATCAGTTGCGCTGCGAGGTCGAACTCCTCGGGCTTCGAAAGATGCGTGATGTCACCGGTATGAATCGTCAGCGCCGGTTTAACAGGCATCGCGTTGACAAAGTCGATCGTTTGCTTGAGCGTGCCCGCGACGTCGGGATTCGCTTCCTTCTTGAAGCCGATATGAGAGTCGCTGATCTGCAGGAAAAGCGGGACGCCTCCCGAACCTGCTGAAGCGTCTTTGGGTGTGGCCGCAAGGGCCAAATCCACCGGCGACAGAACACCGCCGGTTAATACGAACACGGTGCCCACGCCACCGAATGCGAGACATTTGAGTACGCCCCGGCGCGACGGATCGGATGGATGATCTGACGACATATTCACCTCACAATGGATATTGATGAGGCAGGCGGCTGGACCAGCCGGCTGCGTTCAGTGAGTAGACCGCAGTGGAATCCGATTTATTCCATGGTGGTCGCTGCATTGCATTTGGACGCCACGGTTCAGCATGTCATTGCATAGCAGAGGCCGAATGTACGCCACACTGCTTAGCATGCCGAATTAATTCAAACACGTTGACGCCGCGCGCTCCAGAATGTTCACGACGACCGGCGTAACAACGCAATGGCCGGGTTGCGATCGCACCGCTGCACTTACATTGCGCGTGCCGCGCTGCGACTACGAAGCGGGATGCGCAAGCAGAGTCGTTACAAAACCGTTCAGTTCCGCTTGACCAGCGTCGGTGATCGCCCAGTAATTCATTCCCCCGATGCTCCAGTGGGCGACGTGATAACCCTTCTCCTCGTAGATGCGCGGCGGCGGTGCGCCGGCATCGTTACCTGGCCACACGTAAAGATTCACTGGGTGCAACTTGTAGCGGTACACCATCACCGCAACGGAGCGGCCATTCAGATAGTCGAGCCGGCCACCGATCAGCGGATATCCCTGCTGCGCGAGGTCGACTACTGGCGGCGCAAAATCGAGCTTCCCGTCGAACCACGGCTTGACCGTATGCCGGTCCGTTGAGATCACGTCGGAAAGGTGGTTGACCTGCAATGAGCGAACATGACTGTCGACGAGTTCCTCCGTCAGGCGCGTCTCGCCGGAGGGCGCCGCAATGAACAGACTCGCGCCTGCCACCAGCGCGACAACGCTCAACGCCATCGCGCCAACCGGCGACCAACCCAGCGACCGGCCCGCGGACGGCCCGCCGAACCGCTCATGCAGCCGTTGCCAGAGCGTAGGCCGCCCAGGCAGCGCAGCTTTGATCCGTTTCACCAGCTCCGGCGGTGCATCCATGCGCAAATCGGCCTGCCGGAGTTGCGCATTGACCTGACGATCCTGGTCGTAAATCTGTCGACATTCCTCGCAGGTCGCGAGGTGGCGTTCGAAATCAAGCGCCTCCGACAGGCTCAGTTCCTCGTCGATATAGCCCGGCAGTAATTGCAACGCCTGTTCGTGATCCATCATGCCTCCTCATCCGTCGGTGCGAGCAGTAATGCGAGTTGCCGGCGCCCGCGCCCGAGGCGAGACATCACAGTGCCCATCGGAATGCCCACGATGGCCGCAATTTCCTTGTACGACAGATCTTCCAGTTCGCGCAGCACGATCACTTCGCGGTACTCCAGACTCAAACTCTGCAATGCCTTGTGCACCCGTTTCCGGCTTTGACTGCGGATCAGCACAGTTTCCGGGCCATCGTCACGGTCAGTCGCGCCGGTTTCGAGGCTATGCATTTCTTCCTCGAACATCGTGGTGTCCGCCGTGTGACTCCGGTTCTGGAGATACCACGTGTAGAACGTGTTCCGCACGATGCTCAATAGCCACGCGCGCGCGTCATCCCCGCGGAACCCGCCAAAGAACCTGAACGCGCGAAGGTACGCCTCCTGGACCACATCCTGTGCATCCTGGTCGTTATGCGTGAGCCAACGCGCAACGTTGAAGGCCGAATTCATATGAACTAACACGAGCTTCTCGAAGCGCTGCACGGTAATCGGATCGGCCATCTCTCGGAATCCCTGCTGTAACGGCAAAGTGTGACCGACCAACAGCAGACTGCCGGCGTGTCATTTTTATTCCCGAAGTGCAAAATCCATCTGGCGCTCGTACGAGACTAGCCTAATGGCCGCAAAAGGCAAAAGGCGCAACGCTGATTGCCCGACCGCCGCCTTACTATAAGGCGACGCTTTGCAACCGCGCCGCCAGGAACTCGACGAACAGACGCGTGCGCGCGGGCAGATGCCGCGTGGGCAGCCATAGTGCCTGCAACGGCAGCGGCGACAGTTCGTAGTCGGTCAGGACTAGTTCCACCCGGCGCTGCTGCACCAGTTCACCGATCTGCCAGTACGCGGCCCGGCCGATGCCTAGCCCGCTCGCCACCGCGTCGTTCAGCGCTGCCGTGCTGTTGCTTTCGAAGCGGCCGCGCACTTGCACAGACTCGTCCTCGCCGCGTTTGCTGCGGTAACGCCACAGCGAGGCGTCGGGTAGCGCCGAACGCACCACGCAATCGTGCTGCTTCAGATCCGCAGGCCGCAAGGGACGCCCGCGCGCTTCCAGATAGGCAGGCGACGCAAACGTCACGCGACGGATCGTGCCCAGCCGCCGCGCAATCAGATTCGAGTCAGGCGTCTCACCGATGCGGATTGTGACGTCCGCACCGGTCGTCGCAGGGTCGTCGTACTCCTCGGAAAGATCCAGCGACGCCGTGAGTTCAGGATAACGCGCGAGAAACGCCGCCAGCAGCGGCGCGATATAGCGCGGACCGAACAGCGTCGGACCGCAGATGTGCAGACGCCCCGACACGGTCGTCGCGTAGTCGGCAAGTTCCGCCCGCGCCATTGCCAGGTCGCCGAGCACCTGCTTGATGCGCGCGTAAAACTTCTCGCCTGCAGTGGTAAGCCGGCACTGACGGGTGGTACGCGCAACGAGCAGCGTGCCCGCCTCGCGCTCCAGCACCTGCAGCGAGCGGCTGACCGCCTGTAACGACTTGTCGAGCCTTCGTGCGGCGGCAGTCAGGTTGCCCTCTTCCGCGATCGCGACGAAGGTTTCGAGATCGCGTAACGATCCATTATCCATTTTTACGGGAGGAAGAGTCAGTTAGCAGCCTGATTATCTATCACGAATGTGCAGGTAGCATTCAGAACATGGTTTTTGCCGGAGCGCATGTCCATGTCAGCGAATGAACTGAATCCATCCGATGTCGCCGCGTCGGCACGCATTCCCACGCGACCTTATGCGATCGCCGTCTGCATTGCGGTACTGGGTCTGTACGCGTCGCAGGCATTGGTCAACGATCTCGCCACCTCGATAGGACTCGGTCCGTGGGCTAACCTTGTGACCATGCTTACGCTCGCCGGCTACTCCGCCGGGCTGCTGCTTCTGGTGCCGCTCGTCGATCTGTTGCCGAACCGCCGGCTCATCATTGCGACACTCGGCGCACAGGTGCTGTCGTTGGCTGTGGTCGCCGCCGCTCGCGAGCCGGTAGCGTTTCTGGTCGCGTCGTTCTTCGTCGGCTTGACGTCGAGCGCAATCCAGATGCTGGTGCCGGTAGTCGCCATGCAGGCGCCGGAGGCGGACCGCGGCCGGGTGGTCGGCGACGTGATGAGCGGGCTGATGCTCGGAGTGCTTCTGTCGCGGCCGGCGGCGAGTCTGATCGCCGGCGCGCTTGGCTGGCGCAGCTACTATGCGATCGACGCCGTCGCGCTCGCCGCGATGACCGCGTGGCTCTGGACGCATGTGCCGGAACGGCGTCCGGCGCACCGTAGCTCGTATGCGGCGCTGATTGGCTCGCTGCTAGGTCTGATCCGCGAAGAGCCGGTGCTGCGGCGCCGCGCGCTTTATCAAGGCTTGCTGATGGTGGCGTTCAACCTGTTCTGGACCAGCGTTGCATTGAAGCTTGCAAGCGCGCCGCTCCGCCTCGGCCACACCGGCATCGGCCTGTTCGCGCTGGCCGGCGCGGGCAGCACGATCATCGCGCCGGTTGCGGGACGCCTCGGCGATCGAGGTTTCGACCGGCAAAGCACGATCGCCTTCCACACGACCGTCGTGCTCGCGGCCGGCATCGCGCTAATTGGAGGCAGCGACCATTTGTCTCCTGCCGCTTCGCTCACGCTGCTAGTCGTCGCTGCACTTCTCCTCGATCTCGGCGTGATCGGCGATCAGGCGCTGGGGCGCCGGGCGGTCAACCTGCTCAATCCGCATGTGCGCGGTCGAGTGAACGGCCTCTTCACTGGACTCTTTTTCGTCGGCGGCGCAGTCGGTGCGTTGCTCGCGGGACCGGCGTGGGCTCATGGACACTGGACAGGCGTGTGTGTCGCCGCCGCCCTGTTCTCGACGGCGGCCGCGGCGCTGCATGTTCTGCAGACACCTGCATCCGCGCAAGCCGCACCGCCTGCACAACCTGCACACGAGCACCGGACGTAAAACTGCATTCCTAAACCGGAGGACCCCACCATGGACGCAACCCGCCGTACCTTCCGCTATCCGACCGTGAGCATCGATGGCGTCGATATTTTCTACCGCGAGGCCGGCCCGAAAGATGCACCGACCGTTCTGCTGCTGCATGGCTTTCCGTCATCGTCGCGAATGTACGAACCGCTGATGCCGTTCCTCGCGCGCGAGTTTCATCTGGTCGCACCGGACTATCCGGGCTTCGGCAACAGCGAAGCGCCCTCGCCGGATCGCTACACGTACACGTTCGACAATCTCGCACGATCCATGGAACAGTTCACCGACGCGCTAAAGCTCGATCGTTATGTACTCTTTATGGCCGATTACGGTGGCCCGGTGGGATTCCGTCTTGCAATGGCGAGGCCCGAAAAAGTGACCGGCATTGTGGTCCAGAACGCGGTCGCGCATGAGGAGGGGCTCGGACCGTTGTGGGAAACGCGCAAAGCGTTCTGGAAAGACCGCGCCCAGCACGAAGAGCGCTTATGGCTCAATCTCGCGTCGCCGGACGCGTTGAAGCTGCGTCACGTGGGCACGAGCCCCGATCCGCAACGCTACGATCCGGACAACTGGCACGAGGAGCAACAGTTTCTGGCGCGCCCCGGGCAGGCCGCGATCCAGACCGATCTCTTCTACGATTACCGCACGAATCTGGAATCCTATCCGCGCTGGCAGGCCTGGTTGCGCAAGCACCAGCCGCCGACGCTCGTGACGTGGGGCAAATACGATCCGTCGTTCACGGTGTCGGGCGCGCACGCTTACCAGCGCGACGTTCCTGACGCGGAAGTGCATGTGCTCGATGCGGGCCACTTCGCGCTCGAGGAGGCGAGTGATGAGATCGCCGCGCTGACGCTGGACTTTCTGCGGCGAGTGCATCGAACAGCGTGATGGTGATTTTACGAGAGGGTGCAGCGGTGTCGCGGCTCGACGTGTTGAGCATTTTTTTCGCTACCGGTACATGTCGAATTCATTTCGCGTCCGTGAGGCACCCTGCGCAACTATCGTCGCCGCACCCATCGGTATAGTCAGTTGCTAGACCCGCGCCGCGACTTTCTTCACGAAGGTATCAGCCGGCGCCAGCGCGCCGCCATCCGCGCTGCGTAGTGCCACCTTAGGCACCGGCCTTCCACTTGCACGGTCGATCAACTGCGAACGCTTTTCGCCGCGTCCGAACAGGTTGCCTTCGCCCCACTGACGCAACGTGACGATTACCGGAAAGAGCGCTTCGCCCTTCGGCGTCAAAATGTACTCCTGATAGGCGGAGCCGTCCGACGCGGCGACCACTTCGAGCACCCCCGCTTCGACGAGGCGCCGCAGCCGGTCGGTCAGTATGTTGCGCGCAATGTCCAGGCTCTCCTGGAATTGCCCGAAGCGGCGCACGCCGTCGAACGCGTCACGCACGATCAGCAGCGCCCACCGGTCTCCGACGACATCGATCGCTCGTGCGACCGGGCACGACGAATCCGCAAGACTCTTACGCGCAGCCATCTGCAACACCTCCTGTTGACCAAACCATTGTCGTTTAGCACGCGCGCAACACGAAGAGATGAAAACTTCGTCACGCCCGAACCAGTTGCATTTTAAAACAAGCGTGAATACACTTCACTAAGTTTCATTTAGCAACTACATTTCAGTTTGCGTAAAGGACGATAAATGGATTCCGGATGCACACAATGCGTTGTGACGGACCGGCCCAGGTCACGCGAGGTTCATGCGGAGCACGCCGTAGCGCCAGCGCTGGTTCTACTTCTCGCAATGTGTTGCGCGATGAGCGTCGCCAATGTCTATTACGCGCAACCGCTGCTCGACGCGATTGCTGCAGACTTCGGCATCCAGCAGGCGGCGGTCGGCGGAGTGATCACGGCAACCCAGCTAGGTTGCGCGATGGCCTTGCTGCTGCTCGTCCCGCTCGGCGATCTCGTGAACCGGAAACGCCTGATCGGTGCGCAACTGATACTGCTCGCCGCCGTATTGACCATGACCGGAATCGCGGGCTCGCCGCTCATGCTGATGATCGGCATGGTCGGCGTCGGAATGCTCGGTACCGCCATGACGCAAGGACTCATTGCATACGCAGCGGCGCTGGCGCACGAATCGGAGCGCGGCCGTGTGGTCGGCGCGGCTCAAAGCGGTGTGGTAATCGGGCTGCTGATAGCTCGGTGCTTCGCGGGCCTCATTACCGATCTGCTCAGCTGGCGGTCCGTCTATCTGATATCGGGGCTGCTGACAATCGTCATGCTGATCGTGCTGCGGATCGCACTGCCCGCGCCGCGCGTGAATCCCGTCAAAATGAGCTACGCAGAATTGCTACGTTCGATGCTTACCCTGCTTGCGTCGGAACGCGTTTTACAGGTTCGAGGCGCAATCGGCCTCCTCATGTTCGCGGCATTCAGCAGCTTCTGGAGCGCTCTTGTCTTACCGCTGAGCGCCCCACCATTTGCGATGTCGCATACGCAGATCGGCGCCTTCGGGCTGGTTGGCGCAATCGGGGCGTTGGCGGCAGCCAGAGCCGGGCGCCTTGCCGATCGCGGCCTTGGACAATGGACTACCGGCGCGGCACTCGTGTGCCTGCTCGTGTCGTGGATACCTATCGGTTTCATGCAGCACAGCATGCTCGCGTTGATCGCGGGCATTGTGCTGCTCGACATGGGTGGCCAGGCAGTCCACGTCATCAACCAGAGCATGATCTTCCGGCTTCGGCCTGAAGCACAAAGTCGCCTGGTCGGTTGCTACATGCTCTTTTATTCAGCCGGAAGCGGTCTGGGCGCGGCAACTTCTACCTACGTATTTGCGCGCACGGGTTGGGCCGGCGTCTGCGCACTGGGCTTTGCGTTCAGCATAGCCGCGTTCGTACTGTGGGCTGTCACGCTGGTTCTCGCGAAGGTTGAGTCTCGCTAGATAGTTGGGACTTTCGTTTTGCAACCGGTCGCTGCCCGGCCAAATTGACTCGGCGTTAAGCGCCGACACGTTCACCACTATCGGCCAGATCCGATGAACGGTGCGAGCAAAGGCGACGCAACATGCGTGCGCTTGCCGACCCATGCGCTGTTCAAAACGCCCGTACACTTATAGTTCCGGACGGACGTCCGCTACGGGAGGCTGCGCATGCCGACGATTGCCCTGATCATCCTGACGGTCGCCGTAACGCTCGCCATCGTGCTCGTCATCGCGAACCTGACGAGCGGCGAGAAGAAGATCGAGCACAAGATCGAAAGGCTTTACCCGAGCAACGATCCTCAGTTCACCCGCTCGATGGGGCTGCTGCTCGGGCCACCCGTTGTCGGGGGCAATCAATTCCAGGTGCTCGTAAATGGCGACGAGATCTTTCCGTCGATGATGGAAGGCATACGCTCGGCGCAGCACACCATCACATTCGAAACCTTCATTTACTGGTCTGGCGCGATCGGCGAAAAGGTTGCGCATGCATTGTCCGAGAAGGCGCGTGCGGGCGTCGCGGTGCATGTGCTGCTCGACTGGGTCGGCTCGTCGAAGATGGATAAGCGCTATCTGGAGATGTTGCGAGAGTCGGGGGCGGAAGTCATCCAGTATCACAAGCCGCACTGGACAGGCCTCGGCCGCATGAACGATCGCACGCACCGCAAGCTGCTCGTGATCGACGGACGCATCGGCTATACGGGCGGCGTGGGTATCGCCGACGAATGGACCGGTCACGCGCAGGACGAGAAGCACTGGCGCGACACGCACTTTCGCGTCGCGGGCCCGGCGGTCGGACAGATGCAGGCTGTGTTCATGGACAACTGGGTCAAGGCAACCGGAAATGTACTGCACGGCTCGCCATACTTTCCGGAGATCGACACTGCCGGTGACGGCCTTGCGCATATGTTCAGCAGCTCGCCCTCGGGCGGCAGCGACGACATGCAGCTGATGTACCTCATGGCGATCACCGCCGCGACGCATTCCATCCACCTCTCGAGCGCCTACTTTGTGCCCGACAAGCTGACGATCAACGCCATCGTCGAGGCCGCGAAGCGCGGCGTGAGGGTGCGTGTCATCACGCCGGGCAAGCATATCGACACGCGCACGGTGCGCGAGGCATCGCGTGCTTGCTGGGGCGACCTGCTGGCGGCAGGCGTCGAAATGTATGAGTACCAGCCGACCATGTACCACTGCAAGGTGATTGTCGTAGACGAGTATCTGGTGTCGGTCGGCTCGACCAACTTCGACAGCCGCTCGTTCAAACTCAACGACGAGGCCAATCTCAACATCTACGATCGCGATTTCGCGCGCCAGCAGACAGCGATTTTCGACGACGACGTCGCTCACGCGAAACGCATTACGCTCGAAGACTGGCGCCGTCGTCCGCTCGCCGAGAAACTGCTGGAACGCACAGTGGCGCTGCTCGATCCGCAGCTCTGACGATTGGATCGGCACGCCTCACTTGCCTTACTTCAACCTGCGGGCAAGGGTATTCGTCCGCACACGATCATTGGCTTCGCGATCGGCAACGCGATGAACATGGGCATGACGCTGGCCGTCTATGCAACGCTGTGCAAACACACGGGTCAGCCGTTCGTTTTCCCGGGCTCCGCCGCGCAATGGGAGAGTCTCACCGACATGACCGACGCCCGCCTTCTCGCACGGCATCTGGAATGGGCCGCCACCTCGCCGAATGCGCGCAATGAAGACTTCAACGTGGTCAACGGCGACGTGTTTCGCTGGAAATGGCTGTGGCCGCGACTGGCGGAATACTTCGGCGTGGAAGCGGCACCGTTCGACGGCGTCGTGCGTCCGCTCGAAAATCGCATGCAGGATGCGGGCAAGCAATGGGCCGACATTGCCGCACAGTTCGATCTGCGCGAAAGCGATATCGGCAAGCTCGCGTCGTGGTGGCACACGGACGCGGATCTGGGGCGTCCCATGGAAGTACTCACCGATATGACGAAGAGCCGCAAGGCCGGATTCCTCGATTATCAGAGCACGCCTGACGCATTCTTCGAACTGTTCGATCGGCTCAAAGAAGAGCGGCTCATTCCGCGTTGAGCCGAAGCGCGGCAGCCGGCCGCGCCGGTCACGTCAGTTGCGTCAGTTACGTCCGCGATCGAATAGCGGCGATGCGTGGCTCGCGGCAGCCAGTTCGGCGGCTGCTGCGAGCAGCGTCGGGCCGAGGCTCGCCATGCGCTTCTCGTTGAGCCGCACGAGCGGTCCCGCTATGCTGATCACGCCGATGGCGGGATAACCGCGTCGCAGGACGGGCGCGGCCATTGCCGTCATGCCGGGCGCAAACACTTCGTTAATGGTTGCATAGCCGCGCTCGCGCGCGGCGTGAACGAATTTCAACAAGCCGGCAATTGTCGTCGGCGCGTTCGGGCCGTACTGCTTGGGCAGGCCGAAGCCTTGCCGCGAGACGAGTTCCAGCGCTCGCTCGTCGGTCATCGTCATCATCCATGCGTGGCCGGTGGCGCTGCACGACAGGATCGTGTCCATGCCCATGTCGGGGTCGTAGCGCAGGCCCTTCAATGCGCCTTGCGACTTGGCGACCCACGTCAACCTGTCGCCGTCGACTATTGCAAGCCGCACCAGTTCGCCCGATTTTTCGGCGAGGCGATCCAGTACGGTCTGTGCAATATCCACGATCCCCGAGGTCGCGAGATACCCCAACCCCAAGCCGACGAGCTTGGTTGTCAGCACATAATCGCCGTGCTCGCGCAACTGCCGCACATAGCCGCAATTCTTCAAATCGACGAGCAGGCGGTGACACGCGCTGCGCGGAATATCGAGCTCGTCAGCAATCAATGCGAGCGGCGTGCCTTCCATCTGCGTGGCCAGAAATTCGAGGACCGCCATGGTGCGTTCTGTGACGCCGGGCATATCTGTCTCCGGAGGTCCGCGTGCCTCAGCGGAACGCGGTGAAGCCGAATGGTTGCACGATATGAAACGAAATTCCACCCTGGAATAGCGTCCCACCTACCAATGCTAACCTTGGTTCACGAGATTCCCAACGCCCCCAGGAGTCCCGGCAAACAGCAATTTATAAAGCGCGAGAGCAGCGGACGGCGGCGACCGTCGGCACTTCCGCCATATTCCGCACGGCACGTTTTGCACGGCGGCAGGTCAAGGAGACAACATGGCACATGACGCACAACACAGCACATCTGCGGCGATGCGCACGCGCGCGGTGACCGCCGCCGCAATCGGCACCGCACTGGAGTGGTTCGATTTCACGCTCTACGGCGCATTGGCCGCGACGGTACTACCCAAACTGTTTTTCCCGTCGATGGACTCCACTTCCGCTTTGCTGGCTTCGCTGGCAACGTTCGGCGTGGGTCTCGCCGCGCGTCCGCTCGGCGCGATCATCTGCGGACACCTTGGCGACAAGCTCGGGCGCCGCAACCTGATGCTCGGCACGGTCACGGTGATGGGTCTCGCTTCGATGATGATGGGCTTGCTGCCCACCTATGCCAGCATCGGCGTATGGGCGCCGATTCTGCTCGTCGTACTGCGCATTCTTCAGGGCTTCGCGCTGGGTGGAGAATCGACGGGCGCGCAGTTGATGGCGATCGAACACGCCAGTGCGGATCGCCGCGGCAAGTATTCCGGCCTGCTGGGCTTGTGCTCGCCGCTCAGTCAGATCATGGCGAACGGCGTGCTGCTATTGCTCGCATCCACGATGTCGGCGAGCGCGTTCGACTCGTACGGATGGCGCATACCGTTTGTGCTGAGCTTCGTGCTGGTGATCGTCGGCGTATATATCCGCCTGAAGGTCAGCGAGACGCCGGCTTTCGTCGAGTTGCGCAAAACCGAGGTCGTGCACGTGAGCAGTCCGCTGCGAGACGCGCTGCGTCTGCACTGGCGAACCGTTCTGCGCTGGATGCTGTTCTTCTGCGGACCGGCCGCGATCTTCTATCTGATCGTCGTGTTCTCGCTCAGCTACATCACGAAGACGCTTGCCATCCCGAAGCAAACCGGCTTTCTGCTGTTGATGGGCGCGAACGTCTGCGCGATTGTCGGAGCGCTTGCCGGCGGCATGCTGAGCGACCGGATCGGCCGCCGCAAGGCGCTCGCCATTGGTTCCACGGCAACGCTGCTGATGCTGTTCGTCTACTTCCAGATTCTCGACACGAAGAGCTTCGTGCCGATGCTTGCGGCCATGGGCTTTTTCCTGGGCTTCACGCAGTTCCAGAGCGGCATTCAACCCGTCGCATTCGCGGAAGCCTTCCCGACTAACGTGCGCTATTCCGGTTCGGCGCTCGCCTACACCGGCGCGAATCTCATCGCAGGGGGGCCGATGCCCGTGCTCGCGGTGTGGCTGTTCTCGGTTTGCCACGGTTCGCCGTGGGGCGTCGTGGCCGTGTGCGTCGCCTTCAACGTCATTTCACTGATCGCGATTCTGACGGCGCGCGAAACGCTTGGCATCGACATGAACCGCACGGATTCCACTTCCGCAGTGACCGGCGATGCGGGCTATGTATCGGCCGGCATCGGCAATGGGCGCCACACCTGAGGCTTGTCCCGCCTTCGCGTCTTCTTGTCACGCATCACGCAACTTCCGCTTTTATGAAACAGGCAAACCGATAATGACTGACCTCGTCTATGTGCTGAACGGCTCGAACCTGAACATGCTTGGCAAGCGCGAGCCGCATCTCTACGGAGCGACCACGCTTGCGCAGATACAGCAGCGGGTCGAGGCGCTCGCTGAGCAACTGTCGCTGACATGTGACTTCCGCCAGACCAATAGCGAAGCGACGCTCGTCGACTGGTTGCAGGAGGCGTTCGAGCGCAACGCTGCAGTCATCATCAACCCGGCGGGCTTCTCGTTTGCGTCGGTGCCTGTCTTCGACGCCGTCAAACTTATCCAGCAACCGTTGATCGAGCTGCACATCACCAACATCCATAAACGCGACGAGACGTATCGGCACTCGCTGATTTCGCGTGCAGCGACGGGGGTGATTTGCGGTCTCGGCGCGAATGGTTACCTGGTTGCATTGCAGGCGATGGCAATGGCGCTTGGGAAAACGCCGGCATTCGACTAACGCGCTTTACTGTCCGCGTTCAAGCTTGCGCGCGCGGGCAACTGCCTCGATGAGCTGGTCCCACGGAGCCGGAGACGGAAAGACTTCGGCGAGAAACGCAACGAACGCCTTCACGTTCGGATTGCCGCGCCGGCTCTCCGGCCATAGCGCAGTCAGCGGATGGCGGGCGTGCGCAAACTCGTACATGACCGGTACCAGTTCGCCGCGCTTCACATACGGCGCCGCGATATAAGTCGGTGAAAGGCCTATGCCGCCGCCCGCGACCACAACCGCTGCAACTGCGTCGCTGACGTCGATGGTAATGGGCGCGTCCGGCACAATCTCCAGCACGCTCTTGCCCGTTTGGAACGGCCACCGCGCCGCCTGACCGGTGCTCTGATAACGGAAATTCACGCACTCGTGTGCCTTGAGCTCGTCTGGATGCCGAGGCTCGCCGCGTCGACGCAGATAGTCGGGCGATGCGAACGTGCAAAGCCGGTGCGGCGCAAGGTGACGCGAGATCAGCCGCGAATCGCCGGGGTCGCCAGCACGTATTGCAATATCGACGCCTTCCGCGATGAGGTCCACATATTGATCGCCAAGGCGCAGGTCGACATTCACCTTTGGATATCGCGTGCGAAAGCCGGGCAGCGCTGGCGCGAGGATATGAACGCCAACCGGCAGCGGTGCCGTGACCTTAATGGTGCCGGCGGGTTCAGCGCGGGCGGCGACCACTGCCTGCTCGATGTCTTCCGCTTCGCGCAGCAGGCGCTGCGCGCGTTCGAGCAGGTCGCGGCCTTCCGGCGTCAACGTGAGCGAGCGCGTGGTCCGGCTGAAGAGTCGCAACCCGAAGTGCTGTTCGAGCCGCTGCACGCTTTTGCTGACCGCCGACGGCGAAACCGACAGCGCTCGCGCCGCCGCTGTGTAGCTGCCGAGCGAAGCAGCCCGCGCGAAGGCGATCAGGCCCGTCAGTCGTTCAAGTCCGATTTGTTCCATGGTGGCATGATTAAAGCGAATCTCAACCCAATTATCAAGGCCACAGCTTCAATTTAATCTGTTCTCCAACGACGCCACGATGGCGTCTTCAACGGAGAACAACATGAGCAACGCATCGAGCATCGGCACTTTCAGCAATGTCGCAGGCGGCCAGTCGCTGCGCGGACAACTCGAAGGCAAGACCGTGGTGATTGTCGGCGGCACGTCGGGTATCGGCCTCGCGGCCGCGACTCAGGCCAAGGCCGCCGGCGCACACGTGATCGTGGTCGGTCGCAACGCGGCGAGCACGGAAGAAGTGGCCACGAAGCACGGCTTCGACGGCTGGCGCGCGGCCGACGTTACCGACGGCGTTGCGCTCGAAGCTGCTCTGAGTGACATCGCGCGAGTCGATCACCTGGTCTTGCTGGCCGGCACCTTCGTGGCGGGCAAGGTTCGCGAGGCCGAGGTCGACTATCTTCGCCGCGCGTTCGACGAGCGGATGTGGTCCGCGGTCCATGCGGTGCGCGCGGTGGGCGATCGTTTGAGCCAGGATGGTTCGATCACGCTGATTTCAGGCGCGCTCGCCGACCGCCCCAACGCAAACGGGACGGCAGTGCTCGCCGCTGCTTCCGCCGCGATGGAGGCTTTCGCCCGGGGCCTTGCGCTGGAACTCGCGCCGGTTCGCGTCAACACGTTGTCGCCCGGGCCGATCGACACACCGATCTTCAGCAAGGCGCTCGGCGCGAACCGCGATGCGGTTGTCGAGTCGATGCGCAATTCGCTGCCGTTGAAGCGCTTAGGCACGGCGGACGAAGCCGGCGCGAGCGTCCTCTTTCTCATGACCAACGGCTGGATGAACGGGGCGACGCTCAACGTCGACGGCGGATCGCGGCTCGTGTGAAAGAGTGCGCGCCGAGCGCATGCAACAAGCGGTGTCGGTCAGGAAACCGATCGTTGCGGCGCTGCATCGCTTCGGGCAAATCCGTTCGACGGCAGCCGGTTCAGCGAGCCGCAGACGCCCATTCTTCAGCATCGGCACCAGCTGGAATGTGCATCGGAGCTGACGGATCGGTCGCGGCGCGCCACACCGCTTTGGCGACGTCCTCCGCATGCGTGATCTGCGAGGACGTATCCGCGAACTGCGCAAAGACCTTCTTGCCGAGATCCTCGTACGCCTCATGCTCAAACCCGTGCATGTTGGCGCGCGCGTTTTCGCCGAAGCGGGTATCGGGCGCGCGGCCCGGCAACACCAGACGTGCCCGAACGCCGAATTGCTCGAGTTCCAGCGCCATCGACTCAGTAAATGCATTCACTGCTGCTTTGCTTGCGCGATACGCGGCGAGCAGCGGCAGTGCCCTCAACGTCACGCTCGAGGTCACGTTCACGACGACGCCGGCGCCGCGCTTGCGGAACTGCGGCAGCACTGCCTGCGTCATGGCGATCGTGCCGAACGTGTTGGTCTCGAACACCTCATGCACCGTCGATAGCGGAGTCAACTCAGCCGGAGATGCCGCACCGATACCCGCATTGTTGACGAGCACGTCGATCGGCCCCGCCGCCTCAACGGCCTCGCGGATGCTGTCCGGGTTCGTAACGTCAAGCGCCAGTATGCGCAGGCGCTCCGAAGGCGGGAGCACGTCCGCGCGCGGCGTGCGCATGGTCGCCACGACGTTCCAGTCTTGAGCGAGAAAATAGCGGGCAATCTCGCGACCGAAACCGGAAGAGCAGCCAGTGATAAGCACGGTTTGCATTGAAACTCCTGTGGGAAAGGTTGGCGACTGCTCGTACGATAGATTGCTCGGGCCGTACTCGCTACAATCAAACGTCCGAATTTCATTTGCGAGAGTCCGACCATGACCGACCCACTTGCCGAAGTGGTGACGTTACTGCAGCCGAGTGCGCGCTTCTCGAAGCTGGTTTTCGGCGCGAGTCCCTGGCGCATTAGTCGCTCGGACGCGGGGCAACCGTTCTATTGCGTCATACTCGAAGGCGGATGCCGCATCGCGATCGACGGGCACGATTCAATCGAACTGACGTCCGGCGATTTCGTTCTGATTCCCGCAGCCTATGGCGTCGCCATGTCGAGCCTTCAGCCTCCGCCGCCGGGCATCGAGACGCCCGCGCCCATCGCGCTCGGAAATGGCGAGTTCAGAATCGGCGCGCCTGGCAACAAGATCGACGCACGAATGATGGCGGGACATTGCACCTTCGGTTCACCGGATGCGTCGCTGCTGGTTTCCCTGCTGCCGCAATTCGTGCATGTGCGTGGCGAGCAGCGGCTCGCCACGCTCGTTGACCTGGTGCGGGAAGAATCGCGCGAGCAGCGGCCCGCGCGTGAAGTCGTGCTCTCGCGACTGCTTGAGGTGTTGCTGATCGAGGCGCTGCGCTCATCCGCAAAAACCAACGCATCGCCGGGTCTGGTTTGCGGGCTCTCCGACTGCCGGCTCGCAGCCGCGATTCGCGGCATGCACCAGCGTCCGACGCACGCGTGGACGGTCGCCGAGCTTGCGAAAGAGGCCGCCCTCTCGCGCTCGACGTTCTTCGAACGCTTCAGTCGCGAGGTCGGCGTAGCGCCGATGCAATATCTGCTCACCTGGCGCATGGCGCTCGCAAAGGACATGTTGCGACGGAACGCGGGGCGCATTGCGGAGATTGCAGAACGCGTCGGCTACAGTTCCGCAAGCACATTTAGCGTCGCCTTCACGCGGCACGTTGGCCGGCCGCCAACCCAATATGCGCGCGACGAGCAAGCCGCCGCAAACGCGGATTCATAGCGGGTTGTGCCTGTATGCGCCGCGTCACGTCGCGCCGCGTAGGTCAACGACTTGACAAGCCAGGTCACGCCATCTAGTTTACCGGACAATTCTCTCCATTAAACTGGAACATGGACGTTCACCAGATCATCGCGCGGCGCATTCGCGAACTGCGCGACGCGAAAGCGTGGTCGCTGGAGACGCTCGCCGAGCGAAGTTCGGTGAGCCGCTCCAACATCTCGCTTATCGAGCGCGGGGAAAGTAGTCCGACCGCGGTCGTGCTCGACAAACTCGCAACCGCACTCGGCGTTCCGCTCGCGTCGCTCTTCGAGCATCCAAATGCTGCTTCGGCAACCGAGCTTTCTCCGCATTCGTCGTTGCGCGATCAGCCGGTATGGAAAGACCCTGTTTCAGGATACATACGGCGTAACGTGTCGCCGCCCGCGCATTCGCCTATCCAGTTGGTAGAAGTGGATTTTCCGCGCGGCAAGGAAGTGAGTTACGACACAAGCGCGCGCGACGCCGATATCCATCAACAGATATGGCTAATAGACGGCTCGATGGAAATCACGGTGGGAGAACGGCAATGGCAACTCGAAACCGGCGATTGTCTCACCATGAAACTGGACAGCCCGATTCGTTTTCGTAACACGTCGCGCCGGCGCGCTCGCTATCTCGTAGCGTTGTGCACTTTGCCCTCCGACTCGCGGAGCGAAAGATGACTGAAACAATAGCGTTCGGCGCGTCGGCGCTGACGAAGCAATGCGCTACGCCGATCGGCTCGCCGATCTACTGATTGACTGCGTCGAAGGAGGCGCGTCGGTCAGCTTCATGTTGCCCATTTCGAAAGAAACCGCGCTGCAATTCTGGAAGCAGGTGGCCAACGGCGTGGCGCGCAACGAAAGAATCCTTCTTGTCGCTGAATCCGCGGACGGCAAGCTCGTCGGCACCGTGCAACTCGTCACTGCGCAACCGGAAAATCAGCCGCATCGCGCGGACGTCGCGAAGATGCTCGTATGCCGTGCAGCGAGGCGCCAAGGCATTGCTGCGCGGCTCATGACAGCCGTCGACGAAGAAGCGCGGCGTGCCGGCAAGTCCGTGCTCGTGCTCGACACCGTGACGGGCGGAGACGCCGAGAGACTTTACGAACGCGCAGGGTGGCAGCGCGTGGGAGACGTGCCCAATTATGCGTTGATGCCTGACGGAAGGTTCTGCGGTACGACGTTCTTCCATAAGCAACTGCGGTAGGCGTTCAGCGCTGAATCCAGCGTGGCCGTTGGGGGCGCGCTCCGTCAACCTCACGTTTGAAAGATCCGATGCGGCCACCGTTGAATGCGAACCGCCCTCCGATCGCCTCACGACGGATCAATAGTCGGTGAGGCCTCACGCTTCGCCAGGCTGATGCGAACCGTCTTATGGAAGCTTGCCGATACATGCGCTGAATTCGTCGGCGGAGAAGGCGCGAAGCGTTTGCGTCTTGACGTTCCCCGCTGAACCTAGCGCAAGGCCGAACGACAGAAAGCTCTGCTCGTCCGGTGCTTCAACGATGGTGACAATGTCGTATTGCCCCATCGTCCAATAGATCTCCTTCATTTCACAGCCAAAGCTCCTGGCCATTTCCGCAGCCTGACCAGCGCGTTGCGCGCTGTTTTTCACGTTGCGTATGCCTTGGTCAGTAAATTGTGCAAGAACAACATATGTCGCCATGACGTTCCCCTCACTTCCTGCCGGAACCCAGACGCGCAAGACGAACGCGAACGGCTCCGCGCTCACGCACTTTGGACAAGCATCCCGCGCGTAAGGCAAGTATATGCAACCGATCTAGTGAAAAATCGTCGATTACTAGCCGTCAGTTACGCTAAGTATTTGTCGAGACTCAATGGCAGCGATTTGTGCCGTGCCCGCTCGCGCTTCAACTGCCGATTGAAACGAAGAGAAGTACCATCGGCGCTTTTGAGCCGCCCGGCGTCGGTGCACGAAGCGGCACGCCGTAAGTGCAGCGGAAATCGACGAAACGCGACCATTGGAAACGCACTCCCGCGCCGACGCTGACCAGCGAACCGTTACCTGTCTCCGCAGGTTGGTCGATGCGATTCCACACATGGCCGGCGTCGATGAACACAAAGGGCTGCGCCGCCGCGCTGCTCGTGCCGAACGGCAAAGCGGGCGCGCGCAATTCGGTCTGCACGTTCCAGCCGCGATCGCCCAGCACGACATACGGCTCGTAACCTCGCACGCTGGACTCTCCTCCCAAGCCCATTTCCTCGCTTGGCAACAGCGTGTTCGGCGTCCACTGGAACGCGCCTCGCCCGCTCAACGTGAAGCCGCCGCCAAGCGCGAAAGCGCGCTGCGCAGCGAGTTGCAGATACGCGTAGCGCACTGTCGCGCCGTGCCGCGCCGTGTCGAACGCCGCGTCGTTGTTGGAGCCGTCCAATCTGCCGGGACTTGCCACAAGCGTTGCTGAGGCATGTGCTGCTCCCGCATCGCCCGGCTTGCTGAAGTCGTAAGTGAGCAGAAACTGGTGTATGTGCGTGTTCGAGTTGAACACCTGAAAGCCGCCGAATTCCAGATCGTTATTACTGCGCTTGAAGTCATACCCGAGCTGGACGAGTTGCGCCGCATCCGCTGTCGTCGGCAAACGCCAGTCGTAGCGGAAACTCATCTGCGCCGAAATGCCGGTTTGTCCATAACTGTCCGGCAGGCGCGGCGTGCTTTGCGCATAGACGCCGAAAATTTCGATGCTGTCGTGCCACGGCAGAGGCGCGATATAGCTCAGCGCGTGGGCGGTGAAACGCGCGCGATTGGCGCGTCCTTCAATGTCCGGATTGCCGCTGAAAAAATCATTACTGGCCGTGAATTGATATGCGATGTGCTGGTCGAGCCCAAACAGATTGCCGTAGTCGATACCTGCGAAAAAACGGTCGCGGCCGAGGTCGCGCACACCCGCATTGTCGTACCCGGCATTCACTCGCAGCGGCAGACGATCGTCGGTCTGCAAGATGACGTCGGTCGAATTCGCCGCTTCGCCTGGCGCGAAGACGGCATCCACGCGTCGATAGGGATTTGCGTTGAGCACGGCCAGACCCAGCGACACGTCCGATTGCAGAATCGGTCCGCCCGCTTCGAGCGGCATTTCGCGTTTCAGCAGATCGTCGGAGAAGTAGCGGTTGCCGCTCGTGCGCAGCTGCCCCAGGCGAAATTCCGCGACTGCGATACGCACGACGCCATAGCTTACGTCCTGCTCGGGCACAAAGACATCCACGAGCGGTTTGCCGGCGGCTCGATAGTGCTCGACCACGGCGCGGCGGATTTCAGCGAGCCGTCCAAAGGTGAGCGGCTCGCCGAGATCGGCCTCGAACGTGCGGAGAAAAGCCGGGTCGAGTTCAGGCAACGACTCGGCGGCAATGCCTGGGTGTGTGGCCGCCGCTGGCGCATTCGCGCCCGCGGGTTCGAATACCAGACCTTCGAGCCTCGCCACCGCGACTTGCGCGGATTGCGCTTCGGACTGCGCGGAAGGTTGCGACGGCGCGCTGCGCGGAGTCGGCGGCGCCGGCAGCGGAGCGACGTCGCGCCAGGCCTGCGCGAACACCGGCGAAGACTGAAGAGCCGCCAGCAGGCATGACGTCACCAGCGCCCACCGCAGGGGCGGCACGCGCGACGGCTCATCCGCGAATGAAGTGCGCCGCCTAATGGGCAAGCTGCCAGCGCAACACGGGTTGCGTCGCGCCTGACGGCATCGCCCATACGCCGTTCGGTCCGAAGTCATAACCCGCGAAGTTCGCCGGGTCGCTCATTTGCGCGGTGGTCAGGCCGTTCGACGGCGGCAAGCTCCCGCCACTCGCGGGTTGCCCTGTCGTCTCCTTGTTCCAGTAGACATCCGGCGCGAGCGTGCCCGAGCCGAACGCAATCACGCCGTGCGTCGGCATGCGTTGCGTTTGAACCGCGCCTGTCGCAAACGACTGCGCGACGGTTCCTTCGTTGATGCCGACCAGCCCGCCGCCGTACCCCGTCGAGAAAACCGGACTGACGCTGCCAGTTGCATACGACTGCGTAATCGAACCGAGGTTGTAGCCGACGAGTCCGCCGTTCGCGTCCGAGCCCGAGACCGAGGCACTGCTCCACGAGCGCTCGATGTTGCCGTCGTTGCGGCCGACCAGCCCGCCGAACGTGGTGCCGTTCTGGAAGAGTTCCATGGCCACGCCGGTCGAATGCGCATTCGCAATCGTGCCCTGGTTCACGCCGGCGAGCAGGCCGCTGCCCGAGTGGCTCGTGCTCACCGAACCGTTTTCCACACCGACATCGCGCAGCACGCCGGTCTGCCCGACAAGACCAAACAGGCCGGACGAATAATCCGTGCTGAAGTCGGCAATCTCGATCTTTGCGTTGCGCACGTTGTGCCACATGCCGTCGAACTGGCCGGTGAAAGGCGTCGTATGGTTGCCGATCGGCGTCAATATGTAGCCGGTCGCGTCGATGTCCGTGCCGAGCGCGTAATTACCCGCCAGATCCTGAGAAATGTTCTGGAGGTCCGTCACGTTATTGACCAGCTTGTAGGCGGTGATCTGCGTGATCTGACCGCTGCCGGCCGCGGCAGCCCATGCGGTATTGGCCAGCAACGTGCCGGGACTGTACGTCCCGTTCATGTCGTAGAGCGCATTGACGAGGCCCGTGCTGCGCGACCAGTCGATCACACCGCGATTGGCCACGCTGCCACCGTTGTCGATGCTGGCGGAGTCCGCGCGCAACGTCAGGCTCCCGCCGCCCTGATTGCCGACGGTTGCACCTTGTGCGATCGTCAGGTTGCGATACGCAGCAAGCGTCAACGAGGCGTTGCCCTGCCAGCCGATTCCCGAGTTCACGTCGATGTCGCCGGTGCTGCCGTTCGCGCCGGTCGTTTGCACGTTAACCGATGTGCCGGTGCCGAGACTCGTGGAAAGCGCTTGCGCCGCGTTGCCGTCTACGGTGAATGCCGGTGTCGCGATGTTCCACTGGTTAGCCCGGACCGTCGCGCCGCCGGTCGGAAATGCCACCGTGTCCGCGCTCATGTCGACGGTGCCGCCGGTTGCCTCGATCGTGCCGCCTGGCTGCAGCGTGCCGTGTCCCGCAACGAGCCACACGTGTCCGTCGCGCGTGGTCGTGCCTGTTGCACGGATCGCTTCGTTGTTTCCGGCAAGCGCGTAGATGTTGCCGTCGACGGCTTGCAGGCTGACCTGCGCCGCCTCGATCAAGCCGCTATTCGCGATGGTCCCGCCCGCGCCCTGCTGGCCCGGTTGCACGAAGACCTGCCTGCCCGAGGACGAGTCCTGCAGCAACACCTGCTGTCCGACTGCCAGTTCCACCGTGCCATTCGGCGCGCTGATCGTGCCGGCGTTGGCCACCCGTTGCCGCGCGATGAGAAACACGTCGCCGGTGCCGGATCCGATCGTGCCCATGTTCACGATGCTCGCGCCGGAGTTGCCCGCGAGTGTCAACGGCTGGCCGTTCATGAATGCGTCGATGTCGACGACGTTGAGCGTCGACGCGACGAAACGTCCGTTCGTCGAAATTACGCCTCCCGAGCCGACAAGGATGCCTTGGGGATTGATCAGGTAGACGCTGCCGCTGGCCGTGAGCGTACCCATGATGGCGGACGGGGAGCCGCCCGTGACGCGATTGAGCGTCGAGCCGTTACCGTTGGCGAACACGACGCGGTTGCCGCTGCCTATCGAAAAGCTATTCCAGTCGACGACGCCCCGGCTCGAACCCTGATTGATGGTCACCGTCGTACCGTCGCCGCTGATGGAGCCGTTTCCGCGGACGAAGCTTCCGCCCGCGGGCAGCGCACCAGCGGCGTGCGCCTCGATTGAAGCGACGCAGCACAGCAGCGCCGCAGCAAGCGGCAGGAGCGCATTGCGCGCACCTCGCCGACGTGAGTTTCCCAGGTCATACCCTGCCGGCGAAGTCTTGATCATCTCGTCTCCTGTCCCACTCGATGGGCGCCGCATTGTCTGATCTCTTGCGGTTATGGCGCCACATGACCGCTGCACGCACGCCGTATTATTACAGCCGGTTTCAGGAGCACAATGAGGCCAGGTGAGCGGGATATCGACGGAATGTGCCTAAACGTCTGCAGAATTGGCCACGCCGGGAACAGCGCGTGCGGCAATGCGAATGCGCAAACCCATGATTTCCCCAATAGCAGCCAGGCACCGTGCAAACGACGATTAACTTCGCGTAGCCCGTGCTGGGCGGCGCTTCAATCTCACTTGGGATGCGAGCAGACGTTCTCCTGGAAGCAGTACGAACAGTGCGATTGATAACGCAATGAGCAACAACGATATTGCCGATCAGGTTCCGGCTCTCGTGTGGACTGCCGAAGCACGCGGAACCGTTACCTATGCCAACCTCGCCTGCCGCAAATATCTCGGCAATCCGTTCGCGCCCAACACGACGTTGCACTGGGACCAGTTCGTCCTCGAATCCGACGTCAAGAAAGTGCACGATGCGTGGCGCACCGCGCTCACCGACGGCGAGAGCGTGAAGGTCAATGCGCGCCTGCAGCGTTTCGACGGTAAATACCGCTGGCACAAACTGCGCATACGGCCGATCTTCGACGAGGCGCGCGTCGTGTCCGGCGCGTGCGGCATCGCGATGGACATCGACGACTTCGTGAAGGCCGGCGAAGCCTATGAGGTCGGCGAGCGGCGTCTGCGTTTCGCGCTGGACGCGGCGCGTGTCGGCGCGTGGGAATGGGACATGGGCAGCCGCACCGCGCGAATCAGCGCTCAATTGGCACAGATCTACGGTCTCGACCCCGAGCAGGCGGAAGTGCCGCTGCAATGGCTGTTCGACAGAATCCCCGAAAGTCATCGCGCCTGGTTCGCGCGCGAGCTGACCGGCCGCCTGCATCAGTGTGTGCCGTTCGAACTGGACTTTCCGATCCAGCTCGAGGATGGGCAGCGCTTGTGGCTTCGGACGCGCGGCGAGACCGACTGCGGAACCGGCTCCGAAATCGAACGCGTATTCGGCGTGACATACGACATCACCGAACAGCACGACGCGCAGACAGAACGCGAACGCAGCGAACAGCGCTATCGCGCGCTCGTCGAAGCGAGTTCCGAACTCACCTGGATCGCAGACGCACAGGGGAAGACGCATCAGCTCGGCAACTGGCAGTCATTCGCGGCGCAGGACGGCATGACCGCGGGTTGCGAATGGCTCGACCTCGTTCACCCGGACGACCAGGAAAGCGCTCGCGAGAAGTGGTCGCAGATCATGAAGACCGAGATGCCGGGCTCGATGACGTTCCGGCTGCGCCGGCGCGATTCCAGTTGGCGGACGCTGGTCGCGCGGGCCGCGCCGTTACGCGACGACGACGGCACGTTGCGCGAATGGTTTTGCATGGCGACGGACGTCACCGACGAACGCGCCGCAGCCGCCGCGCTCGAAGAGCGCAATCTGCGCCTGCAGGTGGCCATGCGCGCGGCCAGAATGACGATCGGTTATCTGTCGCTCGATTCATGGACGCTCTGCTGGGACAGCGTCGACGCCGTGCCCGGCGTGCAAGCCGCGCCGAGCGCGCTCAGCTACGACGCGGCGCTTCATCGCGTGCACGCCGAAGACCGCGCGTCGGTGGACGCAGCGATGCGCCGCGTCGCGCTCACCGGCGAATTCGACAAACCACTGGAATTTCGCATTTCGTTGGGTAACAGGGAAAGCTGGCTGCAAAGCCAGGCCGTGTTGCAGCGTGACGCCGACGGCCGCCCGTGGCGCGTCATTGCGAGCGCCGTGGATGTCACGCAGCGCAAAACGCTGGAACTCGCATTGCGCGAAACGGATCGCCGCAAAGACGAATTTCTCGCGATGCTCGCGCACGAACTGCGCAACCCGCTCGCGCCGATGCGCAATGCCATTGCCTTACTGCGTCGAGAGAAAGAAGCCGGCCTGAAGGCCGGCGAACTGGTCGGCATGCTGAGCCGGCAGGTCGATCACATGGCGCAACTCGTCGACGATCTACTCGAAGTCTCGCGCATCACGCACGGCCGCATCGTGCTTCGACGCGAGCCGCTACTGGTCGGCGCGGCGGTTTATGGTGCGCTCGAAACGGTGTCGTCAATGGCGAGCTCGCGCGGCCAGCACCTCACCGTGCGGCTGCCGCCCACCCCGGTCTGGCTCCACGCGGACCCGCTGCGGCTGTCGCAGATTCTCGTCAACGTGTTGAACAACGCGTGCAAGTACACGGACCCCGGCGGCAACGTGTGCGTGACCGCACTCGCCGACGAACGCTTCGCCACCGTCACCATTGAAGACAACGGCAGCGGCATCTCGCCCGATCTTCTGCCGCATATTTTCGATCTGTTCGCGCAAGGCGAGCGAACGCTGGACCGGGCGCATGGCGGCCTCGGCATCGGCTTGTCGCTCGTGAAAAAGCTTGTCGAATTGCACGGAGGCTCGATCGACATTGCGAGTCCCGGACCCGGCCGCGGCGCCACGGTGTCGATCAGGCTGCCGCTCTGCCACGCGCCCGAAGTGCCTGCGCCGCTGCACGACGAACCGTCGGCCGGGGGTCATTCGCATGCGGAGCGCGCTTCGCTGCATGTGCTGATCGTCGACGACAACAAGGACGCCGCCGACTCACTCGCGCTGCTTTGCGAGAGCGAGGGATATCACGTCAGCGTCGCCTACTGCGCCAGCGACGCTCTCGCGCAAGCCGAAGCGGAGCCTGTGGACGCAGCGTTGCTCGACATCGGGTTGCCCGACACGGACGGCTATGAACTCGCCAGTCTGATCCGCCTGAAGGGCGAAGTCCGGCCGGTGTTGATCGCCGTAACGGGCTACGGCCAGGCGGACGATCATCTGCGGGTGCAGGCCGCTGGGTTCGACCATCATCTCGTCAAGCCGGTAGACATTGAATATCTGATGTCGCTGCTCGCGGAGTTGGCGCCGGCTGCGGCATCGCCGCATGCGGACTAACCTGCGCAGATTTGCGCAATTTTTTGCAACCCGGGCTCCCGCCCTCACGAGTTGAACGGCGCTGACGGCGGGCGCCCGATTCCGCCATCTCAATGCAATAACGTCGCTAGGGCGACTCGCTGCATGAAACGCCGGCGGCGCGTGGCGGTCCAATTCACCTACGAATTGGAGCATTGCGCCAAGGGAGTTTATGACGCACACGAGGTTTCGCGCGCGCGACATCCGGCGCCTGCTGGTCGCGCTCGTGCTCGGCGGATCGGCCATGTCGATCGCGAATCAGGCGTGCGCCGTCTACGCGATCGCACAATATGGCGAGCCCAAATATCCGGCGGACTTCAAGCATTTCGATTACGTGAACCCCGACGCACCGCGCGACGGCACGCTTGTTCTCGCGAATCCCGATCGCCTGACGAGCTTCGATAAATTCAACCCGTTCACACTGCGCGGCAATCCGGCGCCCGGACTCGGGCTAATGTTCGAGAGCCTGACCACCGGCAGTTCCGACGAAGTCGCGAGCGCGTATTGCCTGCTCGCCGACGACATCGACGTGGCGCCAGATGGCCTTTCGACCACCTTCCACATCAATCCGCAAGCGCGCTTTTCAAATGGCGACGCGGTCACAGCCGAGGACGTCAAGTTCTCGTTCGACACGCTGAAGAGTCCGCAGGCTCTGCCGCAGTTCTCGGTGTACTTCGCGCAGATCGCGCGGGCCGTGGTCGTCAACCGCCTCACGATCCGTTTCGATTACAAGGTCGCGACGCGCGAAATGCCGCTGCTCGCGGGCGGAATCCCGGTGTTTTCGCACAAGTGGGGCATGAGGCCGGACGGCACGCGCATTCCTTTCGATCAACTCGCGTTCGAGAAGCCGATAGCGAGCGGAGATTATCTGATCGACAAATACGACAACGGCCGCACCATCAGTTACAGGCGCAACCCCAATTACTGGGGCGCCTCGCTGCCGGTGCGCGTGGGCACGCACAACTTTGCGCGCATCGACTACAAGCTGTATTCCGACGCAGTCGCCAAGCTGGAGGCGTTCAGGGCAGGCGAGTACGACGTGCTGGTCGAGAACGTCGCGCAGAGTTGGGTGCGGCGCGACGTCGGCAAGCGCTTTGACAACGGCGAGCTGATCAAGCGCGAGTTTCCTCACCACAACGGCGCCGGCATGCAAGGCTTCTTCATCAACTTGAGACGGCCGATTTTCCGCGACGTGCGGGTACGTCAGGCACTCGATCTCGCGCTCGACTTCCAGTGGCTTAACCGTCAGCTATTTTTCGATCAGTACAAGCGCACTGGCAGTTTCTTTGCCAACACGGACTTGCAGGCGACCGGCAAGCCAGGCGAAGGCGAGTTAGCGATTCTGGAGCCTTTGCGCGGACAGCTAGACCCGGCCGTGTTCGGCGAGATGCCGCAACAGCCCGACACCGATCCGCCCGGTTCGCTGCGCGCCAATCTCGTCAAGGCGCGCCAACTGCTGGCGCAGGCGGGCTGGACTTATCGCAACGGGGCGCTGCGCAATATGAATGGGCAGCCGTTCGTATTCGAACTTCTCGACGACAGCGGTAGCGGCACGTCAATGGAGCCGGTCGCCGCCGCGTTCGGCCGCAATCTGCAAAAGCTGGGGATTACGATGAATTTCCGCACCGCGGATTTTGCGCTCGTGCAAAAGCGCCTCGACGCGTTCGACTTCGACATGACAACCGTGCGGTTGCCCGATGTCCAGGTGCCGGGTACCGAACAGCTTTCGCGTTTCGGCAGCAAGTATGCGGATCAGCAGGGTTCGGACAATCTGGCCGGCGTGAAGTCGCCGGCTATCGATGCCATTCTGCGACGAGTGGTATCGGCGCAAACGCATGAGCAACTTGCCGACGCGACACACGCGCTCGACCGGGTATTGATGAACGGGTACTACGTGATACCGCACTGGTATTCCGCAAGTCACCGCATCGCATATAGTCGCAACCTCGGCTATCCCGCGAAGCTTCCGCTATATTTCGCCGCCGACGAATGGGTGCTGTCGACATGGTGGAAAAAGAGTTCGGCCAATGCCAGATAGAGCGCAATAGTCAGTGGCCGATTAGCCGCTTTCTCATGCTCGCAGGGAGCATCCATTAATAGATGCCCCCGCGAATTAACACCCGTTTGCTTAACGGTTGAGCTGCTGAATGCCCGCGAGCCGCCACGCCTGGTCGCCCTGTACGCTGCGAACAATGTTCCACACCTCCTGGAACGGCTGGGCAGCCGCTGCGCCGTCTTCGCGCATCTGGCCGTAGAAGCGCACGCTGACGAGCGTCTCGTCCGCGGTGTTTTCCACGCCCAGCACTTCGGCTTCCAGTTGCGGCACTTCCGTACGATTTGGCTCACTGCCGCGGCTTTCCAGATCACGCTTGATTCGCGCGAACATCTCCGGCGTAGTCAATTCGAACAGGTCGCCTTGCTCGTTGCGGTCCCATGCGCCCTGCAGACGCATGAACATGTTTTTCGCCAACGCCACCAACTCAGCCTGATCGAGCCCGAGCGGTTGCACGGGCACCGTCACCGTGCCCGTTGCTCCGGCCGGATTCGTCGCGGCGCGCTGCATGCCGAAAAAGTTGGTGTCCGGCCGCGCGTGACCGGGCTGGTTATCAAGCGGCGAGCCGTTGGTCTGCGACCGGTTCGCGGCGCCGTGTCCATAAGCCAGATCCGGGCGGCGCCGATTGGCGATGAACCTGAACAGCATCACGCCGGCAACGACCACGAGACCGATCAGCAGCACATTCGACAGCATTTGCGCGAGCCCCGCGCCCAGGCCAAGTGACGACAGCAGCGCGGCAATACCAAAGCCGGCGGCGAGTCCTGCCAGCGGACCAAGCCAGCGGTTGCGCGCCGGCGTGGCGGCCGGCGCCTGCGCGGCCGGTTGCGCCGGTTGAGCTTGCTGGCTTCGTTGCGCCGGAGCGGACGGCGACGCCATCTGCGACTGGCGCCCAATGCTTTGACTGCCGCCCACGCGCTTCGCTTGCGCGTCGTTGGCCGCGAGCGCGCCAAGCGCGAGCACGCCCGCGAGACCGAGCGCTACGGTGCCGCGTGTCACTTTGCCGGCAACGCGCCGCAAGCGATCGATAGTTTGCTTATACATATGAACCTCTCTTGATGTGTCAGGGGCCGCCCGCGCCGCGCGTCATCTTTTCACGGCTACCTTACGGACAGTAAAATTTTTCGTCGTTAAACTTGCCATCGGCCAGCCTGCATTCCGCCATGCGCGGACTGCGAACTGTTGCCGTGAATGTAGTGCTCCAGCTGCTGGATCGTGTGTTCCTGCTCCGACATCTGGCTCTTGATCAGGTCGCCGATCGACACCATTCCAATCACCTGCCCCGCGGCGATCACGGGCAGATAACGTATGCGGTGGCCGGTCATGATTGCCATGCACTCTTCGGTCGTCTGCTCCGGGCCGACGTAGCGCACAGCCGTCGACATGATGTCGCGAACCGGCGTATTACGCGACGAACGGTCCATTAGAACGATTTTGCGCGCGTAATCGCGCTCCGTGACGATGCCGGCAATGCGCCCTTCGTGCGCCACGATCAGCGCGCCAACCTGCCGGTGAGCCATGATCGCAATCGCGTCGTACACCGACGCCGACGCTTCGATCGACCAGACTGTCTGAGACGCTTTCGAACGCAGAAACTGTGCAACGGATGCCATAAGTCACCTCTGTCGGCTCTAATTGCCGCCCGCTAACGCCTCGGGCCGAGCCTTGAATCTAACCTAACGCGAGACAACGGAAAATTCGTATTTTTGTTGCTGATCATTCGAAAAAACCGTAACGTCGTTCGATTGACGGAGAGAGCGTGAACTTCAAGCATCTGTATTACTTCTGGGTCGCGGCACACGCGGGCGGTATCGTCCGTGCCGGTGAGCAACTGCACATCACGCCGCAAACGCTGAGCGGGCAGATCAAACTGCTCGAGGAAGCGCTGGATAAAAAGCTTTTCAAGAAGAGCGGGCGCACGCTCGAACTAACTGATGCGGGGCGGCTTGCGCTCGACTACGCCGACGAGATTTTCTCGCTAGGCTCCGAGCTGGAAAGCGCGGTGCGCCGCGAGCAGGAGGTCGGCACGCAATCCAGGTTTCGCGTCGGCATTGCGGACTCGGTGCCCAAGGCGATTGCGTACCGGCTGCTCGAACCCGCGCTGAGCGCGCCCGCTTCGCTGCGCGTGATCTGCCACGAAGGCAAGCTGCACGCGCTGCTCGCTCAACTGGCCGTGCACCGCCTCGACCTGATCATCGCGGACGCGCCCATCCCTGCCGACGTCAATATCAAGGCGTTTAATCACCCGCTCGGCCGCTCTACCCTGAGCTGCTTTGGCGCCGACGCGCTGCTGCAGGGCGTGCGGAAGCGCTTTCCCATGTCGCTCGGCCAGTTGCCGCTTCTGCTGCCAGGCACCGAATCGGCGGTGCGCCGCAAACTGGATCACTGGCTGGCATCGCGCGCCATCTCACCGCGCATCGTCGGCGAGTTCGACGATAGCGCGATGGCACTCGCGTTCGGACGCGAAGGCCGCGGCCTGCTCTTCGCGCCGACGGTGCTGGAGAACCAGCTGCAGGCCGAACACAAACTCACTTCCGTCGGGCAAATCAATACCATCGTCGAGGAATTCTTCGCGATCTCGATCGAACGTCGCATTAGTCACCCGGCTGTCGCGACAATCATCGACGCCGCGCGCAGCGAACTGTTCAATGCGTAGCGTCGCGCGCCGTGCACGCGAACCCCGTGACCACCGCGCAACTATTTGATTTGTTTGGTGCGCGGTGCCGACACACCCGTCTGACCAGGGATAAAGAATCCGCTTCGACAGCCGTTATGCGAACTATGGCGCTGCCTGGCAAGCGCTCCTATCTCTCGCGCTCAACGAACCGTCGAATCCAATAAATGAACCGTCTGACATTGAAACAGAAGTTATGGGTGCCCCTGCTGCTTTGCTGGGCGGCGCTGCTGATCGTCACCGTAGTGAACGCGTTCGAAGCACGTAGCGCACAGATGGACGCACGGCGTTCGGCGCTGGCCGATGTGACCGACATGGCGGCGTCGATTGTCGCCGACTACGCGAAGCAGGCGGACGCCGGCAAGCTTTCCGTCGATGAAGCGAAGCAGCAAGCCATTGCCCGCGTCAATGCGCAGCGCTACGGCACCTCGGGCTACGTGACGATTGTGCGCAGCGACTCGGTGATGGTCGCGCACCCGATGAGCCCGCAACTCAACGGCAAGGACATGAGCGGTTTCCGCGACGCCAAGGGCAATGCGCTGTATCACGACATCGCCGCCGCGGGCGGCTCGGCCACCGGCGCCGGCTATCTGCGTTACTGGTGGCCGAAGCCCGGCGACACGAAGCCGAGCGAGAAGATCGGCTACGTGAAGCGCTTCGCGCCGTGGAACTGGGACTTCATCGCCGGCGCCTACATGGACGACATTCAGGCGGAGTTCTACGCCACGCTGCTGCGCTCGGGCGGCATGTTGCTGGTGCTGGGCGTAGTCGTGTCCTTTGTCGCGTCGCGCGTGGTGCGCAATGTGTCGCGCTCGATCGGCGGTGAACCGTCCGCTGCGGCGGAAATCGCCACGCGCATCGCACGCGGCGATCTCGCAACACGTATCGATTTGCGCCGCGACGACACCTCCAGCCTGCTGTTCTCGTTGCGTGAAATGCGCGATCAGCTTGCGGCCACCGTCGCACGCATCAAGAATTCGGCCGAAACGATCACGGTCGCCTCGAAGGAAATCGCCGCAGGCAATCTGGACCTGTCGAGCCGTACCGAAGAACAGGCCGCGTCGTTGCAACAAACCGCCGCCAGCATGGACGAGCTCACCAAGACCGTCACGCAGAACGCGGGCAACGCAGCAACGGCGTCCGAACTGGCGAAAGACGCATCGAGCATCGCCGCGCGCGGCGGCGAAGTCGTCAACGACGTCGTTCAGAAGATGGCCGGCATCACGGACAGCTCACGCAAGATCGGCGAGATCATCAGCGTGATCGAAGGCATTGCGTTCCAGACGAATATTCTCGCGCTCAACGCAGCCGTGGAAGCAGCACGCGCGGGTGAGGAAGGCCGCGGCTTTGCGGTTGTGGCGGGTGAAGTCCGCAATCTGGCGCAGCGCAGCGCGACAGCCGCGAAAGAGATCAAGGTGTTGATCGACCAGTCGGTCGAGCAGGTCGGCGAGGGTTCGACGTTAGCCGGGAAGGCCGGCAGTACGATTGGCGAGGTGGTAGAGGCGGTGGGCCGCGTCACGGCGATCATGAACGAAATCGCGGCGGCGTCGAATGAACAGAGTTCCGGCATCGGCGAAGTGAACCTCGCGATTCGCCAGATGGACGACGTCACGCAGCGCAACGCCGCGCTCGTCGAACAGGCTGCAGCCGCGGCAGGTTCGCTCGATGAGCAGACCGAGCAGTTGCGCGAGGCTGTCGCGGTGTTCAAAGTCGGCCAGCCTGCCTGATCTGGCTGTCGCGTTCAAACGGAACGCGCATAAAAAAGGTGCCGCGAACGGCACCTTTTTGTACAACAAGCCGCTTCTGCTGAAGCTTAGAAGCGGTGACGCAGACCGACCGTAGCAGCCGTCTGGTTCTTCGACGACGACGGAGCTTGCGTGATGTCGCCGCTGTAGATCGAAGCGACACCACCGTCGCCCATTGCGTGCTGGTACACGGCTTGAGCGTAGACGTCCGTACGACGCGACAGAGCGTAGTCAGCCTGCAGGCCGATCTGGTGGTAACGAACCGACGTCGAGCCACCGTTTGCGGCAGTGCCATAGCCCTTGCCGTCGGTGAACGTGTACGCCACGCCCAGGCCGAGAGCCGGGGTCAGGTTGTACTTGCCGTTGACTTCGTAGTTGTTAGCGCGCAGCGATTGCTGAACGCCTGCAACGTTGTCGATACGCGATTGCGTCCATGCCAGACCGACAGTTGCCGGGCCGAAAGCGTACGAACCTGCTGCACCGAATTCACGCTGACGGAAGTTGCCCGTTGCGCCCAGGAAGCCGCCGTCGGTCGCGCCGCCGTTGCTAGCCGTGCCAGCAGCGTTCGTTGCGCCCGGGTTGTTCTGCTGTGCGTAAGCAGCGCCCAAACGCAGACCTTGCCACTGGTAAGCAGCACCGAGGCTGTATTCGCGGTTGTTTGCGAATGCGCCAGCCTGGTTCGAGAAGCCGTACGTGCCGCCGAACGTGAAGCCAGCGTAGTTAGCGCTCGAGTACTTGACCGAGTTGTTAACTGCGAAGCCGCCGTTCGTGTTCAGGTTGTCGTTGTTGAACGGGTGCGCGAAGTACGTGCCGCCCCAGCTGCCCGTTGCGGTCAGCGGTGCCAGGAAGTCTTGCGCTGCGTCGTATTGACGGCCCAGTGTGACCGAACCGAATTGCGCGCTCGACAGACCGACGAATGCCTGACGGTTGAACATGCCGTTGTTGTTAGCGAAACGGCCGTTGTTGACGTTAAAGCCGCTTTCCAACGTGAAGATTGCCTTCAGGCCGCCACCCAGGTCTTCCGAACCGCGCAGACCGAAACGGCTCTGGTCGATGCCGCCGCTGCCGGCTGCCCACTTCGAGTTGTGAGCAACGTTGCTCGTGTAGGTCACGCCAGCGTCCAGCAGACCGTACAGGGTGACGCTGCTTTGTGCGTGAGCGACGGAAGCGAACGATGCGGCAACCGCAACGACGATAAGACTCTTTTTCATGCGTGGGACTCCTGTTCGATAAATTTTCGCGGGGGAGCGGGACCAGCCTCGGTAGTACGCGAACGCGCCACCGCCCTTATCGCCGAACCGTTCTGGCCCGGCTGGGGCACCCTCTAAACGAAGCGTGAGTGTAGGGGGCCACCCGGACAACGGACGCCCGCAATTCGCACAACACGGTCTTGCCGATTTGGCAATAATCGATTGCCCTTAGGGGCTAAGTCTTTGTTTTTGGGAAAGTTATCGCAATGAGGGTCAGGCCATCGACCTGCTCCGGACATAAATTATTTGCAACTTTTCAATAACTAAAGTTGTGCGAATGCAACAGCCTGTAATACGGCCGAAGTAATGCGCGGCGTAGAAAAGCGTACTTCCGGAATGAATAGTTGATGATTAATTGCGCAGTGTCGGCGTCATTACGGGCGCGGGATCAATCATTTGAAAAGGCGGGGAACTTAATTGACTGGATATAGTCGCGTTAATCCGCGCTTATTTGCGATAACCGGTTATCGCGGCATTCAGCGACTTTAATCAACGTGATTATTGGCGTGAACTGCTGGCGCCGTGAGGAACCGGAGAACGTTGGCCGCAGCGCTTCCGGCCGAGCCAATGAAAAACCACCCTTCAGGCGGCCGTGGGGAAAGTGCGGCACAAATGCCGCATAAATACGTATTCATGGCCAGTAAGTGAAGCCTTCAGCACGGGCGTGTCCGGAGGTGAACTGCGACGCCGACCGCCGCGTGACCCACCCAGTGCTGAAAGCGGACGGCAATGCACCGAACAGCCTTCCATCTACATTAACGGCACGACCGTGCGCCTTTTCACACGTAGATTCCCTAATTCCAGCAGCGCTGTTGCCATGCTTCACGGCGGCTGGCGAGACTGTGCTGGCGAGCCTTGTCGTCGGGAGCGCTGCCTGGGGTCAGCGGGTCCGTGTCTGGCGGCGTGCCGGGCAGCGGGCGCGGCTGTTCTTCTGGCGCGTCGAGCGGCTGATTCGAAGGGTCGGCTACGGGATCGACGGTCGGATCGGTTTGCATGACAAGCTCCTGTGGACGGGAAGGACTCCCGCCGACAGCATCGCAACCGTTATTCCCGCGAACGGCGCTGCCGCACCCATGCGCGACGATGTAGAAACCGCCGAAGCCACAAGTGAAATTTTCACAAGGCGTCAGTGCGGCGTCCCACATACATCAATGACGGTCCGGACCGCGCTGCGAGGAATCGCTGGCAGCGCCAGTAAGAAACGGCTCCAGCCCGAATAGCCACGCGAAGCAGAACGTCACCGCCGGCAGCAGCCCGATCTGGCGGTGAGCCGCGCCCTCGCTCACGCCTGCGAGGGGCGTCGCGAGCAGCGGTTGCGACTGGGGAAACTCGGTAGCAGTCTGGTCAGGTTGCATGGTTGTTCTCGTTATCGAAATGGTGTGGGCACGCGGGCATCGAGCGCTGAGCAAACCGTGTGCCTGCTGCCGTGTTGCATTTTGCGCGGCTCTTAGCAACAGCCGGTGATGGTCAGTGTTTACCCGTCAACCTGCTTTTCGAGCTTGCACCTGCCAGCGAGGCGACACAAAATGTAAGCGCTATCATCAATCTCCCGGCCGCCTTAAGGGCGCCCGTCGCAAAAACTGCGAACGCTTGCGTTTCAAATGTAAGCGCTAACAGCAGAGTTGGTGGTCTGCAGTTTGAATGTACCGCAAGGGATCAAGCGCCGATCGCCACCACGAAGGTGGCATACCCCCGCCAGCGCCCGCTTGAATCGCCGCACAACTCACGGTCGCCCGACATCGCATCGGTGCGCCCCGCCTGAATCGCAACATGAAACGGAGACAACGATCATGAGCGCAACGTCGAGCCACGAGCAGCCCCCGCCGAAAATCCGCCGCGCCCAGGTCGTGGCGCTCACGCTGCTGATGGTGAGCGGCATCGTCAACTATCTTGACCGCGGAACGCTCGCCGTCGCCAATCCGTTGATCCGTCACGACATGGGCCTGACGCTCGGGCAAATGGGACTGCTGCTGTCCGCATTCTCGTGGAGCTATGCGCTCTTTCAGTTGCCGGTCGGCGGCCTTGTCGACCGGGTAGGACCGCGCAAACTTCTCGGCATGGGGCTGATCGTGTGGTCGCTCGCGCAGGCCGCCGGCGGCTTCGTCTCGACGTTCGGCTGGTTCGTGCTTGGGCGGATCCTGCTCGGCATCGGCGAAGCGCCGCAATTTCCGTCGGCAGCCCGCGTGGTCAGCAACTGGTTTCCGTTGCGCGAACGCGGCAAGCCGACCGGCATCTTCAATTCGGCGTCACCGCTCGGAACCGCGCTCGCGCCGCTCTGCCTGTCGGTGCTCGTCGTGAACTTCCACTGGCGATGGGCATTCATCGCGACCGGCGCGGCCGGTCTGATCGTTGCGGCCGTATGGTTCGCGGTTTATCGCGACCCGGTCAAGGCGACCATGAGCGAGGCCGAGCGGCGTTATCTGGAAGGCGACGAAGCGGATCGTAAGCCGGCACCGGCCGTCACGTTCGCCGAATGGCGCTCGCTGTTCTCGCACGGCACCACGTGGGGCATGCTGATCGGCTTCTTCGGCTCCGTTTATCTGAACTGGGTCTATCTGACATGGCTGCCAGGCTACCTGACCATGGAGCGTCACATGAGCCTGATGCACACCGGCGTCGCCGCGTCGGTGCCGTTTTTCTGCGGTTTCCTCGGCTCGCTCACGGCCGGCTGGTTTTCCGATCTCATCACGAGCCGCAGCGCGAGCCCGGTGGCGAGCCGCCGTAACGCCGTGGTCATTGCAATGCTGGGCATGGTCGCGTTCACGATTCCGGCCGCGCTCGTCGAAAGCAACGTGCTGGCAATCGTCTGTATTTCGGTCGTGATCTTTCTCGCCAACGCCGCATCCGCGAGTTCGTGGGCGCTCGCGACAGCGGCCGCGCCGCCGAACCGCGTCGGCTCGCTCGGCGCGATTCAGAATTTCGGCGGCTTTCTCGGCGGCGCACTCGCGCCGATTTTCACCGGCTATATCGCGCAGAACTGGTCGTTCGTGCCGGCCTTGCTGACAGCTGCGGGCATCGCGTTTATCGGCGCGATGAGTTATCTGCTGCTGGTGCGCAAGCCGATCGCCGACACGCCCGCCACGAACGAGACGATCCAGGCACCGGCATGAACCGTTCGCCTCTCGCCCGTCCAATCAAATTCTTCTGGAGCACAACAACATGACAATCGCGAAGCCACCCACCGTGTCAATTGAAGGGATTGTTCCCGTGATGCTGACGCCGTTCGACGACTCGGGCGCGATCGACTACGCCGGCCTTGAACGTCTGATCGAATGGTATCTCGCGCAAGGATCGGACGCGCTCTTTGCGGTCGCGCAGTCGAGCGAGATGCAGTTTCTTACGCTCGCCGAGCGCGGCGCTCTTGGACGGTTCGTCGTCGAGAAGGTCGCCGGGCGAATCCCTGTCGTGGTGTCCGGCCACATCAGCGACGATCCGGACGCGCAAGCCGAAGAACTGAACGTTGCGGCAGCGACGGGCGCACAAGCCGTTGTGTTAGTCACCAACCGGCTCGATCCCGCGCGCGAGGGCACGCAGGCATTCGCCGCGAATCTGAAGCGGCTGCTCGCGCGTCTTCCGTCCGACCTGCCGCTCGGCCTGTACGAGTGCCCTGCACCGTATCGTCGACTTCTTTCGGATGACGAACTAAAACTATGCGTCGACACTGGCCGCTTCATCATGCTAAAGGACGTGAGCTGCGATCTCGCGACCGTGAAGCGCCGCGTCGCGCTAGCGCAAGGCTCGCCGCTTAAGATCCTCAACGCCAACGCGGCGATTGCGTGGGACGCGATGAAAGCCGGTTCGGCAGGCTTTAACGGCGTGTTCACCAACTTTCATACTGACCTGTACAAATGGCTGCGCAACGACGCGACCCGGGACCCTGCCCTCGCAGATGAACTCGCGACGTTCCTCGTGCTCGCCGCCGTCTCCGAATCGCTCGGCTACCCCGCGCTTGCGAAGATGTACCACCAGCGCATCGGCACGTTCAATTCGATTCGCTGCCGCGTAATCGACTACGACGTCCGCGAACGGTTCTGGGCGCTGGATGCGATACTGGACAAGATCGTGGCCGGCACCGAGCATTTCCGCGCTCGCATCGCAGCACTGGATGCGAGCCACTAGCGATAACCCGTGCCTCGGGCGATCGTCGCGGCTACGCCAAGAGTGACGCAACGGTAAGATGTCAGGCTTCCAGCTTCACCCCGCACTCCGAACTCATGTCCGACACGCCCGACACACCAGACACAACCGGCTTCGCCGCTACAGCCCGAACTCAGACGAGCCGCGTGCGCCGCGGGACGGGCCGCACGGTGCTGTCGGACGTTGCGAAGCTGGCGGGCGTATCGACGGCGACCGTATCGCGCGTCTACAACGAGCCGGAGAAAGTATCGGCTGCGGTGCGCGAGCGCGTCGAACAGGCGGCGCTCGCGCTGAACTGGTTTCCCAACGCCGCGGGGCGCGCGCTTGCGTCTACGCGCAGCCACATCGCCGGCATCATCATTCCCACGCTCGACGACCAGGTGTTCGCCTCCCAGGTAAGCGGCATGCAAGCCGCGTTTGCGACGCGCGGCATTACGCTCGTTCTCGGCTGCTCGAACTACGATCCCACGCAAGCGCTCGTGCAGGTGCGTGCGATGCTCGCGCGAGGCGTCGAGGCAATGGCAATCGTGGGTGAGGCGCATCCGCCAGAACTTTTCGACGCGTTGCGGCTCTATCGCGTGCCGTATGCGGTGACGTACGCGTACCGCAAGGAGAGTCCGCACGTCTGCATCGGCTTCGACAATTTCGCGGCGTATGTGCAAATGACCGAACATCTGATCGCCCTCGGTCATCGCTCATTCGCGGTGTGCATTCAGCCGACGCGCGACAACGACCGGGTGCAGGCGCGCGTCGCCGGCATTCGGGCGGCGCTCGAACGTCACGGCCTCGCGGTGCGACCCGAACACATGTGCGAGGGGGAATCGACAATCGCATTCGGGCGCAGCAGTCTGCGCTCCATCTGGCAAGCGGCGAGCGAACGCCCGACTGCTCTTATCTGCGGCAACGATCACATCGCGCTTGGCGTGCTGCGCGAAGCGGAAGAACTCGGCATCGCCATACCGCGCGAGCTATCAGTAACGGGTTTCGACGATCTCGAGATATCCAGAGAGATTCACCCCACGCTCACCACGATGCGCGTGGATACGCGTGAGATCGGACAACTCACCGCGCAATATCTGCTCGACATGCTGGACGGCAAGCGGGCGCAACGCGGTCAGGAAGTGCACGCGCTACTGCAGGTCAGAGAGTCGACGGGGCCGGCGTCACGATAAGACGACGTTGCGTGCCGTTGTGTCGTATGCGCGCCGCAAACGCTGTGCGCCTTCTTCAATATCGGCAATACCCGGCGCCGCAAACGACAAACGCAACGACGCGGGGTCGATCCTGTCCGCGAAAAATGCCTTGCCCGGCACGAACATGACCTTGTTCTCGATAGCGCGTTGTAAAAGCGCGGAGGCGTCGATGCCTTCGATACGCGCCCAGACGAACATGCCGCCCTCAGGCCGATGAAACTGGAGCGTATCGCCGAACTGCGAGCGCAGTGCTTCGCATAGCGCCTCGCATTTGCGCCCGTACATTTCGGTGATGCGTGGCAGGTGTCGTTCGAGCGCACCGTCGGCCAGATATTCGGCGGCAATGGCCTGCGTCCACGGCGCACTGCACAGGTCGACGGTCTGCTTTGCAATCACACAACGGCGCGTGATTTCGGCCGGTGCGATTGTCCAACCTACGCGCAGTCCAGGCGCGACGATCTTCGAAAGGCTCGCAAAATGCACGACCCAATCACGTGAGCCCTCTACTTCGGCCGCAAGGGAGATGATCGACGGAACCGCGACTCCGGAAAAGCGCAGATCGCCGTATGGGTCGTCTTCGACGATAAGAAACTTGTGTTGCACCGCAAGCTTCAGCAAGGCGATGCGGCGCTCCCGCGTGATGGTTGCGCCGGTCGGATTGGCAAACGTCGGAACCGTATAGAGCAGCTTCGGGCGCGCGACCGTACCCGACGCCATAAGCTCGGCGAGATGGTCGACGTCGAGGCCGTGCGCATCCACCGGCACGGTAACGATTTTCGCCTGCTGAAGCTTGAGTGCCTGAAGCGTTGCCGGATACGCAGGCTGTTCGGTGAACACGACATCGCCCGGGCTCACCAGCACGCGAAGCAGCAGGTCGAGCCCCTGCTGGGAGCCCGTAGTCACCAGCATTTCGTTCAACGTGCATGGCACGCCACGACGCGCCATCAGGCTTATGAGCTCGTGCTTCAGACGCGGCAACCCGTCGGTCGGCCCGTACTGCAGACAGCTGTTCGGGTCTTGATATGCGCGAGCTTCGGCCTGCTGCAAACCGTCGACATCGAACAGATCGCTAGCCGGGTAACCGCCCGCGAACGAAATCATGCCTGGCTCACCCAGATACTTGAACAGTTCGCGAATCGGAGAGCCTGAAGGATTCTGGAAAGGAGCGGTGAATTCGTACATGTTTTCGGCGGTTGAGCTCATGTCGTCACGCATTATTCGTGGTCGCCTACACCACGTTTTTTTCCACGATGGGACGGTTTTCGAGCAGACGGTCCCAGTTCAGCGAAGAGAGATCGAGCGACAGGTAGCGTCCATTCAGAATCAATTCGCTTACGCCGCGGCCCGTTGCGGGGCCCTGCTGAAGACCATGTCCGCTGTACCCGTTCGCGAACACGCAGTTTTCGATTTGCGGGTGATAGCCAATGATCGCGTTGTGGTCGAATACGTTGTACTCGTAATAGCCAGACCAGCAGTTCGCGACACGCAGCGCTTCGAACTCCGGCACACGATGCGCAAGCGTCGGCCAGATGACGTCGTCGAAAAGGCGGTGATCTACCTCGTCAAGCGGCAGATCGTCAGGATCGTTATCCGCGCCCGGCGACGTACCGCAAATGTAGGTCTTCCCTTCCGGCCGGAAATAGACGCCGGTCGGATCGATCAGCAACGGACAATCTGCGAGGTGAGCCGGAGACGACACATTGAAAATGCTGCGACGGCGAGCAAAGACCGGAATGTCGATGTCCATCATGCCGGCAATCTTCCGCGCCCATGCGCCTGCCGCGTTCACGACCGTATCGCAGGCGAAGCGCTCGCCATTGCTGGCGATGACGTGCGTGATCTTGCGGCCCTCGCGAACGACACCGGTCACATCGGCGGCAATGTAGCGCGCGCCGAGCGACTGGGCTTTCTTGCGAAGCGCCTGCACGAGGCCATAGCCGTCGAACCATCCTTCGCCGCTCTCGCCGAAGGCGCCCGACGTGAGGTCGGCCACGTTCAGCCAGGGGAACCTGGCCTTCAGCGCTTGCTGGTCCATCAGATTGATGTCCGCGCCAAGGCTCTTCTGCAACGCGTGATTTTCGCGCAGCGTTGCGTCGCCGGCGGCCGTGGCGAGGAACAGGTAACCGCCTTCATGCAAATCGATCGAGGGCTTGTTGCCGTCCACTTCAAGAAGCTCGCCGATATTGCGCAGAAATTCGATACCGTACAGCGACATCTGAATCGATAACGGCGTGGAGAACTGCTGCCGGATCGAAGCGGCCGATAATGCCGACGACGACTTCGCGTAGCTCGGATCACGTTCGATCACGGACACGGAAACCGTCGGATCGGAAGCGCGCAAGAAGTAAGCAATAGAACTGCCGATAACGCCGCCACCGACAATAACGACTTGTGAACTCACGACTCGCTCCAGGTTGCACATGACCGGGTTGCCCCGGAAAGGGCCCGCCGGCGTGCAGTGACCGACTTGTCCGGCAGGGCCGCAACGACAGCTCGCGCAAAAAAAACGGCCGTGGTTAAACAGCCGTGTACGTGCAGCGCAAAACGCTCAGCCGATGTTGAAATCGATGCCCTGAGCGAGCGGCAGTGCTGACGAATAGTTGACGGTGTTGGTCGCGCGCCGCATATAAGCTTTCCACGAATCGGAGCCCGATTCGCGACCGCCGCCCGTTTCCTTCTCGCCGCCGAACGCGCCGCCAATTTCCGCGCCGCTGGGTCCGATATTGACGTTCGCGATACCGCAGTCGCTGCCCGACGCTGACAGGAAGCGCTCCGCTTCACGCAGGTCAGTCGTGAAGACACATGACGAAAGACCATGAACCGCTGCGTTGTTTCCGCCGATCGCGTCGTCGAAGTCGCTGTACTTCAGCACGTAGAGAATCGGGGCGAACGTTTCCTTCAGCACGACCGACGTTTGCGAAGGCATTTCGACGATGGCCGGACGAACGTAGAAGCCCTTCTCATTGCCGGCAACCGCATGACGTTCGCCGCCGAACACCTTGCCGCCTTCGCTCTTTGCCTGTTCGAGCGCCGCTTGCATGCGGTTGAACGACTGCTCGTCGATCAGCGGTCCCATCAGCACGCCCTGCTCCAGCGGATTGCCGATCACGACCTTGCTGTATAGCGCCTTCAAACGTTCGACGGCCTTGTCGTACACGCTTTCGTGAACGAACAGGCGGCGCAGCGACGTGCAGCGCTGACCGGCCGTGCCGACTGCAGAAAAAACGATGCCGCGCAGTGCCAGTTCCATATCGGCGCTGCCGGAGACGATGCCCGCATTATTGCCGCCGAGTTCGAGAATCGAGCGGCCAAAACGGCGCGCCACTTCGACGCCGACCGCGCGGCCCATTTCCGTGCTCCCCGTCGCGCTCACGATGTTGGAACGCGGGTCGGCAACCAGCTTTGCGCCGACCTCGCGGCCACCGTTCACGACGCTCGTCAGGCCTTCCGGAGCGTCGCCGAATTCCTTCAACGCGTCTTGCAGGATCTTGTCGACTGCCAGCGCGGTGAGCGGTGTCTTTTCCGATGGTTTCCAGACGACCGCATTGCCGCACACCAGCGCGAGCGCGGCATTCCACGACCACACGGCTGCGGGAAAGTTGAACGCGGAAATGACCGTGCACACGCCGAGCGGATGCCAAGTTTCAGCCATGCGATGACCCGGACGCTCCGACGCGATCGTCAAACCGTAAAGCTGACGCGACAGCCCAACCGCGAAGTCGCAGATGTCGATCATTTCCTGCACTTCGCCGAGGCCTTCCTGAAGGATCTTGCCGGTCTCGAGCGTGATGATGCTGCCGAGCGCGTGCTTCTGCTCGCGCAGCTTGTTGCCCAGCAGACGCACCAGTTCTCCGCGACGCGGCGCCGGCACGTTGCGCCAGCTTGCGTAAGCCTTCTGGGCGCTGGCCAGCGCGGCGTCGACCTCGGCGACCGTCCGGCTCGCAACGCGGCCGATGAGTTCGCCGTTGATCGGCGAACGGACGGCAATGTCGCCCGCTTCGGCGAGATGGGAAATGCCGAGTTGCGAGAGAATGGCGGATGCTTTCACGATTGAGACCTCTTTGAATTTCCAATACGAAATTTTGGTACGTTCGGAAACTATACACGCGCGGGTTTTTGCCGGCAACATCAACCGCTTCCGCTGCCGCCGTGCGCTCGCAAGCGTTATTTCTGATAGGAAATGCGGCCTGCATTCGAATCGGAACGCCTCATCAGCTTGAGCCGGCCTGAACACCGGCCGGAGACACACCTACTGTGCCGCGTTCGCGGTCATTTTGAAAATGCCTTGCGCATTACCGGCGTCGAAACGCAGGTCCGTGACCCAGCTACGCGACGCCTGATCGAAAGTGCGCTTGCGAGTAATGAATTCATAGAAGGAGCCAGGCACAGTGCGCGTGACGAGCCGGTCGCCAGTGGACCTGAATTGACGCTCGACCGTATCCGCGCGATAGGCGGTCTGGAAGACGCGGCCCGAGCGCGAGCGCTCGACTTCGGGCTTCATAGGCCGGCCCTTGCCCTTCTCTTGGTCCGACAGCGAGAACACGTCTTCCACGCGATCCGTCGCGTGATTGAAGGCGTTGCCTTCGGTAGCGATCCACGCCATTTCCGCTGATTCGCGCAACAGGACTTCGTAGTCCGCCTCGCTCGGCAGATCGTGCTGGCGAGCGAACGCGCCGACAATGACCGGCAGCAACTTGTGAGCTGCGTCGATAGCAAGCGAGCCTTCACGCTCCAGTTCCCAGAGTTGCGAAACGGCGAGCGGCGTCAACGGATCTTTCGACGAATGGACCACGTTAGTTACCGCCTGCTGGAACTCGCTGGAGAAGCGTTCGGGATGCAACTCGCTCACGAAGAACTGCGCGATTTCATCGGGCGCGTCATCATGCGCGTACGCACGGCCGGTCATGCCCAGTTTGTCGAGCGGATAGCGGCCGTTCAGCCTGAAGCCAAGCGGACGCAGGATGCGAGTGAATGCAGCCTCGCCAGGAGGCAACGCCCCGTTGTTCTCCCACCTCACGGTGCGCAACGCGCCGTGATCGAAATACACAGAGCCGCCGTTCGCGATTGTCTCGGTCGTATAGGCGCGCCCATTCGGCGAACGCTCCAGTAGATCCTCGAATAAGGCCATGTTCATCGCCTGCGCGAGTTCGGCGCGCGTCACCGTGCCGTCTTCCCAATCCGCCAGTGCGCTCGGAAATTTGAGGGTTGTAAAGAGCGATTCCGTTTTGGCCGGGCCAAGCAGTTTCAGTAACAGGCGTTCAACGTTCGAATTGCGCATCTGCGTTTCTCTCGGGGGCGCGCCGCCGCAGCGGGAAGGTATTTATCGACGGCATACCGGAAACTGGTAGCCAGAAGGTAGGCGAAGGGGTAGCCAAGCTTACGTGATTCTCATTATTCAAAGTGTTGCACCCGACGTAAAGCGAGTTTAAATTGCCACTTGATGACTTTTTGGAATTAACATGCGCAAGTTCAAGGTTCCCGGCACGAGCGCGTTACTGGCCTTCGAGGCCGCGGCGCGGCACGAAAGCTTCACTCATGCTGCGAAAGAGTTGTCCCTGACGGAGAGCGCGGTTTCGCGGCAGATCCTGACGCTCGAATCGAATCTTGGCGTGCGCCTTTTCGTTCGTTCGAAGCAGCGCGTGATGCTGACTCGCGCCGGTCGTCTGTACGGTACGCAGGTGCGCCGGGCGCTGGAGAATCTGGATCGCGACACGCTGTCGATCATTGCGCACGGCAGCGGAGGCGGTTACCTGGAACTCGCGGTGCTTCCCACGTTTGCGTCGCAATGGCTGATTCCACGAATGAAGGACTTCAACGACCGGAACCCGGACGTTCGAATCAACATGGGTGTTCGCACCGACCCGTTTCCCTTTGAGGAGTCGCATTTCGAGGCCGCCATTCACTATGGCAAGCCGACCTGGCCGGGTACGTCGTCGGACTACCTTTTCGGCGAGGAAGTCGTGCCCGTCTGCGCGCCGTCACTGCTTGCAAAGCCCGTCAGGAGAGCGCACGAATTGCTGAACTACCCGCTTCTCCATTCGACGACGCGCCCCGACGCCTGGTCCCGCTGGTTCGCCAATCTCGGCGTCGAAGATAACGCCACCATGCAAGGCGTCCGGTACGAACTGCACTCCATGCTGATCAGCGCCGCTGCCGCAGGACTCGGCGTGGCCCTCGTTCCAGAATTTTTCGTCGACGAACGGCTGTCGCAACTGGGCCTCGTCATTCCGCTCGCGGCCACCACGGTCGAGGAATCCGCGTATTACCTCGTCTATCCGACAGAGCTAAGTCACGGGAAGCCACTCGAACTCTTCAGAACCTGGCTGATTGAGGAAGCCGGCGCGTATAGCGCGGCAAGGCGCTGACGCGGCGCGTCACGGGCGCCCACGGCATGGCGCTTGCGCAAACCGGAGTGCCGGGCCATGTGCGCGGCACCAGGCGACCTCTTCCCTCTCTGCAGGAGACACCATGAAACTTCTCACGACACAAGACGGCCTGCCGCGGCTGTCATGGGGCCCGATTTTCGCGGGCGTTATTCTCTCGATGATCGTCTATCTGGTCATGAGCGTGCTGGGCACGGCTATCGGCGCGTCGCTGCTCGCGCCGATGTCCAAACCCGACCCGTTGCAAGGCTTCGGCTTCGGCTCCGGCGTGTGGGTAATCATAACGACGGTTCTCGCGGTCTTCGTCGGTTCGTACTACGCAGGACGGTGCGCACCCGTGCTCGGATGGCTGCATGGCCTGCTGGCATGGGCCGTCATGACGCTGTTCATTCTCTACGGAATGACTTCGCTCATCACGGGAGCGGTCAGCACTGCAGGAAGCGTGGCGGCGACGGGTGCGCAAGTCGGCGCGCAAGTGGGCGCGACTGCGGCCAATCAGGCAGGCGGAGCCAATTCCATCGTTGACACTGCCAAGCAGCAGATGCAGTCGGCCATGGCGTCGGCGGCATCGATGGCGTCCAGCCCCGAAGCCGGACAACGGGCCCGAGAAACCGCTGACACGGCCGCGCGCGGCGTCGCTCGCGCCAGTTGGTTCTCTTTCGCAGCGCTGATCGTCGGCGCGATTATCGCGATCGTGTCGGGCAGTGCGGGTTTCCGCCATCAGCCGCCGATTGAAGAAAGCGGTGGCTCGGCCGTTGGCCGCAATGCAGTACCGGGCAGCAATCGCGTTGTTTCGCCGCGAAGCAGAGCCTGAACTGCAACTGAAAGAGACGGCATGCGGCCCGCCTCGGGTTGCATGCCGCCGCATGTCGTCGTGCACCGTCGAGTGCGGAGATATGTTTTAAATCGCAAAGGCCGTTGCCACAAATATTTAACATTTGCTGTTGCAAGGAAAAAGACGTTGGATTCCCCTTGCACCTAATGCTATGTGCATTCTCCCCAAAAAAATTGCCGACCGCTTTAGCCGTCCGTCAATAATCGCCCCCATTGGTTATTTGCCGCATTTGGACTAATGTCTAATAACTCTTGGTTAGACAACAAGAACGAACGTTGCGAGGTGGGGGCATGGTCACTTTAATAGACCTGGAGATCGCGCATCTGGGGCGAGTCATGAGCGCGTCAATGACAGGAGATCTCGCGGGGCCGATCCTGCCGGCCGCCTACTGGCGCCTGCGGCTTCATCGACTACTCGATTCGCAGCACCTTACGAATGCACAATTGCGCTCACTCGACCTTCTCCTGCTGCGACTGGACGAACTCGAAGCGCAAGCTTCGAATAGCACCGCAGCCGGAATTGCAATCAGCATGAGCTAGTCGATGCAGTGCCGCGATAAGCCTGCAACGGAGAATTTCGAACGCATTTTCCGATGCAGGGTATAGCTTTGAATCGCGAATTCACACAAAAGCGTGAGAGGAACTGAGGCTGTCTGCTATGCGAATGCACGCAAAACATTGCTAGTTGCGCGAGCAACGGTTGGCAAGATTTCCTGTGCGCGCAGGTGACCTGGGTCCGCTAACATACAACCTGACAGATTCAGATCGGGCTGTCCGGTTTGGTGCCCTGCACCTTCACGCCGCTAATTCCAGGAGATAGTTAATGAATAAATCCCGCATATTTCTCGCGTCGATGATGAGCGCGGGTATGCTGGCATCGTCGCTCGTTCTCGCACAACCCCCGCACGACAACCCCGGCAAGGGCGGCGACCACGGTCATGGGGAGAGTCACGGTCACGGGCCCAACCATGGTCATGAATCGAATGGTCATGGCCCCAAACAAGTGCCACCCGGACACAGCCCGGACGGCCCAGGCAACTCCGCGAACGCGCCCGGACATTGGCGCAAGGGCGATCGCCTGCCTCCTGAGTACCGCGACCGTCAGTATGTGATCGACGACTGGCGCGCGTACCGGCTGGCTCCGCCGCCGCGCGGCTATTCGTGGGTCGGCATTGGCGGCGACTATCTGATGGTGCAGATTTCAACGGGAGTCGTCCTGCGCGTCGGGCCGTAAGCACCGATCGGCCGGCCGTTGCATCGGCCGGTCATGAAGCAATAGATTGCCACGCTCCCGTTGCCGGCGACCGTGGCAATTTCTCCATCAAAACCCGCGCAACAAAGCTGCAATCAACTGGCTCTTCAACCACCCCGCATCACATCGCAGGCCCGACAGCGGCCACATGCACTCCCTCCACACGTTGCACACGATTGACACGAAGCGCGCAGCAGCTAAAGAACCGTTGACGCGGCGCCGTTATATCAACCACGTATCGTGAGTCGGCGCGACGCGCTTGCGCCGTCGCGGACACTCTTCTTTCTGTGCTTTTTGCCATACCCGATGAAATGCGCATAGATACTTGCGCCAAAATTAATTTCGAACGACAACATCGACAACCAACCTTCATACTCTGTCACTTCTTAGGCGGGCTACTCCGACAGCGGAATCGGAAGCTCGTCAGACAGGGAATCGATGCATGACCGCCGTCCTTGCGACGGCCATTTCCGCGTAGCGCCGCACGCGGATCATGTGGAGCTTACTTTGTAATGAGTTATACCCCAGTCGTTCCGTTCGCCACCGACAAGGCCGACTCCGGCTCTTTCGTAGGCGGCGCACCAGCGTTTCGCCAACTGGTCCGGATGATCGATCGGGTTGCTCCTACCGATCATCCGCTGCTTATTTTCGGGCCGACCGGTTCGGGCAAAGAACTCGTTGCGCGCCGTGTTCACGCACACAGCCTGCGCCAGGATCAACCCTTCGTCGACGTCAATTGCGGCGCGATTCCCGAACACCTCGTTGAAGCCGAACTGTTCGGGCACGTCAAGGGCGCATTCACCGGCGCGGGCGAAAACCGCCAGGGGCTTTTCCAGCAAGTTGGCAAGGGCACGCTGCTGCTCGATGAAATCGGCGAATTGCCGCTCGCGCTGCAGCCGAAACTACTGCGCGTACTTGAAACGCGCACATTCCGTCCGCTGGGATCGTCGACCAGCCTGCAGTTTGCCGGACGCGTGGTTGCCGCGACACACCGCGACCTGCGCGAGCTCGCGCGCGCGGGGCTGTTCCGCGAGGATCTGTTCTACCGGCTCGCGGTCTTCGTACTCGCGGTGCCGGGCCTCGAGCAGCGCGTCGAGGATATCCCCGCGCTCGTCAACCACTTCGCGTCACAACACACGCGCCGGCTGGAGTTTGCGCCGGCCGCGCTGCGTCGTCTTGCGCAGCACCCGTGGCCCGGTCATATCCGGCAATTGCGCAACCTGGTCAGCCAGCTGAGCGTGCTCGCGGAAAGCACGGTGATCGACGTGGATACGCTCGAGCCGTTTCTCGCCAACGAGACCAGCGGGCCAGTGTCGCGCGCGAGTCTCGCCGATATGCTGATGCAACTCGAAGGCCGCGACAAGCTCAACGCCGCCGAAGATTTGCTGATCGACCGCGCACTCGAACGGACGAGCGGCAACAAGAGTGCGGCCGCCGCGATGCTCGGCGTGGGTCGCAAGACAATCGAACGGCGTCTGAAGTCGCGAGAGGAACATCACCGTGAAGCGCGCAAGTGCCTGGAGCATGCGAGTGCGCTGATCGAAGAATCGAAATTTGCCGAAGCAATTCCGCCGCTGCGCCGCTGTCTTGACGTGCTGCAAACGCCGAACGAACAGGACCCCGTGCGCCGCCTCCAGTTCGACTCCTACCGCCTTCTGGGCATGAGCTTGCGCAGCGTGCACGGCTGGCTGTACGCGGAAGCCACGGCCTGCTACGCCGCAGCGCTGGCGGTCGGTGAAGGCGTGTGCTCCCCCGCTGAAATCGCCGCAATCCAGTTCGGCATCTGGACCACGCAGCTAACCACGCTGCAACTCAAGCAGGCACGCGCAACCGCGCAGAACATGCTGGAGCGCGCGCAGAACGCCGGCGATCGCGTGTCGCTCGACGAAGCTCACGTCGCCATGACCAACACGCTGTTCTGGCTCGGCGACAGCGAAGAAGCTCTCGCCTGTCTCGCGCGCGGCAATCTGCTCGGCGTGGGGCGCAACGACATCCGCACCGGCTCGCAAGGAATCGACCTGGCGAGTCTCGCGTTGACGTTCGAAGGACTCGCCGCCTACCAGATCGGCGCCTTCGGACAGGCACGCCGCGCGATGGAAATGCTGATTCTGCGCACATCCGAACCCGGCGTGCACGCGCTCGCTCACGTCGTCAATTTGCAGGGCGCCGCCTGGCTCGCCGCGCTGTTCGACGACGTGGAACGGCTGGGTCAGCTTGCGAGCGAACTGGAGTCGGTGTCGATCGCTCACGGCTTCGCGTTCTATCGGGGAGTCGGGCAGGTGTTGCGCGGCTGTCATCTCAGCGCGCTCGGGCAGGCCGACGAAGCGGAAACTGTCATGCTCGACGGCTACGATAACCACGTCGTTTGCAATGGCGGTGCGCTGTTCTATTCATTCAAGACGTGGCAGCACGGGGAATTGCTGCTGCGCGCGGGCCGCGCGAAGACGTGCGAGGCGATCCTGGCTACGGCTATCGACGAGACGCTCGCCCGTCAGGAGCGCGTGTATCTGGGCAAGCTACTGGTCACGCGAGCACGCGCGCAGTGGGCGCTCGGCGACGTGAACGCCGCGGAACTCGGGCTGCGCACGGCGCTGTCGACGGCGCTCGCGTTCGGCTCGGTGCCTGGGCGCGTGGATGCCGCGCACCACCTCGCCGATTTGCTGCGCTCGACTGGCCGCGTAGCCGAAGCCATCGAGACGCTCGAGCGCGGCCTGCGTTCGTTGCCGACGGATGCAACGCCTCGCGTCGCGGGCGCGGCGAATCTGCTTGCCGAACTCCAGCAACATGCTTCGTTCCACAACTACACCAAAGGAATCGTAAATGGCATATGAGCTACGCCGGGAAGATCTCGAACCGCTGCTACTGGGCGCAGCTTTCTTCGGCAGCGGCGGAGGCGGCACCATCGAATCCGCACGGCATCTGGCCGCGCACTTCGTAGCCGGCGACTACTATCCCACCGACACCGTCAAGGTCGCTTCCGTCGATGAAGCGACCGAGGGCGCGGCCGTCATGGTCGCCTATCTCGGCGCGCCCGAAGCGATCAACTCGGCGACCTACCCGCTCGGCCCCGTGACGGCGGTGCAGAACGTTCAGGCTCGGCTCGCCTCGCAATCCAAGAAACTCGCCTATGTGATGCCGCCAGAAAGCGGTGCGCTGGGCTTCACGGTGGCAGCACTCGTGGCGGCGAAACTGGGCCTTGCGGTCATCGACGCCGACGGCGCCGGGCGCGCGGTGCCCTCGTTGCCGATGCTGACGTTCGCCGCTGCGGAAATCGATCCGCGGCCCGCGTTCCTCGTAAGCCAGGGTGGCCTTTGCGTCGAACTGAACGTGACGCCGCGCGGCGGCAGCGAAGGCGCGCCGACTCATCAGCGGGACGTGTCGGCGATCGTCGAACAGATGATGCGCCCGGTCGTGGCCGATCCGGAGTTCGGCCAGTTCGGCGGACTCGCGATGTGGGTGATGACGCCGGCCGATATCGGCCGCGCGACACCGATTCGCGGCACACTGACACGCGCACTGAAACTCGGGCGTGCGTTGCAGAGCGGAGAGATCGGCAGCGACCGGCAGATGACCGCTTATCTCGTCGAACGTTGCGGACTTGCGGCACGCGCAGTTTCCGAACCGGGCGAACTGGTGTCGGCCGAAGTCGATACGAGCGGCGGCTTCGACGTCGGCAAGATTCGCATTCAGGCTGGGCAGCATACCTATACGGTGATGTATCAGAACGAGTCGCTACTCGCATGGGACAGCACGTGTGCACAGCCGATCGTGCTCGCGCCCGACAGCGTCGCCTACTTCGTCGGCGGCGAGGGCCAGGCAGTCTTTAGCAATGGCGACCTTGTCAACGGCGACGGTTCGCTGAATCCGGCAATCGGCAAACGCCCCGTGACGCTAATTGCCTGGCGCGCCGAACCCGAGTTGCGCAAACCGGGCCTCATTCTCGACAACTTCATGCAGTTGCTGAACTCGCTCGGCTACCTCGGCCCTTACGTGCCGCTCGAATCGCTGCAGGCCGCACGCAAGGGAGATGCATCTTGAACTCGCCCATTCGTATCTGCGTGCTCGTGCCCGTTGCCACGTCTCAATACAACGACCGCATCATGAAGGCGATTGCGCCTGTCGTGCCGCCCGACGTCCAGGTGGAGATTCGCAACATCACCGAGGGTCATCCCGACATCGAGAACCGCACGAACTGGCTGCAGAACGGCATGCCGGTGGTCGAGCTCGCGCAGTCCATCGCCAACGACGGCTTCGACGGCATCTGGCTGACCGACTTCGACATGTGCGGCGTCGAAGCCGCGCGCGAAGTGATCGACATTCCGATCATCGGCGGCTTTCCGGCGTCGGCGTTTACGGCCCTCGCGCTCAGCCAGCGCTTCTCAATCATCACGATCCTGCAAAGCACGCTCGCGATGCAGCGCGGTCATCCGCAAACTTACGGCATAGAAGACACCTTCGCGTCGATTCGCGCGATCGACTGCCCTGTCGCGCAGCTCGAGAACATCGACGTCGTGGTTGTCCGCACCTTCGAAGCGGCGTTGAAGGCGATCAAGGACGACGGCGCGCAGGCGATTCTGCTCGGCTGTACGGGATTCGTGGACGTGGCGAGCCGGGTTTCGACGCTGCTCGGCGAGGCGCTCGGCGCTTACGTGCCCGTAATCGATCCCAATCAGGCGGGGTTCAGCTTCCTCGTGTCGCTGGTGCGTATGCGCGTGCGCCCGAGCAGGCTCACGTACAGCAAGGTCAGCTTGCAGGCGTAAGCAAGGCCGCTTCTGTCCGCCTCATCCCAGTCCGCTCTCATCTGTTTTTATCTGCTTTCGTCCGGCTGCGGCATGCATCGCCGCGCCGGACTTTCCTCTGCGCCGTTCATGACGCCCGCAATCCTCCCTCACGCCGTCGAGTGCCGCCCGCTGCGGACGAAATCGCCCTATTACGCGCGTCGCATGCCCATGTGGACGAAAACGACCAACTTTGACCACCAACCTGGACGAGATCGGCCAACACCGGCAGACCAGATTCGCCGACGCGCCCGAGCCTAAGCCATCTCAACATATGGCACGACCATTGCTTATACAAAGGCAGGTGGCCGGAAAGCTTCGACGAAATTGTCCGAATGACCGGGGAGCCGGAGAGACCAAAACAAGATCGCGCGCTGCAATGCGTTCGACGTTCTGTTGCCGCGTTGTTGCGTCCGTTGCGGGACGGCTGACACCGCGGATCGAGTAATCTCGATTCATTATGGCAAGCAGTCGTTTAGTTAAACGAACTAATACGTGCAACGCCGATCAATGCCAACGGTAGCCAGCCGTTGGTAGCAGACTGAGAGAGGGCTGTGCTGTTGTAGCGGTGACGCGTAGAAAGATGGCGACCATGCTTCCGCAGAGAAGCAGTTCGCATTGCGCGGCACTAAAGAGCGGAAAATCTTGGGCTATGCACCGAAGATCCGCCGCGGGATGGGTCCGGCCGTCGTTGCCTTCCCTTCGGGAAAGGGCCGCGACGGCTAACCTTGTTGTAACGAGTCGCGGAAAACAAGCTGCTTGAGCAGCCTTACGCAGCGCCAGATTTCAACGGCGCCGTGACGAGAGAAGACTGGCCATCCACGGGGGTTCAAAGATGCACCACCACATTTTCGAAAGCGAGCTTGTTCATCTCGAGCGCGTGATCGCATGGGCGTCCCAGGAGCCTTTTTCACCGACCTATTGGCGCGACCGCGTCGAGCATTTGAAGACGAGTCCGCAAGCACCCATGTACCGGAACCGCATCGCCCGCCTGGCGCGCCTCCTCGCGGAACTCAAAGGATAGCTGCGGTCTTTGCAAACTGTTTGTTTGTCAGTGCGACGTTGCGCGGGTGTCGGGCGCCTTGCCGGCAACCAGGAGCGCGATTGTCGCCACGCAGAAAACAGCGCCTGCATAAAAGGTAGCCGTAGCCCCGATCTTGTCCCACAGCTCACCGGCAATGACGCTCGAAAGCAGCGTGACGACACCGCCCAGCAGGTTGAAAAAGCCAAACGCAGTGCCGCGTAATTGCGCCGGCGCGGTGTGAGAAACCATGGTCGCGAGCAGCCCCTGCGTCATGCCCATGTGCAAGCCCCACAATGCGACACCGAGCAGCACGATGCTCCAGTGGCTGCCGTGTGCAAGCACGAGGTCCGAGGCGATCAGCACGACGACGCCCGCGATCAGCAGCTGCTTGTGACTCATCGTGTCCGCAAGTTTGCCGAACGGATACGCCGACAGCGAATACACGATATTCATGGTCACCATGACGAGCGGAACCAGAGCGATGGGTACGCCACTGCCCATTGCACGCAAAACGAGGAATGCTTCGCTGAAGCGGGCGAGCGCAAACACAGCGCCAATGGCGACGACCCACCAGTAGCGCGCGCCCAGCTTCTTCAGATTCTCCAGCCGCACAGGATTGACGCGCTTCGCGCCCGCTTCACGCGCCGGCTCGTGGATGCCGACCATCAACAGTGCGACCGCCAGCACACCAGGAATGACGGCAAGCCAGAAGGCTAGCCGGAAGTTATCGGCCCACACCGACATGATGATCACCGCGAACAACGGGCCCAGCACCGCGCCAATGGTATCGAGCGACTGACGCAAGCCGAACGCGGCGCCTCTGAGGTGGACAGGTGTGACGTCCGCCACGAGCGCGTCGCGCGGCGCGCCGCGAATCCCCTTGCCGACTCTGTCGATGACGCGCGCGCTCACCACCACGCCGACGGTCGGCGCGATCGCAAAGAGCGGCTTGCTCAACGCGCCCAATGCATAACCGGCCACCGCGAGCCACTTACGGTTCCCGAGGTAGTCGCTCAGCGCGCCCGAAAACACCTTCACTATCGGCGCGGTCGCTTCGGCAATGCCTTCTATCAAGCCGATGGTCGCGGCGCTCGCACCGAGGCTCACTGTCAGGAACATCGGCAAAAGGCTATGGACGATCTCCGACGAGATATCCATGCAAAGGCTCACACAGCCGAGTACCCAGACGCTTCGTGGAATGCTCGAGAGGACGCTGATCCGGATTCTGGCTTGCATGGACGGGTTACCTTTGCAATTGCTCTCAGGACAGCGCACGAAGCCGGCCGGGCCAGAACATTTACTCCTGACACTGCACGTCTTTTCTCGGCACGGCGATAAGTACCGGATACGTGCCGTGATCCAGCTCGACGCGCGCGACCACGGTGATCATCGTGCTGTCGATCTGATCGTACACGCTGACCTGTTCGCGCTTAAGCGTGGTGATGCCGGTACATGCGGACGCCCGGCCCTCGTCGGAAATGCGGCATTGAATCGGGTTGTCGGCAATGTAGCGATATTTGTCCCGATCGGGCGTCGCGAGATATTCACGAACGCTCTGTTCCGACCCGCCCACGCCGGTCACTTTTCCGATCGCACATTGCAGTGCGCCCGTCTCGCCGTTCGCGGCTGTTTGAGCGTTCACGGCAGTACTCGCAACGGCCGCAGCAAGGATCAATGCAAAGTGGTATCTCATCGCGCATTCACGTTTGTCGGATCGAAGTGTTGAATTGTAAAGGTACCTGGGGCCGGACTGCCGGGAAGCCTGCGGCTGTGCATTCAGCGTGCAGCAATGCGGGAAGCTGCTCGGCCACACGATGCTGGACGGGCGTGCGCAACGCTCGCGACTCGTTGGCACACAGGATGCTGCGAACACGATACTCGATCCACCGAAAGCAACGCAGAAGGAGCCGCCCATGACCGAAACACCCACGCCCCAAAAACCCGATCCGCAACAGTCCGAAATTGGCCGCGGCACGCCGCCCGCGCGCACACCGGAGGCGCTTCCCGAAACCGACGTCCAGCCGGATCAGCAGCCCGTGCGAGACATACCGGGCGTCGGTGTGCCCGGTAGCCAGTCACCTGCTCCGTGAACCCGGTGTACATGGTCTATTGGTCGGAAGCGATAGACGACGCCATCGTGCCGCGCGCCGTATCCTTTGCCGCCGGCGCGATGGCTGAGGCGCTGTCATTTACCGAGACGTTGCGGCGCCGTCAGTCCTGCGGCGAGCCGGTGTGTTTCGTTACCCTTTGCTCGGAAAACCCGAACTCGGTGGGTCGGCCGGGCGTCGCCGATCCGCCCGCCGACTATGCGTGGAAGAAGCGCCGTCCGTAAGCGCCTCGGCATGCGATTGCGCAGTCGCAACACGCACGCGATGGCGGCATCGCGCGAAAACCCGCTTAACTCTGGAGGCACTCATGGCAAACGACAAGACCGAAGGCATCAAGGAAGAACTGAAAGGCATGATCAACAAGGGCATCGGCTCTATCACCGGCAACGAAGACAGGAAGCTCAAAGGTGAAGCGCAAATCACCGAAGGCGAAAACCGCAAGGATCTCGGCGATCAGCGTGAAAACGCCGAAAAAGGCAAGACGGATCCGGGCAACCCGTCGAATCTCTGACTGCATTGACGCGCTTCGGCGGCGGGCGATCCGAACCGGCCTGCGAGCGTAACCGGGGAACGTACATACCAGCATAATCGCTTGCCTAGTTGCGCTCGTGCGCAATCGCTACGATGGGCGGACCGTCAAAACGGATAACCATCGCGGGAGCCCATCATGAAGCGTTTTCACATCGCACTCGCTGTTGCGAGCCTCGACGAATCGATTGTCGACTACAGCCGCCGGCTCGGACAATCGCCCGATGCCGTCGTGCCCGGCAAATACGCGATGTGGCGAACCGATCTGCTCAACTTCTCGATCAACGAGAAACCGGAGCAAGCGGGTCAACTGCGGCACGTCGGATTCGAAGACGATACCGCCAACGCGTATTCAAGCAGCGTCGATGTGAACGGATTGGAGTGGGAGCTGTTTTCCGCCGCTGAGCAGGATGCGCGGATCGTCAGCACATATGGGGTGGCTGTGCGCTCAACGCAAGCGTAGGCGAACCTGGCATCAGCCTATAAAAAGCGCGCGGCAGTCATCGACTACTTAACCATGGTGCCGCTACGCGCACAGCACCATGGTCAAGGTAGGCCGCTATCCCGAGCGCTCACCTTCTTCCAGCCTGGACCCGGATCGAACGACTTCGTTGCCTCGGCTTTCGCGGCGGTCTGCGGGCCAAGATCACGCTCATAGATCTGCCCGGCATGACTCACCATGAAAGTCTTGATACCCGTATCTCCGTAACGCACCGGCCAGGCGATGATGGCGAAACCGCCGAACAGCTTGCCGTCGACAACGTAGTCATAGGCGCCGCCAGGCGCATGCGGTCCCTGTGAATAGAGCAGCTTGTAGTGATACCCGTGATAACCGGCGTTCTGGGTGTTGCGCGCGCTTGCATTAACGAACGCATCGCCGAGTGGACTTGGTGGGTCGTCCGGTCCCGTCGGCCAGTACAGACCGTCGTGTTTGCCTGGCGAGCTCACCATCTTCGACGCGTAGGCGAGCACGCCCTCGCCGTCGTGATTAGTCTGCGCGTATTCGCGTTGTGCATCGTAGATTGCGAGCATCGTCTGAATGACTGCCAGTTCGTTGCGGCCGATGCGTCGTTCCCGCATCTCTTCGGCGCCAGCGCGCGTGTCGAAGTGCCATCCCCGGTCGGTCTTCACGAGTGGGATCGGGAGCGTCCAGCCATCGTCGCCTACCGCGATCTCGGCGTGCCGCTTATCGATCGGCTTGATCGCATGCGACTTCGACCACATCGTGAGAAACGCATCCCGCACCTGCGCGCCAACGGGCGGAATCAGATTACGAAAGTCCTTGCCCAAGATGGTGCGCAATGCGTCCTCGCGGTCTTTAACAATTGCGTCACCAAAGGCATTCATTGCGGCCTCCGGAGTAGCGAAGTTCTGCTGCGCATGAGCCGCAGGCGAGATTGCCAACGCAAAAATCGCCGTGATTGCAAGGTTGGTAAAGATGGCAGTCAGCCACTTCCGGAGAACGTGTGAATAGAGTTTCATGGTTCCTGCTCCTCAGCGCCGCCCGCCGCGCATGCCTGATGTCGAAACTACTTTGGCCACATCTATGGCGAAACGATGAAAGTACCGGCTAACAGAACACGCTTACGAACTCGCACGGACTGACCGCTGCGCAGCGCGCTGCGTTCAACTCGCGCTGATTTCGTTTGAAAGCGGCTTGCCCGTCTCGAACTCCGTGACGCTTTGCAGGGTCGTCTCGCAGATGGTTGTCACCGCTTCGCGCGTGAGAAACGCCTGATGGCCCGTGACGATCACGTTCGGGAAGGTGACGAGCCGCTGGAGCACGTCGTCGGTGATGATGGTGCCCGACAGGTCACGGAAGAAAAGGTCCGCCTCCTGCTCGTACACGTCGATCGCGAGACCGCCCAGTTGCCCGCTCTTCAGCGCATCGATGACCGCTTCGGTGTCGATAAGCGCGCCTCGGCTCGTGTTGATCAGAAGCGCGCCTCGCTTCGCGCGCGCGAGCGTGCTGGCGTCGATGATGTGGTACGTCTCCGGAGTGAGCGGACAATGCAGCGAAATGATGTCCGCACTCTCGCCGATTTCCTTTGGCCGCGCATAGCGCGCGCCCAGCGCCTCGAATTCCGCCGATGGGAACTTGTCGTAGCCGATCACGCTGCAGCCGAAGCCCAGCATGATCTTCGTGAACACGCGCCCGATCTTGCCGGTACCGATCACGGCCACCACCTTGCCGTTCAGGTCGAAGCCCATCAGGCCGTCGAGAGAAAAGTTGAAGTCGCGCGTGCGGTTATAGGCACGCTGGATCTTGCGGTTGATCGCCATCAGCAACGCGACCGCATGCTCAGCGACCGCGTTCGGCGAATAGTTCACTACTCGCACTACCTTGATCCCGAGGTCCTGCGCTGCTTTCAGGTCGACGTTGTTAAAGCCGGTGCAGCGCAGCGCGACGAGCTTCGTGCCGCCGTGCACGAGCGCCTGCAGCACGGCGGCATCCGCATGATCGTTGACGAAGATACACACGGCGCCATGGTTCGCGGCGAGGCTGACCGTCTCGATGTCGAGCGGGACATCGAAATACTGGAGACGATGATGATGCCCCGCGTTCGCGGCATTCAGATACTCGCGGTCGTAAGGCTTGGCGCTGAAGACGGCTATGTCCATGATGATCTCCGTGGCAAATTGAATCAGGAGTGCCGGGTGCGATCGTTACGGCTGGTGATCGCGCTATCCACTGGCGAGCGCCGCGGCAACCTGCACGAACAGAATCTTTGCGATGGTCATCGACGGGAAAATCATCGCGTAGCCGACGTCCGGGCGGTCGGTCGGCGCAATGCGATTCGCAAAGGCGAGGATCGCGGGATTGCCCGTCGCGCCGCATAAGACGCCCACCGTCATGTCGAATGGCAGCCTGAAGATCCACAGGCAGACCGCCGCCGTCACGACGACGAGCGCGAGCAGGATGGTCACGCCATAGAGCAGAAACGACACGCCGGTTACGCCGATGGTCGCGAAGAATTTCGGCCCCGAAGCGATGCCTACCTGCGCGAGAAAGATGGTCAGGCCAAGGTTGCGCAGCACGAGATTGGCCGAGAGCGGCATCGTCCAGACGAAAGGTCCGAAGCGCCGCACCCTGCCGAGCACGAGTGCCACCAGCAGCACTGCCGCCAGCCCGAGCGCGAGCTTGCCGATGCCTGGAATGGATAGTGGAATCGCACCCGCCAGCAGGCCGAGCGCCGCACCGGCACCGATCGAGATGAAGCTCAGTTCGGCAGTACCCTTGATGGAGTCGCCGAAGAACGCACGAACCGCCTTGATCTGGGCGCGATCGAGCAGCAGACCGACGCGGTCGCCATATTCGAGGATGAGGTCCGGGTTCGGCATCAGGTCGGCGTCGCCCCGGCGCACGTGCGCAATAGTGCAGACGACGCCCTCGGGAAAGCGGATGTCGCGCAGCATGCGCCCGACCACGAGCCGGCTCGACGCGAACACACGCGCGTAGTCTAGGTCTTCGCGGTGACTCGTCATACGGCCCGGCTGCAGTTCGCCGAAAAGTGTCGTGGCCTCATGCAGCACGGCCGGGTCGGTGGAGGTCGCGAGCAGCACGTCGTCGGCACGCAGAACGAGGTCGTCGGCGGCCGGGCGGTTGCGGTGCTCGCGACGCACGGCCGCGATCGCCAGCCCGGTCGGCATACGCGCCACCAGCTGCGCCATGTTCAACCCGATAAATGCAGGATTGCGCAGAGCGATCTCGGCAGTTTCGATGAGCGGGGGCGGCGGGCGCACGATGTTCGGTTTAAGCAATGCACTAAGGGCATACAGGAAGAGAATCGGCCCGGCAACACCGAACGGATACGCGACGCTGTAGCCCACTGCCGGCCCGTCGCTTTTCACAGCGGCGATCGCGGCCTGCAGGCTCGCCGTGCTGGTGCCGGCACCGGCGAACATGCCGAGCGATTCGTCGAGTTTCACGCCGAAGAGCGGTACGAACGCTACCGCGACCAGTCCCGAGACGATCACGCCGAGCGCGGCGGCGGCGTTGGCCTTGAGGCCGTCCGGACTCGTCAGTCCCTTGAAGAACTGATCGCCATACTGGATACCAATACCGTAGAGGAACAGCAGAAGCCCGAATGTGCCGAGCAACGCGGGCGGTGCGGACTTCGGTGCGAAGCCGCCGATCGCCAGGCCGACGAACAGCACTGCGCCCGAGCCGAGCGACACTCCTTTAATGCTGATCTCACCGACCACGTATCCCAAAGCGACCGTGAGAAACAGCACGAAGAGCGGCTGCGTTTCGAGCAACGTCCTGACCGTATCCATGGCGTTTCCTTTTTGCCTTGGAGCGAAGACGCAGCAGCGAATGAGCCCCGCGCCTCCGGGACACGATCCCGCCACCAGCCTCGCGCTCGTCGGGGCATTCCGGCTGCGATCGAAGGCTTTTCGATTGTTGGAATGTGCAGCCCGAAGGCGCATCTACAAATTTATGTTCAATCCAATCGTGAAGACAATAGGACCATCGACCGATGTCGCGCACGCAGCGGCACCTGTAGGCTAGCTGTGGCAGTGTCACAATCCTGATATCGCTCACGGCTTGACGTCAGCGCCGCTGGACGCCGCAACGGCGCCCGGTACGCAGGTCCGCGGCGGAATACCCTACGGCCCAGGTCATCGGGGCAGTTCACGGCGCTCTCCAGACGAGTTCGCGCCGCTCGAAGCAGCACGTTTCAGCCGGGCGTCAAACGGAGTCGCGCCGATGAAAGCTCTTCAGCGTCCACTACGCATCGAGTTGGTCGCGCCTCTTTCGGGCGTCATGGTGCCGCTCGAAACCGTGCCCGATCCGGTCTTCGCACAGAAGATGGTCGGCGACGGCATATCGATCGATCCGACGTCGCAGGAATTGCTATCGCCGCTTCCCGGCAAGGTCACGCAACTGCATAGTTCCAGCCATGCCGTCACGATTACGGGCGCGAGCGGACTTGAAGTGCTGCTTCACATCGGGCTCGACACTGTATTGCTGCGCGGCGAAGGTTTCACCCCGCTCGTCAAGGAAGGCGACACGGTCGCGACGGGCCAGCCGCTGATCCGGTTCGATCCGGTCTACGTCGGCGCCAAAGCGGCCAGCCTGCTGACCCAGATGGTGATCGCAAACGGCGACCGCGTGACGCGCTACGTGCCCGCGAAAGGCCTCGTTACCGCAGCCGGCGACGTCGCACTGACAGTAGAGCTCGCCGACGATACAGCCAAAGATCAGACCGCCCGCACGACCGGCGCGATCGTCTCCGACGAGGTCACGCTGCCGAATCCCGCGGGCATGCACGCGAGACCCGCCGCGGTCTTCGTCGGCGCGGCGAAGAAGTACGAGTCCGAGATCCGCCTGCTGCACGGTAGCAACAGCGCGAACGCCAAGTCGATCGTGTCCGTCATGGGGCTCGCGACAAAGTTCGGCGACAGGGTACGCATCCAGGCCACCGGTCCTGACGCGGGAGAAGCCGCTAGCGTGCTTGCGCGTCTGCTCGCCGAAGGTTCGGGCGAAAAACCCGCCGACGCACCCGCCTTTCCTCCAACGAGTCTCGCGCCCACGAGTGGATCGTCTGGCGAGCCGGCTGTCGTCAAACGCGCGCAGCCTGCCGATGTCAACGAACTCACTGGCGTATCGGCTTCCCCCGGCCTCGCAGTCGGCAAAATCGTGCAGTTCCGCCAGCAGGTCATCGACGTCAAGGAAACCGGCGAATCGCCGCAGCGCGAACGCGTGCGGCTCGAAGCAGCCCACCACGAAGCGCGTCAGAACATCGAGGCGCTTAAAGCGAAACTCACCGATCCGTCGAAGGCGCAGATTCTCGACGCGCACCTGGAATTACTCGAAGACCCCGATCTCAACGGCATGGCGATCGGCAGCATCAGCGAAGGCAAAAGCGCGGGCTTCGCGTGGCGCGCCGCCTTCGAGCAGCAGGCAGCGACACTCGAAAAGCTCGACAATCCGCTGCTACGCGAGCGCGCGGGCGACGTCCGCGATGTCGGCCGGCGTGTGCTTGCGCTGCTGGCAGGCATGCAGCAGGCGCAGATCGACGTACCCGCCGACTCGATCCTGATCGCCGAGGAACTCTCACCGTCCGACACCGCTTCACTCGATCGAACCAAAGTACTCGGTTTCTGCACGACGACGGGCGGCGCCACGAGCCACGTCGCGATTCTCGCGCGCTCGCTCGGCATTCCAGCGATCTGCGGCATCGACGAAGATGCGCTGCAACTCGCCGACGGTACGCTCGTGGTGCTGGACGGTTCGCATGGCAGCTTGAGGCGCAACCCGAGCGCCGGCGAAGTCGAAAAGGCACGTGAGCGCATTAGCCGTCAGGCCGAAAAACGCGAAGAAGAGAAGCTCGCTGCGAGCAAGCTCGCCATGACGGCCGACGGTCACCGCGTCGAAGTCGTCGCGAACATCCGCAACGCAAAGGAAGCGCGCGATGCGGTTGCGGCCGGTGCCGAAGGTGTGGGCCTGTTGCGCTCGGAATTCCTGTTCGACGATCGCGACACCGCACCGTCCGAAGATGAACAGGCCAGCGAGTACTGCGCCGTTGCCGAAGCGCTCGGCCGCGAACGTCCGCTCGTGATTCGCACGCTCGACGCGGGTGGAGACAAGCCGCTCTCCTACATGCCGCTGCCGAAGGAGGACAACCCGTTCCTCGGCCTGCGTGGCGTGCGTGTGAGCCTCGATCGCCCAGACATTTTTCGCACGCAGTTGCGAGCGATTCTGCGCGCCTCTCCAATCGGCAATCTGCATGTGATGTTCCCGATGGTTGCCGCGATCGAGGAAGTGCTCGCAGCAAAAAAGATCCTGCTGGAAGAAGCCGGCGACCGCGCGAACAGCATCAAGGTCGGCGTGATGATCGAAGTGCCGGCCGCCGCGTTGATCGCCGAGCCGCTCGCGCGCGAAGTCGACTTCTTCTCGATCGGCACGAACGATCTGACGCAATACACGCTCGCGATGGACCGCGGGCATCCAAAGCTCGCCAGGCAGGCCGATGCGCTTCACCCGGCGGTATTGCGCCTGATCGGCATGACGGTCGAAGGCGCGCATAAGCACGGCAAATGGGTCGGCGTGTGCGGCGGCATCGCATCGGATGCGATCGCTGTGCCGGTGCTCGTAGGTCTCGGTGTCGACGAGCTTTCGGTCAGCGTTCCCGCCGTCGGTTCAATCAAGGCACAGCTCGCCCGGCTGACGATGGCCCAGGCGCGTCAGCTCGCCGCAGAAGTAGTGCGACTCGGCACCGCCGCGGAGGTCCGCGCCCTCCTCGCTCCGTTCGCCGAATAAGCAGTTCAACAGGAGACCGGCCGTGTTCAAACATGCGTTCGGAGTGTTGCAGAAAGTCGGCAAGTCATTGATGCTGCCGGTCGCCGTGCTCCCCGTGGCCGGCCTGTTGCTCGGCCTCGGCGCGACCGATTTCCACGGTTACGTGCCGGCCATCGTGCTCGCTCTGATGAAGAACGCGGGCGACGTGATTTTTGCCAATCTGCCGCTGATCTTCGCAATCGGCGTGGCGCTAGGCTTTACCGAAAACGACGGCGTCTCGGGCATCGCCGCAACGATCGGGTATCTCGTCATGACGGCTACGCTCGGCGTGATCGCCAAGGTGGAAGGCATCGAGCCCGACATGATCATGGGCATTCCGTCGATTCAGACCGGTGTGTTCGGCGGCATCCTCGCAGGCGGCCTCGCGGCCTGGATGTTCAACCGCTACTACAGAATCGCGCTCCCGGCCTACCTGGGATTTTTCGCCGGCAAGCGCTTCGTGCCTATCGTGACCGCAATCGGTTCGATCGTGCTCGGTGCAATCCTGTCCGTCGTGTGGCCGCCTATCGGCAGCGCGATCAAGGCCTTTTCACAATGGGCGGCGGTGTCCGACCCGCGCACTGCGGCAACCGTCTACGGCTTTGTCGAGCGTCTGCTGATTCCGTTCGGCCTGCATCACATCTGGAACGTGCCGTTCTTCTTCGAGGCAGGCAGCTTCCTCGATCCCACGACCGGCAAGGTGGTTCACGGAGACATCACCCGGTTCTTTGCGGGCGATCGCACTGCGGGCATCCTGGCGGGCGCGTTCCTGTTCAAGATGTTCGGCCTGCCGGCCGCGGCGATCGCAATCTGGCACTGCGCCAAGCCGGAGAATAAGGTCGCCGTTGGCGGCATGATGGTCTCGGCCGCATTGACCTCGTTCCTCACCGGCATCACCGAGCCAATCGAGTTCGCGTTTTTGTTCGTCGCCCCGGTGCTCTACCTTATCCATGCATGTCTCGCGGCCTCGGCGCAGTTCGTGGCCAACACGCTCGGCATGCGCATGGGCTTCACCTTTTCGCAGGGCGGCATCGACTTTCTGATGTTCAACCTGATCGGCAACAAGTCGACTCACGCGTGGTACGTCTTTATTCTCGGGCCGATCTACGCGGTGATCTACTACGGCGTTTTTCGTTTCGTGATTACCCGCTTCGATCTCAAGACGCCAGGCCGCGAGGACGACACCGTCGAAACCGCGAAGGTAAGCACCGCTGGCGTCGGCGGGCGTTCGCGCGAGCTGGTGCTCGCCTTCGGCGGCCGTTCCAACATCGACAGCCTGGACGCCTGCATCACGCGTCTGCGCATCTCGGTGAAGAACCCCGCGCTCGTCAATGAAGGCAAACTCAAGGCGCTCGGCGCCGCGGGCGTCGTGCGGGTCGGCAACGGGGTTCAGGCGATCTTCGGGCCATTGTCCGAAAACATGAAGACCGACATGCACGAATACCTGAAGACAGCCGGCAGCGAGGCCGATCTCGCAGCAGACGGAACGGCTGTCGCGGAGGCCGCCGCGCCGACTGCGACCGCGATCGGGAGCGCCCAGGCTTCGGCGCACAGCACGACGCAACAGGCGGAGCGTGTTGAAAAAATCCGCGCAGCGTTGGGTGGCGTCGCCAATATCCGGAAACTCGACGCGCTGGCGGCAACGCGGCTGCGTGTCGGGTTGCGCGACGCCTCACAACTCGACACCGCCGCACTGAAAGCGGCCGGCGTTCCCGCGACGCAAACGCTGACCAACGGCGAGTTCGATCTGATTGTCGGCCTCGACGCGCCAAACCTGGCAGGCGCGATGCGATAAAGCTCGCGAGCAACGGATAGCATGTGGTCGCCCGCATCGGTTTTATGCCGTCTCGGAGAGATCAGCCTTCGCGGGTCGACACAGTGGCGACATTAAATCCGCTCAGATCGCTTCGAGCACCACGACGCTGCGTGCGTCGACGCAACACGTTTCCGACTCGATAGCGGCGTGTTGCAGGGTGGAGACGATGTCGTTCGGACTCTCCTGTGCCGTATCGATGATCCGGCACCAGCGTCGCCCGTCAAGCACAGGAAGGTCAAACCGGCGCGCGCAGTCGCCCATGTTCAGCATGACGTGCAACGCGGACTCCCCGGACGCTTCGCCGCCCAGAGTGAAGGCCAGCAACCGGACTCCCGGATCATGCCAGTGTGGCTCGTTAAGGCGTTCGCCGTGCCAGGCAACGTCAGGGTCGGCGTGGCCGGACGACGGTCTGCCAGTGATAAAGCGCCGGCGGCGCAGACTCGCGTGGCGCTTGCGCAGCGCAATCAGTTCACGCACGAAGCGCAGCATGCCCGACTCGGCTTCTATCGAGCGCCAGTCGATCCAGGAAAGCACATTGTTCTGGCTATAGCCGTTGTTGTTGCCGCGCTGGCTGCGCAGAAGTTCGTCGCCTGCGAGGATCATGGGCACGCCCTGGCTCAGAAACAGAATGGCCATCAGGTTACGCGCCTGCTGGCTACGCAGGCGACGAACGCCAGCGTCGTCCGTCTCGCCTTCAGCACCGCAGTTCCACGACAGATTGTCATTGCTACCGTCGCGGTTTTCCTCGCCGTTGACCTCGTTGTGCTTCGCGTTGTAGCTCACGAGATCGTTGAGCGTGAAGCCGTCGTGGCAAGTAATGAAATTGATGCTGTTCGCGGGCAGTCTGCCATCGTCGGCATACAGATCGGCACTTCCTGCGATGCACGTGGCAACCTCGCCGCACATGCCAGGATCGCCGCGCACGAAACGGCGGATCACATCCCGATAACGCCCGTTCCATTCCGCCCACGCCATGCCGGGGAATGCGCCGACCTGATAGAGACCGCCGGCGTCCCACGCTTCGGCGATCAGCGGCACGCGCGAAAGTATCCGGGAAGACTCGATCGCCCAGGGCAATGGCGGGTCGCTAAGGAGATCGCCATGCTGATCACGTGCGAACACGCTCGCCAGATCGAACCGGAAGCCGTCCACGCCGAGCTCCTGCACCCAGTATTCGAGGCATCGAACAATGAACGCAGTTACCAAAGGATGGTTGCAATTGACGGTGTTCCCGCAGCCGGTGTAGTCCCGGTAGCGGCGCCGGTCGCCGGCGTCCAGGTGATAGAAAATGTCGTTGGCAAGGCCTTTGAAATTGATGACGGGCCCGGATGCGCCCGCCTCCGCCGTATGGTTGAAGACCACGTCGAGCAACACGCCAATACCGGCGGCGTGCATCGCGTCCGTGAGCGCGCGGAACTCCTGCGGAGCGCTTGCGGGATCGACGCAATAGCGCGGATGCGGGCTGTAGAAGCTATGCGTACTGTAGCCCCAGTAGTTGCAGAGCCCTCTGGCTGCGGCCGCCGGCGGAACGTCCTGCGCGTCGAAGGCCATGACCGGGAGAAGCTCGACATGGGTCACGCCCAGCTGCGTAAGGTAAGGTATTTTTTCGATCAACCCGGCAAAGGTTCCGGGATGCGTCACATTGCTCGACGGATGGCTGGTGAAGCCACCAACGTGCAACTCATAAATGACAGCGCCGTCCAGCCCGGAGGCGACTGGCGTAGCGTCAGCGGGTACAGGCTGGGTCACGATGGCGCGGTACGAAGCGTGGCCTGTCTCGAGTATCGCCGAGGCGCTCGTTCGCTTCCACAAGTCATCGCTTACGGCACGGGCGTGAGGATCGAGAAGTTCCGTGTGTGGGTAGAAAGCCCTGCCCGTGTGTTCCGTGTCCTGCACCCCGTCAACACGCCATGTGTAGCAGGTGCGTATCGGCAGGTCCAACACCAGAACGTGCCAGTAGAAAAAAGTGCGATTGCGCTCGGACGAGAGCGTGATGACCTGAAAGGGTTCAGGGCTGTCCGGGGCCGCGTACAGCAGAAGTTCGACTTGCGTGGCATGACGGCCGAAAATACAAAAGTTGACGCCTTCGGGCACCACTGTCGCCCCTGGCGGGAATCGCGATCCTGGTCCTACCGGATAGCCCGGCGCCGGGCCACGCTCAGCGTTGCTCAAGGTCGATTCTCACCGGACGGATGTTCCAGATCTGACTACAGTACTCACTGATCGCACGATCCGACGAGAACTTGCCGGCGCGTGCGGTGTTGAGGATCGACATGTGGGTCCAGTGCCGCACGTCCTGCCAGGCGGCGCTCACGCGCTCCTGGCACGCAACGTAGTCGGCGTAGTCGGCTAGCACGAGGAACGGATCGAATTGCAGCAGACTCTCGACCAGCGGCCGGAACATCTCGCGATCACCGCGCGAGAATTGCCCGTCGGCGATCAGCTTCAGCACTTCCCGCAGTTCGGCGTTGCCGTTCGCATAGTCGCCAGGGCGATAGCCGTCGCGCTTGACCTGCTCGACCTGATCCGCGCTCAAACCGAAAAGAAAAAAGTTTTCCTCGCCGACCTGTTCGCGGATCTCGACGTTGGCGCCATCCAGCGTTCCAATTGTCAACGCGCCGTTCATCATGAACTTCATGTTGCCGGTGCCCGACGCCTCCTTGCCGGCCGTCGAAATCTGCTCGGACAGGTCCGCTGCCGGGTAGATGAAATGTGCGTTCTTCACGTTGAAGTCGGGAAAGAACACGACTTTCAATCGATCGTTCACGAGCGGGTCGTTGTTGACCACTTCTGCCACGCCATTGATCAGGCGGATGATCAGCTTGGCCATCGCATAGCCCGGCGCAGCCTTTCCGCCAAACACAAAGCAGCGTGGTGCAAGCGTCAATTGAGGATTGTTACGAAGGCGTTGATAAAGCCCGATGATGAATAGCGCATTCAGATGCTGGCGCTTGTATTCATGGATCCGCTTGACCTGAATGTCGAACAACGCGCCTGGGTCGACCACGATGCCCGTCGCGCTGTGGATTCGCGCGGTGAGAGCTTCTTTGTTCGATAGTTTGACGCGGCGCCACCGCTCCTGGAACGCAGCATCGTCGGCATGCGCTTCGAGGCCGCGAAGTTGAGTGGGGTCGGTGATCCAGTCCTTCCCCACTGTTTCATCCAGCAGCCGCGCAAGCTGCGGATTGCACAGCAGCATGAAGCGGCGTGGCGTGACGCCGTTCGTGACATTGAAAAAACGTTCGGGCCACATCTCGGCAAAACCCCGCATCACGGTCTGCTTCAGGAGCGCGGAATGCAGCGCGGCGACTCCGTTCACGGCATGACTGCCCACAGTCGCCAGGTGCGCCATGCGCACCCGCTTGTCGCCCCGCTCGTCGATCAGCGACATGCGCGCCACGCGCGCCTCGTCGCCGCCATAGCGTTGCCGGACTTCGTCGATAAAACGGCGGTTGATTTCGTAGATGATTTCCAGCAGCCGCGGCAACAGGTTTCGAAACAGCGGCAGGCCCCAGGTCTCGAGTGCCTCCGGCAGCAGCGTATGGTTGGTATAGGCCAGCGAGCGCCGGGTGATGTCCCAGGCCTCGTCCCAAGGCACTTGCCGTTCGTCGACCAGCAGACGCATCAACTCGGCAACAGCAATGGACGGATGCGTGTCGTTGAGTTGCGCCACGAACATGTCGGCGAAGCGCTCTGTCGGCTCGCCCTTGAGATCGAGCAGCCGCAGCATGTCCTGTAGCGAGCACGAAACGAAGAAATACTGTTGTGCGAGGCGCAACCGCTTGCCGGCTTCCGGCTCGTCGTTTGGATAAAGCACCTTCGAGAGCGTCTCGGAGATCACCTTGTCCTGCACGGCCTGGTAATAGTCTCCGGCGTTGAAGTCCTGAAGATCGAACGACTCCACCGCCTCGCTTTTCCAAAGCCTCAACGTGTTGCATGTGTTGACGTGGAAGCCTGCCACCGGAATATCGTAGGCCACGCCCTTGACCTTGTTCGCCGCGACCCAGCGAACTTGAAGCCGGCCCTGCGCGTCAGTCGTGCTCTCGGTGTGGCCGCCGAAGGCCACATAAAATGCCACGTCCGGACGCACGACCTCCCACGGATTGCCCATTTGCAGCCACTTGTCGGTCACTTCCACCTGCCAGGCATCGCGGATCTCCTGATCGAAGATGCCGAACTCATAGCGGATGCCGTACCCGATCGCGGGGATTTCAAGCGCGGCGAGCGAGTCCAGGTAACAGGCTGCGAGCCGGCCGAGTCCGCCGTTGCCGAGCCCCGGTTCTTCCTCCTGCGCGAGTATCGAGTCGAAGTCCTGACCAAGCGCCTGCATGGCGGCGCGCGCGTTGGCCTCGATGCCGAGGCTGACCAGGTTATTGCCGAGTTGCGGCCCGATCAGAAATTCGGCGGACAGATAGCAGGCGAGCCTTACCTCACGCGCGGCATGAGTTTGCACAGTCGCCACCCAGCGTTCCAGCATACGGTCTCGCACGCTGTACGCCAGTGCCATGTACCAGTCGTGCGGGGTCGCAATGGCCGGATAACGTGCCTGCAGACAGATGAGGTTGTCGACGATGTCGCGTTGCAGCGCGTTGGCATCCATTCCTGATCGTGCCGGTCCGGCACTGTGGAACGTGCTGGCGGTCGCGTTGGTGCCCGAGTCGGTGCTCGGGGCGGCGGTCGAGTCGGCGGTCATGGTCTTTCCCTTTTCCAATGCCCATTTCTGTGTGGCACGCTCGTATCGCGAAGTCGAACGGCACGGCTTTGCGCGGCGCTCGCGCTGCGGGGACACTCAGTCAGGCCAGACCCAGTCGGTAATCTCGGGGCGGTCGATGCCATGCGTGTGCGCATAGTTCAGGTTGCTGATAATCGCGTTCTTCATGTCTTCCCTGAGATGCGCCGTCCTACCCTGCAATCGCGGCACGCGGTCGAGAACATCGATGACAAGATTGAACCGGTCCACCTGATTGAGGATCGCGAGTTCGAGAGGCGTGTTGATGTTGCCCTTCTCCTTGTAACCGCGAACGTGCAGATTCTCGTGGTTGCGGAAACGATAGGCGAGCTTGTGGATCAGCCACGGGTAGCCGTGAAAGTTGAAGATGACGGGCCTGTTCACCGTAAACAGGCTGTCGAACTCGCGCGCGGTCGAGCCATGCGGGTGTTCGCTCGCCGGCTGCATCCTGAACAGGTCCACCACGTTCACAAAGCGCAGCTTGAGCTCGGGCAATCGCTCACGCAAAATTGCCGTTGCCGCCAGCGATTCCTGAGTGGCGACATCGCCACACGAGGCCATGACGACGTCCGGCTCCTCGCCCTCGTCATTGCTTGCGCGCCGCCAGACACCCAGGCCCTTCGCGCAATGCACTATCGCTTCGTCGATCGTGGTGAACTGCAAGTGCTTCTGCTTGTCCGCCACGATGACGTTGATGCAGTCGGTCGAGCGCAAACATCGGTCGGCTACCACGAGCAGCGTATTCGCGTCCGGAGGCAGGTAAACCCGTGTGACGGAAGGCGCCTTGTTGGTCACGAGGTCGATGAAACCGGGGTCCTGATGCGAGAAACCGTTGTGGTCCTGCCGCCAAACAGTCGACGACAACAGAATGTTCTGCGACGACACCGACGCTCGCCACGGCACATGGTTCTTGCAGATGTCCAGCCATTTGGCATGCTGGTTGAACATCGAATCGATCACATGCGCGAATGCCTCGTACGTATGGAAGAAACCGTGCCGCCCTGAAAGCAGGTAACCCTCGAGCCATCCCACCAGCGTGTGCTCCGAGAGCATTTCCATCACGCGGCCGTCTCGCGTCAATTCGCCGCCGTCCTCGTCCTCCGGGAGCAGATCGGCCATCCAGATCTTCTTGCTGGCTTCGTAGATGGATTGGAGCCGGTTAGAAGCCGTCTCGTCAGGGCCGAACACGCGGAAGGTGGTCATGTTCTTGCGCATCGTGTCGCGCAGGAATTCTCCGAGCGGCCGGGTGTTCTCATACAGCACCTTGCCTGCGCGGCTGACGTCCACCGCATAGGCACGGAAGTCGGGCAGCTTCAGCTCCCTGCGCAATACTCCGCCGTTCGCATGCGGATTCGCGCTGATGCGCCGTGGTCCCACGGGCGCGAGGTCTCGCAGTTGAGGAATCAGCCGGCCGTCGGAATCGAACAGTTCCTCGGCCTTATAACTGCGCAGCCAGTTTTCCAGAAGCGCAAGATTCGCGGGATTGCTACGTACCTCGGAGAATGGCACCTGATGCGATCGCCACGAGCCCTCCGCTTTGTGCCCGTTGACCTCTTTGGGTCCGGTCCACCCTTTCGGCGAACGCAGCACGATCATCGGCCAGCGGGGCCGCTCGACCTGCGAGCCTGAGCGCGCCCTGTCATGGATAGCGCGAATCTCCGCAACCACGGCGTCGAGCGTGCTGGCCATCTTCTGATGCATCTCTGCATGGTCCGAGCCTTCGACAAAAAACGGCTTGTAGCCATAGCCTACGAACAGCGCCTCGAGTTCCTCGTGGCTGACGCGCGCGAGGACAGTCGGATTGGCAATCTTGTAGCCATTCAGATTGAGAATCGGCAAGACGGTGCCGTCGCGAGCGGGATTGACGAACTTGTTGGAATGCCAGGCCGTTGCTAACGGGCCGGTTTCCGCTTCGCCATCGCCGACCACGCAGGCAACGATGAGATCCGGGTTATCGAATGCGGCGCCGTATGCATGCGACAGGCTGTAGCCCAGTTCGCCGCCTTCATGGATCGAGCCGGGCGTTTCGGGTGTGACATGAGAGCCGATGTGGCCCGGAAACGAGAATTGCTTGAAGAACTTCTGCATACCCTCCGCGTCTTCGCTCTTGTCCGGATACACCTCGGAATAGGTGCCCTCCAGATAGGCGGGGCCGAGCACGCCAGGCGCACCATGCCCGGGGCCGGCCATGAAGATCACGTCGAGGTCATCGCGCTTGATCACCCGGTTCAAATGCGCCCAGACAAACGAAAGCGCCGGACTCGCGCCCCAATGCCCCAGTAGCCGCTGCTTCACGTGTTCGGCCTTCAACGGCTCTCTCAGCAACGGGTTGTCTATCAGATAGATCATTCCGACCGAGAGGTAATTGCATGCCCGCCACCAGGCATTGATCAGTCGAAGTTCATCGGCATTGAGGGCAGCCGTTTGCGAAGCGCCCGCGGCGTATTGCTCGCTCATAACGTAGTCTCCTGAACAGCAGGTCTCATCCAGACGCGTGCAAATGCGAATGGGGCACAGCATCTACGCGTCTTGTTGATTTTTCGCGCCGCCCTGCACCGATAGCAGTCTCTAGCGCTATCTTTTGTGAAGTACTTAACGTCTTCACAGTGCTTTATGACGTCCTGTTGAGAGTGCGGAAGGGAATGCGGCGAACCAGTTCCGATCGTGTGACAAAGCGCTACGCAACGGTGCGGCGCACAACCGGCGCATAGCATACGAAGCCTGCACCTGTGCGACGCTTCGCATCTCAGGGAGATGACGCAGCGACGATCTCAAAACGAGCCTACTAGCCTCGCGTGGCAACTTAAATAGGCCTTTGGTCCAACAAGCGCGTGGGAGACGTGCAGTGCTCGCGCTGCACGCATCGGTAGGACCAAGGTCCGATGTTCGCGGCCCATCGCACTGATAAGCTGCACATACTGCGTATGCACGCCTCGCGCATATCGGGAAGCGGTCGACCGTTGTTGCGCGATACGGCGGATAGCCCAGGCAATGTCGCCTGAAGCTGGCGAGGACTCGATGTTAGCCGTGCAATGACGTCAAGCCTCGGGTGACCAGATACGCTGATTGAATCGCCGCCAAAATAGTTGTGAACAGATGCAGGCTTCAGGATATCGCCCATTGGAGATGACACCATGCCCGCATGGAACCGCCTGCCGATCACTGCACTAGCGGCGATGATTCTGGTGACCTTGCCGGCGTCGTCGGGGGCCACGGAGCAAGCGCAACAGCGTCGCGCGGGGCGGGACGTCCGTCAGGACACTCGCCAGGGTTCGCGACATACCAAGCAGGAGTGCCGTGCCACAGATCAAAAGAGCAATTCCCAATGCCGGCAGGATAAGCGGCAAACCAAGCAGCACGGACGTCAGACCGCGCGCGATATTAAGTATTGAGTAGCGAAGACCCTCCGTGAAAACCCCGCTATTGTTTGCCAGCAGATCCATGCAGTAACTGCTTGCCGGAACGACGCCGCAAAGGATGAGGGCGCCGCCATCCGCCGCAGGCCTCTTGAAGGGATAACAAGTTATGCGTTCCGGGGCATCGTGATTAACCGGGGGAACAACGATGATTTCATCGTGTGAGGGTCGCTCTCACGAGCGCGGAGACGAGGCCAGTCGAGTCGGTTCCGTGAAAAGCACCGCTGTGTACTTCAGGCGCTTTGTACTCTTCAGCGTCTGCATGTTGGTGCTGCCGTTGACCGGCTGCCCGTATTACGCGCCGCCGCCCGGCACCGTTGTCACCGTCCCGGCCAGCTTCGACCGCTCGTTCTCTGCGGCAGCGGGCGCAATGCGCGACGAAGGTCTGGTAATCAGCGTCCAGGACCCCGGCACCGGCACCGTCGTCGGCGAACTGGACGGCAGCACGGTGACGGCGAGCGTGCGCCAGCAACCCGATGGCAGCGTCGTCGTGCAGTTCAATTCGCCCACGCGCAACCCTACGCTGCTCGATCGCATTTCGCGCGGCTACGACCGGCGAATGGGGCGGTGATCGCGCTCAAATGAAGTGTCCCGCCGATGAATGTCGCCGGGAAGGGAAGCAAAGTAACCGTTGTACATTTCGCAAGTTGTCGGTTCGTCGTCGTTTTCAGTAGGCCTTACCAGTTTCAAGGAGCAGCCATGTCTTCGTGGAACCATCGATGGGCCACAGCGCCGTGGCTGTGGCTGCTCGTCGCGCTGACCCTGGCAGCGGGGGTCGCACATGCCCAGACCGACCAGGCGCCGCCGCGCGAGCCCTTCAAGCCGGAAGAGATCGAAGCGCTGGTCGCGCCGATCGCCCTTTACCCGGACTCCGTTTTGTCGCAAGTACTGATGGCGTCGACCTACCCGCTGGAAATCGTGCATGCGGCGCGCTGGGTCAAGAGCAATCCGAAAATCACGGGCGACGCCGCCGTGAAGGCAGTCGCGAACGAGCCGTGGGACGTCAGCGTGAAATCGATGGTGGCCTTCCCACAGATTCTCGAACCCATGAACGACAAGCTGGACTGGACCCAGAAGCTCGGCGACGCGTTCCTCGCGCAGCAGAAAGACGTGCTCGCCGCTGTGCAGCGTCTGCGCGCCCGCGCGAAGGAGTCGGGCAACCTCAAGTCGAACGAACAGCAGAACGTGATAGTCGAAGCGGCGCCCGCTGGCGGGCAGACCATCGTGAAGATCGAGCCTGCCAATCCGCAGGTCATCTACGTGCCCGCCTACAACCCGACGGCCGTGTATGGTTCGTGGAGTTACCCGGCCTACCCGCCCACCTACTGGCCGCCTTACCCGGCCTACTATCCGGGTGCGGCGCTGGCAACGGGTTTTGCCTGGGGCGTCGGGCTCGCCGCCGCCGGTGCCATCTTCGGCAATGCCAACTGGGGCGGCGGCGACGTCAATATCAATGTCAACAAGGCGGCGAACATCGATCGCAACTTCGACCGCACGAAGGTCGAAGGCGGACGCTGGCAACACGACGGCAGCCATCGTCAAGGCGTCGCCTATCGCGACAACGCGACCCGTGACAAGTACTCGCGCAACGTCGGCGGCGCGGAGGGCCGCAATGATTTCCGTGGACGCGATACGACGGGCGGCGGCCGCGCCAACACGGCGGACCGAGGCCAGCGCACCGACCGTTCGGGCGCAGGCGATAGTGCTGGAACGGCAGATCGGTCGAATGCGAATAACCGAGGGCCAGCGGACCGATCGAACGCAAACGCGGGAAATCGCGCGGGAAGCGCGGACCGGTCCGCGGCCGGCGAGCGCGGCGGCGTCTCGAACCGCGCTGGCGCGGGCGACCTGTCACGCACCAGCGACCGTGCGGGCGGCGCCGGTGGCGGCTTCAGCGGCGGGGGTCGCGACAACGCCTTTCAGGGCGTCGGCGCAGGCGGCGCGACGCAGCGCAGCGCCGACCGTGGACGCTCCAGCATGCAAGGCTCGGGCTTCAGCCGACCTAGCGGCGGCGGCGGCGGTATGCGGGCCGGCGGCGGCGGACGCGGTGGCAGACGCTAGAGAGCGTCGAACCGTGACATCACCACGGCGATTTCGTCGGCATGTAGTCATGGGTGCACCACCTACCGTCGCGCTCGCGTGCGAGCTGAGCGCCTGATCATCGCGCGGATAGTCGCACTACCGGCGACATCATTCCGACGGCCTTGGATGTGTAGGACTTTGGTCCAATTGCCGCGGTATGCGGCGGCCTTCACGATTCAAGCGACGACGTAAAGCCGGATGGCAAGTCGCGCGCCTTCAAATATCGACGTCCATCGTGGCCTGAGCGGTAAATTCGGGAAATTGGAGCGAGGCATCATGGCAGACATATGGATAGGCAATGTGCAAGACGACACATCGGACGACGAAATAAGGGAATTTCTGATCAAGTACGGATTCCCGTCATTCGACGAAATCAAGCGTGTCGAGGGAACCGGCACGCGGCCCGCCGTTGTGGTGACTTTTCACGACACGTCTCCGGACGCTTTACGGAATTTGCAATCGCGGATCCACAACATGTTCTGGAAGAACCGGACCATCGTCGTGCAGGTCATGCCAGAGCGCGACGACAGCTAAGCGAAAAAATATCTCAGTGCGTGGCTCAGGCCGCCGTGCGGCTTGCCCGCATGCCAAAACGGCATTTGAGTCGCGCCTGCTTCGGCCTGCTCCAATGCATCATTGCGTGCGGGCTATCGTCGCCTACATGCCGCCAAATGGCTTCTTCACAGCCAGCTTGTTAGTCACGGACGTGACCCCGTCAACCGCTTTTGCGATATCTGCGACCTGGCCGATCTGCGCCGCATCCGTGACCGTGCCGTTCAATGTCACCGCACCGTCTTTTGCGATGACGCTGATATCTCCGGCGCGGATCTCCTTGTGCTTGACGATCGCGGCATAGACCTTCCTGCGTAGCGCGCGATCCGCTTTTCTGCCCGTGACCGGTGCTGCGCTGCCCGAGGCTGCACTCGCCGATCCCCCAGGTGCGCTAGCCATCTCGCTTGCCTGTGACCATGCGTTGGTGGAAAGCGGAACGATCAACGTGGCCACGGCCATTACGAGAACGCGAATAGATTTCATGGATTACTCCGGTCGATAAGAATAAAGCAATCAGAACGTATGGCGGATGCCGACCATCGCCGCCGTTGTAGACACCCCCGGTGCGACCGGAGCTCCATAGATGATCGTCTGGTTCATGGTCCCTTTGTTGTCGACGTAGCCGACCTGTGCGTAGGCCTTGGTCCGAGCGGACACGTTGTACTCCGCCCCCAAAGAGAATTCGCTCGAATGATTTGCTGAATGGTTTCGATCCTTCAGATAGTAGAAACCGGAAGTGACCTTGAATCGCGGGCTGAATTGATAACCTAGCCCGGCCGACGCCATTTCGAAATTCACGGTGTCACTTCTGGCCGGATTCTTACCCACGCCGTACGAGCCTGAAATCGAAAATCCTGCGATCGAGTACAGCGCGCCAAAGTAGTAAAAGCGGTTGTTCGCCTGTCCCGTAGGCACCGCCGCCGGAGTTGCCGGATAAGTAATCGGATACGGATTGGTATCGTGTCCGTTGTAGTACACGGCGGATAGATTCAGACCGTAATTCGAGTACTTGAGCACGGCCGACTCGCGTGTGCCACCCTGGAACTGGCCCGCGACGCCTCCCGGTGCGTACTCGAGTGCGAGCGACGCTCCATAGAATTTCGGCGACGTGTAGACCAACGCGTTACTGTCATACAGCGCGCCGATCGGTGCGTTCGTGCTCGTGCCAGGCCAGCCCGCCGCCTGATTCACACCGAGCCACGCGGTCAGGATACTTCCGAAATACTGTGCGCCGCGAACGTCGGTTTCAGCCATTGCGTAGATCATCGGAATGATCTGGCGGCCGGCATCGAATGAGCCGAATGGCCCGGACGCGCCAATCATCGCGTACTGATTGAAGATCGCGGTGGTGCCCGGCGTGTCAGGCAGCCCCATCCTGCCGTTCGAGCTGTTGAACGAGCCCTGCAGCCTGAAGTTGATCTTGTATCCGCCACCAATGTCTTCGCTTCCCTTCAAGCCCCAGAAGCTCGCGTAGATGCCGCCATCCTTCAGTTGATAGACATGCCCCTGATTGCGCGCGGTCGGCAGGAACGTTGCCGCCGAAGTGCTCTGATAGAGCAGGCCACTATCGAGTACGCCGTAGAGCGTAACCGTCGATTGCGCATGGGCGGCAACCGCGAACAATAACAGCGCCGCGGCGCCGCTCAACTTCAATTTCATTCTGTGTCTCCAATGTGGTGCCGGACATGACCGGCTTTTTTTTTGCTGTTGCTCGAACGAAGCTGCCTTGATAACCCGGCGTGTCAGTTCGGTAAAAAATAGTCCGCGAATTGCTCCCGCAACCGGTGCTTGAGCACTTTGCCGGTCGCGCCGTATGGAACCGAGTCAACGAATACCACCGCGTCGGGCGTCCACCACTTCGCTACCCGCCCGTCAAAGAACGCCAGTAGTTCGTCCTGGGTGAGCGCGCTGTCCGGCTTTTTAACGACCACCAGCAGCGGCCGCTCGTCCCACTTCGAATGTCGCGCGCCGATGCAGACCGCAGCCGTCACTTTGGGATGCAGGTAGGCGACGTTTTCGATTTCGACGGAGCTAATCCATTCGCCGCCCGATTTGATGACGTCTTTGCTGCGGTCCGTGATCTGCATGAAACCGTCGCGATCGATCTTCGCCACATCGCCGGTCGGGAACCATCCGTCGCGCAGCGGCGACTCAGCGTCGCAACCGAAGTACTGCCTCGTGACCCACGGACCTCGTACCAGCAGGTCGCCAGTCGCGTTGCCGTCCCACGGTAACTCTTCGCCGTCGGGGCCGGCGATTTTCATGTCGATACCGAACACCGCACGTCCCTGCTTTGCCTGGACCGCGTAACGATCCGCCTGCGGCAGCGTGAGCTGATGCGCCTTGAGACTGCATACCGTGCCGACCGGACTCAACTCCGTCATGCCCCACGCGTGCAATACGTCGACACCATGGCGCTCCTGGAATGCTGCGGCCATAACGGTGGGACAGGGTGCGCCGCCGATCACCGTGCGCCGCATCGACGAGAACGTTCGCCCCAGCGCGTCGACGTGAGCGAGCAATCCTTGCCAGACCGTCGGCACGCCAGCAGATAGCGTCACCTGCTCGGTCTCGATCAGTTCATAAAGCGATTCGCCATCGAGCGCGGGTCCCGGAAACACCAGCTTCGCGCCCACCATGCAGGCGATGTACGGGAGCCCCCACGCATTCACATGGAACATCGGCACGACCGGCAGGATGGAGTCGCGCGCCGAGCAGTTGAGCGAATCGGGCAACGCGGCCGCGTAGGTATGCAATACGGTCGAGCGGTGGCTGTACAGCACACCTTTTGGATTGCCCGTGGTGCCTGACGTGTAGCACAGCGACGACGCACTGTTCTCGTCGAGCAGCGGCCAGTCGAAAACGTCGCTATTGGCGTCGATCAGATCCTCATAGCACAGCAGCTTCGTGGACAGACTGTGCGTCTCCGGCATATTCGCGCGATCGGTCAAGGCTACGAAGACCTTTGCGCTTTTGACGCGTGACGCGACGTTTTCGATCAGCGGCAGAAACGTCAGATCGAAGAACACGACGCGATCTTCCGCATGATCGATGATGTAAGCCAGTTGCTCGACGTGCAGCCGGGGATTGAGCGTGTGCAACACCGCCCCCGAGCCCGACGCTGCAAAGTACATCTCCATGTGCCGGTAACCGTTCCACGCAAGAGTCGCGACGCGCTCGCCTGGCTGCACACCGAGACCTGCCAGCGCGTTGGCCATGCGGCGCGCGCGTTGCGCGAGATCGCGGTACTGGTACCGGTGAATGTCCCCTTCTACTCGCCGCGACACAATTTCCTGTGCGCCGTGATGGCGTTCAGCATGCACGAGCAGCGAAGCGACCAGCAGCGGTTGCTCCATCATCAAGCCTTGCATTCTTTGTTCTCCTGAGTGACTGCAGTAGCACGCGCGCCGGTTCCTCTGCCACACAACCGGCATACGTCGTGACAACTTCAGTTCTTTCAATTTCGGGTGGCCGAAACCATGAGCGCAGCAATGACCTCAGGCGAATGAACGCCCGAGAACGTGTATCCCGTGCTGAACACGAAGTGCGGCACGCCCCTTACTCGTGACTGGTGGCGCGACACGCGTCGGCCGATTCCATCGACGCGGCGCACCCATTGCGTCAGATACGTCCTGAGACTCTCGCCATCCAGACCGCAGTCCTGCCCGAGACGCTCGAGAACCTCGCGGTCTCCAATGTCCTCGCCTTCCAGAAAGTAGGCGACCAGGACGCGGTCGACCAGTGTTGCGCGTTGCGCTTCGCCGAGACGATTCGCAGCAAAGGCGACCAGTTCATGCGCGGCGGCGGTGTTAGGCAACACACTGATCCGATCGAATGCAAAGTCGATACCGGCTTCTCTTCCAGCTCGCTGCACTTCTGCGCGCCTTGCGATCACGGCTTCCGGACCGCCGAGGCGCTCGCGACAGAAATCCTGGTACGGCAGGCCATTGAGTGGCGTGTAAGGAAGGAGTTGATGGGACCGCCATCGCACCTTCACCTGTGCGTCGGGGCGCAGTCCGCCAAAGACGGCTATGGCCTTCTCCAGATTGCGTTTTCCAATCAGACACCATGGGCAGATGAAATCGAAAAAGGCGTCAATTGTCAGACTGCGCTTCGAATCGACTTGCCGACCCACTTTGTTTTCAACGTGCCGTTCCGCCTGGACGATCCAGTTCTGATCACACAAGTTCATCGATCAGTGTCTCCGCCATCGCCCACACACCAAAACCCGCCGCGGGATTGAGGTGCCCCACTTCGCCGAGATCGACGAGGCGACTGCCCCAGTCGGTCGCCATTGCAGATACGCGATCGAACTGCGCAAGCGGATCGTTGCGGCTCGCCCCGGCGATGCTCGGAAACGGCAAGCGTTTGCGCGGTGTCGGATGCCAGCCGTTTTCGGCCAGTGCATCGATAGTCGGATAACCGGCCGGCAGCGGCGTATCGAGATCGGCCGGCGTGGCGAGCAATGCACCGCGAATCTCGCGGTTATGCTGCTGTGCCCAGTGAACCGTAATCATCACGCCCGCGCTGTGCGCGACCAGGATTACCGGGCCGTCGATCTTCGCGAGCGCTGCGTCAAGCGCGGCAACGCGTGCCGCGCAACTGAGCTTGTCGTGTTCGAGCGGGGGCACCGAGACCGCATTGGGCAACTTGTGCTGCAACAGAGTTTGCCAGTGGTCTGAAACGTGGTCGCGCAAACCCGGGACCATCAGAATGGTCGGTTGTGTATCGGTAGTCATGAAGCGGTCTTCTTTGCGGTTAATACGGCTTGTCGCCGATGATTCCCGCTCGTTCCATCTTGCGGTGACATGGCGGATAGTCCATCACCGCATAATGCTGCGTGCTGCGGTTGTCCCAGATGGCGACGCTGTTCTTTTGCCAGCGCCAGCGCACCTGGTATTCCGGGATGTAGGCCTGACTGATCAGATAGCGCAGCAGATCGCCCGAACCCGGGTTAGCGTCCTGCCCGAAGCGCACGCGATCCGGCGTGTGGTAGTTGGTGAAATGCGTGGTGAAAGCACTCACGAACAGAATCTTCTCGCCAGTCTCGGGATGCGTGCGCACGACCGGATGTTCGGCGTCCGGAAACTGCGCCTTGAGTGCGTGCCGCTTTTCAATCGGCATCGCGGCACCAAAGCTCGCTTCGATGCTGTGTCGCGCGCGCAGGTCGGCAATCTGCGTCTTGATGTGCTCCGGCAGATTCTCGTAAGCGAGTGCCATATTCGCCCACATCGTGTCGCCTCCAACCGGCGGACACTCGACGCACCGAAGGACCGCGCCGAACTGCGGCGCTTCGCGCCAAGTCGCGTCCGCGTGCCATGCGTTTTCGTAGCGGTCGTTAGGTTGATCCGGAGTCTTGTAAATGCGCACGAGACCGGGGTACTCGGGGTCGCTACCTGCGACCGGGTGATCTTCCAGGTCGCCAAAGCGTCGGGCGAACGCTACATGCTCGGCGCGTGAGATGTCCTGTCCGCGCAGGAACAGCACGCGATGTTTCAACAGCGCCGCCCGGATCTCACCAAACAGGCCGTTGTCGTGAATGGCGTCGGCGAGATTGACGCCGACTAGTTCTGCGCCGATTGCGCATGTCAATGGTTCGACGTGCATCGCTGGCTCCCTAGATGACGAAGACGGATGAACCCGTCGTCTTGCGCGACTCAAGGTCCCGATGCGCCTGCACCGCGTCCTCCAATGCGTAACGCTGGTTCAGCTCGATCCTGATACGGCCGGCAGCGACATGCCCGAATATTTCAGCGGCGAGCTCATTCTTTTCTGCAGGGTCGGCAATGTAGTCTGCCAGCGCCGGACGAGTCAGGAAAAGCGATCCCTTCATTGCAAGGATCTGCGGATTGAACGGCGGGATCGGACCCGACGCCGTGCCGACGCACACCATCAGCCCCCGACGCTTGAGCGAGTCGAGTGATGACTCAAAGGTGTCCTTGCCGACGCTGTCGAACACCACATTCACGCCGACGCCGTCGGTCAGTTCGCGCACCCGTTTCGCGACGTCTTCCCGGCTGTAATTAATGACGTGATCGCAACCATGCGCGCGTGCCACTTCACCCTTGGCTTCGGTCGACACGGTGCCGATCACGTTGAGCCCAAGCAGCTTCGCCCATTGCGACACGATCAGACCGACGCCACCGGCAGCGGCGTGCAGCAAGATGGTGTCGCCCTTCCTGAAGTCATGAATGCGGCGCATCAGGTAGGCACACGTCAGGCCGCGCATGGTCATGCCGGCGGCCGTTTCGCACGAGATCGTTTCGGGCAGCTTGATGAGAGGCGCAGCCGGGATCAGCCGTTCGGTACTGTAGGCGCCCAGCGTATTGACGAAGCCCGTGTAAGTCACGCGGTCGCCTGGCGCGACGTTCGTGACGCCGGCGCCAACGGCCTCGACGACCCCTGCGGCCTCGACGCCCATACCCGCAGGCATCGGCACCGGATACAAACCGCTGCGGAAGTAGGTGTCGGCGAAATTAAGGCCAATCGCCTCGTGGCGCAAACGGACCTGCCCGGCTCCGGGATTGCCCACTTCGACCTCTTCATAACGCAAGACTTCGGGACCACCGGTCTCATGGAAGCGGATCGCTCTAGCCATGTTCAATCTCCTATCCAATACTCAAACTGCAAAATGAAATGCGCGCGCCGAAGCTCAGGACCTCTGCTCAGCGTACGGCCCGCTCGCGCAGGGCATCCAGACGATCAAGATCACCGGCGTAGTTCCGCTTGCCGATGAAAAATGCAATAGCCGCGACGAGAGGCGCAAACGGCACTAGCTGCAGCGCGCCGAGCAGGCCGATCCGGTCGGCGATGAATCCCGTCAGAATGGCGGCGGGCGCCAGACCCAGCAGATTGTTCGCCAGTGTCAGCGTGGCAAACGCCGACGCGTGAATAGACGGCGGCGTGAGGTTAGCCACCATCGCCCCGGAAGGCCCGCTTGCACCAGCGCTGAAAAACATGCCGAGGCCGATCACCGCGAGTTGCAGCGGACCCGCAGGCATGCGCAAACCGATGATCAGTAAAGCGAAGCAAATGAGGCAGAATGCGATCGCAGCCATCCATTTTCTTTCGCGTGCGCGCTTGCTGAGCCGGTCGGCCAGATTCCCACACACCACCATGCCAAGCCCGGTAATCAGCACGAATACCGCAGCACTCATCGCGGCCTTACTGACGGGCATGCCGTAGTAGCGATTCAGGAAGCTCGGCATCCAGGCCCACATTGCGGCGGGAACCAGCAGATGGATGCCACTGCCGATATACGCGCACACTACCGATCGAGTGGAGAAAAGCCCTTTCATCAGCGTGCGCAGACTCATGCGCACGCCCAGACCTTGTACGTGTCTGCCTACGTTTGCCGGCTGAAGCAGCGCAAGCCGCTTCTCGGTGACGATGAACCGATAGACGATTACCAGTACGAGACCCAAGGCCGCCATCGTGCCGAACGCCGAGCGCCAGCCCAGATGAGCCGCCACTGTGCCGCCCAGGGCCATGCCCAGAACCGAACCGAATGCGCCACCAGCCATGAATGTGCCGGTGAGCGTGGAGCGCAGCCGCGCCGGAAATATGCTCAACACGACCGCAATGCCGACACTGCCGTACGCGGCCTCACCGATACCGACGAAAGCGCGCGCAATCAGCATTTCGCCGTGGTTCGTCGCGAGCGCGCAGCCTAGTGTTGCGAGACTCCACATTGCCGCCATCAGCACGATGCTCTTCACGCGTCCCCAGCGGTCCGCGAGTACCGACAACGGGAAGGTGAGCACACCGACCATCAACGCAACCACGCTGCTCAGCGAACCGAGTTGGGTGTCGGACAAAGCCCAGCTTGCCTTGAGCAGCGGAAAGACGGCATTCAGTACCTGCCGTGACATGTAATCGGAAAGCAGCAATCCTACGGTCAACGCAAAAACCACCCACGCATAGGCGCGGACGTCCGCTTCTTTTACCGGGACATCGCCTGTTGTGTGTTCTACATGCTGCATCAGCATAGTTGTCTCCTCCGCGTCTGGCTCGTAGCGGTCGTCTTCAGATGACAGCGCAAAGGCTCATTCACCATGACTGCTTCGCCCTGCCCTGCGCCTGTCAAAAATCAGCACCTTCAAAAGCCCGGCACGCTTCACACATCAGCGCGGCGCCTTCGTCTCACCGCACGAGGCGGCAACTTTCGACACTCGCAAGTCCGGGTCGGAATCGACCGAGGCATAGGGGATGTCGTGATTGCAAGATACGGGAATCGCGCAATACAATTTAATGATTGCGCGCCATTCTTTTACGAATTGACGCCGCTTAGTGAAAACACCGATGCCCGGCGCAATCGCCGATCAGCAGTACGTGAGCGGACAGCAAAGCGCTCGCTGCCACGAGGGGAAACGCAATGGAGACGATGCTGCGGTCGGTTGCGATGAGCGGTTATTTCGACGTAACGCGGCGGCTCGGACTCAACCCCGTGGAGCTCGCGCAACAGGTCGGGGTAGATCCGGCTGCGCTTGCAAATCCGGACAGTCGCGTTGCGGTAGCCCCGTGCTGCCGGCTGCTGGAACTCACCGCCAGGATGGCGTCGTCACCAACATTTGCTCTGCAAATGGCCGAAACGCGTCATCAGTTCGGGACAGGTGTGGTCAATGTTCTGCTCGCGCACAAACGCACGTTACGCGACGTGCTGCTAGCCACAGCCGAGTACCGCCATCTGCTCAACGAAGCACTTGCAGTTTATGTCGAAGACGCCGGTGCAACGGTCACCATTCGCGAAGAACTCGTCGTTGATGCCGGTACTCCGACGAATCAGGCGATCGAACTCGCACTCGGAGTTCTCGCTCGCCATTCCAGTGCTCTGCTCGGCGTCCACTGGAAACCGCGCAGCGTTCACTTCACGCACGCCGGTCCCGCCGATCTGACGTTTCACCGACGTTTCTTTGGCTGCCCGATGCAGTTCGGCAGCGACTTCAACGGCTTCGTGTGCGCTGCCGCCGATCTCGACTATCCCAATCCGGCTGCGGACCCGGAACTCGTCCGCTACGCCGAAAGCCTCGCCGCACCACTGAAGCAAGCCGGGACGGATTCGACGGCTCTGGAAGTTCGCAAGGCAATCTACCTGCTGCTGCCTCTGGAGCAAGGTACTGTCGAGCCGGTTGCCCGCCATCTGGGTCTGAGCGTCCGCACGATGCAGCGCCAGTTGGAATTGGTCGAGACCAGTTTCTCAGACCTGGTCGACGAAGTACGGCGAGAACTTGCCGTTCGCTACATGAGCAACTCGCGCTATCCGATAGGACGTGTGGCGGCGCTGCTCGGTTATAGCCAGCAGGGTTCATTCACAAACTGGTTCAGGTCGCGTTTCGGCATGGCGCCGCGCGACTGGAGAAACAGGCAGGCAAAATGAGCGGCACTGGCGGCCTGCATCAGAACTAGCCCGGCGTTGCTTCTGTATGGACGCAACGCACGACGTGGTCGGGCAGGCGCAGTTGAGTACATCTTGCGCGCTGCCCCACCGCGTTCAGACGGCCTTGCGCAGGAAGCCTTGAGTGCCACCTTTGCGGTTAGGCGCGAAACCGTTGGCCAGCAGCGTTTCTTCCACGGTATCGTAGAACACGCCGATCTTGCTTATATCGCGCGCCTCCTCGGCGGTGGCGATATTGCGGCCGAACTCGCGTGAAATGCGCACCAGTTGCTCGATCTGCTCGACGGAGCTCATCCTCCGCGTGCGCGACTGATTCCACAGGTTGTCTTCGATGCCGCAGCGCACGTGCAGGCCCATCGCGATACCCATCATGTTGACCGGCAACACATTGCGCATCGAGCTTTCCACTGTCAGTACCGCGCCATCGGGCGTAGCGCGCAAGAAGTTGGCAAGGTTATAGATATTCGGCGCGTCCATGCCGCCGCCGATGGCCACCCAGTTCATCACCAGCGGACCCTTGTAGACGCCGCGCCGGATCAACCGCTCGACCGACTCGAAGCTGTTGATGTTGTAGCACTGAAAAGCGCTCTGGATCCCGGCTGCGTTCAAGCGGCGGATGTGCTCTTCTGCCCAGCCTGGCTGGGCGGGCACTGTCATCTCTTTGTACGCATTGTAGACATTGGGATCCTCCATCGAGGTTCCCTTGACGTCGTCATCTTCCCAATGTTCAACGACGTTCATTTGCGAAGTATTGATCGTCACCGTCACCTGATCGGGTTTTGGATCGAGCTCGGCCAGCATGTGACGCGTGTCGTCGCTCAGCCATTTGGCCGCGGCACCTTCGGTCTCCGGAGCAAAGCTGATCGAGCCGCCGACCTGGATAATCATCTCCGGCACTGCGTTGCGCACGCCAGCAATCAGTTCGTTGAACTTCGACAATCGCTTGCTGCCTTTGCCGTCAAGTTCGCGGACGTGCAGATGCAATACGGTGGCGCCGGCGTTGTAGCAATCCACTGCCTTCTGGATTTGCTGGTCAATGGTGACGGGGATATCTTCGGGGAAGTCGGAAGGCACCCAGGCCGGCGCATACGGCGCCGCTGTAATGATCAGCGGTTGCTGGTTTTCAGTGTAAAGGGAACCGTCGAGGAAGTTCATGGCAGGGTCTCAAAAGGCAGGCTACGGAGGCGGAAAGAGATTGGGCTGCTGAGTGCCTGTCGTTGACAAGGTTCTCGCCTAGCACCGGCATCTCTCCTTTCCGCGAAAACTATGGGACGTTCGCCTTCGCGTCAGACGCGGCAAAAACGAACTCGTCCGACGAAGATACCGTGACCTCAAAACGCGATTTACCTTTGGGCGCCATATATTTGTGATTGGATGCCATTACGTGTTTACGCCAACTTCAAGACCGTTCCTGCTGCTCAACGCGCTCGAGCTCCGGCTGTTCTTTAACCCATCGCCAGAAGAGCTTGTAACCGACCGCAAGCATCACGGGACCAATGAACAGGCCGATTACCCCGGCTGTCACCATGCCGCCAAGCGCTCCAATCAGCACGACCGGCATTGGCACTGCAACGCCGCGTCCAAGCAGTAAAGGCTTCAGCACGTTGTCGGCGAGTCCTGCCACCAGGATATAAACAGAGAAGATAATCGTCGATGCATTCGCCCCTTGCGTGAGTATCACGAAGACGATCACAGAGGCAGTGATCAGCGTGGCGGGCAACTGCATGACGCCGACCAGCAACACCGCGAGCGCGAGCAGACCCGCGCCGGGTATCCCCATGACGACGAACGCGACACCAATGAGCAGCATCTGGATGAACGCAATGCCGACCACGCCTTGGGCGACTGCGCGAACCGTGGTCGTGCACAGGCTGGTTATTTCCAACGCGTTTTCAGGACCTGAGATGCGCGACGCGATCAACACCGCGCTGCGATGGCCCTTCTCCCCGTGCGCCATGAAGATACCCGCGATGATCAACGCGAAGAAGAAGATCAGGAGGCCCGCGCCGAGGCCAGTGAGCGTACCGAGCACGGCAAGACCAGCGTCCTTGACTTGCGGCGCAAACCGTTGAGCGAGACCGGTCAGGTTAGTCGAGGCTTGCAACCACAATTCATGCACACGTGGGCCCACTAGCGGCCAACTCGCGACCGATTCGGCAGGCGGCGGGATCGCGAAGCTACCGCTTCTGAGTACTGCGATCATGTGGTCGATCGAATCGGCGATGGCCACGCCCAATAGATAGGTCGGTACCAGAATAACGCCAAACGCGACCAGGATAATCATCGTGGCGACCAGACCATCTCTTCTCGCAAAATGTCGTCGAAGCCTGAGTTGCAGCGGATAGAGAGTAATGGCGAGAATCAACGCCCAGACCATCAGGTTCAGAAACGGGACGAAGATCCGGAAACAGAAAACAGCGAGCACCGCCACGAGTCCGGCGCGGATCAATACGTCAAGCAGCTCTCTCGATAGGCTCCGGGAGCCGGTCGGCGAGATCAGCATCGGAATCTCCTCGCAGAGTGTCGCGACGATTCATCTAACGACAAGCCAGACCGACCAGTGACGGAGCATGAACGCGGACACGCACGCTACTTTGGTATGGCGGCAAGCCGCTTACTCGCTCGTGCCGCTGTGCGCGGCAGCAACCGCCGCGTCGCGCTTCTTGTTAGCGGCCGCCTTCTTCTGGTCATAGACCTTCTTTGCAGCCGCGACTTCCCGGTTGTACTCGCGATTGGCTGCTGCAACCTGTTGATGCATTTTCACTATCTCATCCGGATGGTCCGCGGCTGCGGCTGCGGGCGCCGCAGAATTATCTTGCGCCGACGCGAACACAGGCGGTAGTAGTGCGAGAGATACGGTCATCACTGTTGCAATCGCTTTTTTCATAACGGGCCCCCAATGTGATCTGCTGGTGAGTTTGTCAGTGACAGGCATGCAAGCTTCCAGCGTATATTCGTTGAAGCACGTTTTGTATTGGACTTTGGTCGTACGCGGCGTACTCTTCTCGCGCTTCGATGTTGGCATCACAACGGGCGCGAGATGTTCTAACAACGTATTGGGTAGGAGTAGCGACAGCCACGCGTATAACTCTCATGCTCTCCAATTTCTGGTCGGTCGCAACGCACCCTGATTAGTTCGGATATCTATCAAAATCATGGAAGAGCAACCATGTCCAGATGGAATCATTCGGCGCCGAACTACGTCGTGCCGGCCGCGTCGGCATAAACCGTCGCGGCCGCGTTTCATTAAGGCGCGCCTGCGTGAATCACTCCAGCTATATCGCGGCTCACTGCCCCAAGAGCGCGATCCGCGGCTGACACCAACGCGTCGTAACCGTGTCCGTCAATGGGTTGCCGAACCAGCGACTTACCTGCAACCGGCAGCGGTTTGCCAGGGGGAAACACGGCCCAGAGCGCTTCGATGGTTATGGCCTCGCCGGGCGTCGCGTCAAAGCGCATGACGTCCACGCGAACTCGCCACGTACCCGCCGCATCAACGCCCATATTGAAGACCGACACGTGATCCGATGCCAGCAGCGTGGCGAGATCACCTGCGATCGTACGTGCAATGTCCGCCTTCAACGGTTCACCCCATCGAGCGAACTCGTTGAGCACTACCTGGTTGTTGCCCATGCGCGTGACGATCTGTGGCCGATCGACCACATCGGGAACAGTGACTGGGTTTACCACGACATGAACCGGCATCGTGGAGGTCATCGGCGTGAGTGTCGTATCGACCGTCAGCGTATAGAAACTGGCGGTCGGCGAACTGCCGCAGGCACCCAGCAAGCCGCAAAAAAATACCCCGGCAACGACAGAAGAGATTCGCGTCACGGTTTGTTCTCCGGCTTGCCGCGTACCAGTGCCTCGGGATGCCGTTCGAGATAGTCGGCCAGCGTGCGGACTGCGGCGGCCGTCTGTGCCAACTGGTTCATGGCGTCGGACACCTTCTGCTGTAGCGCGGAGTCCGGCTGCAGCGCCCCATTGGCAGAAGTCATCACTCCATGCGCGGCATTCAGTGTGTTTTTCGCTTCTGGAACGACATCGGTGTCGAGGTGGGCAAGTAGCGAATTCGCGTTCTGAAGGGTCATCTGCGCGTTCTTGCCGATTGCTTCGAACGGTATCGTATTCAACTTGGCGACCAGACGCGTGACGGAGTCCTGAAGCGATTGAAGCGAGCCCGGAACAGTCGGATATTGGGGCGGATTTTTACTCCAGTCGATCTTCGCTTTCGGGGCGTCAGGGAAGAAGTCGACGGCAAGATAACGCTGGCCGGTCAGCAGGTTGCCCGTCCTCAATTGCAGGCGCAAGCCCCGTGCAACCAGATAATCCGCGAATTCGCGGGTGTCCTTGACGACTGGGCTGCCAGTCGGACCGCTTTCATAGCGGTTCGTAAACCGCTCGGGATAGTAGGCTACTTCCACCACGATACTTAGCTTCCTGCTCTCGCGGTCGAATCGGGTATAGATGCCACTCACCTCGCCAATCGTAATGCCGCGAAAATCGAGCGGCGCGCCGACAGTCAACCCGCGTACTGAATCGTCGAATTCGGCGACGAACCGGGTGACGATCCGGTCATGACGCTTCATGGCCTCACCGAAGTTCTCGAACAGCGTGAAGGTCGTCTGTGCGGCCGCTTGAGGTTGATCGAGCGAGTGCTCCGGCGTATCGAACGCCACCCCGCCAATGATGATCGACACGAGCGATTGCGCATTGAGCCGTACCCCGTTGCTGTCGAGAGCGACGTCCACCCCGCTGGCATGCCAGAAGCGCGTGTCGGGTCTGACGAACTTGTCGTAGGGCGCATTGATGAATACGTGCAACGTTACGCCCCTGCCGTCAGGATCGAGAGCATAGGAGGTGATCTGTCCGACCTGCAGCCGCCGATAAAAGATCGGTGTGCCGGCATCTAGTGAACCCATGTTCTGGCTTCGCAGCACAAACTCGCGACCGGGCACGTCGCTCGAAATCACAGGCGGAACTTCGAGACCGGTGAAGGTCTGGCGCGGCTTGGCGGAGCCGCCCGCGTCCATGCCGACGAACGACCCCGACAGCAGAGTGCCGAGTCCGGACACGGTGCCGCCCGAGATTCGTGGGCGCACGACCCAGAAACGCGTGTCGTCGACGAGCAGGTCCGATGCATCCTTCACCACCTCCGCAGTTGCAATCACGTGCTTGTGATCTCTCGAAAGGCTGACTCCCTTGATAACGCCGATATCGACTTCCCTGAACTTGATTTTTGTCTTGCCGGCTTCGAGTCCGTCGCCTGTGTTGAACATGATGGTGATCTGCGGCCCCTGATCGAGTACCGCCTTGACGGCTAGCCAACCGCCGATCAGCACGGCGATGATCGGCACCAGCCATACGACCTGGGGCCGCCAACGTGCGCGGGGCGCGACGATGGCTACAGGGACGTCAGGCGGCTCAGGCGTGTTTAGGTTGTCCGGCATGATCCGGCCCGTGCGCGTCCCAGATCAGACGCGAGTCGAACGACATGGCGGCGAACATGGTCAATACGACGACCGCGCCGAACGCGACCGCGGCCAGGCCCGCCTGGATAGTAGCCAGCGCCTTGAACTGCACCAGGGCCACCAGCATGGTGATGACATAAATATCGAGCATCGACCAGCGCCCGACCAGTTCAACCACTCTGTAGATGCGCGTACGTTGTTCGGGATTCCAGCGCGAGTGAACCTGAGTGGAGATAGACAGAAAGGCAATGGCGATAATTTTCAGCATCGGCACTGCGACGCTCGCGACGAACACCACGAGGGCGAGCAACCACGAGCCGGACGTCCAGAGATAAACGACACCGCTCATGATCGTGTCCTTCTCCGCGCCGAACAGCGAGCTGGTGTACATCACCGGCAACACGTTGGCGGGGATATACAGCACCATCGCCGCGAGCAGAAATGCCCACGTGCGCGCCAGGCTGTCCGGCTTGCGAAAATGCACCGACGCGCCGCAGCGCGAACAGCACAGACCCTGTGCGTGGGCGGGTGCCTTCACCAGTAAGCCGCAGTCATGACACTGCATCAGACCGCACTGCGCGGCGCTCAGCCAGCCGCACGGTAGAGACAGCGAGCCACCCGTCTGCCCGCCAGGGTTCTGAAGTGCAGTGATTCTCGCCCACAGGTCACGCGAATCGAACGCGGCGCTCGCAGCGGCGAGGACCAGCATCAATATGCCAAACGACCACAGTCCAACGTCTACAACGACGCTCGCGATGTGGGCGAGTTTGACGAGCGCCACCAGCAAACCGATGATCAGCACTTCGGTCATGCCCCATGGCTGAGCAAGGCGAGCCAGCCGGAAGACCGTGGCTGCCCCCCACGGCACGCGGTTGAAGCGCAACGGTATGAGCATCCATAGCATCGAGGCGACTTGCACAGCAGGAATGGCAACAGTGGTCAAAAAGACCAGCAGCGCGATCGGCCACATCCCGTCGATGTACAGAACATCCACTGCGCCGATCAGCGTCGTTTCGACCAACGTGCCGTTTACCGACAGTCCGACAATCGGATAGGAGTTGGCGATCGCGAGCAGCACCGCCGCCCCGAGCGACAGGGCCAATGCATTTCCGAGCGAATTTGCCCTGTTCCGGTAAAGCTCGCCATGACAACGCCGGCAACGCAACACGCCGCCGTCGGGAAGGTCTGCATCGACCTGAAGCAGGTCGCATTCATGGCATGCGAGGAGCCTCGCGTGCGTCATCGCGGCGCCTCGCCAGCCGGCACGCCAGCCATAGGCTGCGGGGCAGGCGGTTGAGTCATCTCCTCCGCCTTGACGACCCAGCCGCCGCCCATCGCCTTGTAAAGACGCACGAACGACGTCAATTCGGCGCCCTGGGTCTGTGTATAGCTCAGTTGCGCGTTGAACAGACTGCGCTCGGCGTCGAGCACCTCGATGTAACTCGTGTAGCCGCCTTCGTAGCGCAGCCGCGCAAGGTGCGAGTAGCTGGACAGCGCGGTAACCTGATCCTGCTGGATTCCCAATTGCTCGCGGGATTTCTGCAGCGCGATGAGCGCGTCCGCGACTTCCTGAAACGCAACCTGAATCGCCTTCTGATACGCAAACAGCGCTTCCTGTTGACGTGCCTCCGCCTGATGAACCTGCCCTTCGATGTTGCCGGCAGTGAAGATAGGCAACGATACGGCGCCAGCGAAAGACCATACGCGCGCCGGCCCGGTGAACAGGTTCGAGAATTGGGTGCTGACGGAACCGAACAGCCCCGTTAGCGAGATCGACGGAAAATACAGTGCACGCGCCGCGCCGATCAATGCATTTTGCGCCACCAGGTTCTGCTCGGCCTGGAGCACATCCGGTCGGCGTTCGAGCAGTTCGGACGGCAGACTGGACGGAATCGCGGGCGCGGTCAGCGCGTCCAGATCGTGTCCGCGCAAAATCGGCTCGGGATTGCGTCCGAGCAGCACGGCAAGCGCGTCTTCCTGCACTCCGATCTGGGTTTCCAACTCCGGAATAGTGGCTAATGCCGCCTGATACTCAGACTGGCTTTGCGCCAATTCCATCTGCGACACCTCGCCGCCCGCGAAACGCAGCGTGAATACCTTGACCGATTCGGCCCGGCTCTCCACCGTAGCCTTCGCGATGTCCAGCTGCCGGTCGAGGCTGCGCAGATTGATATACGACGAAGCAACCGACGCTACCAGCGAGAGAATCGTGCCGCGGCGACCCTCCTCGCTCGCGAGCAGATTCGCACGAGCGGCTTCGGTCTCGCGCCTCGTTTTGCCGAACAGGTCGATTTCCCAAGCCGCCGATACGCTCGCGTCGAACTGGTTGTAGACCGGGTTCACATTCGCCGGCAGCGGCACTCCGCCGCTCAGCGTTGCGCGCTGGCGTGACGCATTGAAGTTCGCCCCCACCTGCGGGAAAAGTCCTGAGCGGGTTGTCACGAACTGCCCGCGGAACTCTTCTACGCGCGCGGCGGCGATCTTGACGTCGAGGTTATCCGCGAGCGCGGCAGCGATCAGATCGTTGAGAACAGGGTCTCCAAACTGTTCCCACCAGGCCGTGTTCGCGGTGTCGGCCGTCTCCTGGATGCTGAAACGGAAGGTAGCGGGCACATCGACTTTGGGCCGCGCGTAGTCCGGTCCAAGCAGACAGCCAGTCAGCGACAGCGAGGCGAGTCCCGTCAGAAGCACAACGCCAACGCTCGCAAAGTGCGTGGTGCGCATGTCAGTCACCCTCGCGCTGTGCGGACGGCGTGACCTTCGGCGTGCCCGGACCGCCCGCTACAGGCGCCGAACCTCCCGGGGTGCTTGGGTCTGCTCCCGGCTTCTCCTTGGGCCCGCTTTTACGCGACGACCAGGTTTCGAGCAGGTAATAGAACATCGGAATGAAAAATACCGCGATGACTGTCGCGCCCAGCATCCCGCCGATCACACCGGTGCCGATCGAATGCCGGCTGTTTGCCGACGCGCCCACTGCGATAGCAAGCGGCACACAGCCGAGAATAAAGGCAAGCGACGTCATCACGATCGGACGCAACCGCTCTTCGGACGCTCGCAAGGTAGCATCGAGCACCGACGCGCCTCCTTCCCGGTTGATCACCGCGAACTCGAAGATCAGAATCGCATTCTTCGCCGCGAGCGCGACCAGCATCGTGAGGCCGATCTGGAAATAGATATCGTTTTCGAGGCCTCGCATCAGGATAGCGAGGAGCGCGCCGAACAGCGCGAACGGCACGGCCATCAGCACGCCGACCGGCAACGACCATTTCTCGTACTGGCCGGCGAGGATCAGGAACACCATCACGAGCCCGAAGATGAAAACGATGCCCGACGTTCCCCCGGATTTACGCGCCTCATAAGCCTCACCGCTCCAGGCGACGCCGTAGCCGGCCGGCATTTCGGTGGCAACCTGTTCGAGTGCAGCGATCACCTGGCCCGAACTGAAATCCGGCGCGGCATTCGCCGTCACGAGCACGGCCGGGAAGTTGTTGAAGCGCGTGAGCAGATCGGGACCCGTGACATACCGGTAGGTCGCGACCGCTCTTAGCGGCACCATCGTACCGGTCTTGCTGCGAACAAATATCTGGTCGAGGTCCTGTGGTCTGAGCCGATAAACCGGATCGGCTTGCAGGATGACTTGCCATAGCCGGCTCGACCGGTTGAACTGGGACACGTAAAGGGAACCAAACATCGTCTGCATCGAGCTATATACGTCTTCGATCGGCACGCCGAGTGTCTGGGCTCTTTCCCTGTCCACCTCGACCAGCAACTGTTGTGACGACGCATTGAAGGTCGTCGTGACGCGTGCAAGCTCAGGCCGTTTTCTGGCCCGCTCGATAAACTGCTGCACGACCCCGGCAAGCTGCGCGATCGACGCGTCGCCCTTGCTCTGAATCCATACTTCGGTGCCGCCGGTCGTGCCGAGCCCCGGAATAGACGGTGGATTAACCGGAATCACGACGCCCGCCGTTATCTTCGACAAGGTCTGATACGCATCGACCAGCACGGCCCTCGCATTCTGGGTTTCGCGATTGGCGTGCGTGTAGCGCTCGTCGAAACCTTTCAGGCCGATGAAAAAGGTACTCGCATTGTTTTTGTTCTGCACGTCGAGCAGACTGTATCCATCGACCGTCGTGATACTGCCGACCGCGTCCTGTTTCATGAAGTATTCAGTCACCCGGTCAGACACCGCCCCGGTCCGATCCAGGCTCGCCGCATCCGGCATCTGGATTGCGCCGAGAAGATAGCCTTGATCTTCCGGCGGAAGAAATGCGCTCGGAACGGATTTGACCATCACGACGGTCAGCGCGATCATCGCGCCAAACACCAGCAACGCGAGAACGAAGCGCTTGATGACGAACTGAATCGCGCGGGAGTAGCTTGCGGTCATCCGTGCGAACGCGTTGTCGAACCAGCGGAAAAAGCCTTTCTTTTCCTTGTGAGTACTTTTGAGCAATAGCGCGGCGAGTGCGGGCGACAGGGTCAGCGCGACGATGCCCGAGATCACCACCGAAATCGCAATCGTAATCGCGAACTGCTTGTACAACTGGCCAGTAATGCCACTCACGAACGCCACCGGCACGAACACCGCGCACAGCACAAGCACGATCGCGATCACCGGACCCGCCACTTCGTCCATCGCGAGCTTGGCCGCGTCTTTCGGATTGAGCTTGTGAACGGTCATGTTGCGTTCGACGTTCTCGATCACCACGATCGCGTCGTCGACCACGATACCGATGGCAAGCACCATCCCGAAGAGGGTCAGCATGTTGATCGAAAATCCGAGCAAGGCCATTCCCATGCAGGTGCCGACAATCGAAATCGGCACTGCCAGCACTGGAATCAACGTCGCCCTGAGGCTTTGCAGGAAAACGAACACCACGATCACCACCAGCACCAGTGCTTCGAAAAACGTGTGGATCACATCGGAAATGGACGCGCGCGTGAATTCCGTGGTGTCCATTGCAATGTCGTACTGGATGCCCTCGGGAAACGACTGCTTGAGTTGGGCAAGCGTGGCGCGGACCTGCTTCGACACATCGAGCGCATTCGCGCCCGGTTGCTGATAGACGGCGATGATCGTGGCCGGTTTGCCCTGAAAGCGACTGCGAATGGAGTAGTCCTTCTGTCCCAGTTCGGCATGTCCGACGTCCTTCAGCCGCACGATAGCCGAGCCTTCGCTAGCGGCACGCAGGATAATGTTCTCGAACTCCGCCGGTTCGGCGAGGCGACCCGTGGTCGTGACCGCAAACGACTGTTCAACCGGAGTGCCGGTCGGCGACTGTCCAATGCGCCCTACAGCGAATTGCTGGTTCTGGGCCTGGACAGCGTTCTGCACGTCGGTCGCGGTGATGCCCAGTTGCGCCATACGATCGGGCTTGAGCCAGACACGCATCGCATAGTCCGGAGTGCCGAAGATGCTCGACTGGTTCGCGCCCGGAATCCGCTTGAGCGCATCGAGCACGTAGATGTTCGCGAAGTTCGCAATGTACGTGCTGGTGAAGCGCTGGTCCGGCGAGTAGATCGCGATGACCATCATGAACGCCGACGACTTCTTCTGCACCTGTACACCCTGCGCCTGAACTGATTGCGGCAGCTGCGGCAACGCGAGGTTCACGCGATTCTGCACGTCGACCTGCGCGAGCTGCGGGTTGGTGCCGATTTCAAAGAAGGCGTTGATCGTCAGATTTCCCGTCGAAGAACTCGACGAGTTCATGTAGATCATGTTGTCGGCGCCGTTCACCTGCTGTTCGATTGGCGCGGCCACGTTATTCGCGACGACGTCTGCACTCGCCCCAGGATAGGTCGCGGAGATCGTGATCTGCGGCGGCGTGATGTCCGGATATTGGGCGACGGGCAGCGCGAACATCGTCAACGCACCGCCGAGCGTAATCACAATCGAGATTACAGACGCAAAAATCGGCCGGTCGATGCAGTAGTGGGAAATGCTCATCGTCGCCGTCCTTTACTGGGACGCGCTGGTGCCGGAGACCGGCTCCGTCGCGGCTGTTTTGGGTCCACTAGCCTGGCCGCCTGGTTCCTGCTGTCCGCTGTCCGCAACGGGCGGCCGGTCAACGATCTTGAGCGGCGCCCCGGCCGTTACGCGGATTGCACCGTCAACTACGACACGCTCACCGGGCTTCAGTCCGTCGGTGATGAACCAGTCGTCGCCTTGCCATTCCCCGACTTCCACCACGCGCTGACGGCCTTTAGATTCGGCGTCCACCACCCAGAGAAAATGGCTTTTCGAGCCCTGCAAAACTGCCCGCTGAGGAACCAGGATTGCATTCGGCCGGATCGCTCCGGCCACGCGCGCCCGCACGAACTGCCCAGGTCGCAGCACAGCTTTCGGATTGTCGAAGACGGCCCGTACCAGGAACGTGCCCGTTTCAGTGCTGAATGCGGGATTGGCGAAATCGATCGAGCCATGTTCTGCATAAACAGAACCGTCGGCGAGAACGAGAGACACCGTGAAGTTGTTTTCGGGCGGAAAGCGCAGATGTCCTGTCGCAATCTGGTCGCGGTACCTCAGCATTTCATTCTCGGACACACTGAAGTTCACCCAGATCGGATTGAGTTGATACACAGTGGTGAGCAACCCCGACTGAGTCGCCGTCACATAGCTGCCGTCCTGCTGTTTGGCGAAGCTCGACAGCCCCGTTAGCGGCGATTTGATCGTCGTGTAGCTGAGGTTCAGCAGAGCCGTATCCACTTCGCCTTTGGCCGCAATAACGGCTGCGGCGGCTTGTGCCTCGCCGCCAACGGCATCGTCGAGATCCTTCTTGCTCAATGCGTTCTGCGCAACCAGCGGTTGCACGCGGGCCAGGTTGGCTTTCGCGACCTGGTACCTCGCCTGCTGCTGCGACAACTGGCCTTTGGCCGTTTGCAGCGCGGCCTCGAATGGCTTCCGGTCCATCAGAAACATCGTCTCCCCGGACTTCACCAACGACCCTTCCACATAGGTGCGACGATCGAGAAAGCCGTCTACGCGAGCGCGGATCTGCACTTCGCGTGAGCTCTCGGTCTGCGCGGTGAACTCGAACACGACCGGCGTATCGCGAGGCGTGATCGTCATCACCGTGACCTCGGGCGCACTTGCCGCCGGCAATGCCTCCTTCTTGCCGCATCCGGCGACGAATGCAAGCAACGCGAGCAACGTAACCAGCAGTGTGAGCGTGGGGCGGACCGGCGCGACGCTTGCCTTACTAGTGGCGTCAACAGCGTGACTATGGAACGCAAGCAACCGTGTGCTTTGCGCAGCGAGACGGCGGGCATGCGTCGGGCGACCGGGCACGGTCACATGCGAGGCGGTGACGAGCGCGCGCGACAAGCGCAAAGCGCGGGCAACAGAGGCCATATTCATCGGGGCGATCCCACTGATTGCGTCCGGGCTTTTCATATCCGCGTTCTCCGGATGACGTCAGCGCGGCTGACGGCTGCACAGATTGCAGTGTGGTTATCCGACAATGTCCGGACAATCGGACTTTGGTCTCATACGATCCGTACGAAGACTGCACTGCTACGCTCAAGGCAGAGCGGCCTCAGGGCGCGGGCGGGAAACCCGTCGCCGCCTGAACGGCGCGGATGAGCGCGGCACCGTCGAACGGTTTGCGCAGATAGTCGATGGCGCCTGCGGCGAGCACTTGCGCGCGAACCGACGGGTCGTCGTGGGCGGTGATGATGATGACCGGCATCCCCGAACCGGACAGTTGGCGCTGCACTTCGACGCCGCCAACGCCGGGCATCAGGACATCGAGGATCACGCAGTCGGGCCGGTACGATGCATCGGTCGACAGCCTGTTCAGAAATGCCTCGCCGCTCGAGAACGCCTCCGCGTCGATGCCAGCAGATCTCAACAGGCGCTTGATCGCCCGTCCGACCGATTCTTCATCGTCGACAACCGCTGCGGTCGGAGTGAGATTGGCCATGTGGTACGTTCGGGCTCGTTAGGCGATGTCGCAACGCGATCATGCAGTCCGAGCCTAACGAATTCACTTGAGATATGAAATAGGACTTTGGTCTACCAAGACCAATCAGGTGTGCCGGATTACGACTGGTGGTTACGCGTCAGCGGCACTGCGCGCGATGTGTGAATGCCAGCAGCGCTGGCATACAGGACGTCTGAAATTTTGATTCGCACCAGTACCCGACGAGGCGCGACCTCATCTGCATGGCGCCTGCTCGAACGCAGTCAGCGATATGAGGCGGTCGTGTCCGTCGCGGTCGCGGATTCAGCTTTTTCGGCGAGGCGGACGAGTTCTGCAAGCGAGCCGGCTTTCATTTTTTCCATCACACGCGCACGGTGAATCTTGATGGTCTTTTCTGCTGCGCCCAACTCGCTCGCGACCTGCTTGTTCAGGTAACCGGCCACGACGAGCGTCATCACCTCGCGCTCGCGCGGCGTAAGCTGCTTGACCCGGCTCTGAATTTCCTGCAGTTCGCTGCGCCAACCGAATAGCCGTCGCGCGCGTTCGAGCGCGCGTTCGATTGCGTCGAGCAAGACGCTGTCGGTCACCGGTTTTGGCAGGAAGTCTGTCGCTCCTCCTTTCATTGCGTCGACGGCGGAACTCATATTGCCGTGCCCAGACATGAAAATGATCGGTAGCCACTCATGTAACTGATGCTGCAACGCTAATCCGCTGAGTCCCGGTAATTGCAGGTCGAGCAGCAGGCAGGCAGGACCGCCCTTCGGGTCGAAACGTTCGATAAATGTCTCCGCGCTCTCGAAGGTCTGCACGCAATAACCGGACAGCCGGATCAGTCGCGCCAGAGCAGATCTGACGTGTTCGTCATCGTCGACGACGAATACCATCGGAGTGACTTCAGTCATGGTGTTTGAACAGGTTGTCATATGTCAGCCTCCCCCGCGGATGGCAGCACGAGCCGGAACGTCGCGCCCCGCTCGCCATTGCTTTCCGCCCATAGCCGTCCGCCGTGCATCGAGATGATCGAGATACTGATCGACAGGCCGAGCCCGAGACCTTGCGGCTTCGAGGTAGGAAACGGCGAGAACATCTCGCCGAGTTGCTCCGCCTTCAGACCGGGGCCGCGGTCGCTCACGGAAATACTGACCCCTTCTCCTTGCGCTGCAGTATCGACTTTCACCGACACGACGCGGTGTTCCGCACAACACCCCTCTACCGCGTCGAACGCGTTTTGCAGCAGATTGATCATGACCTGCTGCAACTGAATGCTATCGCCCCGGACCAGCGGCACGCGCCTCCCGATATCGAGCGTCACGCTGACCCCGCGCACCACCGCATCGCGACGCATGAGGTGCATCGCTCCGCTGACCAGACTTCCAATATCGATCGACCGTGTCTCGGGTGCGGCCCGACGGACGAACTGCCGCAGCTTGCGAACGATCTCAGTGGCACGAAAACTATCCGCCACGATGTCCGCAAACGCCTCCCGCAAATCAGTTGAACCGCTTCTGGTCAGATGCAGGAATCGCTGTACCGCCTGTGCGTTACTCAGGATCGCGGTGAGCGGCTGATTGATTTCGTGAGCAAGAACGGCCGCCATTTCCGCCAGTTCGAAAACGCGCGCAAGATGCGCGTGCTGCGACTCGTCGCTGACCATCTCTGCGTGAGCTTGCACATCGTCGGCAGTGACGACCCATACGAATGCGCCAGCCGGTCTGTAGTGCGTACACTTCACGCTGACCGGCCGTTCGCTGCCGTCCTTACATCGTGCAACGGCTGTTCGTCGCGCGCTGGAAGCTGAAAAGTCTTCTGGTGCGCCGCTTGATGATGGATGTCCTCGCCGTGCCACCGCGTCGTTATCCATGCGAGGAAACAACTGCGCGAAAGAGAGGCCGCTCATTTCGTCCGCTGTATAGGAGAAAAGCGTTGCGGCAAGCTGGTTGGCCTGTACTACCTTATTAGCGTCATCGACCACGATCATCGCCGCAGGCATCATTTCCAGCAGTGGCTTCAGCGCTTCTCTTGCGCGATTAAGCCTCGTGTCTTCAGCGCGACCCGTCGGCCATGACAGATATCTGACCAGCGCACTCTTTAACTGCCCCATACGGTCGGAGCGCGCAGTGGATGGTCGTCTGTATGCCCGGGGGTGCAACTGCTTTCGAACGAAATTGTCCTGTCCGCTCCCCGCTTTGCGAGGTGCCACGTCAGGTATGTCGACCCGCGGCCTGTCATGCGCTCGATTTGCCGTAACCATCCTGGCAGGTCTGCCTGACGGCGTCGGGCTCTGTCTCCTTGCGCTGGCTCCCCATGAATGTTTAAGCCGCTCAAGGGCTGACGCAATCCCCGCCATCATCGTGCGGGGGTCGCGTGTGGGCATATTCATGACTGGACTCTCCGTATTGGCCCTACGGTATCGAGCAGCAACGTGCGCCTCTTCGCGGGAATGTGCTCGAACATGCCACGTTACCCGCTCAACAGATCGACAGATGAGCGAACTCTTCGGTCAATCAGCAAAATGAGATCTAGTAGGTTATTGGTCGGCTCACCTAATCGCACGAAAGCCGTATTTGTTTGGTACCTTTGAGTACCATAGACGGGAAGATAGCCGGATGAAAGGTAGCAACCTGTTTTTTTCAGAATTTTTTTCGAGCGAGCTTGAGCATCGGCAAAAATGGCGCAACGCGCGTTCGACTTGGCGTTCAATAGCCTGTTAATAACATCGTTGCAAGTCGACGATGGAATTGGGAAGTACCCTATGGACACATTTCAGCCTAAAGGCTCTTTGTGTCCGCTCGTCACCCGTAGGTGAAATGAGAACGGCGAAGACTACCGGGCTACGGCTTTCTCTGCTGCATCGCTTGCATTCCGCTTCAAGCTCACCTATGCAAGAAGCAATCGAGTTCGCTTATAGCGTACAGGCAGTGAGAATTCAAAACGTTTCCGGTTAGGAATCGCGTTACGCGCTCTACTTCGGCGCGATTATGCTAACTGCGACCAAATAGCATAATTCCGCGCACTGTCTAAAGCTGAGTCAGATAGCGATAAGTGCGTGAATGAGATGGTTCGCGATCGGAGTCAATCAGGCGACATTGCAGCATGAACGGGCTGAAGCATTCCTGACCAAGTTCGGATTCCTGACGTTCGACGACATCCAGACTCTATTTCCGAGCGAGTATGCGTCCCGCGCGTCGTGCCGACCTTTAACGACACGACGCCGGATGCGCTGCGTGGATCGCCGACATGTCCCGAAGCGATTGAACCATCGTCGTCCAGGTCACGCCGGAGCGCGACGACGTTAAGATCGAGCAAACGCCCGATACATTGCTATCACATGCTTCAGGGCCTAAAGGTTGAGCTTCGTCACCTTCGCACCGTTAACCGAAGCGTCGGCCATCAGTCCGACATTGGTGAGCACGAGGGCGACTACCTGCGAGGTTGCCGATGTCGTATCGATTGCGCCATTCGCACCTACCTTCACGACCGATACGCCAACATCACCCCCGGCCGACCAGCCAGACGAACTTTGAAATTTGGCGAGCGCGTCGCTTGTCATGAACATGAAAATGACAGCGGTGGATTGTGCCCCCGCCTGAAATCCAAATGACGCCGCCGCCGTGCTGTAATAGCCAGCCGTAGTGCCGCCCACACGCAATGCGCCTTCGCCATACTGGGCGCCCACAATGAACGCAGCCTTCTTCACGTCGGGAAACACCAGAATCCCTTGTGCCTTCGACGCAAGTTCCCGTGAGCCTTGCACCGTTGAGAACAGCCGGCTCAATGTACCGTTCACGCTCGCATCAATGGCCTGGCGCTTGGACGCGTCGGTCTCAGCGCTTTTGCCGCCGCCTGACGTCATGGTGCAACCGGCAACCGCCAGAGTGGAAGCAGCCATCGCAGCCGCAGTTCTTAACACGAAGTTCCGTCTGTTCATTGTTGGCCTCCGTTAGCGCTCCGGCCGAAGGACCGGTACGCGGGTAAACACATCGTTCTTAAATCGTTGAATCGTTGCGGCAGCAATCACATCACTCGGTCGGCCGCAGTCACATGACGCGGTCAGATGAGTACTCAGGTAGTAACGTTAAGGGCTCGTCCCGGCTTGACCATTTCTGTGATGTCATGGCGACGAGAGGAATGAGACTCTCGCCTTAAAGCTCGCCGCTATCTGCGGGCCAAGGTAGACTTCCGGCCACCGTTGCGTCACGCGGCCATGAAGCACTTCGCATCCAGCGGAATAACACGCACGCCGTCTTGCTCAGTGGCGGCATCCAATAACGCGTTCCGCCTGACTCCAATCTGCAGCGGCCTGCCGATTGTTGCGAGCCCGCGCTCCGCAAACCATCGTGCCGCCAACCGCGCCGATTGCAGCGCCGATTTCAGCGCCCTCGCCGGCTTGGCTAGACCGCAACGCTCAGGAACACACCGCTCAACGCGACGTCGCAAAAGCAGTGTTTCCTGTAAACATCCACAACAGCTCCAGGGTGTTCCCGACGACGCGTAAGCTCGCGTGGTGAGTACATGATTGCGCTGCGTATCTGTTGAGGACAATCGGACCAAGGTCGTATGCGATCACTGCGGCCGATGCCGCATTGCGAACATCGGTGAATGGGCATGCGCAGTGAGCATGCTCTTCTGTCTCGCGATTCTGTCTTTTGAGCCCGCCATGGGTTGTCGAAGTGCCCGGTTCCAAAGGCGTAATATAAAATCATACCCATCCATTTTCGCGAGTCGCCCATGCCGAGCAAGCACGCGCTATGCGTTAGTCTGACGCAGCGACTGGCGTCGTTCATAAAGGCAGAAATTGTCGTAGGCCGCTACAGCACCGCAAGCGAGGTCGTCCGTGCCGGACCGCGGCGGCTGCAGGAGCAGTCGATGCCGTCGCTGGGCAGTGATGCGGACGGTGCGCCCCTGAAGCGGCAGGTCCATCCCGACGGTGGCAAAGGCGCGGCAATGCGGGACAAACGATGACGCGACCCACCCATTTCCCGATTGTCGGCATAGGCGCGTCCGCTGGCGCCGTCGAAGCGCTTGAGGGCTTCTTCCGCGGCATGCCGCGAAACCCCGGCCTCGCGTGCGTGATCGTCACGCATCTGAGTCCCGATCGCGACAGCATGCTGCCGGAAATCGTCGCCCGTTTTACCGACATGCCGGTGCACGCCATTGCAGACGGCACATCCATCGAACCCAACAATGTGTACCTGTTGCCCACCGACGCCGTCGTGAGTGTCAAGGACCGCACACTCCACGTGCAGTCTCAGGACAAGCTCCGGCGCGAGCGCAAACCGATTGATGTTTTCTTCAGCACGCTCGCGGCCGACGTCGGCGAACTGTCAGCCGGCGTGATTCTCTCGGGCGCCGATTCCGACGGCACGCTAGGCATCAAGGCAATCAAGGAGCGCGGCGGGTTGACACTCGCGCAGGCCGGCGACGGCTTTGGCCCGCATCATCCGAACATGCCGAGAAGCGCGATTGCAACGGGCCTCGTCGATTTCGTGGTGCCCGCCGAGGCAATGGGCCAGAAGCTCGCGAGCTTCGCCGCGGGCGTCTTCATGCTCGACGGCTTTGCCGGGAAATCTGGAGCGCAAACCAATGCAAGCGAGTTCGACGAAGCGCGCACTGCAATCTACGCGATCCTGCGCAGTCAGGTCGGCCATGATTTCAGCGGTTACAAGGTGAACACGTTTGTGCGCCGCGTGCAGCGGCGCATGCAGGTCCTTGAAATCCACACGCCGGAGGCATACGTTGCGCGTCTGTCGAAAGAGCCGGAAGAAGTCGCCGCTCTGTTTCGAGACCTGCTGATCAACGTGACCAGTTTCTTTCGCGATGCGCAGGCGTTCGAAGCGCTCGCGGAGATCGTGATTCCCCAGTTGCTGGAGGGACGCGGCGCCGACGACACAATTCGCGTGTGGGTGCCCGGTTGCGCAACCGGTGAAGAAGTCTATTCGATTGCGATGCTGCTGCGCGAGCAGATGGATGGCCGCCAGCCGGCGCCGCGCGTACAGATTTTCGCCACCGACATCGACGACGGCGCGCTCGCCGTCGCACGCGCGGCACGCTACCCGCTAGCGATGCTCGACGGTGTATCCGACGAACGGCGGGAGCGCTTCTTCATTCAGGACGGCAGCAGCTATGTGCTCACGAAGGAAGTGCGCGACTTCTGCATCTTCTCGCCGCATAGTGTGATTCGCGATCCGCCTTTTTCGCGCATCGACCTCGTCTCCTGCCGCAACCTGCTGATTTACTTCGGTACCGAAATCCAGAATCAGGCGATCCCGACGTTTCACTATGCGCTGCGACCGGACGGGTATCTCTTCCTCGGTACATCGGAGAACGTCAGCCAGTTTGACGAACTGTTTCTGCCCGTCGAGAAGAAGCACCGCATCTTCCGGCGCAGAGCTGATGTTTCGCCGCAGATCCGTGTGCCGCTGTCAGTCTCTTCGTTGAAGATCGGGCAACCGGGAGGACTGACGCCAAGCCGCCCTGCGCTCGGCGGCGCAGCGCTGCGGCATGTGGTGGATAACCATATGCTGGAGCGCTTCACACCGCCGCATGTGCTCGTCACGCGCGACGGCGATGTCGTCTACTACTCGGGCCGCACCGGCAAATACCTGGAGGCCGCGCCCGGCGTGCCGACGCGTCAACTGTTTGCGCTCGCACGCAAGGGACTCGGCCTCGATCTGCGGTCGGTGTTTCGCGAAGCGGTCGAGTCGGGCCGCACGGTCACGCGCGAAGGCGTCGTCGTGGAGGGCGAAGACGGCCGTGTGCAGCTCATCAGCCTGACAGTGGAACCGCTAACTGGTCAGCCGCAGGACGAGCATATGTATCTCGTCATCTTCGAGGACGAAGGTCCGCTAGCGGCCCGCGAGGAAGCGCTTGCGCGCGCGCAGTCCATGCACGACGGCACCGCGGCGCAGATCGAAAAGGAGTTGCGCGAGACGCGCGAGCGTTTGCAGTCCATGATCGAAGAGTACGAGACGGCGCTGGAGGAACTGAAGTCCTCCAATGAGGAACTGGTCTCGGTCAACGAAGAACTGCAGTCGTCGAATGAAGAGCTGGAGGCGTCGAAGGAAGAACTCGTTTCGCTCAACGAGGAACTGCAAACCGTCAACATGGAATTGAGCGGAAAGATCGACGCGCTCGACCGCTCGAACAGCGACTTGCGAAACCTGTTCGAGAGCACTTCGGTGGCAACGGTGTTTCTCGACCGCAACCTGGTGATCCGTTCGTTCACGCCGGCAATGGACAGCATCTTCCATATCCGTGCTATCGACCGCGGCCGTCCCATCACGGAGCTCGTCAGCCACCTTGAGTTGCACGGTCTCGAGCACGATATCGAGACCGTCTTCAAAACGAACCAGCCGCGGGAGCGCCACGTCAGCGGCAGGGATGGGCTTGCGCATTTCCTGGTGCGCCTTGCGCCGTACCGCAACGGCGACAGGCAGATCGACGGTGTGGTGATTGCTTTCGTCGACGTCACGGACATGGTCCACGCCGAAGACAGGCAGAACGTGCTGATCGGCGAGTTGCAGCATCGCACGCGCAATCTGCTGGCGGTGATTCAATCTATTGCTGAACAGACGCTCACCGCCGATCAAAAGCTGGAAACGTTCACGAGCCGCCTCGCGGCGCTAGGACGCCTGCAGGGACTGGTCGGGGAAGCGGACGGCAATCTGATCAACCTGAGCGATATCGTGCGGCTCGAGTTCGATGCGCTCGGCGTTGCAAACGGCGAACGGGTCAAGATCAATGGCCCGGTCGTGCCGCTCGGATTCCGGAACATACAGATCATCGCGCTCGTCCTGCACGAGTTGGCGACCAATGCGCTCAAATATGGCGCGCTGAAGGAGGAGCAGGCACGACTCGACGTGCGCTGGCGCGTCGAGGCGGGCACCGCCGAGGCTGCATTGCTCGTATTCGAGTGGGTGGAAAGCGGGGTTCGCGCCAGACCGGATAGCAGCCGGACCGGCTTCGGCCGGCAACTGATCGAGAAGGCGCTGAAGTTCACGCTGCAGGCACGCACCGAACTCACGTTCAACGCAGACGGCATCTCGTGTCACATCGAGATACCGTTACCTGCAGCCGGTTCGGCGGGCGGCAATGCGTCGAATGCCACACCATCGCAGCAACTGCGAACGCGTTGAACGGTCAACGCATCATGGTGTTGGTCGACTGCCTCACGTAACCGACGACGCCAACGCAACCGCCTTCTGCAGGAAGTTTGCTGTCTTTGCGGGCGCGGCCTCGATGCGCGAGGCCAGCACGAGCCGGATCGAGATGGCGTTGCCGAGCACGTCGGTATAAGCGACGCCTTCGACCTGTATCTGACATACCGAAGCCGGCACCAGTGAGACGCCGAACTCGGCAGCGACCAGATTCACCACGGACGAAAGCTGCGGCGCCTGCTGTCCCGCGATCGGCTCGAAGCCGGCTTCCCTGCATGCTCCGACAATGACGTCATGCAGCGTGGGACTCGCTTCTCGCGGAAGCATCACGAACGGATCTTCTGCCAATGCGGACAGCGCGATCTTGCGTTTCTTCGCGAGACGATGCGTTGCCGGCAATACGACCCGCATCGGCTCGATTGCGATGTGATGGAACTGCACGCCCGCTGGCGACTGACTGCCGAGGCGCACGAAGGCGACGTCCACACGGCCGTCGCCGAGATAGGCGAGCAGTTGTGCGGTGTTGCCTTCGGCAAGCGTGAGAGTGACGTTCGGGTAGTCCTGCCGATAATCGCGAATCAGCTTGGATACGACAGGATTGAACGCTGCGGACCCCGTAAAGCCGATGTTGAGCTGCCCGATTTCGCCGCGACCCGCGCTCTGCGCTTTTTCGACCGCCAGCCGCGTGTCGTGCAGGATGCGCTTGGCGTCGGCGGCGAAGGCCTCGCCGGCCTCCGTCAGCACCACGCCGTGGCCGGTGCGGCGAAACAGCCGCACGCCCATTTCGTCTTCTAGCGCGTGGATCTGCTGGCTGAGCGGCGGCTGACCGATGCCGAGTCTTTCGGCCGCGCGAGTGACGTTGCGCTCTTCGGCGACAGCAAGAAAGTAGCGAATATGACGCAGTTCCATCTGATATCTGAAAAAACTATTTCAGTAAGACGCGATAGATATTGGACAGTATATCAGCGGTGCGACAAAATATCGCTATCGCGCGGTCCGTCCTAAATATCTTCCCGCAATACAACGCCGTTCGATCAAAGGATGAGGTGGGACGATTCGCGCCTATATCGGAGCGAGCGGCGGAGTGCGCCGTTGTGTTTATCTAAAGAGGCAAAGGGGGTCTACTGTGGCTGACACATTAAAAAAACCGAGGCCGGAATTCCGGAACATCGGTATCGGGCAGATATTGACGGCGTATCGCCTGCCGCTTGCAGGGCGCGTGTCGATTCTTCATCGCTTGAGCGGTGGTCTGCTGTTT